>CALUSC010000003.1 GCA_944323345.1 uncultured Bacteroidales bacterium | reverse complement strand
TGACAATAAAAGTTGACGGAGAACCGATTTATTATATCGAATATGTCGAATAAATAAAGTCAAACCGTCCCTCTGCTGCAATGGTGGAGGGACATTGGCATTATAATCCAATAAAATATCCCCTCCAAACAAGGGGATTTTCTATTTCATTATATATCATTCTGTTATCGGCGCTGTAATTTCGTGAGGGATATATAAACAGAAAAATCGGGAAAATATAGCGTAGGTGGGAGAATGAGAGATTAAGACAATGAGTTTGTGGCTTATATCAAACCAAATTAAGGAATCAACCAATTTTATTGACGGAAATTCTTTCTAATGTTTATATTAGACTGAAAATCAATTATTTATAAGTTAAACTTTTATCCAGTATCAATTACCCACGCCCTGACCGACACCATGGGCCGTATGCACAGCGACGCGCAGTTTGCAGGTTCATCCTCAGTTCCAGCCCACGTGGAGATGATGGGCTTCCTGGGAATAGGCAACAACCCTATGGTGGGATGTACTGTGGCTTGTGCGGTGGATGTGGCTCAGGCTCTGAACAAGTAATCCAAAATCAGCAAAAAGGGTAATTTCTGCGTTACGCTTGTCCCTCAAATCCTCATTTACAGCAGTAAACTGCGGTTTTCGGGACTTCGCAAGCCTTGAAATTCGACCTTTTATCTGATTTTGCAGATAGAATATATAAAGTCCCTGTAACTTTGACGGTTATGGGGACTTTTTGTATATGGATTTGTTTGTAAAGTTATTTTTTATTTTATCCATTATGTTGTGATATTTTCTTTTCTGCTAAATAAGATAAACTGAAATGAAGAATCAGATGTATTCACTTTTCTAAATTTATATAAGAGAAGTGAATACATCTTTTTGTGTGAAGCGTGATTTACATCACTTCAGATACTCACGGAAAAACTCCTCGATTCTGTCGAACGGAATCTTGTCCATATTGTCATACAAGTCTGTATGGCTGGCACCAGGCACGATAAGCAGCTCCTTGTTGTCGCCTTGGAGTTTTTTGAATGTATCTTCGCTGAAATATCGTGAATGGGCGTTTTCGCCGTGGACAAGCAGCACTGCGCTCCGTATTTCTCCGGCATACGTCAGAATCGGCATATTGAGGAAAGACAGGGAAGATGTCCTGTTCCATCCGCTGTTCGAGTTTAGCGAGCGTTCGTGATAGCCTCTTGATGTCTTGTAGTATGCATGATAGTCCTTGACAAACTGCGGGGCATCATCGGGCAGAGGATCGACAACCCCTCCGGCAAGGGCGTATGTGCCGTTCCGGTAGTCTTCAGTACGCTGGGCGCTGAGCTGTCTGCGTATTTCATTGCGTGCATCGGCATTGTCTGCCGCATCGAAATAGCCGTTGGCAGTGACACGGCTCATGTCATACATCGTAGATGCTACGGTGGCTTTTATCCTGGTGTCGGAAGCTGCCGCATTGACTGCCATTCCGCCCCAGCCGCAGATACCGAGAATGCCTATACGTCCCGGGTCCACATCCTCCCGCGTCGAGAGATAATCCACAGCCGCGCAGAAATCTTCCGTATTGATGTCCGGCGAAGCCACATAGCGGGGCTGGCCGCCGCTTTCACCTGTAAATGAAGGGTCGAAAGCTATAGTCAGGAAGCCACGCTCAGCCAGAGTCTGCGCATACAGTCCAGACGCCTGTTCTTTCACCGCTCCGAACGGGCCGCATACTGCGATCGCCGGGAGTCTGCCTTCCGCATTCTTGGGAATATACAGGTCGGCGGCCAGCGTGATGCCGTAGCGGTTGTGGAATGTTACTTTGCTGTGGTTCACTTTGCCGCTCTGAGGGAATGTCTTGTCCCATTTCTGTGTCAATGTCAATTCTTCCATATTGCTGTCTTTTTCAGTCGTTTGCGCCGTGCTTTCCGTCAGTCCGAAGAGGCAGAGGAAAACGGAGGCAATTAAAAATGTACGTGTCATAACTGTAATTATTTTAGTCATCAGCCGGATTAATTCCCGGGTTAATCTGTTACAAAAGTAAGTTTTGCAATTATATTGTCCGGTATCCGGACAACGGAAAAAGATACCCTGAGCACTCATTTTATCTGTTTTGATTTCAATGGTATCCGGGGAAAGCTTATATTTGTGAATCAGAATCAACGGTCAGGAATATGGAAATAATAAAGGCTGATACGATAGATCAATATAATCGTTTTTTCGGGTTCAAGACACAGCATCCGTTAGTCAGTGTCGTGCATTTCAACGGTTTGGAAAAGCAGCCAGAGGCGCACAGGATGATATTCGGCTTTTATGCACTTTTCCTGAAAAAGACAGTCGGATGCACTATCGATTACGGGAAAACGAAATACGACTACGATGATGAAACCGTAGTCAGTTTTGCGCCTGGACAGACTGTAGGCATCCACCGAATAGAGGACGGTCCTGCACCGGAAGCCGATGCGCTGCTCTTCCATCCGGACTTCCTGCATCGCACGCCATTGGCCCAGAAGATAAAGCAATACACATTTTTTTCCTATGCTTCCAACGAGGCCCTGCATTTGTCCGAGGATGAACGGGTTACAGTGCAGGAGTACATGAACATGATAGCGCACGAACTGGAGCATCCGATAGACAAGTTCTCCAAGCCTCTGATTATCTCAAACATCGAGGTGCTGATCAACTATTGCATGCGGTTTTACGAGCGCCAGTTCATTACCCGTGAAGAACTGAACAATGATGTGCTTGTGCGTTTCGAACAGCTGCTGAACGAATATTGGGATTCAGGCATGGCAGAGCTGCATGGCCTGCCTACAGTAAAGTATTTCGCTGACAAGATATGCCTCTCTCCGAACTATTTCGGAGATCTGGTCAAATCCGAAACAGGCAAGACGGCAAGGGAACATATACACCTTAAAATCATTGAATTGGCGAAAACGGCATTGTTCGAGCCAAATGCAAGCATCAAACAAATTGCGGATAAACTGGGTTTCCAGTATCCGCAGCATTTCCTCCGCTTTTTCAAGAAAGAGGTAGGGTGTACACCGAAGGAATACCGTATAAAGAGTTGAGCCGCGATCGAAAAGAGTGAGTCAGCCTCATACCAGACATTCGTCGAGATCACGAGTGATACGGTCACGGTCCATATCCTTGCCGATAAAGACTATCTTCTGCATCCTGTCTCCGTATTCCTCGTCCCAGTCGCGCATGAATCCGGGATCGGATTTCATAAGCTGCGCCAGGTCTTCAGCAGGAGCGGAAGCATACCACTTTCCGGCCTGTCTGAGCTGTTTCTGCGAACCGGACTGTTCGAAAAGGTATGACATGTCTTTTTCATCGCTGAAATAGCAGATGCCTTTCGTACGGATGACCGATGCAGGCCATTTTTTCGCGACGAACCAGTCGAATTTGTTTATATCGAATGCCTGGCGGCGATAATATACGAAAGTGCCTATTCCATATTCTTCTGCCTCGCCTTCATCGTGATGATGGTGATGATGGTGTCCGTGGGCTTCCGCTTCGGCTTCTGCGGAAGGCCTGCTTTCGATACCGCGTATCCATCCTGCGGCAAGCGATGTCTTGTCGAAATCGAACTTCCCGGTATTCAGTATCCTGTCCAGAACGATGTCCGCGTAGTCGCACTCAATGATTTCCGCGCCTGGCTGAAGCGTGCGTATGATGGCTTTTATCCTGGACAATTCTTCGGGGGAGACCTCCGACGCCTTGTTCAGCAGAATCATATTGCAGAACTCTATCTGCTGTATGACCAGCCTCTCTATATCTTCTTCACCTATATTCCCGCGTTCCAGACTTTCCCCGCATCCGAATTCATCTTTCATTCTCAGCGCATCCACCACCGTCACTATGCAGTCGAGCCGGCAGATACCGTATTCAGTATAGGCGCCGCCAAACGAAGGTATGCTGCAGATAGTCTGCGCTATCGGTTCAGGCTCGCATATACCGCTCGCCTCAATGACAATGTAGTCGAATTTCCGGGACCTTACCAGCCCGAAGACCTGTTCTATGAGATCTTCCTTCAGCGTGCAGCAGATACATCCGTTCTGGAGGGCCACCAGACTGTCGTCTTTCTGTGCGACCACACCACCTTTCTGAATAAGTCCCGCATCGATGTTCACTTCACCTATATCGTTCACTATTACGGCAAAGCGTATTCCCTTCCTGTTGGAAAGGATTTTATTGACGAGAGTCGTCTTGCCGCTGCCGAGATAACCGGTCAGCAGCAGGACCGGGATTATTTTCTTTTCCATATCTTGTAAGAATCTATCGTTTTAACGCAGGCAGCAGATATTTGAAACAAATGATTACCGCAATTAGTACTATCGCGCCTCCGGCATATCCTATGTCGTTTACCGACAATGCGGAACAGACATATCCTCCGGCCAGCGCCCCCGTACCGATTCCGACATTGTATATTCCGGAATAAATCGACATTGCGACGGCAGTCCCCTGCGGAGCACACCTGATGATCTCGGACTGGAATACGAGATTGTAGAAATTTATGGCGAATGCCCAGAAAACACAGAGCAATACTGCTGAAACCGGACTTGAAGCGGCAGGCCCCAGAAGCAGAAGGAAAACGCTTATGCCGCAAACTGCGAATTTTATGTAATTCCCGGAATTTTCCGAATATTTACGCGAAAAAATGAAACTGCACAGCAGTCCGACGATGCCGAAAACAGTAAGAACGAGTGTTATCCAGTTTTCGCCCAGACCGGCGGCCTTCGCCAGAAAAGGTTCTATGTAGCTGTATGCCGTAAAGTGTCCCGTTATCGTAATGACCGTCACCAAATATATGTTCAGCAGCGCCGGGGATTTGATCAGGGCAGGCAGCTTTCGCAGAGATATGGAACTGTCGCTCGGCGTGCGCGGCAGGAGGACGGCCAGTGCCGCCAGAATCAGCGCCGACAGTGCCGCGATAGTCAGGAATGTCATCCTCCAGCCCAGAAGAAGGCCTATGGTACGTCCTAAAGGCAGGCCGAGAATCATGGCTACGGAAGAACCGCATATAACCAGTCCGAGTGCCGCCGACTGTTTCCCTTCCGGAGCTATCCTGACCGCAAAAGGCGTGACCATGGACCAGAAAATGGCATGTGAGCAAGCCACGCCGATACGCGAAATCATCAGCATGTAGAAATCGCGGGAAAATCCGGAAAAAATATGGCTGGCCAGAAAGACCACCGTAATGCACAGCATCAGTTTCTTGTTTTCAGTCTTCGCGAAAACCAGCATCAGAGGCAGTGATGCCAGAGCTACGACCCATGCGTATATGGTAATCATGAACCCCGTCTGGGATTCGCTGATGCCGAAATCTCCGGCAATGTCGGACAGTAGTCCGATCGGAACGAATTCCGATGTGTTGAATATGAATGTCGCACAAGTCAGGCCGAGTACCGGCAGCCATGCTTTCAGACCTTTTCTTTCAGTTCCCATACACAAATCAAATCAGAGTGAGGTAAATCCTGCCGACTTCCGAACGGGCCTTCTCCGTATCGACAAGCAAGGCGCGCAATTCCGAAAGTCTGGCTGCATTTCCGCTCCACGGAATCCACAGTTTCAGGTATCCGCCCTCACCATATTTATCATATATATGCTCCAGAGCCCGGCTTATCTGTCCGCTCTGCGTCAGTTCAGGATATTTTGACAATCCGTACTGCAATGTCCTGCGGATAATCGTATCGCAGTCTATCAGACGGTCTGCCTCAGCCACGATTTTACCGTAGATGCTGCGCGGTTCGCTTTTGCCGGACGCCCTGTGGTCCTCCGCCGCCTGGGCGATAAGTTCTATCCGGCTTGCGTCAAACCACTGACGGAGGTTCTCGTCAGCCCTGATTATCTTTCCGGAGTCAGTGTGATGGTTTTCCTTTCCGTTAATCCTGCCAAGATCATGACATGCGGCAGCGGTAAAAAGAATTTCCGGATCAATGCCGGATCTGACTTCTTCGGGGGCTTCATCATACAGTTTCAAGGAATTGTCTATTACCGCGACTGCGTGGTCCTCCCTGTGGGCAGGGTCGAATGCCGCATATTGCGGCACTATATTGCGATATATGTAATTTTCCAGTGATCCTCTTATTCCGGAATGTTTCATACCCGTATTTTTTACAGGGCGCAAATATAAGCTAAATTTTTATTCGCGATATCATGGGATATTACGTTGCCATGAACTAAATTTGTCTGCCGGAAACAATACGGCATTGCCGGATACGAATCCGAAAATCATGGAAGAGAAAACTTTTCGCAGACTGGAACAGACAGTGGACTTCTGCAGACTTATAGACAAGGAAAAATTCATACGGAGACGGACATACCTTACCGATGGCGGCAGGTTCTGAAATCCTGTGGGAATATGCCAGGGCAAGGTTTATCGCACCGCAGCTCGAAAAAGGCCATCTGGAAAAGGATACGGATGCAGAATGATTTTATCGATAATAATTGTTAAATTAGCGCGATTTTTAATATAGAGACAATCATGGAAGATCAGAACAACAAGAAAGGGCCTCAGCTCAGTATAGAAATCAAGCCAGAGACGGCCAGGGGAGTATATTCGAACCTTGCACTCATAACGCATTCTCCGACAGAATTCATCGTCGATTTTGTCTCCAACCTTCCGGGATACCCTAAACCTGAAGTGGTCAGCAGGGTGATAATGACTCCGGAGACGGCCAAGAGGCTGATGCTGGCACTGCAGGACAATGTAAGCAAGTACGAGAACCAGTTCGGGCCTGTAAAATTCGCGTCTGACCAGAACAAGATCACATTCCCGATAGGGGGAGGCCAGAACGGGATTTCATAGGTTATGGACGACATATTCGGAAAAATCAGGGCTTTCGCATTCGACGTGGACGGGGTTCTGACGAATGGAGGCATACTGGCTAACCTGGACGGAGAGCTTTTCCGCACATTCGATTCAAAGGACGGATTCGGTCTCAGGATGGCCTCCATGGCAGGATATCATCTGGGAATCATCACCGGGGGACGGTCGGAAAGTATCAGAAAACGCTTCCTTACCTGCGGGGTGAAGGCTGAAGATGTGTATCTGGGATCGAGGGACAAGATCGAAGATTTCGATGACTTCTGCTCCAGACATGGAGTGAAGCCCGAAGAAGTGATGTATTTCGGCGATGATCTCCCGGACATTCCGGTCATGGTCAAATGCGGCTGCGGAGTGGCCCCGGCAGATGCAGTGGAAGAAGTTCTGGAAGCCGCGGACTACATTTCGCCCAAAGCCGGCGGCAGAGGCTGCGTGAGAAACACAGTAGAGAAAGTGATGAAGTCACAGGGGAGATGGAGTCTGGACGTGGCATTGTATAAAAAGAAATTCTGAAGATGACGTCGGATGACGTCCTGTTGTGAAATTATGAATCTTAAAGACAAGCATATTATTCTGGGAAGTGCATCGCCGAGACGGAAAGAGCTTCTCGGCGGACTTGACATAGAATTTACAGTCGACACGGGAAATACCTTCCAGGAAAACTTCCACGAGATCAAAGCCTTTCATGAAATTCCGGCCATGATGTCGGAAGGAAAGTCGCATGGCTTCCACAGGCCGCTGGAAGATAATGAGATACTTATCACATCCGATACCATAGTCATTTGCGGCGATGAAGTCCTCGGAAAGCCTTCCGACAGGGCAGAGGCAGTGCGGATGCTGAAAAAATTGTCCGGCAGGCAGCACGAAGTGGTGACGGCCGTGACACTCAGATCCTCAGTCCGCGAAGAGACTTTCTCTGATACGGCATTGGTCAGGTTCAGAGAACTGACCGACAAAGAAATAGACTGGTATATAGACAGATACAAACCATTCGACAAGGCTGGGGCATATGGGGTCCAGGAATGGATAGGCTATGTGGGAATCGAATCTATCCAGGGCTCTTTCTATACCGTCATGGGATTCCCCGTTTTCAAAGTCTACCTCCATCTGAAGAAATTTCTGGAGAAGTGACATCATCCGGCGGACGATAGAGGAGCGGCAACTCTGATACGATAATAAAAAAATCACTATATTTGTCAGTTTTTTGTAAAAACCGGCAATATTTTTCGTTGAAATTACATTGAATATGGAACTCTCTGCTAAGTACAACCCTTCTGTGACAGAAGACAAATGGTACGCCTATTGGCTTGAACATAAGTTCTTTCATTCTGAACCGGATGAACGTGAACCATATACCATAGTGATACCGCCGCCCAATGTGACGGGAATCCTTCATATGGGGCATGTACTGAACAACACTCTTAATGATGTCCTTATCAGGAAAGCGAGGATGGACGGAAAGAATGCCTGCTGGATTCCGGGAACGGACCATGCATCCATCGCTACTGAGAACAAGGTGGTGGCCAAGCTGAAGGCAGAGGGAATAAACAAGGAGGATCTGACGCGGGAGGAGTTCCTGAAATATGCCTGGGAATGGAAAGAAAAGCACGGAGGCATCATTCTCAGCCAGCTCCGCAAACTCGGCGCATCCTGCGACTGGGACAGGACACGTTTCACCATGGATCCTGACCTGAGCGAGGCTGTCATCAACACTTTCGTGTATTTCTACAAAAAGGGATATATATACAGAGGTATCAGGATGGTGAACTGGGACCCTGTAGGACATACAGCCGTCAGCGACGAGGAGGTGGTCCACAAGGATACGGTCAGCAAATTCTACCACCTGAGATATTTCATTTCCGACGGAAACGGGAACGCCACTGACAAATATATCATCATCGCGACGACCCGTCCGGAGACCATCATGGCAGATGCGGCCATCTGTATCAATCCCCAGGACGAAAGATACCGCTGGCTGAAAGGCAAGAAAGTGCTCATTCCTCTTATAAACAAGGAAATACCTATAATCGAGGACAGCTATGTGGAGATGGGATTCGGTACAGGATGCCTGAAAGTGACGCCGGCCCATGACGTGAACGACTATGAAATCGGACTCAGGCACGGCCTGCCGGTCATAGACATCATCGATGACCACGGCCGCCTGAACGAAAAGGCGCAGATACTGGTAGGAGAGGACAGGTTCGATGCCCGACACAAGATAGAAGGGATGCTCCGCGAGGCGGGCAATCTCGAAAAGGTCGAAGACTACACCTCGCCGGTCGGCTATTCCGAAAGGACCAACGCCGTCATCGAACCGAGACTTTCCATGCAGTGGTTCCTCAAAATGGACGCTTTGGCCAAAGACGCACTCGAATCAGTCGAAAGCGGCAAGGTAAAACTCATACCTGACAAATACAGAAATACATACAGGCACTGGATGGAGAATGTCCGCGACTGGTGCATTTCCCGTCAGCTCTGGTGGGGACAGAGGATTCCGGCATATTATCTGCCCGACGGGCAATTCGTAGTGGAGCCGACACCTGACGCCGCCCTCGAAGCCGCCAGGAAAATAAATCCGGACATCATCGCAGCAGACCTGAAGCAGGATGAAGATGTGCTGGATACCTGGTTCTCGTCATGGCTCTGGCCGATATCGGTGTTCGACCCTGAAAAACCAGGGCATCCGGAGCATGAGCCGAACAAGGACCTCGCATATTATTATCCTACAAGTGACCTTGTGACAGGACCGGACATTCTTTTCTTCTGGGTAGCCAGGATGATAATGGCCGGCAACGAGTTCATGGGTGACATACCGTTCAGGAACGTTTATCTGACAGGTATTGTGAGAGACAAACTTGGAAGAAAGATGTCCAAGACTCTCGGAAACTCGCCGGATCCTCTGGACCTGATCTCAAAATACGGTGCCGATGCTGTCAGACTGGGCATGCTTCTGTGCAGTTCCGCAGGAAATGACATCCTGTACGACGAAACACAGATAGAACAGGGCAGGAACTTCTGCAACAAGATATGGAATGCATACAGGCTGATAGCAGGATGGAAAGTGGATGCACAGGCCAAGCAGCCTGAGGCGGCCTCGGTGGCAGTGGAATGGTTCGGCAGCAAGTTAAGCCAGATACTGGAACAGGTGGAAGACCACTTCTCCAAATTCAGGATATCAGATGCCCTGATGGCCATTTACAAATGTTTCTGGGATGACTTCTGTGCATGGTATCTGGAGGTTGTAAAGCCTGCCTACGGTGCAGGAATCGACAAGGGAACATATGACGCGACATGCGGATATTTCGAAGCGTTGCTCAAGATGATCCATCCAGTGATGCCTTTTATCACGGAAGAACTCTGGCAGGCGATGTCGGAAAGAAAGGACGGAGAGACGATTATGCTCCAGCGTTATCCAGTCGCCGGAAGTTTCGATGCAGGACTCATTTCAGCGTTTGAAAATGCATGCGAGGCTGTGGCCGGAGTCAGGAACATACGCCAGCAGAAAAACATATCTCAGAAAGAAGCTCTCACACTCAAAGTGAAAGCTGATTTCCCTGCTGTGGCTGTACCGGTCATCGAGAAACTGGGGAATGTGTCGGTGGAGACTGTTGATTCATTCGGGGAGACAGCTTCAGGAGTGACGTTCATGGTCAAGACCCACGAAATGTTCGTGCCTCTGACAGGTATGGTGAACGCTGAAGAAGAGATAGCCAAGCTGGAAGCGGCCATCGCATATCAGGAAAAATTCCTGGAAAGCGTACGCAAGAAACTTTCCAACGAAAAATTCGTGAACAGCGCACCTGAGAAGGTTGTGGCCATGGAAAGGAAGAAAGAAGCCGACTCTCTCGCCAAGATCGAAGCAGCCAAAGCTTCACTCAAAGCATTGAAAGGGGAGTGATCTTCACGGAAAACGGAATAATTTCGGAAGAAATACATTTATTATGCAATCGGAATTGGAACTGGCAGTAAGGTATTACGAGACAGACCAGATGGGAATAGTCCACCATTCGAATTATATCAGATATTTCGAATGCGGACGTTCGGATATGATGGCGAAGCATGGCCTGCCGATAGAAGTGATCGAGGCGGAAGGTGTCATGCTGCCTGTAGTATCGGTAGAAGCGAAATACAAGAATTCTGCAAAAATGGGCGACATTATAAGAATAGTGTCGAGAATAGACAAGGTGCCGATGGCCAAACTGGAAGTCAACAACGAAATATACAACCAGGACGGGACCCTTCTCTGCACCGGGAAAGTGATTCTCGGCTTTATCGACTCTGTGACAAGACATCCGGTAAGGTGTCCCGGGAAACTTGCCGCCCTCATAGCCGGAACCTTATGATATCGATAAATTCTCTGACTGTCTCATACGGCGGATTTACCCTGCTCGACAATATAAGTTTCCATATCAGCGAAAATGACAAGATAGGGCTGGTAGGGAAGAACGGTGCAGGCAAATCCACCATTCTGAAACTGATCTGCGGCCTGCAGAAACCATCTTCCGGGAAAATAGAGATACCGTCAGGACTGCGAATCGGCTATCTGCCCCAGATTATGGAGCATCACAGAGGGAAAAGCGTCCTGGACGAAACCATGACGGCTTTTTCAGATCTTTTCGAGATGGAAGATGAGCTTGATTCCATTATGGAGCAGCTTTCTGCACGTGAAGACTACGATTCGCCTGAATATCAGAAACTCATCGAGAAGATGAACGATGTCAACGACCGCCTGGCCTATTCCAAGTCTGAATCACCGGAAGTGGCTGCGGAAAAGACGCTTCTCGGCCTCGGTTTCAAACGCGAAGAGCTGTCCAGACCTACAGAGACATTCAGTCAGGGATGGAACATGCGTATAGAACTGGCAAAAATCCTGCTTTCCAAACCAGATGTCCTCCTGTTGGACGAGCCGACAAACCATCTGGACATCGAATCCATCGAGTGGCTCGAAAATTATCTCAAGTCATACAGAGGTTCGCTGGTCCTGATTTCGCATGACAGAAAATTCCTGGACAATATAACAAACCGTACAGTGGAGATCATGCTCGGTCATATCCATGACTATAAAGTGCCTTACAGCAAGTATCTGGAACTCAGGAAAGAAAGAATAGCCCAGCAGAAAGCCGCCTACGAGAACCAACAGAGGATGATCGAGAAGACCGAAGACTTTATCGAAAGGTTCCGTTACAAGCCGACCAAGTCGAATCAGGTGCAGTCCAGAATCAAACAGCTGGACAAGCTGGAACGTATAGAGATAGACGATGAGGACAATTCGGCGCTGTCCGTAAAATTCCCGCCTGCACCGCGTTCCGGAGATGTAGTGTTCAAGGCAGAGAATCTGTCATTGGGCTATCCTGACAGAAATGGACACGGGAACAAGATCGTTTTCTCCGGAGCGGATATTGAAGTCCGCAGGGGAGAGAAGGTCGCGCTGGTCGGAAGAAACGGAGAGGGAAAGACCACGCTGATGAGGGCCGTTACGGGAGAACTCTCCCCGCTGGCCGGAGACGCGAAGGTCGGATATAATGTCAATATAGGCTATTATGCCCAGAATCAGGAAGATATCCTGGACAAGAATGATACTGTATTCGAGACTCTCGACCGCATTGCCGTAGGCGACATAAGGACGAAACTGAGGGACATACTGGCGGCTTTCCTGTTCAAAGGCGAAGATATCGACAAAAAAGTAGCTGTGCTCAGCGGCGGCGAACGCGCACGCCTCGCAATGGCCAAGCTGATACTCAAGCCATACAATCTGCTGGCTCTTGACGAACCTACCAACCACATGGATATCCGTTCGAAAGATATCCTGAAACAGGCTCTGAAAGCCTATGACGGATCTCTGATCATCGTTTCGCATGACAGGGATTTTCTGGACGGGCTGGTGGACAAGCTCTATGAGTTCCGTGACGGAAAGGTTTCCGAACATCTGGGAGGGGTAGAGGATTTCCTCAGAAAACTCAGACTGGAAAGCCTTAGCGAACTGGAACGCAAGACAAAAACTGCAGAACAGCAGTCTGCCGAACCGGTAGGAAAGGCTCCTACAGCCTCGCAGCAGGAATATCAGCAGAAAAAGTTCATGTCGAAGGAAGAACGCCGCGTCAGGAACAGGATAGCTTTTCTGGAAAAGGGGATAGAAGAAACGGAAACGAAGATGAAGGATATCGAGGCAGTGCTGGCAGCGCCGGGACCTTCAGACGATATCATGGAACTGACCAGGCAATATCTTGAGCTGAAACGTGACAGCGATGCCAGGACTGCCGAATGGGAGAAGCTGGTCGAAAGTCTGGAATCATAGTTCCGTGTTTAGTGGTAATGATATAAAAATCGCATATAATTTATGGAAGAACAGCAGCTGCAATACCTTTTCGGCATGCATCCGGTAATGGAAGCTGTCAGGGCCGGAAAGAAATTCGACAAGGTCCTGCTCAAGCAGGGAATGGATGGCCCGCAGTTCAGGGAACTCCTGGATCTGCTCAGGAAAAACGGGATCCAGTTCCAGTTCGTACCGGCAGAAAGGCTTAACAGAGCGGTCCGGGGGGCGCATCAGGGTGTAATCGCCTACATTTCCAAAATCGATTATGTCCCGTATGAGGAACTGATAGACACGGCATTGTCCACAAGCCGGAATCCGATGATAATAATTCTGGACGGAGTCAGCGATGTCCGGAATCTGGGTGCCATAGCCAGAACACTGGAATGTGCAGGAGGCCAGGGTATAATACTTCCCGCAAAAGGAGGGGCGGCCATAAACGCCGAAGCCATAAAAGCATCGGCAGGTGCTCTGATGAGACTTTCCGTGGCCAGGGTCCCTAATCTCAGACTTGCCGTCTATTATTTGAAGCAGAGCGGCTTCAAGATCATATCCGTGACTGAAAAGGTTTCCAGACTGATATACGAAGCTGATATGACAGGCCCGTGCGCATTCATCATGGGTTCCGAAGGAAAGGGGATATCGCAGGGAATGCTGGACCTCTCGGACGAAAAGGTGGCTATCCCGATGTCGGGAGAAATAGCATCGCTTAACGTTTCCGCTGCCGCCTCCGTAGTAATGTACGAAGCTGTACGGCAGAAACTCGGATAGCGACAGATGTTCGTGCTTGATTCACATTGCGACACTCCGTCGCAGATATACAGGCTGCGTGACATAGGCGTCAGAAACGCTCACGGGCAGGTCGATTTTCCCAAAATGAAAGACGGGGGAGTGGACGGGGCTTTTTTCGCACTGTACGTACCCTCGGCGTTCGGTCCGGAAAAGGCGACATCATACGCCATGGAACTTCTGGCAGGAGTCTGCGATACCCTTGCAAGGAACAGGGACAAGGCAGTACTGGTCACAAATGCTTCAGAGGCATATGAAGCCAAGTCGAAAGGCCTTCTTTCCGTCTTTCTGGGGCTGGAAAACGGCTCGGCGATACAGAAATCCATCCCCCTGCTGAGACTCTTTTACAGACTGGGAATACGGTATATGACCCTGACCCATTCGGGCCACAACGAGATATGCGATTCCTGCGCCCCGGCTGCTGCGCGATGGGGAGGCTTGAGTCCTTTCGGCAGGGAAGTGGTGGCTGAAATGAACAGACTCGGAATGCTGATAGACGTTTCGCACATATCCGACGAATCTTTCTACGATGTGCTCGAATGTTCGGAGAAGCCTGTCGTCGCTACGCATTCCTGCTGCCGGGCGCTGGCTCATCACAGACGGAACATGACCGATGAAATGATCCGTGCACTTGCCGCAAAAGGAGGCATCATCCAGATCAACTTCTATCCTGTCTTTCTCGATGATACTTTTGCATCCAGGCTTGAAGCATCAGGAATAGAAGCCAGGGGAGAAGCCGTGGAGGTGGATTTCATAAACGACCCGGCCGATCCGGCAAAAAGAGCCGCATGGTATGCTGTCGAAGATGAGCTGGCGGCACTCGACAGACCGTCATACAAAAGAATCGCCGACCACATTGATCATGTCGTCTCTCTGGCTGGCGTGGAACATGTAGGACTCGGTTCCGATTTCGACGGCATTGCCGTCACTCCTTCAGGAATGGAGAATGTATCCTGCTTCCATAAGATTCTCGAAGAACTGGACAGGAGGGGATACAGCGATAACGACATTGAAAAGATCGCCGGAGGCAATTTTCTTCGCCTTTTATGACCTGTTCACAGGTGTAAATGATGTGAATATTGATATAACAAAAATGTTAGCATTTAAAACATTTTTGTTATATCAATTAATTTTTAATCATTTATATCATCAAGAATAAATAACCTCAATGCATTCAATGCTGATGCAGCGAAACGCTCTATATTACGTATCCTGTCGTTATGGAAATTGAATTTCACAGTCTCTGTTCTCCTGCGAGACGCGATTCCCACCCATACCAGACCGACAGGTTTTCCATCAGATCCGCCTCCCGGTCCCGCGATTCCCGACGTGGCTACCGCATAGTCGGTACCTGTAATTCTGCGTACGCCTTCAGCCATCGCGGCGACACATTCAGGACTGACGGCACCGTATTCCGAGATGATATCATGCGGGACGCCGAGCACGTTTTCCTTTACACTGTTGGAGTATGATACTACCGAACCGGAATAATATCCGGAAGATCCGGCCACAGACGTGAGCATGGATGCTATCTTTCCACCCGTACACGATTCGGCGGTGCTGACAGTCTTGCCGTGCTCCACAAGTATCTGTCCTATGACCTCCTGAAGAGTCTTTCCGTCTTCCGAATATATGACGTTCCCCAGAATCTTTTTCAGGCTATCGGTCTCACGTGAAAAGACCGGAGAGACTCCGGAGGCACTTTCATACACGGAAAGCCTCAAAGCCACTCCTTTCAGAGGATCCGGGAGATATGCCAGATGGAAATTTTCCGGCAACGAATCCTCCCACGAAGATATCCTTTCCGCCAATGCTGACTCTGCTATCCCGTATGTCATTATGGTCTTGTGATGAATCTCCGAGAGACTGAACGATTTTCTGATATCCGACATGACGTCCGGCATTGCCCCTGCAGCCTCGAAAGGCACACCCGGAAGGGAATACAGTACAGCCTTGTGGCCATACCTGCCCTCATCGAATCTTACTGCCATCACCGGGGCAGTGCCAAGTCTGTTGGGGATGACATCGCACCTGTCGGGGACAGATGCCTGCCTGCGGTTCGAAGCCAGACTGTCAAGGCCTCTGGAAGCCAGGATCCCGTGGATGATTTCCAGCTGCCGGGGATCATCGACATAGCCCGTACTTCCCGAGAGTTCATATATCACGCCCTTTGTCACATCATCTTTCGTAGGTCCGAGACCTCCGGTAAGTATAACGATTTCGCTTTTAGCGAGAAGATTCTCGGCAGTCCGGAAAATCTCCCGGCCATCGTCACCTACGGAAACCATTTCAACCACCCTTATCCCTGACTTGCCGAGTTCTCCGGCAATGACTGACGAATTCGTGTCCGTAATCTGTCCTATGAGGATTTCATCGCCTATCGTGCATATACTGGCTGTAATCATATTCAAGCATTCCTTTTTTCTGAACGTACGGTGTCGAGAATATACTTGTTTATATTTTTCACAAGCGAAGGCCCTTCGTAAATGAAGCCGCTGTATATTTCGACCAGCGAAGCTCCGGCATCAAGCATCTGCATGGCCTGCTCACCGGACATGATGCCCCCGACGCCTATTATCGGAAGTTTCCCTTTGGACTTCTCATGAATATATCTTACCAGGGAAAGGCTTTTCCCGAAAAGGGGAGCCCCTGACATGCCTCCGTTCCCTATTTCATCGATTTTTTCCTGAGGGACAGTCAGTCCGTCACGCGTCCGCGTGGTATTTCCGGCTACGATTCCGTCCACTCCTGACATCAGCGCATAGTCGATGATTTCATCCAGCTGCTGATGGGAAATGTCGGGGGATACTTTCAGCAGGATCGGGCGGTATTCATCGAAATACATCCGGAGATTTATGAGTTTGTCCATTATGTCCGACAGAAAGGACACGTCCTGCAGATCAGACAGTCCGCTGACATTGGGACATGAAAGGTTCACCACGAAGATGTCGACGAAATCATACAGGAGGGCGAAAGCTGATTCGTAGTCCTTGGCTGCATCTTCGTTTATGCTGCTCGTATTCTTTGAAATATTTCCCGCGATGACGACATCGGGCCGGTAGCGCTTCAACTGTTCTACCGCATGTTTGACGCCTTTATTGTTGATACCCATTCTGTTTATTATCGCGCGGTCCTTTATTAGCCTGAACAGTCTCGGTTTCGGGTTCCCCGGCTGCGGTTCCGGCGTCAGGGAGCCAATTTCGACAAAGCCGAAGCCGAAATTGGCGAGGTCGTTGTAGAATTCACCGTTCTTGTCCAGTCCTCCCGCCAGTCCGACAGGATTTCTGAATTTTATGCCGAATACCTCCTTCTCGAGTTCCGGCGCGTCTTTCCTGTAGCGGAATCTGACAAAAGTCCGCGCGAACGGGATATAGCGTAAAATGCGCAAGGCGCAAAATGTCAGGTTATGTGCAGTTTCAGGATTGAAACTGAACAATATGGGACGTAGAAAATGCTTGTACATCTGTTTTCCTCCGGTTTTCCGTGCAAAGATAATATCCGGCGGCGAAAATCCTCGTCTTATTTGCCGAATTCTTCGAATGTCCCGTCATCGTAGAAGACGATAATCCGCGATGCATGGCGCATTGCCGGAGAATTCTGCAAAGCGGCTCCGGCAGGAAGTGTCTCCACGGAGACCTGCTGTCCGGGATTGTTACCGGCCTGCGGCGAAGGATTATCCTGTTCAGGCGGTGCCGGCGCAGGGGAGACCGGTTCATCTTTCGGAGCAGAATCGAAAAGAGTGTATTCTTCGAATTTGTACATCTTGCCTTTCCCGCTGATCAGCCATTCGATATTCAGAGATGGGTAATTCTTGATCAGACTGGCGAAAAATTCATATCCCGGCTTGTTCCTCCCGGACAGGATATGTGAAACACTCGCCCTGGCGACATTGATTTTGTCGGCGAAAGCTGCCTGAGTGATGTTTTCGGCAGCCAGAAACTGCTCTAACCTGTCGTTCATTTTCATATACAAATTATTTACAAATGTAATAAGAATTTTAATAACAAATGTAAATCATTGTATTGTAACATTTGTAAACAAGGAAAGGGGAGTGGTGTATATAATTGAAGTCATTCTTTAGATAACTATTGCAATATCCTAATTTACAAATAACTATATCGATTATAACGGTATTGGTAGATGATTTTGCGTCCAGAAGATACACTTATGGGGAATTTATCTAAATCTGTAATTTAGATAATACAAAATAAATAGCTGATTTATAAATAATTATATTTAATGAAATTTATCAGTTATATATTGTTGTAAACATTACCGATTTGAATAGAATATTATATTTTCGTACTCTCGATTTTGTGTAATTATTTACTATTGTAATCTATATGATTTGATTTGTGAATTACTTTTGTAAACTTCAGCTCAAGTGCCGCACATTTCTATTTTTCGCAGGAATTATGTATTTTCGTGGCCGATTAAATTTTCAAGAAGATGATACCGGAAATAAAGATATCGGATTTCGATTATGACCTGCCGGATGAAAGGATAGCAAAATATCCGCTGGAACAGAGGGATATGTCCAAGTTGCTGGAATATTGCGACGGTGAAGTATCGGAGCATGTATTCCGGGATATTCCGGATTTCATTCCTTCGGATTCCATCATGGTATTCAACGATACGAAGGTAGTGCCGGCCAGACTTCACTTCCAGCGTGAGACCGGGGCCCATATAGAGGTTTTCTGCCTGGAACCTGTCCTTCCGTCCGAATATAACCTGATTTTCTCGGAAACGGCCACTTGCAGATGGCGGTGCATTGTCGGAAATGTAAAACGGTGGAAATCGGATATTCTTACATTGTATAACCCTGATTCCGATCCGGATGTGTCGGCCCTCGGACTGAAGGCATCACTCGTGGAGCGAGATAACGAAACGTCTGTCGTGGAGTTCAGGTGGAATGGCGGGCTGCCGTTTTCCCGCGTTCTGGAAATATGCGGAACCATACCTATCCCGCCTTATCTCAACAGGGATTCGGAAGCCATAGATTCAGAACGGTACCAGACATTGTATGCCAGATACAGAGGCTCGGTCGCAGCTCCTACCGCAGGTCTGCATTTCACGGAAAACGAGCTTGAAAAGATAAAGGCAAAAGGCGTCGACATGGAAACCGTATGCCTGCATGTAGGAGCCGGGACATTCCTTCCCGTGAAGTCGGACACCATATCAGGCCATCGTATGCACCGGGAACCGTTTGCTGTTAGGAAATCGCTGATACGCAGCCTGATTTCTTCCGGAAAAACCGTGGTGGCCGTAGGCACCACTTCTGTACGGACACTCGAATCATTATATTATATAGGTGTAAGCTGTATCGAAAACGGTGAACCTGCAGATGTCTCCCAATGGGCACCGTATGAAAGAGAGTACGGATATACGACCGAAGAAGCTCTCGAAGCGATCGTGTCATACATGGATTCCGCAGGACTTGAAGAACTGAAGGTGGGGACGCGGATCATAATAGTTCCCGGATTCAGGTTCCGGATAACCGATGTGCTGGTGACGAATTTCCATCAGCCGCAAAGCACGCTGCTGCTCCTGATATCGGCATTCGTACAAGGCGACTGGCGGAAAATATATGATTTCGCTCTTTCGCACGGTTTCAGATTCCTCAGTTACGGAGACAGTTCGATTCTGTTCCGAAAGCGGTGCCGATAAAAGATACCGTCATGGACACTGAAATATCATTTTAAATACTAACTTTGTATTGAATCTCCCAGAAAGGGGGCAGAAAAGAAGCGATCGGGGATATTGTCCGACGGAATCCCCGGTCGGAAGTATAATATTTCCGTCGGACAAATTTTAAGTTATGATTGATTTGTCTGAATTCGAGAGTATCAGCCCGTACACTGACGAAGAAGCAGTAAAAGCTCTGAACATAGTGGCTGAAAATCCGGTTCTGAAAGAGGTCTCACAGTATTTCTTTCCACAGGAATCTCCTGATTACCTGCAGAATATCCTGAAACAGGTCCGAAGCATAGATGATTTCCAGATAATGGTGATGTCGAAAGTCGTCGAATGGGTGATAGAGCATACAGCCCACAATTTTTCATACGACGGCATAGCGAATATCGACAGGGAAAAGAAATTCCTGGCTCTGTCGAACCACAGGGATATCATTCTTGATCCAGCCATTACCCAGCTGGTCCTGTACCGGAACGGGATTCCGATGACTGAAATAGCTGTCGGAGATAACTTGATTACCAACAAGTTCATAGAATATCTCATCAGGTCCAACAGGATGATAAAGGTCGTACGGGGCATATCCGCCAGGGAACTGTATCTTTCGTCCCAGCTTCTGTCCAGGTATATCAGACTGAACATTACGGAACAGAAAAGCTCCATCTGGCTGGCCCAGAGGCAGGGACGTACCAAAGACGGGGAGGATATTACGGAGCAGGGCCTGCTGAAAATGCTGGACATGAGCGGCTCCGCTGATTTCAGACAGAATTTCGAAGAATTGAATATCATTCCGCTGAGCATATCATACGAATACGAACCGTGCGACATTCTCAAGGCACGGGAACTCCTTATTTCCAGGACACAGAAATATGTCAAGGCTCCCGGAGAAGATCTCAACAGCATTCTTACCGGCATCAAGCAGCAGAAAGGCAATATTCACCTGAATATCGGTCTTCCTCTGACATCGGAAGAAATCGAAAATGCTTCCAGATGCGACAAGAATGACCGTTACCAATGGATCAGGCACGCTGTCGACCTGCGCGTCATCGAAGGATACAAACTCTGGAAAACGAACTATATTGCGTACGATTTGCTTAATCAGGGATTCAAATACAGCGACAAATATGCGCCGGAAGATGTCGAGTCGTTCGTCGGCTATATGGAGCATCAGCTCGATACGGTGGAAAAAGAACTGAACAGAGCCGATCTTCGCGACATATTCCTTAAAATTTATTCCAACCCTGTACTTTCAAAGGAACTTCTTGCCGAGAAACTCGAACTTCCGGGATGGAAGCTGCAGTGGGGCAGGTAAAAATTCCGGATTGCTGTTTTACTACCTTGTCATTGACTTGATCGTCAGGCGGCATGGTAGTTTTTTTATATACACTACTTAACATAATATAAATTGTAGGACAAAATTGCCTTTTCTTTTTCATGCGCGGACAACAACGTTTCAGACGCCATGCGGCCTTACTCCGGCAGACAGATAAAATATATGGATTATTATTCCTATCTTTGCGCGGAAATTATGAAAAACCTGTTATATATCATATTCCTGGGACTTATCCTGACAGCTTTCCATTCCGCCCGGACGACTACTCCTGCGGAAACTTCATGCTGCCAGGAACAGGAACATATTGAAAATATTTACGATGGTCCCGGATTTATTGCCTATAATGCGATTAAAGGCACTTCCGAAAAAATCCAGACTCCGGACAGACAGGTCTATCTTTACAGGAATTCTTATAACGGTCCCGCAGGATACAGTCAGGCTACATCCAAAAGACAGTCGGGATCCGGCTTCAAATGGTCATTGGAAAATAGCATAAATCACTCATTATTAAATAGATATTATTTTCTTACCCATAATATGATGATTCTGGACCGCGGCATGTCATCCAACTCTGAACGGATACATCTTCTCCGCGTCCTCATAGTATAGCCGGCACTCCCCTTCAAGATTATGTCACAGCTATTACTAATTTTACTTTAAATCATTAATAATTAAATAATTATGGAAAAGGAATTTAACAGGGCACGCTCTGCTCAGGATATTATTGTTTCATTGATATTAATTGTGGCAGGTGCTGTCCTTATAGCAATGCCTACATCGACATCCGTAAATATCGTAGGGTTCTTCATGATTTTTGCGGGACTTATACTTCTTCTGGTACTCAAAACCAGCTATAAACTCGCCGGAACTAACGAAACCTACAGGAAAAAAGAGAAGTTTTTCCCGCAGAGCAAAAGGGATTCGTTCATAAACATGCTTTCAAAATCACCTGAAGCAGCCGATCTGTCCGATGAAAACAAGGGCAACGGACTCAGGGTCGACGTATTCTACAGCCATAAGTCAGGCAAGGCGTATTGCAGGCTTTATGAATATATTCCATACAGATACGAACCGTGCTCTCCATACTTCGAGCACAGTATCGACAAAGTTGCCAACTTCATAAAGTAAAGACCTGAAGTTTTGCTATTTGCAAGAAGGGCGGCTGACCGGTAATCCGGTAGCCGCCCTTCTTCATTTCAGACACGGAGCCATCAGTCATACATGGCGGCACGTCTGAGTTCCCTTCTGGTCTGTCTAGCTATGGCTTTCTCGTCGTATTTGTTGCCCATCGTGATGTTGAATCCGAATCGCATGTTGAAATTCAATTCGTTCACCGGAATGAACATAGGGTTAACCTCCAGGAACGTATAGTCGCTTCCCAGGAAGAAACTGATACCTCCGCGAGGGATGAGTTCGAGAATCCAGCCTATGGATTTTGCGGCGTTCAGCATGGAATAGTTCACTCCCAGGTTGAACCATTTGCCAGGGCGCATATTGAGCGCAAGCGTAAGCTCGTTGCGCGTACTGGTATAGCCGAACTTGGCACTGTACAGAAGACCGAGACTCATTCTGTTCCAAAGGAAAGGCGCTTCGACTCCGACAAAAAGCTGAGGCCTTATGCGTGAAGTGATTTTTCCGCTCTCCACTTCCTCCAGGTCGAGGAATTCCATGAACTGGTCGGTAATTTCATTGAAAGTCTCTTCGAAATTCATGTCACTGCCGAGGGATATTCCTTCAAGACCGGTGTAATTCACTTCTCCTGAAGTGGTAAACTGCTGTACTGCAGGAGCCGAGAAATTGAGGAATCCCAGATCAGTGACCGCGGCTGAAAATCTGATGCTGTCGAAAAAGCGGTTTATATAGAGGCGGTATTCAGCTCCGAGATCGAAAGCGGCACCCATACCGGCAAGACCGAGCTGCGCCATGTTCATATCATAACCGAATGTCTTGTCATCATTTATATATAAATCCACACCTTTTGCCATCAGAGATGCCGTGGCATCGGCCTTGACATTCCACTGCTCCGAACCCATGGTGAGATCGAGGTTATTTATCCGGACATCCGCCCTGTCTATGGCAGCCAGGAATTTGACCCTCGCACCTACGCTGAGCCCCTTCACCAGATCGGAGAAATTATGAGAATATCCCAAGGAAGCTTCCACATAAGCGTTCTGGATGATGCTAAGATCCTTGATGTGATATTCCTGAGGATCAGTAGCAGCTCCGTTCTTCAGGAACGAAAACAATTCTTTCGGCAGATTCATCTCCGCATCTGCTTTCAGACCGAGTCCTACTGTCCAGAAACTGTTTTTCCCTGTAAAGAATCCCAGGTTGAACAAATCCGTGTCCATATCGACATCCAGATGCGGATTTGCCGGCATATTGTCCAGAAAAGCAGATGAGGAAACGTCAGGATGCAGGAAAGTCTTCAGAGTCCCGTCTCCTGAAGGAAAGAGGAAATTCGACATGCCGACATTTCCGGTCAGCCCCAAGCCGATATTGTCCAGACCGGCAAATCCGAGATAAGACGAACGCGGTGCAAAAGCCGGATTCAGTTTGTTTCTCAGCAGAGAATACTCTGAAAAATAGCTTCCTTTCAAAGCCTGCCCGCTTGCTATCAGCGGGAACAGGCATATAACGATCAATAGATATATTCTTTTCATAATTACCAGTTTTCAGTTCCAGTATAATCGGGATCGCCTGAATTTTCGCTCTCACCGAGAGAACTCAGGTCGACAGTTATGCCTCCAGGCACCTTGACCTTGAGCACAGCCTGAATATATGACTTTTCAGTGACAGGCTCGCCTGACATATTGCCTGACTTCACGGCGAATCTCATCCTTATCTTGGAAAGATCCGTAGCGTCCTCCCCTTCTGCAAGCTTGAGTTTCAGATCTATCGGAGACTGGACAGGTTTTTCTTCACTGCCTGCGGCAATAACCGTGGTTACCGGTTCTTCCGTCTCTATTATATCGCCTTTGGAATCGAGCAGTTCCATAATGAGTTCCAGTTTGAGCGGCAATGAAGACTCTACATGTCCTCCCAGACCGAGAGCGTTCATGCCGAGCAATTCGCCGAGTACCGGAGGCAGGGACAGCTCTTCTCCTGTCTGGCTTCCATCGCTGTCGCTGTCACTATCACTGTCACTGCTGAATCCGTCTCCAGGAATCGTGTATTCCATCTCTATATTGAGATCCTCTCCGAACACGAAAGGAACGACTACATCGTATGAGAGTTTCAGCTGATAATCCGCAGATGGATCTATTACGCTGACCTCATCTGCCGAGGTTCCTGCATCTATCTTCAGATCTATCTTCTCTGGAATCCTTTTCAGCATTCCCCTGATGTCTGCGTCCACCCACGTATATCCCGAAGGCATTCCTTCATTGCTGGAAGCCAGCCAATATGTAGTCGTTTCCACCTGGGATGCATCTTCAGCTGCAGGGATATCCAGAGTTATATGTTCAGATGTTCCTGCTGCTCCGTCATAATATGGCGTAATGTCGATCGTACCGTGAACAGGGATGCCGACATTGCTGGTTACATCTACCTGTATATACGGATTCTCGAAATCCAGAGTGAAATTCTCGTCTTTTACGAAGTCAGGGAGATCATCCAGAGAAATCGTCTGATTCATATCGGTAGAGCCGTCTTCTCCGAGTTTATAGTCGACGACTCCGACTATTCTGGAAATTCTGATCTTGTCGCCAGCCTGTCCCGGATCATCTTCCAGTGCAGGGCTCTTGATACTGCAGACAAGATTTACTGTTACGGATTCCCCGTTCAGTTCTTCCGGCGAAATTTCAGGATTATCGACATATACCTTTCCTTCCACCTTGATTTCTTTCGAGAACTTGCCTCCCTGCGACAGGTCGACGTTGCTCATGTCGAAACCTTTTATAGTCACAGGCTCCATACTGAACTGATTCTCGCTGTCCATTGCACCGCTGATCCGCAGAAGATTGAAAGTCTCGTCATATTCTTTGAATTCGACATTCTCCAGACCAGTATCGTCCACCATCACCTCTACCGGAAGATAGACATTCAGGTCTATCATAGGAGCCGATGCGGTTTCACCCATGTCCGGCAGGTCGCCTGCATTCAGGGTCATGTTCAGAACAGCCTGGTCAAGCAGTACTTCATCCAGCCTTACAAGCTGCTCCGGAAGATCCGCGAAATCGAACAGGTCCAGAGTCCTGCTCTGCTCGACAGTTGTCTCGAATTTCGTAAACGCCACTTCGGCTACATTGATTTCAGGAATATTGGCCTGGACCTGTATGCCTTCATCGATGAGTTTTTCCACATCGGTACTGATGACGGTACCGTCCATTGACGGAAGAAGCGAAGCTTCTCCGCTGTATGTCAGGACACCTGAAGCGAAGTATTTTCCTGTTTCGGCATTTTTCCTAGGAGTCAGGACCAGCGTCTCTATGTCGAGGACAATATGTTCAGGGATTTCTTCATTCTCGAAATTGATGGAATTGTCGGACTCCTGATATCCGTATTCCTGAGGCACATCCCTGAATTTTATCATTTCAGGGAAAGAGAGTTTCAGAGTCTTGGCCTCCATGGTCATATCCTGGAGCTCCGGCATTATGACATCGACCGTCAGCTGAGGATTGCCCTCAGGAGTAATGGTAAGGGTACCTACTTCCCCTACACCTTCCGGCATGTCTATCTCGAACTCTTTCTTCTGATTCTCGATGGAATGATCTATCCTGTCCATGACGAGAGTATAGTCCGCAATCTGCAGATTTGTCGTCACTCTGAAATTCACTTTCGGATCGTCCTGCTCACTGGCTGGAAGAGATGACAGGGAAACAGTTCCTCCGAGGGACATGTCGGCAGTGACGGTAACTTTTCCGTCGACAGTAATCTCCATGTTGCTGTCAGGCTCGCCTGGGATGATGGCTGAAACCTCAATGTGGCGCGTAGTCGTACTCTTGAGATCCACTACAGGTATCTCCAGAGTATTGCCATAACCGAGATCGTCGGATACTATGCTCTCAGGGAAGGTAATCACCACATTTTCAAGTTCGGCATTTATACCCGTCATTTCCGAAAGTTTTTCGCCCGATATTTCCAGGTCGATTCCGGAGCCAGGCATGAAACGGACTTCCTCCACACCTTTTACCTGTTCCGGAAGCTTGATAGGGTCGATTTCCAGATCGAAATCCGATTCCACCCCGCTGTTTCCGTTCCCGACTTCACTTACAGTCAGGGTCATGTCGTCTATGACTACGTTATCGAATGAAATATTGATGAGAAGTCCGAGACCTCCGTTGCGGGAAGACTCTTCCACTGTCTCTACCGAGGTCCTTATGTTTTCAAAGGAAACGCTTCCGTATGCGGAAACTTCAGAATGCTTTGACAAAGTGTAACCTTCTTCCGTATCGCTCCAGTCATTCTCATCTACTGCGAGAGATTCTATGCGGTACGACTCTGATGCTTTGTAGCCGTTATAGTTGTTCAGTTCGAAACCGTTTCCGAGATTCAGTATGGAAGTATTGCCTTCGATGCTCAGGAGCTCGCTCAGATCCAGAGAGATATCCGGAATCACGCTTCCTCTTTCCATGAAAGGATTCACTACCTCCATGTCTATTTTTATTCTGGCGTTTTCATCCAGCCTTATGTCCCTGACATCGGAGATACCGTCAGGAAGCACGACTTTGACATCCACACTGAAATTCTTTTCCGGGAGATTCTTGGCAGGAAGCGACGACACGTAAATAATTCCGGAAGTCCCGGCTTTGTCGAGAAGCGACTCCAGATCATCACTGCCGTATACGCCGGAGAAATCCAGAGACTGGTCTTCGAAATCGAGGGACAGCTCTTCAGGGTCAGGTGTATATTCCCATATCCCGGTGGAAACCAAATTGTCGTAAGTATTTTCAGGAATATCGATTTCCGGCACATCCACGCCGTTGAAGTCGATGTTGGATTCGAATGTCTGCTGTTCGATTTTCATATCGGATGCATCGGATATGTCATCGAAATTCACCTCAAGATCTTCGGAAATCTCCACTGCATCGATATCCATGTCTGCAGAAATGTCCGGAATATCTTCGGAAAAATCCATTTCCTCAGACATCCTGAAACCGTACACGCCATCCATGGAGGTGATGAACTCGAAATCTTCTTCCGGCAAGAGAGTCTTGAGTATCAGCTGCTCGGTACTGCCGAGAGGAAACACCAGAGCCTCTCCGCCGAAAGATACGGTCGTGTCGATCCTTTCCAGATCGAACTCTTCTTTCACACACGACTGTGTCATGGCAAAGAGAAAGGCAGCAATCGCCGTTACGGATGCTGTCTTCAATAAACATTGCTTCATATTAAAATTGCGTTAAAATTTTTTCAAGCCAATTGCATCGCAAGATGCAGCCGCACGCCACTTCAACACATTCACTATATCCGGCAAAAATAGGAATAATAACCCATATATTGTCTGTTTTATCCGGAATTTAACATATTTTTGCAGCAAATTTGAATTTTATGGGAAGGAAAAAACAGGACATCATTCTGGAAAACATTGAAATAGAATCTGTTGCGGCCGAAGGTAAAGCTATTGCGAGAGTAGACGGGGCCGTTCTGTTCGTACAGTTCGCAGTTCCCGGCGACATCGTGGACGTCAAAGTGACGAAGAAGAAAAAGAATTACATGGAAGGCTACATATTGAAAATAGTGAGGCCTTCGGTCCACCGGCTTGAACCTTTCTGTGAACATTTCGGAATATGCGGAGGCTGCAAATGGCAGCCACTCCCCTACGATATGCAGCTGCAGGCCAAGCAGCAGCAGGTTTACGACCAGCTCGTGCGCATAGGTCACCTGGAAGTACCTGAAATCCAGCCGATAATTCCTTCAGAAAAGACTACATGCTACAGAAACAAGCTGGAATTTACATTTTCCAGCCGCAGATGGCTTGAAACCGGGGAAAACCCGGATGAAATAGCGCCCGAAGCCAGGGCAGGATTAGGCTTCCACGTAGGCAGGTTCTTCGACAAGGTCCTGGATATCAGACACTGCTGGCTTCAGGAAGAACCGTCGAACAGGATACGTCTTTTCATACGTCGGTATGCTGTAGAACATGGTCTGGAATTCTTCGACATCAGAAACCACAGAGGTTTCCTGCGGAACATGGTCATCAGAAACAATACTCACGGCGATATCATGCTGATCATGTGTTTCTACCATGAAGACGAAGAAGCCAGGACATCGCTTCTGGATGCCGTTGCGGCCGAATTCCCGGCCATAAAATCGCTGTGGTACGTCATAAACGGAAAGGCGAACGATTCCATAGCCGACCAGGAATGCATATTATATAAAGGTGACGACGCCATATATGAAGAGATGGAAGGACTCAGATTCAGGATCGGCCCGAAATCCTTCTACCAGACCAATTCGCTGCAGGCATACAGACTTTACTGTACGGCACGCGAATTTGCAGCTCTCAGCGGCAGCGAAACAGTCTACGACCTTTACACCGGCACCGGAACCATTGCACAGTTCATATCCGGAAAGGCGGCAAAGGTAATCGGTATAGAATATGTGCCGGAGGCAATAGAAGATGCCAGGGCCAATGCCCTGAACAACGGGATAGAAAACTGCGAATTCATCGCAGGAGACATGAAAGATGTCCTGACGGACAATTTCATAGCGGGTCACGGCAAACCTGATGTAGTCATTCTCGACCCTCCGCGTGCCGGCATTCATCCCGATGTCGCGGAAGTGATCCTGAACGCTTCCCCGAAAAGAATAGTCTACGTAAGCTGCAATCCGGCTTCGCAGGCCAGAGATCTGAGCGTCCTCTGCAGCAAATACAGAATCACCGCCGTCCGTCCGGTCGACATGTTCCCTCATACCCACCACGTCGAAAATGTGGTCGCACTGGAACTGAAAACGGTGTTATAAAAATATTTTCTATATTTGCAGTTTCGGTGTTTGCCACGATTATTTTTTATTATGAAATTATACGACGAACTGCTGAAAGACTACAGGGCGAAGGAAGGTCTCAAAACATGCATAAACTGCGGGACTTGCACCGCTATCTGCCCTGCAGCCGAATTCTATAAATACGATCCCAGAAAAGTCATGGACATAGTCCAGAGCCGGGATGAGGAAGAAATAGAAAAACTGCTCAAGAGCGATTTCATCTGGTACTGCGGGGAATGCATGTCCTGCGTCACCCGCTGTCCGAGAAAGAACGGTCCCGGACTCGTAATTATGGCTCTGAGAAGCCTTTCCGCCAGACTCGGCTATTTTACCTGCTCGGAAAAGGGACGTCAGCTCTACCCTCTTACCAGACTTCTTACGGGAAATATCCTGAATTACGGATACTGCGTTTATCCGGACACATTCAAATGGGAGGATCACAAGGAATCAGGTCCTGTATGGAAATGGCATCTGGAACACATTGATGACTCCATGGCGCGCCTCGGCGCCAATTTCAAGGGAAACGGTCCGGGTATCCTGAGAAAAATCCCGCAGGAATCTCTCGATGAGCTGAAAAGCATTTTCGATGTCACCGGAGGTACCGAGCGGATAGAGACCGTAAACAGATTCTCGGAAGCCAAGGCCGAAGAAATGGGGATGGATATGGAAGAGTACTTCAGGGAGACTTTCGAGCACACTTCCGAAGGCCATCTGAATAATGAAGATTAATTTGAAGACAATATAGATGATATATCAGGGGAAACAGAAAATATGGGCGGATTATCAGAAAGAAATTCCTGACAACCACTGGTTTTATGTAAGAAGCTGTATCCGGCAGAATTTCTTTCCGGGAGCGGAGAAGATGTTTCTGGAAATATGCCGCGGACTTCTGAAAAAGGACATTTTCGAGACCGAGCACCATACGACATGCGGAGGAATCGCATATCACTGCGACACTATCCCGCAGGAAACCGTTATGACCATAGTGGCCAGACAGTTCGCGCTCATGACAGAGGCCGGTTATGAAAACTATGTGGCATCATGCATCACATCTTTCGGAAACTACATAGAAATACTGGAAACCTGGAAGGAATTTCCTGAACTGGAAACCAGAATCAGGGAAATGCTGTGGAAAGCCTGCAAACGGGAGTTCAACAAACCGAAATACGTGGCGCATGCCAGCGACCTCATTTACAAATACCGGAATGAGATAGCCGCCAGGGCGAAATTCCGCCTCGTAAACAGGTTCACTGGAGAACCCCTCAAAGTGGTGGAACATATCGGATGCCATTACGCCAAGATGTTCCCGGCCAGAGGCGTCGGAGGCGCTGAATACCCTTATGTCCTGTGCGGCATGATCGAATCATGGGGAGGAAACGTGATAGATTACCCTGAGAGACGCCACTGCTGCGGATACGGATTCCGCCAGTACCATGTCAAGGCAAACAGAGGATATTCGCTTTCCAATACATACAAGAAGTTCGAATCCATGGAACCGTACCACCCTGACTTCATCCTGACGAACTGTCCCGGCTGTCCTTATTTCATGGACAGGTGGCAGTATGTAATAGCCGAGACCGAAGGAAAGACATACGGGGAAAACGGATACGGCATTCCGGTCCTCACATACGAGGAGCTCGCATCGCTGGTACTGGGCTATAATCCGTGGGATATCGGACTTCAGCTGCACCAGGTAGCCGTTGAGCCGCTTTTGGACAAAATCGGAATCGAATATGATCCTAAAGAGAAATACAAGGGTCTGAACGAGAAAGACCTGATGCGGCCGGAATTGCCTGGAGTCCTGAGGTGCTGCTGAAATGCCGGGCCGACACTTTTAACGTTACTGAAACCGAATCTGGAATGAAAGAAAACATAGTAATAATAGGCGGCGGTATAGCCGGACTTGAAGCTGCGTGCCAGCTGCTCGATCTCGGATACAAGCCGATAATCATAGAAAAAAGCGATCACCTCGGAGGCCATGTGGCCGACTGGAACTGCCTTTTCCCGGACATGACTCCCGCCGGGGATATAGTAAGCGCCCTGATATCTAAAGCCGCTGATGCAAATATATTCCTGAATACGGAAATATCGTTTGTAAACAAACTTCAGGACAGTTACAACATCATGCTGTCCAACGGTATATCCATAATTACCAGAATCATGCTCGTGACTACCGGCTTTTCAGTCTTCGACGCATCCAAAAAAGAAGAATACGGATACGGGGTCTACGACCAGGTCATAACGAACAAAGATCTGGAACACTGGTTCAATACCGGCGATGACAGGAGGGTGAATGACAGTGCCATGAATGCCATAGGATTCGTCCACTGCGTCGGTTCCAGAGACGAGAAAGCCAGGAATTCGCAATGCTCGAAAGTGTGCTGCATTACTGCGGTTAAGCAGGCTATCGAGATGAAACAGAAATTTCCTGAAGCCATGGTCTACTGTTTTTACATGGATCTGAGGATGTTCGGGAAAAAATACGAAGATTTCTACATTTCGGCGCAGAGAGACTACGGTATCCGTTTCATCAGAGGCAGGGTTTCGGAAGTCAGCGAGAACATTGACGGAAGAGTGATAGTCAAGGCCGAAGACACATTGTCCGGGAAACCGGTCAAGGTGACTCTCGATCTCCTGGTACTGATGGCAGGAATGGTCTGCAGCCAGGACAGCACAAAGGTGGCAAACATGATCAAACTTCCGCTCGATTCCGACGGTTTCCTGAAGTCCGCGGACAACGTGGCGGACATTATAGACTCCCCTAAGGAAGGTATCTTCTATGCCGGGGCCTGTACGGGACCGAAAACAGTGCCTGAAACTCTGGCGGAAGCACGTGCCGCAGCTCTGAAAATTCATCTGTACATAATGAAGAAGTGATGGATTTCGGGTTCAAATTATCACCAAGTTCCGCCATCAACCTGGACAAGGTAGATACGGAAAAGTTCGCGGAACTGCACCGGGCGGAACCGGACGTGTATAAATGCATGGCCTGCGGGTCATGTACGTCCACCTGTCCGGCCAACAGATTTTCAGGCATGAGTGTCAGGAAAGTCATTCTCGGACTCCAGAGGGGCAAGGAAAAGGAAGTCATTGCCATGATGAAAAACTGCATGCTGTGCGGAAAATGCTCCATGGTATGTCCGCGGGGCATAAATACCAGGCATCTTATCCTGTCGATCTGCAGGATTTACGGGGAGGACATGAAATGAGAGAAAGATTTCTGACCGGATATAACGACTTCGTACTGCCGTTCGTATGCGGCATGCTTTTCGTGTTGGGGTACTGCCTCGTGGGCCTCGTCCGGATTATAATGCAGCTGCCTGCCGAAGACAGGAAAAAGTTTTTCATATCGCTCATAACGCCGAAGACTCTCCTGAAGAACATTAAGGACATATTCCTGAAGTGTCTGATCCATGTAGACATCTGGAAAAGGAACAAGTTGCTCGGATACATGCATTCCAGCATAGCTTTCGGATGGTTCATGCTGATCGTCGTGGGACATATCGAAGTCTTTCTCTATACATCCGATCTGGGGGCCAAGGCTCTGTACTACCCTATCTTTTTCAGGTATTTCGTGGCGGAAACCGAAAGTACCATGAAGGGAGCCCTCATTTTCTTCCTGATGGACTTCTTCCTGCTTGTGGTACTTAGCGGCATTGCTCTGGCAATCATCAAACGCGTACGCTCCCGACTGTTCGGAATGCGGAGGACTACGAATCCCAGCTTTCTGGACCTTATCGGACAATATTCGCTATGGTCAATATTTCCGCTCCGTCTGCTGGCCGAGTCGTTCACGGCAGATATCAGCGGAGGATCATTCCTTACCAAATCCCTGAACTATGTGTTCACGGAATTCCTGAGCAACCATGCCAACATGCTTCCGGCGTGGTGGGCGTATTCATGTGCCCTCGGCATATTTTTCGTCGTGCTTCCGTTCACGAGATACATGCACATCCCTACCGAAATCCTGCTCATTCCATTCCGCAATGCCGGGATAAAGATAGTCAATGCCAGAAAGGGTTTCGCCAAGGCCCAGGTCTACTCATGTCCGAGCTGCGGCCTCTGCATCGATGCCTGCCCTATGGGGGTTCTCAAAGGCAATATCAAGGATACGACAGTATATCTGAACCGCCAGATACGCCGTAACAATGAAGCCCGTATCGAGGAAATCAGCGACAAGTGCCTGCTTTGCGGGAAGTGCACCGCAATCTGTCCTGTCGGGGTCGAAGGCGACAAACTGCGCATAGCGCAACGCTCTGTCCGCAAGTATAATTTCGGTTCGGACTATTCGAATATTTCGGCATCGGAGGAGATTTTGCGCTGTAACAAATTTGTTAACAATAATAACACTTCTGTTTCAAATCCTGATAAAGAACGTGTTCTATATTTTGCAGGATGTATGACTGCATTGACGCCCGTTATCAGGAAAGCAACGGAATCCATCCTTTCCAAGGCCGGTACGGACTACGAAATAATGGACAGGGACGGAGGAATTTGCTGCGGCAGACCGATGCTGATGGCAGGCAGATTCGACCAGGCCAGGCAGTTGATTGAAAAGAACACGGAAATCATCATGGGTTCCGGCGCTGATACCCTGCTGCTGTCATGTCCGATATGCTACAAGATATTCAGGGAACATTATGCCCTTCCGGGAATAAGGGTAATCCACCATACGGAATATTTCGACGAACTTATACGGACCGGCAGACTGGATGTACGCAAGGGCGGCACCAGATACGTTTTCCATGACCCTTGCGAACTCGGCAGAGGATGCGGAGTCTATGATGAACCGAGGAACGTCATATCTTCGGCCGGAGAACTCGTCGAAGCGGCGAAGAACAGGAAAGAAAGCATCTGCTGCGGAGGAAGTCTGGGAAGCCTGACACTCAGTTTCGACAAGAGAAAGGCAATGACGGAAAATGCACTGGCCAACCTTACGGCAGACTCTCCGGATGAAATCGTGACGGCCTGCCCTCTCTGCATGACTACTTTCAGCAGGTATGCAGACAGACCTGTAACGGACATTGCCCAGGTTCTCGACAAGTGCTCCGGGCCCGGCAGAAACTGAGTATTATTTATCATGAATGTGTAAACAAAACGATATTATGACCTTCAAACCTACCAACTACAGGCTGATGAATTGTGCTGACGGCAGGATTTTCGATGACGCCGGCTGGACATTGGCTGACCCGCAGGGGAAGACACCTTCCCTGGTCAGGGCAATATATGAAAAGAAAGAATTCGAAGTCAGGGATGACCTGGACGGTTTCTACAGATATGCAAACTGGCTTCCCGTAAAAAGGACTCTGGCCAACTCCTGTCCTCCGGTAACGTACCGCAGCAAGGCTCTGGCAGAATTTCTGGGGCTGGAGAACCTTTTCATCACGTTTTCCGGGTACTATCCTGAGATAGGAGCATTCATGCAGACATGCTCGTTCAAGGAAACCGAGGCTTATTCCGTATGCGCGCGTCTGCCGGAAAACGAGGACAGGATTCTGGTCGTAGCTTCTGCCGGGAACACGGCAAGGGCATTCGCAAAGGTATGCTCCGACAACGGTATCCGTCTGCTTCTGAGTATCCCTGAAGACAATATCAATGCGTTGTGGTTCGACAAACCGCTGAACGACTGCGTGAAAATCATTGCTGCACCGAAAGGGGCGGACTATTTCGACGCCATCGCACTCGGCGACAAGGTATGTACATCCTCCCGTTTTCTCGCAGAAGGCGGAGCCAAGAACATAGCAAGAAGGGACGGAATGGGAACCACGATTCTGTCGGCAGTCGAAAAGACCGGCAGGATTCCTGACGCTTATTTCCAGGCCATCGGAAGCGGTACAGGGACTATAGCCGTTTGGGAAAACAACCTCAGGCTCATAGCCGACGGGCGTTTCGGCACTCATAAAATGAGACTGTATCCTTCTCAGAATGCCCCCTTCACCATCATGTATGATTCCTGGAAAGCGGATTCGAGAGAGCTTGTGCCGCTGACTCCTGAAGAAGCGCGCGAACAGGCCTCCATAATCAAGGCCAAGGTCCTTTCGAACAGGAAACCTCCGTATTCGCTCGCCGGCGGCGTGTACGATGCGCTTAAAGATGCGACTGGAGACATCTACATGATTTCCAATGATGAACTTGACTACTGGAAAGAAAAGTTCCTCTCTCTCGAAGGCGTGGACATATATTCCGCAGCCGCAGTAGCTGTGGCAAGCCTCGACAAGGCCGTAAAAGACGGAGCCGTAAGGAAAGACGAGCTCATCATGCTCAATATTACCGGTGGCGGAGAGAAACTGGCCAAATCGCACAAGGACGTGGTTTATGCCGAACCTGACCTGGTTCTGGATCCTGCACTTTCTGCAGATGAAATCATATCGAAAGTAGAAAAACTGTTTTAAATCCGAGATGCCATGTTAATGAATTTTCTTCAGGCGGCCGTCAAGGAAATACCTGATACCCTGAATCTGGAAAAAGCGACTGCGGAATTCGTGGAAAAGATAACCACAACACCTGCAGACCAGTTGCTCAGTGAATTTATAGACAAGACTATAGCTTTCGGGCTTAAAGTCCTCGCTGCGCTTGCCATCTATATAATAGGAGCGTGGATCATCAGGAAAATCAAAAAGATAGTACACAACATCTTCGTCAGAAGGAACACAGAGCACTCCATAGCGTCTTTCGTGGAAAGCCTTGTAAGCATTTCCCTGACGGTGTTCCTGGTAATCTTCACTATCAGCGCCCTCGGAGTCAATACTACTTCCCTCGCGGCTCTGCTTGCTGCAGGAGGTATGGCTATAGGTATGGCACTCAGCGGTACTGTGCAGAATTTTGCAGGAGGCATAATGCTGCTGGTCTTCAAGCCGTTCAAGGCAGGTGATTTCATCGAAGCACAGGGCTATAGCGGTATTGTCACCGATGTCACCATAGTCAGCACGAAAATAACCACCACAGACAACAGGAACATCATCATACCGAACGGGGCATTGTCCAACGGAACCATCAACAATTATTCGCAGAATGTCTACCGCAGGCTGGAGTGGCTTGTAGACGTGGAATACGGGGCTCCGTCAGACAAAGTAAAGACCATACTCAAAGCCATTGTAGACGACGAGAAAAGGATAGTCTATGCCCCGGAATCTCCTGCGAATCCGACGATAGCTCTCAACTCACTGAGAGACAGTAGCGTACAGTTCGTAGTCAGAGCCTGGGTAAAAAAGGAAGACTATTGGGATGTCATGTATGAGGTCAATGAGAAAATCTATATCCGGATTCCGGAAAACGGCATACAGTTCCCTTATCCTCAGCTCGACGTCCACTTGAATACTGGCGATTAATTAAATGAAAAATTGCGGCGGATTTGAAATCCGCCGCAATTTTTTATTCTGCTATCAAATCAGCAAGAGCCGCCATGTCGCATTTTTCAGGAGAATATGCCTGCGGGAATGATATACCCTCAGTCAGCAGTTCGAAACCGAGCTTGGAAGCCATTTCATTCATCAGTCTGACACTGGCCCCTGCCCATGTAAATGATCCGAAGGCTGCAAAACGGCGGTTTTTCATAAGACGCGCCGAAATTCCGTACATGAAATTGTAGACAGGCGGAAAGATGTCGTTATTGTAAGTAGGTGCTCCGACGACAAGCGTATTGTATTTGAAGGCATCCCTGTATGCGTACGAGACGTTCTCTGTGCAAAGATTATGGAGTACATGCGGCACTCCCCTTTTCTGCAGTTCGGCTGAAAGGGCCTTTGCAGCCTGGGCGGTATTCCCGTACATCGAAGCATATACGATGCATACGCCGTCTTCCGCTTCATATTTGCTCAGCCGGTCATAATACGAGACCACTTCACCGACATTCTTTTCCCATACCGGTCCGTGCGTACTGCAAATGCGGGCTATTTCGAGTCCCGACAGTTTTTTCAATGCGGCCTGGACGGTAAGCCCGAATTTCCCTACAATGTTGGAATAATACCTTCTCATTTCATCCTTGAAAGCATCGAATGTGTCACGGCATCCGTCCGTACAGCCCGTCAGCCCGGCATCCGAATCCGTAATGCCGCCGTCCACTGCGCCGAAAGTACCGAAAGCATCTCCCGAAAACAGGGTCTTTTCTTCATTGAAGTATGTTACCATAGTCTCAGGCCAATGCACCATAGGTGCCATGTAAAATGTCAGGGTGCTGTTTCCAAGACTTATGCTTTCCCCTTCCTTTACGACGTGAAGATTTTCACTGATGCCGTGATACCCCTTTATCATAGGTACAGTCTTGGCGTTGCAGACAATCCTGACTGCAGGATATGCATCACGCACCATCTTTATCAATGATGAATGATCGGGCTCCATGTGATTGACGACCAGATAGTCTATCTGTTTTCCGCCGAGTTCCTTACGGATATTGTCCATATATTCTGAAGCGAATCCCGCTTCCGCAGTATCGATAAGGGCCACTTTTTCATCGACCACCAGATATGAATTATAAGTGACGCCGAACGGAAGCGGCCACATTCCTTCGAAAATGACTTTATTGAGGTCGTTTACCCCTACATACCTTATCTTTTCAGTAATCTTTCCCATAATTTATATTGTTATCGTTCATTCATGCAAATATATAATTTTTCAGTCAGAACACGAGAGCCAGTCCGAAGGACAATGCCGTCAGATAGGCATCGTTGCGCCTCAGACGCTCGGCAGGGACATAATTCCCGGCATCCGATTCATAGGCTCTGGGATGTGTATATACCTCCTGGAGAGATAGTAGGAAATCGAGTTTGACCGCCCGGTTCAGACTGATCCTGTATCCGGCGCCGGCCTTTCCCTCCGCAGAGAGTCTCGACGGATTCCTGAAATCATTGAAGGCAATCCCGCAGCTGCAGAATGCCAGCCAGCGGTTTTTCATCGGGTCATTGCCGGAAAACCATGTAGCCCTGAGAGACAGAGGGAGCATACGTTCATTCCTGTAGACTCCCGAATATCCTGCATATATCGACAGATTGATTTTCGGGGATATGTTCACTCCAGCATTCAGATAAATCTGACCGTTGCTGAACACATTGGCCGACAAGGCCTTTTCATTCCACCTGTCTCCGTCTGAGGAAATGAAATTGAAATGCGAGAAATTGAGGAATGTCAGTACGTAGGAAGACTCGACACCGAATGTGAAGCGCGTATATGGCCTGTCTGCAGCGGAACATACACTGTTTTCTGCAGTTAAAATGCCGGTCAGCGACAGCAATATGACGATGCATATCTTCCTGTTCATTTCTTTCGGATCAAAATCTGTATTTTATGCCGATGTGAGGCAGCAGGGAATAAAAAAATCCGGTCTTGTAAAAATCCATGGTGACGTAACCGAACTCGTCCTCGCTTATGTGGATTCCGATGCTCGGTTCGAGCGACACGGATAATGATACTGGGACCGCAAATGTGTACTCAAAGCCGAAACAGCCTGTCAGTGCGGCCATTATCCCCAGACTGCCTGGAAGGTTCCTTACATATCCCGCAGATATTCCAGGTCCTGCGAAAAACGCGGATGATTCTCCGGCAGCATGAAGACAGGTCCCGAAACTGAAAAGGTAGACTGCATCCGCCGAAATGCCGGGGAAAAGGTATTCTCCGGAAATGACTCCGGCCATGTCAAGATTCAGCGACAGACGGAGATTCTCATTTTCTTCCAAAGGCAGTCCGATAAAGGCCGAAAACTCGTTATATGCCAGATTCAGACCGGCAGACCTGTCCTGGGCAGCCGCCACGCAATGCATGAACGGCAAAACGGCAACAGCCGTCAGGACTAATCTGACTGCCGGTCTCATCCTAAAGTTTTTTCTGCATGTGTTTCATTCTGTGACCGAGAAAATCCCGGAATCCGACAGTTTCGAAACCGAGACGCTTGTAAAGGGCCTCGGCCTTCGGCTTGTCTTCATCGACGATAAGCCCTGCAACAGGAAATCCGGCTTCCGATGCCCTGGCCAACATGGCTTCGAACAGCATGGAACCTATTCCCTTCGACCGCATCTGCGGGTCCACGGCCACGGAATCAAGGTAAAATTCCCCGGCCTCTGTCTCAACCGTCGCGCGGAAATCGTCATCCGAGCCGAATTCTGCAGCCATCCTGTCCAGAATCGGCTGTTTGAGTGTACTGTACAAAGAACCGTCATAAGCGTTCATCGCGCCGACTATCCGTTCTTTGCCATTATCATCCGACAAGACTGCGACTTTCGTATTTTCATAACTGTACAGCGTTCCTTCAGCCTCCACGAAAGACTGGATGAACTGTATGAAACCGTCGACAGTCATGCCAGGACGCATATCGAGAAATTCCTGCACCGGCCATGCGTAAACTATCAGTCCTGCTATTTCGTTTGCATCTTCCCTGACGGCATCTCTGACAAATATCTTTTCCATAAGCTGCGGATTTGAATCAGACATATTTGAATTCCAGATACGTGGCGCCGAGTTCATCGTTGAAGCTGCCTCCGATGAAAGCGACCAGGTCTCCCTGAGCTATCCTGCCGTTGTCCTCCAGAAGTCTTATGGCATTCTTCACGAAATCCTCCTTGCTCTTCTGTATGGAGAACTTATAGCAGTAAATATCGTAGGCGAGAGCCAGCTCCCTCATAGTGAAATCGTTGTAGCACATGGCATATATCGGCACCTTCGGCCTGAACTCGGAGAGATATCGGCCGGTACGGCCTGTCCATGTATCGAAAATAATGGCTTTGACCGGAAGGTCCTGGGTGGCGGCCACGAGTTCTTTTGCCAGCACTGCGGCAATCGGCTTGGAAACCTTTTCCAGATTAAGGTCGAGCGATATGTCGATGGATTTCTCGGCTTCCTTGGCTATTCTGGTCATGGTCGAGACGGCCTCTACGGGATATTTCCCGCTTGCTGTCTCGCCGCTCAGCATTATCGCATCCGTACTCTGGAATATCGCATTCGCCACATCCGTGACCTCGGCCCTGGTAGGCCTCGGGTTCTCTATCATGGTATGCAGCATCTGCGTGGCGATGATGACCGGCTTTTTACGGGCACGGCATCTATGAATGATCTGCTTCTGTATCAACGGAATCCTCTCGGCCGGAATCTCCACGCCCAAGTCTCCGCGCGCTACCATGACGGCATAGGTATGGGACAGGATATCATCGAGATTGTCTATCCCCTGCTGGTTTTCTATCTTTGAAATGATTTTGATATGGCTGCCGTATGAATCCAGAATAGACTGGACTTCTATAAGGTCTTCCTTTCCCCTGACGAAAGAATGCGCTATGAAATCGATGTCCGCATCGACGGCCCATTTTACGAATCTCTTGTCCTTTTCGGTCAGTGCCGGCAGCGCTATGTGCACATTGGGGACATTTACGCTTTTCTTCCCTTTGATGATTCCGTCATTCTGGACTTCGCAGAGAAGCTTGTCATCATCCTTTCCGGTTATGAAGAGGTCCACAGCCCCGTCATCTATCAGAACATGGGATCCGACCGGAACATCGGATACGAAGTTGGCGTAATTCGTATAAAGGACAGGATAACTGGACAACTTGTCCGGTCCGTTATGTATCTCTATCCAGTCTCCCTGCTTCGCTTCCACACCGTCAGCCTCCGCCATGGCCGTCAGCCTCACTTCGGGACCTTTCGTGTCTACCAGTATTCCGATTTTGTCGGAAACCTCGCGTACATTGTCCACAATCTTCTGCGCTCCTTCCACCGTGGCATGTGCGGAATTGATTCTGACTATGTTCATTCCGCTTTCATAGAGTTTCGTCAGAAAATTCACATCGCATCTTTCATCGGAAATAGTACAGATGATCTTCGTCTTCTTTTCAAACATACAATAAAAAATACTAAAAAGCTGTTCTCAATACCGGATGCGAATTTAAGAAATAATTTGCTATTTTTGCCAAATTCAAAACCGGCTGCAAATGATTTTCGACGATAATATCGGAAAAAGCAGGATGCTTCCTCCCCTGCCTGAACGGATGAGGCCCCGGACTCTGGACGAGTATGTCGGGCAGAAGCACCTCGTCGGGGAGGGTTCCGTCATTTACCAGATGGTCATGAACGACGAACTCAAGTCCTTCATACTCTGGGGGCCTCCGGGAGTCGGAAAAACCACTCTGGCCAGAATCATAGCCAAAACCCTGAACAGGGAATTCTACACGCTGTCTGCGGTAAGCGCGGGCGTAAAGGAAGTCCGGGAAGTCATAGACAAGGCCAGGTCAGGCTCCATTTTCAATGCCGCACACTCCCCTGTCCTCTTCATAGATGAAATACACAGATTCAACAAGTCGCAGCAGGACGCCCTGCTCGGGGCCGTGGAAGAAGGCATCGTGACCCTCGTGGGCGCCACTACGGAAAATCCGTCATTCGAAGTCATCACGCCTCTGCTGTCCAGGTGCCAGGTCTTCATTCTGAAGCCTCTCGAGGCCTCTGATCTGGATATCCTGCTTCATCGCGCCATAAGTGAAGACGTTGTGCTGAAAACCCGCAAATTCGAAATCAGGGAAACGGAAGCCCTGTTCAGATACAGCGGAGGAGACGCCAGAAAACTCCTGAACATCATAGACCTGCTGTCTTCATCCTTCCCCGGTGACCGGACAGTGGTAATAGACAATGAAAACGTGGTTTCCCGTCTCAATGAAAACATATCCGTATATGACAAGGGCGGAGAAATGCACTACGACATCATCTCGGCTTTTATCAAGAGCGTCCGCGGCTCAGACCCGAATGCCGCCGTATATTGGCTGGCGAGAATGCTGAACGGAGGCGAGGATCCGCTCTTCATTGCCAGAAGAATGTGTATTCTGGCATCAGAGGACATAGGACTGGCGAATCCGAACGCCATGCTGCTGGCCAACGCCTGTTTCAATACAGTACACAATATCGGGATGCCTGAAGCCCGTATTCCGCTGTCGGAAACGGCAATATATCTGGCATCGTCCCCGAAAAGCAATTCCGCCTACCTGGCTATCGACAAGGCGTTGGCAGTGGCCAGAGACACTCAGGACGCACCTGTACCGCTATATTTGCGCAACGCTCCGACAAAACTCATGGAAGAGCTCGGCTACAGCGACGGCTATAAATATGCCCATGATTATCCCGGACACTGGACAGATCTGGAGTTCCTTCCGGAAAAGCTCTCAGGTACGAAATTCTACGAACCGGCGGACAACAGGAGGGAAATTGAAATGAAAGAGAGGCTCGACCGGCTGTGGCCGAAGTATAAATAACGTGAGTTCGATGAAAAGAACGCAGTGAATTTCAGAGAACTACCTCTTTTATAGGATTCGGGAAACGAATCCGTAGGTAAGTCCTCCCATACGAAGGGGAGGATTTAGGAGGGGTGGCACGTAAAAGGAAAGAGATTTCGAAGAAATCGTAACGTCAGTTCGACGAAGTCTCTGGTCCTGAGTATAATAGTTCGTCGAACTGACGTTAAATAGACAGACTTGTTGTTGCTCGCACACAAAAAATGGTGCTCGCATACAGCAAGTCTATCAATGCCGCAGGCCGAAGGGCGAACCTTGGGGACAGCTAGGAAATGCGCGGAGACCTTCTGTTTTCAGAAGCAGGGTGTGAAATTGCGGAAAATCCAGAACAGGAGGATGACGGCGAGGACAACCGGCAAGGCCGGGCCGTGATACAGCGCCATTTCCAGCTTTCCGCATAGCTTCATCAATCCCGGAAACAGCCCCGGAACCTTTTCATGTATCTTGACTGCCGTTTTGAGCAGAACGTACAGCAGAAGATACGGTATAGCCAGTACTAAAAGCAGATTGTAATGCATTGCGGAGAGCAAATCCCCGTTCAGAAGACTGTGAATCGCCCTTTGGGAACCGCAGCCGGGGCATTCAAGCCCTGTCAGCATATAAAACGGGCATTTGGGCCAGAAAACAGAACTTTCAGGATCGAATATGGAATAAACGGCTATTGCCGCGGCCAGGATAATGGCTGCGGCAATATATCCGAACTTTCTTCCAGGCCGTACGGACATCAGATCAGGCCGGCAAAGAAGGTATCGCAGCTGTCCCACCACATGGCCCAGGATACTCCGGCCACCAAAAGAATGATATATAAGACATAAATAAGGATCGTGAGGGCAATTCCCCACAATGACCAGTTTCTGGCGAGCTTGGAGAATTTCCTGGCATCTTCATAATGTCCGGTATTCCACGCAGAATCCACCCTTGAAGCATAGACTATCCCCACTATCCCGAACGGGACGCAGCAGCAAAGCGTCACCAGAATAGCCAGAATCAAGTTCGTGTTCGGACGATCCGGGACAGAGCATACAGGTCTTGTCGTATTCTGGTCAGTTCCGCAATGTGTGCAGAATCGTGTTCCTTCCGGCAGTTCTGTGCCGCAGTTCTTGCAATACATATTTCAATTTTGTCTATATATAAACTTCACCAGGTACGGTACCAAAGTATCAGAATAGAGGGAAAGTCTTCTCCGTATCGACATATTTGGCCATGAAGGCTTCATCTGTCAGGGTGAGAATCAATACGCCCTGGATGAACATGACGATACCCCAGATGCCGCATGAGCACAGCCCCAGAATCAGGGATATCACACCCGCAGTCGTCTTTCCCAAATAAAAATAATGTATGCCCAAAGTTCCGAGGAATATACCGAGAAGACCCGCTACAATCCTGTCTTTCTTTGGGGCGGCAGTAGTATTCATGGCGGCTCCGCAGGCTGGACAATACTGCACATTTTCAGGGACTTTCGTTCCGCATTTCGAACAATAGACCTCTTTTACGACAGGTGCTCCGCAATGAGGGCATACCGAAGCGGTGTCAGATATCTCCTTGCCGCACTCTTTGCAATTTATCAGTGCCATAGTTTATAAATAATAAAAATATTCCCGAAATATTTTACTAAGATAGCAATATTTACAGTAAAACCAGTATATCCCCGATTTTTGTTGTCAGAACGGATAACCGACACCGAAATGTACGGCAAATCCGTCACGCTGCAGCCACTGTCCCGGCCTGAGCCATCTTTCTCCCGCAGTTCTGGCCGGATCATGCAGCCGCATGCCCATATCCACGCGCAGAAGCAGAAAGTTCAGGTCCAGACGGACACCTACGCCCCAGTTCGCCGCGATACTCTGGGCGAACGTCTTCATCATGAGTTTGGAAGCATCGCTGTTTTCACCTCCGGTGTCACGCAAGGTCCAGACATTGCCGGCATCCACGAATACGGCTCCGTCGACTTTCCAGAACATCTTGAAACGGTATTCCAGATTCGCCTCCAGTTTCATGTCGCCTGTCTGGTTGGCGATGATGAAGGTCCGGTCCAGCGGCGCCAGACCAGGACCGACAGCCCTCGCCTGCCATCCGCGCAGGCTGTTTGCTCCTCCGGAGTAAAAATGTTTTTCAAACGGGAGGGCTGTCGAATTGCCGTATGCATAACCGGCCCCGACCAGAAACCTGGCAGCCAGAGCCTGGCCGTCCTTCCTTCCGAACATCCACGTCTTCCCTACGGAAAACTCTGCCCTGACATACTGTGAAAAAGGTGTATTCCATATTATTCCCGCCCCGTTGTCATCCTTCTTCATCAGGGGCTTGAAGGCACTGAGGACATTACCTGCCACATCCACCTGGCACCTTATATAAAAGAAAGGTGTCTTCGGCACGACATCCGAATTGGTAGTATAATAAAACATGGCGCCGGACCCCAGGTCGAAGTGGTCCTGGTAGGCATTTCTCATGAAAGGGTCCCTGGCAAGGGTGTTGAAAAAGGCCTGATCCAGGTTGAAAAGCCGCACGACATTCAGCTGCAATGGATAAAACTGATAGAAAATACGGCCTCCGGCACTGCCGTTATAGCCGTAGGAGGTGGATATTATATTTCTCGTGTACTCCGGCCGGCTCTGATAATTGTATGAAAAATTGATATCGGTCCTCGGAACAGTACCGGGAAACAGCTTGTACGGCAGCGGAAAGAATTTCGGGAAACTCAGACCTGCGGATACACCGAACTCGTTCGAACGGATGTCATCGTTGAACTTGAACTGGAAATTTCCCATGAAACTCAGATTCAGCCACTCGCCTCCCCTGAAAATATTCTTGTGATAATATGAAAGCTGGGGAGATACGCCGAAAAGCCCCGTGGAATTGATGGAAGCCTCGACATTGAGCTTGATTCCCTGGAGCCTCGACTGCGAAAGGTTTATATTGCAATCCACCAGATTCGTATCCCTCTGGGTCATTTCCACGTTTACGCTGCTGAATACCCTGAGTGAGGAAAGCCTGTTATATGCCGCATTTACGAGGCTCTCGCTGTACAGGTCGCCGGGCTTGATCGTATTCAGATCCATAAGAACCCTTTCCCTTATCATAAGATCCGACGGGTACGAAATGGCGACCCTGCCGATATTGAACCTGCACAGGGGCCTGGCATCATCCTCGGTTTCATTTCTCGTGTACGTGTTCACTTTCATTTCCAGGACGGCAGAATCTGGAAAGGACAAAGTATCGGCTTCGAAAAAGAAATAATTCTTGTTGAATGTATAGAAACCTTTGTTTCTCATATAAGAGGAAATCCTCTCGCTTTCGGACTCCAGAAGGCTCTCTGAAAGCGGGACGCCTTTCCGTACGGCCAAAGATGATGTATCGCTGTAGAATGCTTCGGCAAAGTCCCCCTCCGGTACGGATATGCTTATCTCCTTTATCGGATACTGCTTGCCCAGGGTAACGTCATAATCCACATATACGCGTCGCTTGCGGACTTCGATCCTCGTATCCACCGCGGAGTCGAAATAACCGAGATATTCCAGATGGCGGGTTATGTTTTCCACCGAGCTTTCCACCATCTCAGGATCGTACACCACCGGAGCCACACCGATTTTCTTGACAAACTTGTCCCAGCCCTTTCCCTTTCCGTCCGCCCAGTTGTAGACATTCAGGAAAGGATTCCAGCCGAATATGAAATATGAATTCGGCTTCTGCTTGAGATATGGTTCTATCTGATTTGTATTGAACGACTTATCGTTCGTTATGCTGATTTTGTTCCTGGCAAGCCGGAACTCACCGTCCTGAAGTACTCTTGTAGTGCTGCAGGAACATATCAGGACTGCTGCAAGTCCTGTAGTGATGATATTCCGGATTTTCATATCACGCAAATTTATCTTAATCCGGGATATTCTCAAAATTTTAATAATTAATATTTAGGAATGACAGATATAAATAATATATTTGCAGCCGGAAAAATTGATCCGACCGAGTCGGATTGGGAATATTCTGATAAAGTAACTTAATTGCATTAGCGAAATGAAGAACAAGTACATCGACCTGATTGACCAGACATTCGAATTCCCGCAGGATGAATTCAAGGTAGAAGACGGCGAACTGTATTTCCACGGCATCAACATGATGGATATCATAAACCAGTACGGCACCCCGTTGAAAATAACTTATCTGCCCAAGATATCATCTCAGATACAGCGGGCCAAGAGAATGTTCAATGTCGCCATGGCCAAGGCCGATTATAAGGGAGACTATCATTACTGCTACTGTACCAAAAGTTCACATTTCGAGTTCATTCTCAGGGAAGCGCTGAAGAACGACATCCATATAGAGACATCTTCGGCTTTCGATCTGAATCTCATTGAAGCCCTTGAAGCCGAAGGCGCCGTAGACAGGGATCTTTATATAGTGTGCAACGGGTTCAAAAAGCCTGCGTACATCGAAAACATAGCCAATTTCGCCAATTCAGGCTGGAAAAACATCATTCCGGTACTGGACAACATGCACGAACTCCAGGATCTGGATTCGCTGGTAAACGGACCGATAAACATCGGAATCAGGATTGCTTCGGAAGAGGAGCCGAATTTCGAATTCTACACTTCGAGACTGGGCATAAGATACAGCGACATCCTGCCGTTCTACGAGAATATCATAAGCAAGAGCAGCAAGTTCCACCTCAAGATGCTGCACTTCTTCATCAATACCGGCATAAGGGATACGGCATACTACTGGAACGAACTGGCCAAGTGCGTGAATGTCTACTGTGACCTCAAGATGATCTGCCCGGAACTCGATTCGCTTAACATCGGCGGCGGCTTCCCTATCAAGAATTCACTGGCCATGGATTTCGACTACGAGTATATGGCGGAAGAAATACTCCTGCAAATCAAAACCATGTGTAACGCCAGAGGTGTTCCGGAGCCTAACATCTTCACTGAATTCGGAAGTTTCACTGTCGGAGAGTCGGGAGCCACCATTTTCCAGATTCTCGACATGAAGCAGCAGAATGACAGGGAAAGATGGTATATGATAGACAGTTCATTCATGACCACACTGCCGGACACGTGGGGAATAAAGCAGAGGTTTATCCTGCTGCCCATCAACAAGTGGAACGAGAAATACCAGAGGGTTTTCCTGGGCGGTCTCACCTGTGACAGCCAGGACTACTACAATGCGGATTCCCACGCAAATGCGATCTTCCTCCCTATCATGGAAGACAGGAAAGACCCGCTTTACATCGGATTCTTCCATACGGGGGCATATCAGGAGTCGATTTCCGGTTTCGGGGGTCTCCAGCACTGCCTGCAGCCTGCGCCGAAATATATTATCATCGACCGCGACGAAAACGGAGAATACTTCACCAAGCTGTTTACAAAGGAACAGACATACAAGTCCATGCTGAAAATTCTCGGATATTGAAATGCATCTTTCCGCAAATGAAATAAAAAGGATACGGTCGCTGGCACAGAAAAAGTTCCGGGACGAACTCGGCCTGTTCGTCGTGGAGGGTGAAAAATCCGTGTCCGAGGCTCTTGCATCCGGTTTCGAAGTCGCAGAGATCTACAGGAAAGACGAAATCGGGGAAGCCGTCATGGAAAGAATATCGCAGCTTTCGTCGCCGTCGCCGGTACTCGCATTGGTCAGGAAACCGGCAGACTCTGTCATTGCAGGTGAAAACCTGCAATATGTCATCGGAAAGACAGGCCTGTATCTCGGGCTCGACTCCATCAGAGATCCGGGGAATCTGGGGACTATCATCAGGCTGGCGGACTGGTTCGGTCTGGACGGGGTTCTCGCGGCCAGGGACAGCGTGGATATTTTCAATCCGAAAGTAGTCCAGGCCACCATGGGGGCCGTATTCAGGGTCAGGTTCCATTATACCGACCTGGAAGATGCAGTCAGATACATTACAGGAAACGGAGGGTGCGTCTACGGGACTTTCATGGATGGAAAGAATATTTACGGGACTCACCTGGAAACGGGATCCGATTCCCCTGTAATGATCGTAATCGGCAATGAAGCCGACGGAATTTCCGACAAAATAGCAGGTTCCGTCTCGCAGCGCATAGCCATTCCTCCATATCCCGCAGGACACCGTGGGCCTGAATCTCTCAATGCCGCCGTCGCCGCAGCCATTACCGTAGCTGAATTCCGCAGAAGATCCTTATGACTTTTTCACGTTTTTGATGACAACGTATTCCGGACTTTCTTATATTTGCAGTTGTATTAACAGAGCTGTTAAACAAGAGTGTGAAACAAGATGAAAGAAAAAGACATAACAGAAAAGAACTGTACCGAAGTCAGAATAATGGATGCAGCGGAGCGACTATTCCTGAAAAACGGCTATAACCGGACGACTACGACAGCCATTGCGGAGCAGGCCGGCGTGACTCATGCCATGCTGCACTATTATTACAGGTCCAAGGAACAGATATTCGCCAGGGTCCTCGACAAGAATCTGGATGAACTGCTTGCATCTTTCCATCCGGTGATGAAAAAAGGGGCCCCGTTCTGGGAAACTCTCGAATCCGGGATATCGACCCATTTCGATTTCCTGATGAAACATCCCGAGCTTCCGGCATTCATTCTGGACACGATGAGATTCAATCCGGAACTGCTGGAAAACCACAAGCCACGCATCAGAAAAACACTGCTGCGGATAACAGGATTCCATTATTCCATAATAAACGATGAAATAGCTGCAGGGAGAATCCGCAAGACGGACCCCGAACAGCTGCTTCTGGACATAATCATGCTCAACCTGTCGGCGTTCATAATGCTTCCGGCCGCAGCCAATGTTTTTCCCGAAATAGGAGGGAAAAGGATGACAGGGATACTTGAAGAAAGGAAAAAGGAAATCATAACACTGATCAAATCAAGATTATACCGGGAAATATGAAAAATATCAGGAACAGACTGGAAAAAATTGCCGCATTTGCCGCGGCAGCCGTTCTCGCCATACCGGCCCATGCACAGATAACCATAGAGGAATGCATGGAGATGGCCAGAAACAACTATCCGCAGATAAGACAGCTGAATCTGATAGAAGAAGCGGCACGCTACGATATCGCAAGCGTTTCGAAGTCATGGCTGCCACGTCTGAGTATTTCAGGAAAGGCCGCATATCAGTCGGATGTAGTGGAAATGCCTTTCGACATCCCAGGGTTCAGTTTTGACCTGCCTCATGACCAGTATTCGCTGGTCGGGGAAATCAGCCAGACCATCTGGGACGGAGGCACTTCCGGAAGTCAGAAAAAAGTATATTCCGCCGGAGCCGAAGTACAGAAGAAACAGGTCGAAGTCTCCCTGTATTCCATAAATGAGAAAGTCGAGAGCATATACCTCGACATACTTCTGATCGACGGCCAGCTGCAGCAGAACACCATCCTTGAGGAAAGTCTGGAGAGGAACGCAAGACACACCCAGGCTTGCATCGACAACGGTATAGCCTACAAGTCCGATCTCGACATGATCAAAGTCAGCATGCTGAATTGCGAGCAGCAGAAAGAAGAACTGGCTGCCGACAGGAAAGCATATATGGAAATGCTTGAAAAGCTGACAGGGACATCGCTTGAAGGGCAGGAACTGACTATACCGGATGAAAACGCAGGGATGGCGCTTTCCGGAGAAATCTGCAGACCGGAAATAGCCATGTACGATGCTCAGCTTCTGCAGAACGAAGCTCAGACACGGCAGCTGGACTCAAAAATATCCCCGAAATTCAATCTCTCCATCCAAGGCGGAATCGGAAGGCCGGGACTGAATATTCTCGAAAACAGCTTCCAGCCATATTATACTGCCGGGATAAAGATGTCGTGGGACATCGGCGCGCTTTACACCAGGAAAGATGAAAAACGCAAGCTCGACGCCCGGAAAAGAACGATTGAATCAGACCGTGAGACATTTCTCTTCAACACCGGTCTCAATGCCATGCAGCTGCGCATCGCCATCGACAAGGCCCGCGGGCTGCTGGAAAGGGACAGGGAAATCATAGCCCTACAGGAATCGATAAGAGAGGCCGGAGAAGAGCAGTACCGCAACGGCACCATTTCGATGACGGATCTCATGTCCAGGATAGATGACGAATACAAAGCCAGGGTAACTGAGTCCATACACAGGATACAATTGCTGATGGCGGTATATGATCTCAAGAATTGTCTCGGCTATGCAGCCGGACAACAGGACCGTTAATGCGACAGAACCAGAAATACGGATAAATATGAAAACAGAGTTTTACAGAATAATCGTTGCAGCCGCTGCAGTATCATGCATTACGTCCTGCGGCCTCAGGACGCCTGATTTCGATGCATGCGGCCAGATAGATGCCACCGAGGTCACAGTATCCGCAGAAAGCAACGGACGGATAATGAGTTTCGCACTCAGCGAAGGAGACAAAATTTCCAAGGGAGAATGCAGAGGGTACATCGACACTGTCCAGATCAGCCTGCAGCGTGATGAACTCATCCGCAGAAAAGAAAGTGCGAAAGTCAAGACAGTGGATATAGACTGCCAGACTAGGGCCCAATACGCGAAACTCGAAAATCTCCGGACAGAACTGCGCCGTGCCGCCGACCTTTTAGTGAAGGATGCCGGGACCAGGAAGCAGGTGGATGATCTGAATTCCGAAATCGAGATACTGGAAAGCCAGATATCCGCTGCCGAACAGAATTACAGGCAGAACAATGAAAGCATTGCCTGTGAAATAAATACTATCGATGTCCAGATAGCGCAGACGGAAGACAAACTCCTGAAATGCCGGATATGTTCGCCTGTCAGCGGTACTGTCCTGACAAAATACGCCGAAGAAGGAGAAATGGTAACATCCGGGAAACCCCTGTTTACCGTAGCGGACATGGAGCATCTCTATGTAAAGGCATATTTTTCTTCGGCACAGCTTGCCGGGCTGCATGTCGGAGACAAGGTCAGAGTCATACCGGATGACGGGACTCCGGTTCCGGAAGAATATGCCGGGACTGTCACATGGATATCTTCCGAAGCGGAATTCACTCCAAAGAATATCCAGACCAGGGACGAAAGGGCCGATCTCGTCTATGCGGTCAAGGTGGCCATCGATAACGGAAAAGATCTCAGACTGGGCATGTACGCCTATGTCATTGCAGACTGACGTGGTATGAAGACTATAGAAATCAGCGGAATATCCAAGAATTACGGACAGGTCCCGGCACTGCGTGATATCTCTCTGGAAGTAAATCAGGGAGAGATATTCGGACTGATAGGACCAGACGGTGCAGGAAAGACGACCCTGTTCCGCATCATGACTACGCTGATGCTGGCCGACACCGGTTCCGGAACAATATGCGGCATGGATATCGTCAGGGATTATTCCCGCATACGGAAAATCATCGGGTACATGCCCGGGCGTTTTTCCCTGTATCAGGACCTTAGCGTCAGGGAGAACCTCGAATATTTTGCCACGCTGTTCGGGTCGACAGTCGGAAAGAACTATGATTCGATAAAGGAAATATACTCGCAGATAGAGCCTTTCGAAAAGCGGCGCGCCGGGAAACTTTCCGGAGGAATGAAACAGAAGCTGGCATTGTGCTGTGCACTGGTGCACAAGCCGTCAGTCCTTTTCCTGGACGAACCGACTACAGGAGTGGACGCCGTGAGCCGTAGCGAATTCTGGAAAATGCTTGACCGGATCAGGAAATCCGGAGTAACGGTATTCGTCTCGACGCCGTACATGGATGAAGCATCCCTGTGCGACAGGCTGGCAATGATCAGGGAAGGCAGGATAATCGGTACCGGGACCCCTGAACAGATCATTTCCGCTTATCCTTACAGGCTGCTTTCAGTCGCAGGGGGCAATATGTATCCCCTGCTGAAAATACTCAGAAATACTGAAGGAGTAATCAGTTGCTTCTCTTTCGGCAACGCCCTGCATCTGGCATACGATCCCGAAAAGACAGGACTTCCCGCGATTCTCGCAAAGATACGTGAAAACGGTTCCGAAGACTGCAGAATAAGGGAAATCACACCGGGAATTGAGGATTGTTTCATGCAACTGGCTGGGAAATGAATACGGAATATGCGATAAGGATCAGGAATCTCGTAAAGAAATTCGGGGATTTCACTGCTGTGGACAATATTACATTCGATGTCCGCAAGGGAGAGATATTCGGCTTCCTCGGAGCCAACGGTGCAGGAAAGACTACAGCCATGAGAATACTCTGCGGACTGAGCAGACCGACCTCCGGAAGCGGGACAGTCGCCGGATTCGATATCTGCCGGGAACAGGAAAAAATCAAACGGAACATAGGATACATGAGCCAGAAATTCTCCCTTTACCCTGACCTCACTGTCAGGGAAAACATCCGGCTTTTCGGAGGGATATACGGTCTTAAGGACAGGGAAATCAAGGAAAAGACCGAAAGAATGCTGGACATGCTGGAAATGAAGGATGCCGGCGGCCGTTTCGCTGCCGAACTTCCTCTCGGCTGGAAACAGAAACTTTCATTCTCCATAGCCCTCGTACACTCCCCGCGGATAATATTTCTTGATGAACCTACGGGAGGCGTGGATCCTGAAACGAGACGCAGATTCTGGGAATTGATTTACGACACTGCCGGAAACGGGACGACAGTCTTTGTGACCACACACTATATGGATGAAGCGGAATATTGCGACCGAGTATCCATTATGGTCGACGGGAGAATCGATGCCATGGACTCCCCTGCCGGGCTGAAAGAGCGGTTTGCCGCCCGCAGCATGGATGAAGTTTTCAGGATTGTGGCCGGAAAAGCAGTCAGGGAGGAATAATCATGAAAGAATTCCGCGCATCAGTAAAAAAAGAGTTCCTGCATATATTCAGGGACAAGAGGACGATACTTATCGTAATGATAATGCCGGTCGTACAGATCATCCTTTTCGGATTTGCGGTCAGCACCGAAGTCAATAATGCAAGGGTGGCCGTATGCGGCGACATGTCCGATCCGCAGATCAGACGTGCGACGGAAAGGATGGACGAGAACAAATATCTGGAAATCACGGCAATACTTTCAAGTCCCGGAGAAATCACTGATCTGTTCCGCAAAAACGGGGCAGATGCCGCAGTATGTTTCAGCAGGAATTTCGGGAGCAGGATTCCTGACGGCAGGGCCAGTGTCAGGATAATAGGAGACGGCTCCGATCCGAATACGGCACGGATGATCACCAGCTATATTTCAGGAGTACTGCAGGATACGGCGGCTGACATCGACATATCCGTCTCCGGGGAAAAGCAGTCATCCATGACACCTGTCGTACAGCTGATGTATAATCCGGCCATGAAATCCTCCTACAATTTCGTTCCTGGAGTCATGGGACTGATACTGATGCTGATATGTTCGATGATGACAGCCGTTTCAATAGTCAGGGAAAAGGAAACGGGAACCCTGGAACTACTGCTCGTCTCCCCTGTCAGACCATTATGGGTCATTATGAGCAAGCTTATCCCGTACCTCCTGCTTTCAGCCTTCAACTTTGCGACGATTCTGCTGCTTTCGCATTACGTCATGGAAGTCCCCGTCAACGGAAGCCTCGCGCTGCTGTCTCTGGCAGCGACGCTTTTCGTCATCGCCTCGCTCGCCATAGGACTTCTCGTATCTGTCATTTCATCGAGCCAGAGAACCGCAATGCTTATATGCGGCATGGGCCTGACCATGCCGACAATGATTTTTTCCGGTATAATTTTCCCGTGCGAAAGCATGCCTTTGGCCCTTCAATGGTTCTCCGACATAATCCCTGCAAAATGGTTCATCATTCTGGTCAAGAAAATCATGATTCAGGGAGACGGTTTCACGGCAATATTGAAAGAACTGGGAATACTCGCCGGAATGGCTGCAGCACTTCTTGCATTCAGCATAAAAAGTTTCAGGACCAGATTACAGTAAAAGGAGGATACGGACATGTGGAAATATCTGCTCGAAAAGGAATTCAAACAGTTCTTCAGGGATCCGGGACTTCCGAAGATGGCACTGGCGTTTCCGGTACTCATGATGCTCGTCTTCCCGTTCGCGGTCAGCATGGACATAAGGAATATAAATCTCGCGGTAGTGGACAACTGCATGAGTGAAGAATCATCCCGTCTTATAGAAAAGTGCACCTCGTCCGGATACTTCAGACTCGTATCGCACGGACACAGCGCCGACGAGGCCATGAAGCTGATGGATGAGAACAAGGCCGATGCCATAATTACCGTAATGCCTGATTTCGACAGGGAAACGGTTTCGGGTAACGGATTTCCTGCAGGTATCAAAGTAAATACGGTCAACGGCACCAAAGGAAGCCTCGGCTCGCAATATATACTCCAATGTGTCAGGATGTATCTCGCCGAGAAGAATCAGGCATCGGGAATACAGGCAGTACAGTACGCTGAAATATCGGAAAAATATTATTTCAATCCCGGCATGGATTACAAGCTGTTCATGATACCGGCACTGATAGTCATCGCCATAACCATGATAACTGCTTTTCTCCCGGCCTTGAACATCGTCTCTGAAAAGGAAGCCGGAACCATAGAGCAGATCAATGTGACTCCTGTAAGCAAGACGGCTTTCATAGTCTGCAAGATGATTCCGTACTGGGCCATCGCATTTTTCATCCTTACCGCATGCCTTGTCATCGCATGGGCCGTGTTCGGATATGTGTGCAGGGGAAACATATTATGGCTTTATTTATTTACTGTCCTGGATATCATCGTAATGGCAGGACTCGGGCTCCTCATATCGAATTACAGCGGCAATGCACAGCAGGCCATGTTCGTAATATGGTTCTTCGCAGTGATATTCATGCTCATGAGCGGTATTTTCACTCCAATAGCATCCATGCCCGACTGGGCGGAATGCATAACATATCTGAATCCCATGAGATATTATGCTGATGCCATGCGTGCCGTATTCCTGAAAGGAAGTACTCCTGCGGATCTCTGGTACGATATTGCCGGGCTTGCGGCACTCGGTACCATAATGGTAGGTCTCGCGATATCGAGCTATAAAAAATCAGAATAATTCCGGATAAAAAGAGGATTGTTGGCTGAAATTTCGTAAATTTCAGGTTCGAAAACATATCCGCAATATGAATACAGTTGAGCCTGTTAGCCTGAAAGAACTGATACTGACAGATTTCCGTGCACTTATGAGTTTCAGGGTAAGAAAAATCCTGATGATATGCAGCAACTATGACGCTTTTATCCTGGAAGAAGACGGACAGATAGAATCACAGATATACAAGGAATACATCGAACTCAATCTGAGCAATCCCCCGCAGTTCATTTGGGTGACATCTTCCTCCGAAGCCGAAAAAGTCATGGCCGGAGGAGACAGCGGCATCGACATGGTCATCTGCATGTACAATGACAAGGACAAGGATATTTTCAAGTTTGCCGAAAATCTGAAAACCAGATATTCCGGTGATACGCAAGGGAAGAATATCCCGTTCATACTCCTCACCCATTTCTCCAGGGAAATCCACAGACGGCTGGAAAAACATGACCGTTCGTACGTGGACTATGTTTTCAGCTGGAACGGCAACGCAGAACTGATAGTGGCGATAGTCAAACTTTTCGAGGACCAGATGAACGCGGACAACGACATTCTCAAGATAGGGGTCCAGTCCATCCTGCTCGTAGAAGACTCAGTAAGATATTATTCCACTTATCTTCCGGAACTTTACAAGCTGGTACTCAAGCAGAGCGCCGAATTTCTGAAGGAGACGCTCAACGAGAAGCAGCGTAAACTGAGGAAACGTTCCAGACCGAAAATACTGCTTGCCACCAACTACGAAGATGCTGTCAACATATACAGAAAATACAAGAACAACATGCTGGGAATAATATCGGATGTCGGTTTCGTGCTGCACAAGAATGATCCGCAGGAGACCGAAAAGCCCGATGCCGGCATCGACCTTGTGAAGCTGGTCAAGGAGGAAGACCCTTACATGCCTGTTATCCTGCAGTCATCCCAGGGAGACATGGCGGCCGTCGCTGAAAAACTCGGCGTCGGTTTCCTTAAAAAATATTCCAAGACACTGATAATCCAGCTGTCGGAATATATCAGGGAAGAATTCGAATTCGGCGACTTCGTATTCAGGGACAAGGACAGACTGGAATACGGCAGAGCTGCGAATCTGAGTGAACTTCAGGAGTGCATACAGACCATTCCCGACGATGTACTGATATACAACACGTCGAAGAACATGCTGTCGAAATGGTTTTTTGCCAGAGGGCTTTTCACTCTGGCAAGCCAGTTCAGGAAAGTCCATGAGAACCATTTCTCTTCCACCGCGGAACTCAGAAATTACGTATCCCAGCAGATACATGACTATCATGCACTGAACGGGCGGGGAATCATAGCCCATTTCGACAAGAACACCTACGGGAAATATATCTGGTTTTCAAGGGCCGGAGAAGGCTCACTGGGAGGCAAGGCCCGCGGTCTGGCATTCCTGAACACCCTCATAGCCAAGTACCGTCTCACGAACCGGTACGAAGGTGTCAAGATATCCACGCCCCGCACCCTGGTCATCGCCACGGACTATTTCGACCGTTTCATCATGGAAAATGATCTGCAGTATGTCATCGATGCAGACATCTCCGACGATGAAATCCTGTCAGAATTCGTATCATCGAGGCTTCCGGAAGAGCTGGTGGAAGAGCTGAAGACTTTCCTGAAGACCGTAGATACACCTCTGGCCGTAAGATCCAGTTCGAAACTGGAGGACAGCAATTATCAGCCGTTCGCCGGAGTCTATTCCACCTACATGATACCACTTACGGAAAACAAGGACCAGATGCTGCGGCTGCTGCGCAAAGCTGTCAAGAGCGTTTATGCATCAGCGTTCTTCAACGGCAGCAGAACATATATCCACACTACAGGGAACCTTCTCAGCGAAGAAAAGATGGCCGTAATCATCCAGAGCATCTGCGGAAGCAGACACGGGGATCTGTACTACCCGATGCTGTCCGGAGTAGCCAGATCGGTGAATTTCTACCCTATCGGCAAGGAAAAGCCAGAGGACGGTGTCGTGAATCTGGCTTTCGGCCTCGGCAAAACAGTGGTGGACGGAGGGAACAATCTGAGATTCATTCCCAGATTTCCGAAGAAAATTCTCCAGCTGTCGGACATGAAAATAGCTCTGAACGACACACAGAAGAGCATGTATGCACTGGACCTGAAACCTGGCGCATTCATGATATCGAAAGACGATTCGGTAAACCTGGTCAAATTGCCTGTTTCGGAAGCGCTCAAGGAATATGACCATCCAGAACTCGTGGCGTCCACCTTCAGTACCGCAGACAACAGGATGATACCTGGAATAAACGCCGCCGGTCCGAGAATTATAACCTTCGATTATATCCTCAAATACGGCCGGTACCCGTTGGCCCAAATTCTGTCTGATCTGCTCGGCATGTGCCGCGAGGAAATGATGTGCGACGTGGAAATGGAATTTGCCATGGATGTAATTCCTGACAGCCCGACACAGGAATGCGTCATGAAGCTGCTTCAGGTACGTCCTGTAGTAGACTATGCCGAAGATCAGGATATTTCCATCAGTCATGCGGAAGAAAACATGGAGGATATCTTCATCCGTTCGGACAATGCTCTCGGATCCGGAGAAATATCCGGGCTGGATTATATCATGTATGTGGATCCAGACCTTTTCGACAGCGCCAGGACAAAGGACATTGCCGAAGAAATATCCTGTCTGAACAGGAAACTGAAATCAGAAGGAAAATCCTACATGCTGATAGGCCCCGGTAGATGGGGATCGTCCGACCCATGGCTCGGAATACCTGTCCTCTGGAGCAATATTTCAGAAGCGAGGCTGATAGTTGAATGTGCCATTCCGGGATTCCGTATCGAACCGAGTCAGGGAACTCATTTCTTCCAGAACATAACATCACTCGGCATAGGCTACCTGACCATAGATACTGTCCTGAATGAGAATGCACTGAACAGACAATTCCTGGACAGACTGGACTGCATAGGCGAAGGTACGTTCGTAAAACTGTATGCAGCACCGTCAGCATTGGCTGCTTTCATAGACAGGAAATCGAACTGTGCGATAGCAGGTACCGTAGGAAAATCACTTTAGGTCGTCAGAAAATCTTCCAGACCAGAGAGATGCCTGCGTTTATGGGGCCTATGTAGTTTTTGGTGAAAGTGCCTGTACGGATACTCTCTCCGTCTATGACATCATATTCCTCATAATCTGCCAGCAGATAGCCGAGTCCCAGACCGAAATCCATGGAAAGGGCATTGGAGAGGAAGAGCTGGTATCCCACGGAAAGTCCGCCTCCGAAAATCTCGCCCTGCTTTCCGGGACAGTTGAACTTGTAGTTGAACTGCCCTGCCTTCCCCATGATACCGAGATACCATCTTCTGGTGCTTCCCATATACCAGCGGAACTCAGGAGACACTTCCCACAGGGCATAGCGCCAGGCCGGCTTCGGGCAGATGGAATTATATGCGCCGTTTATCATCAGGCCCATGCCTGGACTGATACGCCATTCCACTCCGATATTCCTGGTAAGCATGGCCCAATGCAGAAGATTCGTACGCAACGACAGATTATAGTCATCCTTGTCATATATCCCTGTCTGTCCGGCAGACTTCTTCACACTTTTTCCGGCGGGAGTCCTGCCGTTCATGGCATCCGCCTGCAGTTTGGCAAGTATGACGCTCCAGTCAGTCCCGTAATACTTGGCCAGCCAGCCCAGGTCGAAAGCCGCAGTAGGAGCGTTGTTAATAGGCAATCCGCGCCTCTCCTGCGCTGAAAGCGGAATCAGAAACAAGACCGACAACACTGTCGCTATAATGGTTCTCTTGCTGCACATATCCTAAATCTCCTGTTTTTTCATCAGAATGTGTAAAATTATTCTATTACCGCCAAATATCCAAATATTACAGATACTTTTAACCAACGTTTTATCAACAATGCAGGTATCCCTGCAATGAAAACTCCGGCCTCCGCGGACCAACACCCGCAAAGACCGGAGCAAATATATTTCGGACAATACCTTACCAGTTCAGGATTTTCTTGAAATCATAAACCTCAGGATCGCTCACATAAGCTTTGGCAGCCTCATAGTCTGCCTCTGTGACGTAATGGGCGATATAGTTGTAGTAATTCTGCGCAGTACCGCTGTTTATGTCCACTACCCTCGGCGGAATCTTGCCTGTAGCAGGGTCCTGAAGGTCTGACAGATAGAGCGGTGAGACATTGCCGTAGGCATCCACGTACACCATGCATCCTGTCTTGCCCTCGCTGTAGAGCTGGTAAACTCCCATGGCAAGCTCGGTGCAATATGTAAGATCGTATGCCACCGGATCCTGGCAGCGTACATCGTAGCCGATCTCCACCGGACGGGTCTTCACCTTCAGGCCGATCTTCTTGAGTTCCTTCTCCAGGAGGTCGTTGAACAGGACGGCCTTGGAGATTTTGCCGAGCTCAGGATGTCCGTGCTCGTCGTAAGTGAAATGCACACCTGCAGCGGCGGCCTCCTTGGCCACGCCTTCATCGTGGAAAAGCCCCTCTGCAGCTACTACAGTACCGTAGTTCACACCCATGATCTTCCTCTTGATGATGGCGGAAATGGTCAGCCTGATGATCTTTTCGAGGCTGATGTCAGTCTTGTTGAACATCTCAGGAATGATGGTCATAGGGCAATGCGTAGCCTCTCCGATACCGAGAGCGAGGCTTCCGCAGGTACGGCCCATGGCTGAAATCAGCAGCCAGTTGCCTGAAGTGCGTGCATCCTCATAAATGGTCCTGGCCAGATGGGCGCCCTCGTTCTTCGCGGAATTGTACCCGAAAGTCGGAGTGTTGTTCGGAAGAGGAAGGTCGTTGTCGATAGTCTTCGGACAATGTATGTTCGCAATAGGATAATTCTTGGCAGCCAGGAACTTGGAAATCCTGTTCGCAGTAGAAGCCGTATCATCGCCGCCGATAGTCACGAGCAGCTTTATGTTGTTCTCCTTGAAAAGGTCGAGATTGAAGTTCTCCTCAAAATCCTTGTCGGTAGGCTTGAAACGGCTCATTTCGAGGTAGGAGCCTCCCCTGTTGAAATAACGGTCAGCCTTGAAGAAATCCAAATCTTCAGTACGCGCATTCTTGCTGAAAAGCCCCGAATATCCGCCGTGAAGGCCGATAACCCTGAAACCTCTGGCAAGAAACGTCTTGGCCACACTCATGGAAACTGAATTCATTCCTGGAGCGGGACCGCCGCCACAGAGAATAATCACTGCATCTTTCATAATTCCTTAATACTTTAAATTATAATGGTTGATTTTCATTAAATTTACTTGATCAGGCAGCCTTTCAGCTGTCCGGACATGCAAAAATATCTAATTTCGCCCAATTTCCACGAAAAAAAATCGTAATTTTGTAGTTTGACTTGATGACAGTATGCTTGAACTTCACAAAGTGGACATAAACGATATAAAGAAACGGATAAACGAACTCCGGGCATCCATAGCAGAGAACAACAGACGCTATTACGTGGAAAGCGCTCCAGTCATAAGCGACTATGAGTTCGACATGCTGATGAATGAGCTGGCAGCTCTCGAAAAAGCCCATCCTGAACTGGTTACGCCGGACTCGCCTACCCAGAAAGTCGGCAGCGACCTCAGGCGTGAATTCGACCAGTATCCACACAGATACCCGATGCTCTCCTTGGGAAACACATACGACATGTCGGAAGTGGAAGCATTCGCGGACAGGGCTGTAAGGAGCCTGGGCACCAGTTTCACATTCTGCTGCGAACTGAAATTCGACGGAACAGCCATCTGCCTTACATACAGGGACGGGAAGCTTTTCCGCGCTCTCACCCGCGGGGACGGTACCGTCGGGGATGATGTCACTGAAAACGTCAGGCATATATCCAACATACCGCAAGAGCTGCACGGGACCGGATTTCCGGCGGAATTCGAGATAAGAGGTGAAATATACATGCCTTACAAGGCATTCGACAGACTGAACGAGGAACGCCTCAGAGATGAAGACCAGCCGTTCGCCAACCCGCGGAATGCTGCATCGGGATCTTTGAAACTCATAAATCCGCGTGAAGTGTCACACCGCGGGCTCGAATGCACCCTTTATCATGTCCTCGGTGAAAATCTTCCCTTCGCCACCCACGAAGAAGCGCTGGAAGCAGCGGCCGGCTGGGGTCTGCCGGTTTCCGACAAACGCAGGATCTGCAGGGACATATCCGGAATTGAAGAATATATCAACTACTGGGATACCGCCAGAAAGGCTCTCCCGTTCGCGACCGACGGCATTGTAATAAAGGTAAACGAACTGGCATACCAGAAAGAGCTTGGCTACACGGCCAAATTCCCGCGCTGGGCCGTAGCTTACAAATTCAAGGCAGAACAGGCCCTGACACGGCTTCTCTCCATAGATTACCAGGTAGGACGTACAGGTGCCGTCACTCCGGTGGCGAATCTGGAACCTGTACTGCTCTCAGGTACTACAGTCAAAAGGGCTTCCCTCCACAATTCTGACCAGATGCAGGCGCTGGATATCCGTATCGGTGACTATGTCTATGTGGAAAAAGGAGGGGAAATAATACCTAAAATCACCGGAGTGGAGCTTTCCAGACGCGGACCCGACACGGAAATACCTGTATTTCCGGAAAAATGCCCGGACTGCGGCACGCCTCTCGTCAGGGATGAAGGAGAGGCCAGGTTCTTCTGTCCCAACACTGACGGATGCCCGACGCAGATAAAAGGCAAGCTGGTACATTTCATCAGCAGAAAGGCAATGAACGTAATAGCAGGCGATGCCACCATAGACCAGCTTTTCAATCTGGGCTACGTAAAGACACCAGCCGACCTGTACAGCCTTACCAGAGAGCAGCTGCTTTCGCTGGAAGGGTGGAAAGACAGGTCGGCAGCACGCTTTCTCGACAGCCTCGACGCATCCAGGAAGACAGAATTCGGACACGTACTTTTCGCCTTGGGCATCAGATACGTAGGAGAAACCACCGCCAAGTCGCTGGCGCATCATTTCAAGGACATTGACACCCTGATGGCTGCCGACAGGGAAACGCTCCTGTCGGTGGAGGACATAGGAGAAGTCATTGCGGACAGCATACTGGAGTATTTCAGCAAACCTGCACATCGGGAAGAAGTGGAAAGGCTGAAAAAGGCAGGCCTCAGATTTTCCGAGGATCAGGGCCCGGAGACCATATCGTCCGCACTTGAAGGGCTTACATTCGTCATAACGGGAAATTTCAGCATTTCCAGAGATGAAATAAAGAAAATGATATCCGGAAACGGAGGGAAGAACAGCTCATCCGTAAGCGGCAGGACATCCTACCTGCTGGCAGGAGAAAAGCCTGGCCCGGAAAAAATCAGGAAAGCCGGGAGTCTCGGTATAGAAATCATCGGAGAAGACAGGTTCCGGGAGATGATTTCCGAAAAGGGAGGACAAGCCGGAAACATTGACGGAAATCCGTCGGACGACAATGCTGTCCAGCTATCGTTATTCTGATTTCACGAACGCCATAAAAGTATCAATATGAATATAGGAGATAAATTTATATCAAGACATACGGTATCCGTAACGGAAACCGCGGACAGGATAGGCTCCGGAGGGCTGCCTGTCTTTTCCACCCCGTCCATGATAGCGCTTATGGAAAAGGCGGCTTTCACTCTGGCCGGGAATCACGGTACCGACACAGTAGGTACCAGAATGGATGTATCCCATTTGCGGGCCTGCCTGCCGGGAACAGAACTCGCAGCCGAGGCGGAGGTCACGGGAATCGACGGACGGAAGATAACATTTCATGTACGGGTAACCGACCGCAACGGAGTCATAGGTGAAGGAGTCCATGAAAGATTCATAATAGACCCTGAAAGATTCATGTCGAAACTGAAAGGAAAATAGCAGGCCGCGCGGATGAAGAACCCTCTGGAAATATTGAAAAGAGTCAAACGTTTCATCACGGAAGATATCTGGCATCTGGATATCGAGGATTTTTCGCGTGCCAAAGCCAGAAGCATAAAATATCTCAAAGTCCTTATTATCACCATAAAGACTTTTTCAGCTGAAAGAATAGGATTTCAGGCAGTGGCCCTGAGCTTCTTCGGCACCATGTCTGCCGTACCTTTTCTGGCAGTAGTGTTCGCCATTACCGGAGGTCTCGGCCTTGCCGACAAACTGAGGGAACTCCTTTATGCATATTTCAGCAATTCCCAGGAAACCATCGATATGGTGCTCGGATTCGCCAACAATATCATTGACACGGCCCAGTCCAGCGGAATGGGGCTTGTCAGTGCATTGCTGTTCGTCTGGCTTGTCTTCTGGATGATGATATCCGTGGAAAGGGTTTTCAACAATGTCTGGAGAGTAAGGAAATCCCGCAATATTTTCAAAAGGATATCTTTCTACATCGCAATCCTGTTCATAGCTCCGTTCGTTATCATGCTGTTCTTCTCAGGATCAATAGTATATACGGACATGCTCAAGGGAATAGGCCTCGGCGTAGCTTATTTCGACTCCATCGCTTCCATTCTGGCCTGGGTGCTATTCTATATAGTCGCCACCCTGACATTTTCAGCCATGTATAAATTCATACCGAATTATAAAGTCATATATACAAATGCATTGCGCGCCGCAGCCATATCTGCTCTCGCATTTACCGTCCTTCAGTACCTGTATCTTGAAACGCAGCTTTTCGTGACCAGGCTCAATATGGTGTACGGAGCGGTGGCCGCCATTCCGCTTTTCATGTTCTGGATGAATTTCGGATGGTTCATAATCCTGTTCGGTGCGGAACTGTCATACGCTTACCAGCATGTAGACAATTACAATATAGAATAATAACACTTGAAAAAACTTTAATATGCCTGTATCTGAATTTACCAAAGAAGACTTCGACATCATAGCAAGAGATTTCGCCGACCTCAAGGAGGCGGCCAGAAAGCGATGTGCCAACCAGAAAGAGCTCGACGTCGTCCAAAGGGCGTTCGACTTCGCCAACGAGGCCCACAAAGGGGTGAGAAGGCGCTCCGGAGAGCCTTATATCCTGCATCCGATTGCCGTAGCCAAGATTGTCGTAAGCAATATAGGTTTAGGATACAAATCCATTGCAGCGGCACTGCTGCACGATGTGGTGGAAGACACCGAATATACGGTAGAAGACATCAGCAACCTTTTCGGGGAAAAGATCGCCTCCCTCGTGGACGGCCTGACGAAAATCAAGACGGTACTCGACAACGAGGACAAGGCGGAAAAGAAAAGCATACAGGCAGAGAATTTCAAGCGCATTCTTCTTACTCTCAACGATGATGTCCGCGTCGTACTGATCAAGCTGGCAGACAGGCTCCACAACTGCAGGACCATAGAATTCATGCCGGAATACAAAAGGGACAAGATATTGTCTGAAACCATGTTCATCTTCATCCCCCTCGCCCACCGGCTGGGTCTGTATGAAGTGAAATCGGAGATGGAGGACATCTGGCTCAGATACAAGGAACCTGAAGCGTTCAACGAAATCACGGAGAAAATCAACAGGAACATTTCCGACAAGGAAAAGGAAATAGACGAATTTATCCAGCCTATAGACGAGGCTCTGAAAAAGGCGGGATTCGATTTCGAGATAAAGAAAAGGGTCAAGACCCCTTATTCCATCTGGCACAAGATAGTCACCAAAGGCATTACGTTCGAACAGATATATGACCTTTATGCTGTCAGGATCATATTCAATCCCGGACAGGGCTGTACCAAGGATATGGAAAGAGACCAGTGTTATCATGTATTCTCCATCATTACAGGCATCTACAAATACAAGAGCGACAGGATACGAGACTGGGTAAAACATCCGAAGAACAACGGCTACGAAGCTCTGCACTGTACACTGATGAGCCATTCCGGCATCTGGATTGAAGTACAGATTAGGACCCAGAGAATGAACGACATAGCGGAGAAAGGCATTGCGGCACACTGGGCATACAAGAAAGACGGCTTCGTCAGCGAAAATGAAAGCGAGATGGACAAATGGATAAGCAAGGTGAAGGAAATCCTCGTGAATCCTGATGTCAATTCGCTGGAGCTGCTGGACATCATTCATAACGACCTGACAACCACGGACATTCTGGTATTTACGCCTAAGGGAGAGCAGAAAAGCATTCAGAAAGGGGCGACTGCACTGGATTTCGCCTACATGATACATACTGAAATAGGGAACAAGGCCATCGCCGCCAAAGTCAACATGAAGCTCGTTCCGCTGACCTATGTGCTCAGATCCGGAGACCAGGTGGAAATCATAACCGCGGAAAACGAAAAGCCGAAGAGGGCCTGGCTCCAGTTCCTCGTGACGCGGAAGGCAAAGAACATAGTCATAGATTATTTCAAGGGAGAAAGGCAGGAAAGCATCAGGGTCGGGAAAAGCATGCTGGAAGAGCAGCTGTCTGCCCTGGGCTGCAAGATGACTGACAAGGTTATAAGAAAACTGCTCGACGGATATGAAATTTTCGAAGGAGAGAAAGACGAGCTGTTTTTCCGTATCGGAGCAGGAATACTCAAACTGGGAAATCTCGAACAGATACTTAAAAAGGAAGATGAAAAGCAGGGCAAATGGTCTTTTCCGTGGTTCAAGAGCAAGGACAGGAAAGATGACAGATATGTCATCAACGACAAGAGCGACGGTGCACACAAATACGTCATTGCCGGCTGCTGCAATCCAATACCGGGAGACAGCGTAGTAGGCTTTCTGGCTTCGGACGGTACGATTACAGTACACAAGAAGTCATGCAGTGTGGCGAACAGCATTGCGGCCAAGCATGGCGACCGCATAGTCCAGACGCAATGGGAACAGGAGGCAGACCAGGCCTTCCTGGTGAGACTTTCCCTGAAAGGATATGACCGGATAGGTATCATCAACGAAATATCGCGATATATATCGCTCGTAATGAATGTAAACATGAGAAGAATCTATCTCAATACAGAAGATGAGGTATTCGACGGATATATCGACCTTTATGTACATGACAAGGATGATCTGGAAAAGCTCATCCGCAGACTTGGAAAAATAGACGGGGTGCAGAGTGTCATCCGTACCGACATGTAGAGACAGGCACGGCATTTGAGCCGGCCGCGCCCTGAATGTAAAACGTAAAAATGAAAATGAAGAAAGGATTATCGCAATATCTTCCTCTTGCAGCCGTAGTAGCGGCTGTCGGGGCTCTGGTATTTTCACCCTCATGCGCGAACACGACTACGCCGCCGAGCGGAGGGCCGAAAGATACAATACCTCCGGTACTTGTAAAATATTATCCGCAGCCGGGAGATACGATGGTGACAAGACACAAGACGCAGCTGTCGCTGACTTTCGATGAATTCGTGGTCGTCAAGGATGTCCAGAGCCTGTTCCTCTCTCCCCCGCTGGAAAAAGCCCCGAAATATAAAATAAGGAACAAAAGCGTGATAATATATTTCGAATCCGACCTGGACTCGAACAAGACATACGTTATGGATGTGACCAATGCCATAGCAGACAATAACGAAGGGAACATGTTCCCTGGCTACGCAATGGTATTCTCCACCGGGAAACATCTGGATTCGATGATGGTGACAGGAATAGTCCAGGACTGCAATACTCTGATGCCGGTCAAAGGGGCCACTGTCATGCTTTACAAGGACCACTCGGACTCCGCCATTTTCAAACACAGGCCCGATGCTGCCATAAAGACAGACGACTGGGGCTTTTTCTGCCTCAGGAACATTCAGGATACCGTCTACAGGATGTACGCCATAATGGATATGAACAACAACAATATCTATGAGGCCGACCAGGAGCAGGTGGCTTTTATCGATACCCTGATCAGACCTGTGACCAAGGTCAATGACACAATACCGGAACTCAGGAAATACATAATGACCGATACGACGGCATGTCTGGCCAGAAAGACTGAATATGAACTGAACCTTTTCAAGGAAGTCCCGTCAAAACAGATGATAGTCAACCGTGAGCGCATCGGGGAAAGAACGGCATACATCACATTCATGGCACCGTATGCACAGATAGACTCGATATGGATGACAGGGATTCCGGCTGACAAGCTCATAACCCAGTTCAATCTGGAACAGGACAGCCTCGAAATATGGGTGAATGACCCAAGGCCGCAGCCGGATACGCTCGTCCTGAACGTTAATTACATGAAGACGGACACGCTGGGACAGCTCGTGCCTACCCTCGAAGAATTCAAACTCACGAAACCGCGTGAGAAGAACGTCGCGAAGAGTTCGCGCAAGGACATAAAGAAAGAAGATACGACTACAGTATTTTCCATTACTGCCGAGCCTGAGACTGTTGAACAGTACGGATTCCTTATAGAATTCAAATTCCCTCTGGTGGAATCTGCATTCGACTCCCTGGAATTCCGGTACCTGAATCCGAAGCAGCAGGAATTTACCGATACCTATACAGTAGTCCAGGACAGCCTGAACCTTAGGAAATATGTCGTACGGCCGACCTCGAAACTGCTGCCCGGATATGAGTATTTCCTTAAAGTCCCTCACCATAAATTCAAGGATATAAACGGATTCTACAATGACAGCTCGGAAGTCAAGGTAACTCTTCCCAATGATGACAAACTGAGTTCGCTGACACTGACATTGAGCAATGTCGACAACAAATACATCATCGATCTGCTGAATGAAAAACGTGACAAGACAATACGTTCGTTCACGATAGAACAGGACGCAACCCTGCTGTTTCCGTACATAACGGCCGGAAAATATTCCATAAGGATTACTGAAGACCTGAACAGAAACGGACTTGTGGATACGGGAAACCTGCTCGAACACAAGCAGCCGGAAAAAGTGAAGTTCTACAAGCTGGATGACGGGAACACATTGATTGATATCCCTGAAATGACTGAACTCGAACAGAGCATAGATGTGGGAGAATTGTTCAAATAGGATGGAAATGTTTCGGAAATTTTTATATTCGGTATTGTCGGCCGCGGCACTGGCGGCCGTCGGAATGCCGCAGGCAAAAGCCCAGCTGCCTGACGGTCTGTCAGTAGAGGAAGACACTCCGGAAAACCAGGTATCGCCCGATACTCTAAGTCTCGATCTGGAAGTGACGGATATAGACTCCCTTAGCGATGAGTACCTGGACAGCCTCGACCTGACGAGAGACATACCTATCAATGACTACACGATGATAGGTTTCCAGTATGGCATGGGACTGAGCCAGGTAAGCTGGAATCCGACCATGCAGCAGAAGTTCCGTTTCGTACCGGTCAATTTCGGTTTCCTGTACACCCGATATGGCAAAATGTTCGGCTATATGCCGTATTTCGGCATACAGGCAGGGATTTTCTACGGCCAGGAGGGTTACCAGTTCGAAGAAGATGAAGAAGGATATACTCCGAGCCTGGAAGGAGCTACCGGCGCCGTGATGCAAGTAGTGGAAGTGCCGGTAATGGCTCATTGCCATTTCGATTTCTGGAAAATGAAACTCATGGTAAATATCGGGCTTTTCGGCGGATACAGACTTAGTATCAACAGATTCGGAGAAAACGTAGCTGACAATATCAGAAATTCTTTTCTGGATACCGACCTGCGCTTCGACTACGGTATCAAGGGAGGTGCCGGTTTCGCATTCATATTCGACCCGATAGAAATACATTTTACAGCCATGTACAAGCATTCCATGGGGTCATTGTATAAACCGAACTATTACAGCCAGTATTATTACCGTTATGCATATCCGACGAATTTCGTATTCTCAGTCGGGGTGCATTTCCAGCTGACCAAACGCGTAGGAAAAACGAAACATGCTCTGAGACAGGAAGCCAAGGAACATCTCGGACTGATCAGAAGCATACAGTCGAATATTCCGGCAGAAAACAGCGTTGAATAACTTATTCGGATACATGATATTATGGATACCAATGAAGTGAAAGTCGGTAATGTGACTATCGGTGGCGGGCATCCCATCGTAGTACAGACCATGTGCAATACCCACACTGCAGACATCGAAGCATCGGTAAGGCAGTGCATACGGCTGCATGAAGCAGGAGCGCAGATGATAAGGCTGACCGTTCCTGCCATGGATGATGTCAGGGCACTGGCCGAAATCAGGAAAAGACTCGGAAATCTCGGAATAAACGTCCCGCTTGTGGCCGATGTCCATTTTTCATCAGAAATCGCCATTGCCGCCGCTGAAGTCGTGGAAAAGGTAAGGATAAATCCCGGCAACTTCCATAAGGATTTTTCCAAGGCATGTGAACAATTCTCCAGACTGACAGAAGTCTGCAAAAAACACGGCACGGCTCTCAGGATAGGACTGAATCACGGCTCTTTAGGCGACCGGATCACGAATCTGTACGGAAATACGCCGCTGGCCATGAAAGAAGCTGCCATGGAATGGCTGGATCTGTGTGTCAGGAATGATTTCCGCAATGTCGTAGTTTCCCTGAAAGCCAGCAACACCATAGTTATGGTCGAAGCTTACAGACTCCTGGCCCAGGCCATGAAAGAAAAGGGAATTGCCTTTCCGCTGCACCTCGGAGTAACTGAAGCCGGAAACGGCGACTCCGGGAGAATAAAGTCAGCTGTCGGTATTTCCGCGCTTCTTTCTGAAGGCATCGGAGACACGATAAGGGTATCCCTGACGGAAGACCCGGTAAATGAAATCCCGGTAGCTGCATATCTGGCAGACAGGTACGGGCACAAACTGCATTCTTCCCTTACGGCAATGAAACTCGAAAATAAGAAAGCTGTCGCCACATACACGGCCACATCGAGGGAAAGACTGATGCTCGACATGTCGTGCGATTTCGGCAAGATGCTACTGGACAAAGAAATAGATGAACTGGAACTGAAAGGCAGCTATCTGGATCAGGATGGAAACGAAGTACTGCTCGACGGCAGTCCGGATGCGGAATATTTTACTGACGAACTTATGCAGGCAGCACGCCGGAGATTCTACAAACCGGAATATGTAGCCTGTCCGGGATGCGGCAGGACCATGTATAATCTGGAAGAAACCTTCAACGAAGTCAAACGCAGGACATCTCACCTGAAAGGAACGGTAATAGCCGTCATGGGCTGCATAGTGAACGGTCCGGGAGAAATGGCGGACGCTGACTGGGGATATGTCGGTGAAGGAAACCACAAAGTATCCATATACAGGAAAAAAACGCCTGTACTCAGACATATACCTGAAAAGGAAGCTATAGACAGACTGCTCGAATTGATAGAAAAGGAGGAAAAATAATTCCTCCTTTTCTATCAATTATCTATTTTGCAGTATAGGATTCCGTCTCGTCCTGATAATTTTCCATAGATTCCTGAGGAATCTTCTTGACTATCACCTTATCTATTCTGGCCCCGTCCATATCGACCACTTCAAACTGGAATTCTCCCCAGGTCACTTTCTCGCCAGGCACCGGCATGTGGTCGAGTTCATCGAGAATAAGTCCGGCCACGGTGGTATATTCGAAATCTTCCATGGAATCCTCTATGTCGAAATGTCTCAGAAAATCATACATCGGGCACATTCCGTCCACGAGCCATCCGTCGTTATCCCCTCTCGCGATAATGTCAGGGTCCTCATGATCGTCATTGATGTTGCCGACAAGCGCTTCCATTATATCTTTCAGGGTAATGATACCGGAACATGACCCGAATTCGTCGCATACCAGAGCCCTGCTTATCTTTTTCTCCTTCATCTGCTCCAGTACTGTATAGACATTCATGTTCTCATGGAAATAAACCGGCTCCTTCATCATTTTCCGGAGATCCAGTCCGCCTTCCCTGCCGAAATTAAGTACATAATCCTTCAGCGACAGCACGCCGACCACGTGATCCAGGTCATCATCCACGACTGGATATTCCTCGAAAATGTTGCCTTCGATGGTTTCCTTTATCTCCGCCTCGGACATTTCGAGACTAAGCCATACGATGTCAGCACGCAAGGTCATGATTGTGCTTACCTTCAGGTCTCCGAGAGCAAACACCCGCTCCACGAGATCCTGCTCCACTGGCGACACTTCCCCTTCATCCGTACCTTCCTGGATTATGGATTTTATCTCCTCTTCCGTCACTTTAGTCTCCTGGTACCTGATTCCGAGCATCCTGGTTATAAGCGCAGTAGTCTTGGCAAGCAGCCATACGAAAGGAGCGGCTATCACGGAAATGAACTTCATGGGCCCGGCAACGAGCTTGGAAACTTTCTCGGAGGCACTCATGGCTATCCTTTTAGGGACCAGTTCTCCGAAAATGAGCGTCAGGAACATCACAAGTATGACTATGATGGTCTGGGCCAAGGCTGAAGCCCCTGCAGCGGCCATGCCTGCCCTCTGCAGAAGAGCAGAAAACTCAGTTGCTATCTTGTTGCCGGAAAAGATACCGGTCAGTATGCCGATCAATGTAATGCCTACCTGTACCGCAGACAGGAACCTGTCAGGATCCTGCGCCAGATTCAATGCTGTCCTGGCGGCCTTGCTGCCTTTGTTTGCATCTGCCTGAAGGCTGGATTTTCTTGCTGAAATGATAGCTATCTCCGACATTGCGAAGACTCCGTTCAGGAGGATGAGCAAGAGAATGATAAAGATTTCTTCCATAAGATATTTTAACGTCTGTCAGACGATGTTTCAGTTTTTCCGTTAACAAGTTCGGCTATGACGGTCTCGCATGCTCGTACTTCCTCTCCCAGACTGACTTTGATGTCGGCATCGAGAGGCAGATACATGTCTATGCGGGAACCGAACTTGATAATCCCGCACTGCGTCCCTCTCTCCCCTGTCTTCGAAGTCTCGGCGTAACATTCGATGCGCCGGCAGAATGTTCCCGCCAGCTGCTTGAAGAATATCTCACCGTAAGAATTTCTGACGCACACGGATGTATGTTCATTCAGCTCTGACGCTTTCGGCAGGAATGCAAGGAAATATTTACCTGGATGGTATTTGTAATATGTCACATCACCGCTTACCGGCCAGAAATTCACATGTACGTTGAAAAAATCCATATAAATGGATACCTGGATGCACTCTCGCTTAAGATACTCCGGCTCGTACACCCTGTCCAGCACGACTATTTCGCCGTCAGCCACAGCCGTGACCAGGTTATCTCCTTCCGGAATTTTCCTGGCGGGGACCCTGAAGAAAAAGAGGACGAAGCCCATGAAAAAAATAAGGAGCGTGACAAGTGGAAATGCGACATAAAGGCAACTTATAAAATGCAGGATCAACCAGACCAGCATACTACAAATCACCCATACCGCAAGTATTATCCTCCAGCCGCCCTTATGTATAGTCATAATGAATTAAAGTTATCAACCTGCAAATTTAGCAAATTTTACAGAATGCCGAAATAATCTTGACTTATCAGAGCACATTGAGGACCACGAGATATATTATGCCTACCGGCAATGCAAGCAGAGCGCTGTCCAGCCTGTCGAGGATACCTCCGTGTCCAGGCATGATAGTCCCGGTATCCTTGATGGCATAATATCTTTTCCACTGGGACTCGATCAGGTCGCCGTAGACTCCTGAAATATTCATCAGCACGGCCAGAATCATACAGTGACAGAGAGGATAACGCAACATTCCGGTATAATGAAGGACAACGCCTGCGGCAACCGCGAGCAACAGTCCTCCCCAGAATCCGGCCCATGACTTTTTCGGGGATATTTCAGGAAATAGTTTCTTTCCGTACTTCTGCCCTATACTCATGCCGAAAAGGTAACCTCCTATGTCGGAAACCCATATTATGATGAACAGGCCCAGGAGCAGGAGTCCGCTGTACTGTCCGGCTGAATTGAAAACCGCGAAATTGGTCATCGCCACAGGCACTGCTATGTACAGCAAGGCAGTATATATGTTGGCGAACTTGCCGAAATCAGTCTTGTCCTTTACATACAGCGAGTCTATCATCACGACAAAGACCGGAATAATCGCCAGGATCACCAGTCTGCCCGGAAAGTTGAACCCCCGGTACAGATAAGTCAAGGCAAACAGGACAATGGCAGCCAGTATGGAAAGTATCTGCGAGAACAGATATTCCCCGCGCATGGTCATCCTGTAGAATTCTATCATCATGGCAGTCATAAGCCCCACCATCAGGATTCCGAAACAATACTTGTTCAGAAGGAGGCAGAGGACGACTACCGCGACAAAGCCTGCACCCGTAAGTGTTCTGACAATCAGATTTTTCATAGCGTTTCTTCTTTCGAATTGGCCCTCGGCCCGAATATCCTCTCCATGTCATCGGCGAAAATAACTTCCTTTTCAAGAAGGAGAGCTGCCAGTTCGAGGAATTTATCCTTGTTGTCCATGAGGATACGATAAGTCCTGTCGTGGATCTTGTTGATGAGGGACTTCACCTCTTCATCTATCAGTTCGGCAGTCTTCTCACTATAAGGCTTACTGAGTTCATATCCTCTGGAACCTGTTGAATCAAAATACGATACAGTACCTATTTTTTCGCTCATTCCGTAGTAAACGACCATAGCGTATGCAGACTTGGTAAGTCTCTCCAGATCATTCAGGGCGCCTGTAGAAGGCTGTCCGTTGACAATCTCTTCCGCCACCCTTCCTCCTATCAGCGAGCACATCTGGTCCATCATCTGGTCCCTGGTTTCAAGCTGTCTCTCTTCAGGCAGATACCAGGCTGCACCCAATGCCTGACCTCGCGGAACAATAGTCACTTTGAAAAGCGGATTTGCATTCGGAAGCAACCAGCTTACAGTAGCGTGTCCGGCTTCATGATGAGCGATGGATTTCTTCTCTTCGGGAGTGATGATCTTGTTCTTCCTCTCCAGACCTCCTATTATCCTGTCCACGGAATCCAGGAAATCCTGCTTGTCGATCTCGGACTTGTTTTTCCTTGCTGCAGTAAGTGCTGCTTCATTGCAGACATTTGCTATGTCCGCACCGGAAAAGCCAGGAGTATGTTTGGCGAGAAACTCAACATCGAAATCCGGGGCGAGTTTCAAACCTTTGAGGTGGACCTTGAAAATTTCTTCACGCTCTTTCAGGTCAGGAAGATCCACATGTATCTGGCGGTCGAACCTGCCTGCCCTTAGCAATGCCTTGTCCAGGATATCTGCCCTGTTGGTAGCAGCAAGTATGATGACGCCGGAATTGGAATCAAAACCGTCCATCTCCGTAAGCAGCTGATTCAATGTATTTTCCCGTTCATCATTGGATGAAAAGCCCACATTCTTGCTTCTGGCGCGGCCGACTGCATCGATCTCGTCGATGAAAACTATGCACGGAGCCTTTTCCTTGGCCTGACGGAAAAGATCCCTGACTCTGGACGCACCTACGCCGACGAACATTTCCACGAAATCGGACCCTGAAATGGAGAAGAACGGAACATTGGCCTCTCCTGCCACTGCCTTTGCTAGCAGAGTCTTACCTGTACCCGGAGGTCCCACAAGGAGTGCTCCTTTCGGAATCTTTCCGCCGAGTGCGGTATATTTTTTCGGGTTTTTAAGGAAATCCACGATTTCCATCACTTCTTCCTTTGCTCCGTACAGACCGGCTACATCCTTGAATGTCACCTGAATGCTGTTTTTTTCAGCAAGTTTGCCGGTCGAACGTCCCACATTGAAGATCCCGCCAGGACCGCCCGCTCCGGAATTTCTGTTGATCCCCCTGAACATGAAAACCCACATCAGGATAAACAATAGCGGAAACAGAAGCCATTCGATGAGAGAACCCCACACTTTATTATTATTCTCCATAACAAGCCGGAATCTGTCGTTTTCCGGCAATGAATCGTTCAAAGCCCCGAACGTCTCTTCTGGATTGAAACTGGCGGATACGAGGAAGATGAAATGCGGGGATTTGGCCGGAATATTCCCGCCGAACTTGTCCGCATATTTCTCAAGCCTGTCCGGCTTGATGGTCACGCGCCCCTCGAAATCATTTCTCACGAAAACTATTTCCTTGACATCTCCGGCAAGGATCTGTTCCTTGACATCTTCCCACTCTATTTTCTGAGGATTGGCTCCGCCCTGATTGAAAAACATCCATATGATTATCAACATGAGAATCATATAGATCCACGAAAAATTGAATTTAAAGCTGACAGTCTTTCTCGAATCCTGTCTACGACTGCCGTTATTTGAATTGTTGTCCATTATTTTACTCAGATAAATATTACAGGCTTCCGGCAGCATCCTGATATTCAGTTCTTGCCGCATCTGCCCACAAGGCTTCCAGACGATAGAATTCCCTGTATTCTGTCTGGAAAACATGCACGACGATATCCCCGTAGTCAAGGATAATCCAGAAAGAGTTTTCCTTTCCCTGCGAGCGGAGGACTTTTCTTCCGCACTTTTCAATCATCCTGTCTTCGATATTGTCGGCTATTGCATTTACGTTAGTAGTGGAATCAGCGTTGCACACGATAAAATAATCGGAAATTGCAGTTCCGATCGTCCTCAGGTCAAGCGATACGACATTCAATCCTTTCTTTTCCAGCATCGCATCAGCAATGACTGCGATTTCGTTGTTCTCCATCCGGTATTTCTTAAATATTATATTAATTTTACAATTTAAATGGCAAATATACGCATTAAATAACAAATATACGCAGAAGCCGAGAGCAGAGCAAATTTATTTGTTATGCCGAGGCGTAAACAGTATATGTGGCCGCAAGCCAAATATCGCAGAAGCCGAGAGCAGAGCAAATTTATTTGTTATGCCGAGGCGCAGTCAATCAAATTCCGCACCAATGGGAAAGAAGTATGACATCAAATGGTATGACACACTGGACTCCACGAACGATGAAGCCCTGAGGCATTCCGACACACTTGACAATATGTCAGTCCTGGCAGCACACTGTCAGACAGCAGGACGCGGACAGAGAGGAAACATCTGGGAAGCCGAAAAAGGGATGAACCTTACTTTCAGCATCTTTTTGCGCTTCTGCACAATGCCGCAGCCGGCAGGCGGAACATCCGGATGCATCCGTGCCGGCGACCAGTTCCGCATTTCCGAAGCTGCGACCCTGGCACAATGCCGTCTGCTGTCACGGCATGGCATAGACGCCAGAATAAAATGGCCGAATGACATTTACGTCGGAAACAGGAAAATTTCAGGGATGCTTGTCGAAAATTCATTGTCCGGAGAATTCCTCCGGACATCTGTCATCGGAATAGGGCTGAATGTAAACCAGACCTCTTTTTCTTCCCGGCTCCCGAACCCGACATCGATGTCAGCAGTCACTGGAAAATCATTCGATACGGAAAAACTTCTCGAAGAATTCATGGAAATATTCTCCGAAAGCATCGGGACCATATATTCACCGGAAGAGCTGAAGGAAGAGTATGAAGCGCTTCTGTACAAAAAAGGTGCGGAAACATGCTTTGCAGACATGGGAGAACGCCCGGCTTATCTTCCGGCAAATGCCGTACTGGAGGAAGACAGTGCCGGGAAAAAAGTCTTCAAAGGCACAATCATCGGAATCGGCGGCAGCGGGATGCTGGAGATAAGGCTTGCCGATGGCTCGGTAAGAGAATTCGGATTCAAGGAAATCGCATATATAATCCCTTCGGAAGACGATATCAGTCGCGTTTGAATATGTCCCTCGTATAAACCTTGTCCTTTACGTCATCCAGGACGGAATCATATCTGTTGGCTATGATACAACGGCTTCTCGCCTTGAAGTCATCCAGATCATTCACCACTTCGCTGCCGAAAAAAGTGGTTCCGTTTTCCAGTGAAGGCTCATATACTATGACTGTCGCCCCTTTCGCCTTTATCCTTTTCATCACACCCTGAATGGAACTCTGGCGGAAATTGTCGGAATTGGACTTCATGGTAAGCCGGTAGACTCCCACGACCACCTGATGTTCGTGAGCCTGATCCCAGTCGCTGTTGGAGGTATAATACCCTGCTTTCTCCAGAACACGGTCTGCGATGAAGTCTTTTCTGGTCCTGTTGCTTTCCACTATCGCTTCTATCAGATTTTCAGGAACATCCTTATAGTTTGCCAGGAGCTGCTTGGCATCCTTCGGCAGACAGTATCCGCCATAACCGAAAGACGGATTGTTATAGTGGTCCCCTATCCTCGGATCAAGACATACACCTTTTATTATAGCCTTTGTATCCAACCCTTTTAGCTCGGCATAAGTATCCAGTTCATTGAAATACGATACCCTCAGGGCCAGATATGTGTTGGCGAACAGCTTTACAGCTTCCGCCTCTTCCAGATCCATGAAAAGCGTAGGCACGTTACCGGCCAGAGCACCCTCCTGGAGAAGTGCGGCGAATTTGCGGGCCGAATCTTCCAGGCAGTCGCCGATAACATCCCCGGCTGCAGCCCTTGTCTCTTCCGGCCAGTTCCCGGATCTCGGATATCCTACGATGATTCTCGACGGATACAGATTATCGTACAGAGCCTTGCTTTCTCTCAGAAATTCCGGGGAAAAAAGGAGTTTCAGTTTTTTGCCGGCGAGATTCGGATCCGTCCGGAACTTTTCCGCATATCCTGCATATAAACTGCGGCAATAACCTACCGGTATAGTACTTTTTATCACGATAACCGCATCAGGATTCACGGACAATACCAGATTTATCACCTCTTCCACATGGCTCGTATCGAAAAAATTCAGTTTGCTGTCATAATTAGTCGGAGCCGCGACTATCACCCAGTCGGCGTCACGATATGCGGAAACCCCGTCGGTGGTCGCAGTCAGGTCAAGATTCTTTTCTGCCAGATATTTTTCGATATAATCATCCTGGACAGGCGATTTGCCGCTGTTGATCAGACTGACTTTTTCAGGAATTATGTCCACGGCAGTCACCTTATTGTGCTGCGAAAGCAGTATCGCCATCGAAAGTCCTACATATCCGGTTCCGGCTATAGCTATTTTCTGATTCATTTCCTTACTAACTGTTTTTATGGAACTCCTTGTACCATAAGGCAAATTTACGTAACCCCGTTCTGATATCCGTATGCGGCTCGAAACCGAAATCCCGCTTCATGGCTTCAGTGTCGGCATAGGTGACCGGAACATCGCCGGGCTGCATGGGCACAAGCTCCATGCTGTCATCCAGGCTATGCCCTTCCGGAAGCACGCCGGCCAGGATAAGTTCCTGATGCAGGACGGTCACGAAATCCATGATATTCTCCGGCTTCCCGTTGCCTATATTATAAAGCCTGTAAGGCGGCACAGGCAGTCCGTCTTCACCTTTTTTCCTCTGCGGGGCACTGTTCATGACCAGCATTATACCTTCCACGATATCATCGATATAGGTAAAATCGCGCCGGCAGCGGCCATAATTGAAAATACGAATCTTTTTTCCTGCCGCCAGCCTGTCGGTAAAATCATAATAGGCCATATCCGGACGTCCTGCAGGGCCGTAAACGGTAAAGAACCTGAGACCTGTCACCGGGATATCATACAGCTTCGAATAAGCATGGGCCAGCATCTCGTCGCATTTCTTGGTTGCCGCATAGAGGGACACCGGACTGTCAGTCCTGTCGTCAGTGGAATACGGAATATCGGTATTCAGACCATAAACGGATGAACTTGAAGCATATACGAGATGTTTCACTCCGGCCATGCGATTATCGTAGGAATGCCTGCAAGCTTCCAGGATATTGAAAAAACCTGTTATATTGGATGTTATATACTGCTCAGGAAGATCTATGCTGCGCCTGACTCCTGCCTGCGCCGCCAGATTCACGACTATATCCGGAGTGAAATCCGAAAACACGTCCCGTACAGTCCCGCTCTCGGCTATGTCGCCTTCGAGAAACTTCCATGAAGACCTTCCTAAGTCAGAAGCGGCAGCTTCTATCCTTTCCAGCCTGTAATTTTTCAGGGAAATATCATAGCCGCCGCTCATATTGTCCAGACCGAGCACCTGTATATCATTGCACTTCCGCAGAAGTGCAATGACCAATTCAGCACCTATGAAACCGGCTGCGCCTGTGACCAGAATCCTCATTTGACCGTTTTCCAAGATCCGCCGTACGACAGGCGTAAAGTAAGTCCGAAATTATTCTGGTACAACTCCCCGACATCGCCGTACACTCCTACGGATACGGCCAGGGGCAGTTTTTCAGCAAAGCGCGGGAAATCGACTTCAAGCGCCAGAGAAAGCTGTTCAGGCGCCTGCTCGAACAGTTCTTTTATACTCTGGGTATACAGTCCGTAGTTCTTCGAATAAGTAGCCTTGAAGCGGTATGGTACCTTTCTGGCGAATTTGCCTGCCATGCCGAAATGATGCGCCACTACCCTGTTGTTGCAGACTCCCAGGACTATGCCGTCTTCATTGACAGGCTTCGGAGTAATCAGCGGCAAGCCGATAGTCCTGCCGAAATACGTCCACCCGGACTTGTATTCGCCGTTATTGAAATAGTTGTCCCGTCCGCCAAGAATCTGGAATTCCTCGTCCTTTCTGTCGGGATCCTGCGATGTATCATGATACGGGCCCGACTGCCATTTGGTATAGACAAATTCGTACAGCAGGTCAGATACCCATCTGTCCTTGTCATTGAAAGAACAGAAAAGAGTGTACACCCCGTCAGGAAGATTCTGGAACCTGGTTCCCGATCCGTCCTCGAAAGGCTTGTCATAGGCAAGCGACAGCGTAAACTTGTCGGCCGCCCAGTCTATCATGACCTTCTCCCTGCCGCGATGGTCGCCGAGGGCATTGATCTGGTCGCTTTCCGATGCATCGCTCCCTCCGCTCATACCGCACACGACCCGCAAATAATCATTGAAAGAATCAGGCTGTCTGCCGAGTGTCGGGGAAATTCCACCCCATAAAGACCACTGTTCCAGTCCGATCTGGAAGTGAACCCTTTTGTGGAGACGGAATTTGAAGAACAGCGACTTGTTATGCAACATGGCACGGTCCACATATCTGTCATCAAACAGTTTGTAGTCCGCATAATTAGCCTTGATGGAAAATATCCCTTTCGTGCCGGGTACTTCGAAATATTTTACCTGGAAATTATATCCCGGAATATTCCTGGAATTGCCGGACCATACGATATTTCCACCGGTAAGCGACAGTCCGCCGTAATCATATTCCCTGTCGATCATTCCGAGGTCGAGCCGAAGCATCTTCCATCCGATACCGGCATAAGCTTCCTCGATCATTCCTTTCCAGACAGACTGGCCCGGCAACGACCGGTTCTCCCACCTGATCTCCGGAGCTGCGCTTACTCCTGCCAGCACGGACGGGGTGACTGCTCCGGAAAACTTGAATCCGGCATACACGTCGATGCCAGGTTTGGAAGCATACTTGAAATCAGTACCTGCTACTACAAAACCGCTATGCGAATTGGGGAAAATACCGTTTTTGTTAGTTACCGCCCAGAAAGGCAGTGACTTGCCGCTTGCTCCTGCTCCGTATAAAGAAACGTCCCAATCCAGATTACATGTCTGGGACAATGCCAGATGTGAGAAGGACGCGGTCAGGGCAAATGATAAAATGATAATCTTCTTTAACACAAACGAAGCGCTTACTCACACAGAAAATAAAAGAGGTGCCAAGCAGAATCGAACTGCTGTACATGGTTTTGCAGACCATTGCCTAACCACTCGGCCATAGCACCTTGTCATACTTTTCAAAAAGGAATGCAAATATATCTGTTTTTTCTGAAAATCCAAAATTTATTCTACATACAGCAGCAAACCTTTCAAATATTCACCTTCGGGATGATAAATATTGACTGAATGATCAGCCGGCTGGTTGAGTCTGTCGAGGATTCTGACACTTCTTCCTGTCTGGGCTGCCGCCGAAAAGACTGTAAGCGCGAAAGTCTCCTTGTCGACTACCTGCGAACAGCTGAACGTAAATACAAGACCTCCGGGAGCGACCTTGGATATGGCGGCTGCATTCAGGCGCTGGTATGCCCTCAATGCATTGCGCAATGCACCTCTGTGTTTTGCGAATGCCGGAGGATCCACTATTATCAGGTCATATTTCCCTTCCTGCGTATTTTTCAGATAATCTATTGCATCGCAGCATATACCGGTGTGCCTGGCGGCGTCGAATCCGTTGAGATGCACATTGCGGTCAACCAGTTCCATGGCCTTTCCGGAACTGTCCACAGATACTACCGACACGGCTCCTCCGGCCAACGCATAAACAGAGAACCCTCCTGTATAACAGAACAGGTTAAGGACTCTCCTTCCCCCGGCATAACGCTCCACAAGAGCCCTGTTTTCTCTCTGGTCCAGAAAAAAACCAGTCTTCTGACCTGATGTCCAGTTCACTACGAATCTATGTCCGTTCTCCATAACTGTCTGCTGGTCATCGGCAAACCCAGGTTTCCTGTAAAGATATCCGTCCACCAGGTCGAGTCCTGCCTTGAAAGGGGCCGTACTGGAACTTTTGTCATAAACGGCTTCAAGTTTTTCTCCGTATACTTCGAGCAGCGCATCAGCTATCTGCTTCCTGGCTCTGAACATGCCTGCAGAATGGGCCTGCATCACGCATACGCCGTTATAATAATCCACAATAAGTCCCGGCAAATTGTCTCCTTCACCGTGCACCAGCCTGTAGCAATCCGTACCCGATGCATTCTCCCCTGCCAGACCGGCGGCTTTTCTTACGTCCAATGCTCTGGCCAGCATAACTTTCCAGAAATCAGGCTGCAACACGTCCGAATCGAAGCTGAGGATTCTTACCGCAATGGAGCCGATCTGCCAGTGTCCGCATGCCAGAAAGTCACCGCCACATGAGTATACAGCCACCAGATCCCCTTCTGCCGGGTTTCCCTGCACTTCTGCAATGGCGCCGGAAAACACCCACGGATGGAAGCGGAGAATGGAGTCTTCCCTGCCTTTTTTCAAAACAACTTTCTTCATAGCCAGATTATATTTTTACTGATTCTCCGGATACGGACAGTTTTTCCGAATTCATGAGTTTTACATACATTTCACGGCAGACCCAGGCATCCGTAGCGGCATACCTTATCTGGGACTCTGAAAGTTCTTCGGCCTCCCAATTAGACAATTGCTGTGTCTTGGATATCCTGAATCCGAGAATAATGGCAGTCATCTTCTTGACACTCTTGTCCTTTATCCCGTACTCACCGACCATGCCCTGAAGGTCTATGAATGATTTCGGGGAAAAATCACGGTATTTCTGCAGACCTTTTATGTCATCCCTGACGGCAGCCCCTACCTTGATTATCTTTTCATTGGAAAGAAGATTGCACAGACGCCTGTGCATTCCAAGAGAATTTATCCGGAAAAGAAAAGCCTTTTCAGGGCCGGAAAGCTGCAGAAGGGCGACACCGTACCGCGGCTGATCCGGAGAAAAACATGGCCTGGTTTCCGTATCGAATCCGAGTATCTTCTGCGACCTGAGATAGTTCACGGCACGATTGAATTCCGCGCCCACAGAATCTATGACACTGGCCGTACCTGGGAAACTGGCATACTCCAGTTTCTGCAATTCTTCAGAAGATATACTGCTAATATACATAAACGAGCTTCTTGTAGGTTTCAGGGGCGAGAATGCGCATCCGCTCCATCGATTCATCATCGAAACAACTCTGGCTCATTGGTATGAACCGGAATGTCTCTATTTCAGAACCTGGGGCCCTGTTGTATTTGTAATCGCCGGCAAGCCAGCCGCCGGCATCCATAAACTGTTTCTGCACATCGGAAGAAACAGCAGTCATATAACCCGTAATTCCGGGACGCGATACAAGATGCGTAAAACGGTCGTTATGCCTGAGCCACAGATAGCTGTCGGAAGCGAGGGTTTCCACCGGACTTACAAAACGGAAACCGGGGGCGATTATGCTTCCGTACTTTTCCGATTCCGGATTTCCGGGAGCCATAAGCGAGTCAACGGCGATATTCAGCGAATCCACTTCGGACGCCCTGACGAAATCATCTACTATGACACCGGCAAGCGGTATGGAATATTCGGCATCCAGATATGAATCCAGAAATTTCTTAACACTTGCATAGGGGCTGTCGCCGGGCTCAGGGGAAAGACAGACCATCTCCACTGAATCAGCCCAGGCTGCCGAAGGAGAATCCTTCCTTCCGGCAATATCCTTCCTGACCGCAGAAAAGACACTTCCGTAAACGCCAGATGCGACTATGTCGCTGGAAGCCCATACGCCTATATTGGATACTCCTGCCAATTCCTGATACAAATGCGACACCGAAGACATGACAGGATTGAGCACACCGACACCAAGTCCAGCCTCTGATACTATATATTCTATATCTTCATAGCCGTAGTCGGACAATTCCGAAGACGACAATATCACCAGTTTGGCCCTCGGTTTTACTGCTGACAATCCACGGTCGAAAGCACTGGACGAACACCTGTCCGACAACATCGACAGGAAACCTTTGACAGCGATTTCGCGGATATAGTCCTCGTTCACTGAATCGAAATAACCGGAATAAGGGGCATTGGCAGCATCGAAGACAGGCATGACTGTTTCCCCGGCGAAATCCGGAAGCCCGTCAGGCGATGTTTTGGCGTCGATATTGTCGAACATGTCGGCCGTCAGCAGTTTTTCCGACATTACCGCAGTCTCTTCGAAACCGCCGAATATCGCTATGGCACCGGCGTTACCCACATCTCCGTAACCGCACAACGTCTTATAAGCCGTGGACGAAGTGTCGGACACTGCCGTTTCAGCCAGGGTGGACGGTACGAAATCCGCAGCAGGCTTCCTTCCGCATGACACGGCCAGAAGAAGCATAAGCAATGCTGCAAATTTCATATGTGTTATGCTCAATTTCGTCATTTTCCTCAAACAAACGCACAAAGGTAAACATTTATCCGGATTTATAAGAATTATTTCTTACCTTTGTAAGAATACGGATTGACAAATTAAACTAAAACGATTTCATTATGGCAAGTATTTCATTGAAAGCACAGCAGATGCCGGCATCAGCAATCAGGAAACTGGTTCCACTGTCTGACGCCGCCAAGAAACAAGGCGTTAAAGTATACCACCTGAACATAGGGCAGCCTGACATCACATCCCCTGACTGTGCACTGGAAGCGGTAAGAAATCTCAAGCTCAGAAACGTGTCCTACACGAATTCGGCAGGACTCATGGAACTTAGGGAAGGCCTCGTAAACAAATATTATAAAGGTATAGGCATCGACATCGAAGTACCGGAACTGATCGTTACGGTTGCCGGCAGCGAAGGGGTGAACATGGCACTTGAAATAGCTTGCAACGAGGGGGACGAAGTCATCGTTCTCGAACCGTTCTACACGAATTACAACACTTTCGCTTTCATGAACGGAATCAACCTCAAGCCGATACCGACCGATATCAGAAAAGGATTCCAGGTCCCTGACATCGAATTGTTCGAAAAGGCGATTACCGACAAGACGAAAGCCATACTGATCTGTAACCCGGGCAACCCTTGCGGAACATTGTACTCGAAAGAGAACATGCTGGCTATCGGAGAAATCGCCAGAAAACACGACCTGTTCCTCATATCGGACGAAGTATACAGGGAATTCACGTATACGGAGGAACCTCACTTCTCCGCCATGAACATCCCGAACCTGGAACAGAACGTCATCCTCGTTGATTCGGTTTCAAAGAGATACAATCTCTGCGGAGTCCGTATAGGATGCATAGTATCCCACAACAAGGACGTCATGACAGCCGCAATGAAATATGCCCAGGCCAGGCTGTGTCCTCCTGTTCTCGGACAATACGCCGCCATCGGAGCCCTTGACACCCCTCAGGAGTATTTCAGGGAAGTGAAGGAAGAGTATATCAGAAGAAGAGACTATATGATAGACAGGCTGAACAGTATACCCGGTGTATTTACCCCGCGTCCGATGGGAGCGTTCTACACCATAGCCGAGCTTCCAGTGGACGATACCGAGAAATTCGCGAGATGGATGCTTGAGGAATTCCGCCTGAATAACGAGACTACTATGATCACTCCGGCAGCTTCATTCTACAAGACTCCCGGGAAGGGGCTTGACCATGCCCGTATTTCATATGTCCTGGAAGTACCGGAAATGGTCAAGGCTCTCGACTGTCTCGAGGAAGGTCTCAAGCAATATCCCGGCAGGACCAACTGACAAAACATCATGAAATGCAGGATTTGGCAAGTTTTTTGATGTAATATTGCACCCCGGCAGACGGTTCTGCCGGGGTTTTTAATATTAAATAAATAAATTAAGAGACAATAGATTCGTCATGAATTCCTTATCGAAGACAGGACTTGGCATTGTCCTGACACTTATGTCAGTGACGACGGCGGCAGGTCAGGACAGCACAGGAATACGGATATGGACTCTGGAAGACTGCATAAACCATGCTCTGCAGAACAACATAACAATCCGGCAGAGCAAACTCAGTACAGAAAGTTCAGCCCTGGATATCAGGGCGTCAAAAGGGGAAATGTTCCCTAACCTGTCATTTTCCACATCGCAAAACGTCATAAACAGGCCGTATCAGGAAAACAGCACCACAGTCAGCGGCACTGAAATCCTGATGAGCAACAACAGCACGAGCTATACCGGAAGCTACGGACTGAATGCACAGTGGACACTTTTCAATGGCGGAAGAATCCGTAAAACCATCAAACAGAACGAACTCGCCTACAGGCAGTCTGAACTCGACGGACAAACTCAGACCAACAGCATACTCGAAGCCATAGCCAGTTCGTATGTTCAGATCCTGTATGCCAGCGAGTCCGTGAATGTGAACAAGAATACACTGGAAGTCAGCATCGCCCAGAGAGACAGAGGGAAAGAGCTTCTCGATGCCGGCAGTCTTTCGGCTCCTGATTATGCACAGCTCGAAGCGCAGGTCAGCAATGACAGGTACCAGCTCGTGGTATCGGAAAATACTCTGGCCGACTACAAGCTCCAGCTTAAACAACTGCTCGAACTCGGACCTGGCGAAGAAATGGAAATCGCGACGGACAGCCTGCCTGGATACGAAGCGACATCTCCGCTTCCTGACAAGGCGGACATATACGAAGCCGCATTGGCTACAAGGCCTGAAATCAAGGCTGCCGAACTTGCAGTAGAATCATCGGAACTCGGCATAAGAATATCGAGGTCTGCATACTATCCTTCGATAACATTGTCGGCAGGAATAGGCACGAACCATACGAGCGGAACAGATTTCACTTTCGCTGAACAGATAAAGAACGGATGGAACAATTCCGCGGGACTTACCGTGAATGTCCCTATCTTCAACAACAGGCAGACCAAGACTGCCGTACAGAAAGCCGAACTCCAGTACACATACAGCCAGCTTGACCTGTTGGCAGGCAAAAAGGATCTGTACAAGACCATAGAAGGGATATGGCTTGACGCATACAGTGCCCAGCAGCAGTTCCTGGCAGCCGTCGAAAATGTACGAAGTACTGGAGTGAGCTACTCTCTGGTCAGCGAACAGTTCGGACTCGGGATGAAAAACACGGTCGAACTCCTCACCGAAAAGAACAATTATCTCAGCGCGCAGCAGCAAATGCTGCAGGCAAAATACATGGCCATTCTGAATTCCAAATTGCTGGACTTTTACGCAGACGGAATCATTACCCTGGAATAAACACATAGAGAAAGACATCAGATAAAGACATGAAAAAGAAGACGACAAGAAATATCATCGTGACAGTTGCGGTAGTAGCGGCCGCAGCCGTTGCGGTTATGCTGATTGCAGGCAAGAACAAGAAGCTGCAGGCTATAACATACGAAACTGCCGTTGCCGGAAAAGGGGACATTGCCGTTTATGTCACGGCGACAGGTACGATCGAACCGGTGACGGAAGTCGAAGTCGGAACCCAGGTATCAGGTATCATAGACAAGCTCTATGCTGATTATAATTCCGTAGTCAGGGAAGGTCAGCTCATAGCTGAAATGGACAAGGTCACACTCGAAAGCGACCTGGCATCCGCAAAAGCTACATATCAGGGCAGCGAAGCGGAATATATCTATCAGAAAAAGAATTATGAAAGAAGCGTAAAGCTGCATGAAAAGGGCCTGGTCAGCGATACGGATTTCGAACTTGCGGAATATAATTACAGGATGTCTGAAAGTGCATATAACAGCAGCAAGGCGGCACTCGCAAAAGCCGAAAGGAATCTCGGCTATGCCACCATCACCTCCCCTATCGACGGTGTCGTGATAGACAGGGCGGTCGAAGAAGGCCAGACGGTAGCGGCAGGGTTCGAGACGCCGAGGCTCTTCACCATTGCCGCCGACCTGACCAAGATGCAGGTCGTGGCGGATGTCGATGAGGCCGACATAGGAGGAGTCGCTACAGGCCAGCGCGTGACATTCACCGTAGATGCCTTCCCCGACGATACTTTCGAGGGAAGAGTGGAGCAGATCAGACTGGGAAGCTCCAGTTCGACGTCTTCCGTAACGAGCACGACTACCGAAAGCGTGGTGACGTACGAGGTCGTGATATCCGCAGATAATCCCGATCTCAAACTGAAGCCGAGGCTTACAGCCAATATAAACATCTATACGAAAGAAAAACATGGAGTACTGTCGGTTCCGGCCAAGGCTCTCCGCTTCTCGCCTATCGGCCCTCTCACAGAAAAAGGCAGTGTGATAAATGACTGCAAGGGAGCACACAAGGTATGGACCAGAGACGGCAATACATTCACAGCACATCCTGTCGAAATCGGACTTGGAGACGGCATCAACACTGAAATAACCGGAGGTATCCCCGAAGGCACCGTTGTCCTGACAGAAGCGAAATTTGTCAATGACAAGGCCATGCCAGGCAAAAAAGGCGCATCTTTCATGCCCGGCCCGCCAAGATAAAGAAGATAAGCCATGAGCAATAAAGTCATAGAATTACAGAATATCCGGAGAGACTTCACCGTAGGTGACGAGACCGTACACGCATTGCGCGGCGTCTCGTTCGACATCACGGAAGGTGAATTTGTCACTATCATGGGCACATCAGGTTCGGGAAAATCCACACTGCTCAATATTCTCGGATGTCTGGACACGCCTACTTCGGGAGAATACCTTCTGGACGGTATTCCCGTAAGAAGCATGAGCAAATCGCAGAGGGCGATTCTGAGAAACAGAAAAATAGGCTTCGTATTCCAGAACTACAACCTTCTGGCCAAGACCACGGCTACGGAGAATGTAGAACTGCCTCTCATGTACAATCCCGACATCAGCTCTTCGGAACGGAGAAAGCGTGCGGAAGAAGCGCTCGATGCAGTGGGTCTCGGAGACAGAAAAGAACACAAGTCGAACCAGATGTCGGGAGGACAGATGCAGAGAGTCGCCATAGCCCGCGCACTTGTCAACAATCCTGCAGTGATACTGGCGGACGAAGCTACCGGTAACCTGGACACCAGGACATCATACGAAATCCTGATGCTTTTCCAGGAACTGCACCGCAAGGGAAGGACGATTATTTTCGTGACTCACAATCCTGAGATAGCGAACTACAGCAGTAGGAACATAAGGCTTAGGGACGGGCACATCATAGAAGATTCCGTAAATACAAACGTATTGTCAGCTGAAGAGACATACAGGACACTTCCGAAAGACATCGACGACTGACTGCGGGGAATATAGCAGCTAAGAAAATGAATTACACAAACTTATTCAAGATAGCCTTAAAAGCGCTGGCACACAACAAGATGAGAGCATTTTTAACCATGCTCGGCATCATCATCGGAGTAGCCTCTGTCATTACCATGATTGCGTTGGGCCAGGGAACCCAGAAAAGCATCCAGAAAGAAATTTCCAGCATGGGATCGAATATAATCATGATTCATCCCGGCGGGGAAAGAAGAGGAGGAGTGAGGCTCGACCCGTCAGAAATGCAGACCTTGAAAATCCAGAATTTCGAGGCTCTGAAAAAAGAATGCATGTATGTGGCCGCCATCAGTCCGTATGCAACGGCTTCCGGCCAGCTGGTATGCGGAAACAACAATTATCCTACATCCGTGACGGGAGCCGGAATCGACTACATTGAAATCCGCCAGCTGACGATAGAGGACGGCACCATGTTCACGGAGTCCGACATCAAGACTTCCGCCAAGGTTTGCGTAATAGGGAAAACCATCGTAGACAATCTTTTCCCTGACGGAAGCGATCCCATCGGCAGCACCATCAGATATAACCAGGTTCCGCTCAAGGTCATAGGTGTCCTCGAATCAAAGGGATACAACTCAATGGGCATGGACCAGGACGATATAGTCCTGGCACCATATACCACAGTGATGAAAAGAATGCTTGCCGTAACGCATTTCAACGGCATATTCGCCTCTGCCCTCTCGGAAGACGTCACTGAATATGCCACTGACGAAATCAGGACTATTCTCCGGAGGGAACACAGACTGAAGGACAGTGATCCGGACGACTTCATGATCCGGACCCAGCAGGAACTCAGCGACATGATGAATACCACCATGAACCTGCTCACTACCCTGCTGGCCTGCATAGCGGGCATTTCCTTGCTTGTAGGCGGTATAGGTATCATGAATATAATGTATGTGTCCGTGACGGAAAGGACAAAGGAAATAGGACTCCGAATGTCCGTTGGAGCCCGCGGTATAGATATCCTCGTCCAGTTCCTGATAGAAGCCGTTCTGATAAGCGTTACCGGAGGAATCATCGGCATACTTCTGGGATGCAGCGCCTGCCTGGCCGTGAAATATCTGGCCAACTGGCCGGTCTACATACAGATATGGAGTGTAATCCTTTCATTTGCAGTATGTACCGTTACCGGTATTTTCTTCGGCTGGTATCCTGCCAGAAAGGCTGCGAATCTTGACCCGATAGATGCCCTGCGTTACGAATGATCTGACCGGATATTTCAGCCGAGCCATTCCCTGATTTTGGGAAGAAGCATGGAAATGACGAATTCTTCTTCCATGAAATGCGTACCGGGATAGACTGCAAACGTGTCGCCGAAATATTTCCGGTACGTCCTTATGCTGACTATTCCGGATCTTCTGTAGTGGTCACGGGCTCCGAAAAAAGCGTAAAAGCGGTCACGGCTTCCTGCTGCGGGACTGTTGGACAGCGCCGATTCTCTCAAAGGCAGGTACTTCCGCATGACTTTGAATGTAAAATGCAATTTCTGTCTGTCACCTTCGCGCGGCCTGTATATCAGGTCAAGCAATGGAGTGACCCCCGGCACAAGGGCCAGGAACGCAAGATAGCCGAAATACAGAGGAGCATTGAGCGACGGCGACACCAGAATATGAGGCAGGCCTGATATTCTTATTGCATTCAGGGATCCGAGAGACTCCCCTACCACCAGAGCCGGTTTCAGTTCGCGCACCCATTCCTCTATCTGCCGCGCAGCCACATCAGGGTCGAAACAGTAGGTCCTGACCACTACTCCGCCGATATATTCCTTCAATATGGACGGAATCCGGCTGTCACCTCCGCCTCCCATCCCGTGTATATACAATACTACCTTGTCATCTGCCATAACCTGAAATTTCATTGCCGGCATGGACCGGCAATACAATAGCAACCGTAAAGATATGCTTTTTAATGAAAAAATTCATATCTTTGTATGATTTGCTATTTATGGCAATTCGGGAAAAATTTGATTGTTAACATTTTTGCATTGGCATGATGAAAAAAATTGCATTGAGTTTGGCTTTTGCCATGGCCATATTGCCTGGGTTCGCCCAGGACAACGGCAGCCCTGAGAAAAAAAAGGGTGAATACGAGTTTACCGTCATCAAGGAAAATCCTGTAACTTCAGTCAAGGATCAGTACCGTTCCGGCACATGCTGGTGTTTTTCGGCACTTTCTTTCCTTGAATCGGAAATATTGAAGGAAAAAGGTGATACGGTGGATCTCTCGGAAATGTTCGTGGTTTCCAAATCTTATCATGACAGGGGCATAAAATATGTCCGCCTGGACGGACACCTGAATTTTGCCGCAGGAAGTTCTTTCGGGGATGTACTCCATGTAGTAAAGGACTACGGCATCGTACCTCAGGATGTAATGCCGGGACTCAACTACGGCACTGAGAAGCCTGAACATTTCGAAATGGATGAAGGGCTTAAAGGCTACGTGGACGCCATCGTGAAGAATCCTAACAGAGTGCTCACCACGGCCTGGGTAAACGGACTTGACGGCATTCTTGCAGCCTATCTCGGCGAGATTCCGGAATCGTTCGAAGTGGACGGCGTGACATACACTCCTGAAAGCTACAGGGAATCCCTCGGAATCGATCCGGACGACTATGTGTCCCTCACATCATTCACCCATCATCCTTTCTATGAGCCGTTCATCATCGAGGTTTGCGACAACTGGAGATGGGATACGTCATACAATCTTCCTCTTGACGAATTCATGGAAGTAATGTACAACGCCATAGAAAACGGATATACCATAGCATGGGGCTCAGATGTCAGCGAGGTCGGCTTCACCAGGAACGGCATAGCCACTGTCCCTGACGTAGACAGGAAACCTGATGCAGGCTCCGACCAGGAAAAATGGGTGGGAAAATCAGAAGAGAAAGCCGAAACCCAGACTGAAAATACTGAAGAAAAAGTAATCACACAGGAAATGAGGCAGGACGGATATGACAGAAAGACCACAACAGATGACCACGGAATGCATATTTTCGGTCTTGCCAAGGACCAGAACGGTACTAATTTCTTCATGGTGAAGAATTCATGGGGAGAAACAGGAAAATATGACGGAATCTGGTATGCTTCAGATGCATTTGTAAGATACAAGACTCTGAATATAGTAGTCAACAAGAACGCCATTCCTAAGGATATCAGGAAGAAGCTCGGTATCAAATAAGTTTCTTAATGAAAATTACCAGACACATTCCTAATACGATCACATCTATGAACCTCCTCTGCGGGGCCATAGGTGTGATCTGTGCTTTCGACGGCAGGCTTGATCTGGCTTTCATATTCATGCTGTCTGCAGCTTTATGCGATTTCTGCGACGGACTCAGCGCCAGAATGCTGAATGCATATTCCCCTATTGGAAAAGAACTGGACTCGCTTGCAGATCTGGTCAGTTTCGGTTTGCTTCCGGCCATGATGTACCATGTAGCCGCAGAAGCCGCAGGACTGCACCGGCTTGTGACATTCATCCCTCTTTTCCTGACAGTATTCGCAGCCCTCAGACTGGCCAAATTCAACATAGACGAAAACCAGACGGAAAATTTCATGGGGCTTGCCACTCCTGCATGCGCCATGATAGTGGGTTCCTTTGTATATTACATTTACATGAGCCCGGAAAGCAATATGAGATTCTGGATTGAAAGCCCGGTATTCGTCATCCTTTCTACAGGCATTCTTTCAGCCCTGATGATAAGCCGGATTCCTATGTTTTCAATGAAATACAAAAAAGGCAACAAAGCAGAATCTCCGCTGCACAGAATGAGAATAGCCTTTATCGGCGTATTCTGCGTCTGCACCGTTCTGGTAGCACTTCTGGGACTGAACTGGTCCATGATAATATTGCTGACATTCGTCATTTACATAATAATGAATCTTATAAACCTGTCCAGTTCGAAATAGAAAAAAATGGATGGCTGATCAGCCATCCATTTTTTTTATTCTAATAATTTTCGCTGTGAATCTTGAAGTAGCTCTTCGGATGTTTGCATACAGGACACATTTCCGGAGCTTTCTTTCCAATGACGATATGGCCGCAATTCGAACATTCCCATATCATATCCTGGTCTTTTGAAAATACAAGTCCGTCCTTGACGTTTGCCAGAAGCTTGCGGTAACGCTCTTCATGCATTTTCTCGATAGCACCCACCTTTTCGAAAAGCACGGCTATTTCAGGAAAGCCTTCTTCGCGTGCTTCTTTTGCAAAGCCGGCATACATGTCCGTCCATTCATAGTTTTCGCCTTCAGCAGCATCGAGGAGATTGACTTCGGTAGAAGGCACCTCGCCTCCATGAAGAAGCTTGAACCATATCTTGGCATGTTCCTTTTCATTATTTGCAGTTTCCTCGAAAATGGAAGCTATCTGGACGTATCCGTCTTTCTTAGCTTTCGAAGCATAGTAAGTGTATTTGTTTCTTGCCTGTGACTCTCCGGCAAAGGCAGCCTGGAGATTAGCCTCGGTCTTTGTTCCTTTCAGATCCTTCATGATACTCGAATTTAGAATTATTAAAATTTAGTAAAACTTTGGCAAATATAATGAATTTAATTCTAAATCCAATGATTATATAATAAAATCTACTATCTGAGTTTATTGGATTCGAAATGTTGTCTGGCAAACACAAAGTACCATGCGACACCGGCGGCATTTACTGCAAGAGCGGCCCAGAAAGAACTGTGATATCCGAAATGTTCGGAAAGCATGCCTCCGAAAAGGACACCGAGACCGAGTCCCGCGTCCCATGAAGTAAGTATCGATGAATTGGCAGTCCCCCGCTGGCTGTTTTCCGCCAGATTTATGAACATGTTCTGAAAGGCGGGATACATGTGTCCGTTGCCGAGGCCGATGATAAAGGCAGAGGCAAAATACCCGACCGGATTATGTACTGCAGCGAAAAGCAGATATCCGCACATTGCGGCCACGGTACCTACAGAAGCGTTATACGTCACTCTGTTCTGTCTTAAGGCCTTTGCTCCGGTCAGCCTGGAAACGATAAGGCCTACGGCAAAAAGAGTGAAGAATATGCCCGTACCTCCTGTTATCCCGAGTTCTTCTTTTCCGTAAATTGCCACATAGGTCGAGACTACGCCATAACTGAACGCATAGCAGACTATCGCTACAGCTTCACGCCATCCTTTGAGCAGGAAGAAACGGTCGAGCGATATGACTTTCCTTTCGGGTCTGAACTCCCTCGCCGGCAGCTTTATCGATGCATCTATCAGCAGACCGGCCAGAGAGAAGGCTGTCGATATCCAGAACAATGCGTGAAAGTCTCCCTCGAAAGCCTGGAGCATATAGATCGCCAGGACCGGGCCGAGAGCAGTAGCCAGATTGTTGCTCAGCCCATAATAGCCTATCCCTTCCGTCCTTCTGGATGATGGCAGCACATCTATTGCCACCGTGCTGGCTGCTACGGTAGTGGCTCCGAACGGCGCTCCGTGCAAAGTCCTGAATATAGTGAACAGGGTCAGGGAGCCGGCTATTATGTACCCGAAAAAAAGCAGGAAAAACAGAAAATTGCAGACAATCAGGACAGCCTTTCGCGGATAATTATCCACGACATATCCGCTGAACGGCCTTATTACCAACGCCATCAGCGTGTATCCCGCCAACGCCATACCAATGGTGTCATTGGAAGCGCCAAATGTTTCGCTCAAATACAGAGGAAGCAGAGGCACGATGAGGGTAAACGAAAAGTTCAGCAGGAAATTTCCTGTCCAGATCTTCAGATAATTGCTGTTCCAGAGTTTTTCTGTCATTCTTAAACCACTTGTCTTATATCAGTAAAAAAGCAGGACCGCTGCTTCGCGGCCCTGCTGGATAACTTGGAGTGTTCTTCAAATTATTTGCTGATGACACGTGCCATTTCGCAAACCTTGTTTGAATAACCCCACTCGTTGTCGTACCATGAAACTACCTTCACGAAAGTAGGATCGAGCTGGATACCGGCTTTCACATCGAAGATGGAAGTGTGTGAATCACCGCGGAAGTCAGTAGAAACGACTGCCTCGTCAGTGTATCCGAGGATGCCTTTGAGCTCGCCTTCTGAAGCTTTCTTCATAGCAGCGCAGATTTCCTCGTAAGTAGCAGTTTTTTCAAGCTCTACGGTAAGGTCAACTACTGAAACATCCGAAGTAGGGACACGCATTGACATACCTGTCAGTTTGCCGTTCAGTTCAGGAAGAACCTTGCCGACAGCCTTTGCAGCACCTGTAGATGAAGGGATGATGTTCTCCAGGATACCGCGGCCGCCTCTCCAGTCTTTCTTGGAAGGACCGTCTACAGTCTTCTGGGTAGCTGTAGCAGCGTGAACGGTAGTCATGAGACCTCTCTTGATTCCGAACGTGTCGTTGAGCACCTTGGAAATAGGAGCAAGGCAGTTCGTAGTGCAGGATGCGTTAGAAATGATAGGCTGACCTGCATAAGTCTTGTCGTTCACACCGTATACGAACATCGGTGTAGCATCCTTTGAAGGAGCTGACATGATGACTTTCTTGGCGCCGGCCTTGATGTGTGCTGAAGCGAGTTCCTCAGTAAGGAAGAAACCTGTTGACTCTACGACAACATCTACACCGAGAGCTCCCCAAGTGATGTTTGAAGGATCTTTCTCAGCGAAAATCTGAATCTTGTTGCCGTCTACGATCATGTAGTTGCCTTCAACTTTGACATCATGGTTGAAGTGACCGTGAACAGAGTCATATCTGAGCATATAAGCCAGATAATCTGCATCGAGAAGGTCATTGATACCTACAACCTGAATGTCGTTTGAGAAATTCTCAACAGCTGCGCGGAATACCATACGGCCGATACGACCAAATCCGTTAATACCTAATTTAATCATTTCTTTATTGTTTTTAAGTAATACGTCGTTTTATCGCAAAGCACTTAATCTGGTGCTCTCTTTAAAATCTTTGCAAAATTAAGAAAAATTATGAATAATCATAGTGATTGCAATATTTTTTTAGAAAAATTAAAACAGTATAATTATATTTGACCTCGAATCACACTATTGGCAATATGAATATTCTTATAACGAACGATGACGGCTACCAGGCCAAAGGGATAAGGATTCTGGCCGGAATAATGAAAAAATTCGGGGAGGTGACTGTCATTGCTCCGAAAAAGCACCAGTCCGGAATGTCCATGGCTGTATCCATGAACAGACGTGCCCTGGCATATAAGGAGCTCGGCTGCTCGGACGGCGTTTCCATGGCATATTTCGATGCCACGCCTGCAAGCTGCATAAAACTGGCCCTGAATACTGTCTTTGCAGACAATAAGCCTGATGTCGTCATTTCGGGAATAAATCACGGTTCGAACGCTGCATCTGCAGCCTGCTATTCCGGGACACTCGGAGCCGCTGCGGAAGCAGCGCTGAACGACATCCCTGCCATCGGCGTTTCCATGGATACGGAGAATCCGGACGCCGACTTCTCATCGGTGGAAAAATATCTTCCGGAAATATTCACGGATCTGATGAAGACCATGAACGGAAAATACGGAGTTTATTACAACATCAACTTCCCTCCTGAGTCTGTTGCCGTTAAAGGAATCCGGGTAGCATCCCAGGGAGCCGGCAGATGGATAAGGGAATTCATTCCATGGGACGCGGAAGCATTCGGCAGACTCGGTATTCCGGATGATGTGGCGGAAGCTGCCGCGAGGGAAGCCGGTGACGGAGAAAAACTATATGTCCTGACAGGTGAATTCATTGATGACGACAGAAATCCTGCCGATGCCGATCACAGGTACAACGGCGCCGGATACATCACTGTCGTCCCTATGAACATCAACTGTACCGACACCGACGAATGCAAGCGGCTACGAGAAGCCGGTTTTGATATAACTTTTTAATAATAAAACGATATAACAAATATGTTTGCATAGATAACATTTTTGTTATACCATAAATCCAGCCAAAAGGGATGAAATATTACATTATTGCCGGAGAAGCTTCCGGCGACCTTCACGGATCGAATCTGATGAAAGGAATATACGGTAAGGATCCCGATGCGTCGATAAGATTCTGGGGCGGCGATCTGATGAACCAGGTGTATGCCAGTAAGGACAAAGCCGGAAACGGAGGCGGTCTGGTACGCCATTACAAGGAAGGCGCCATAATGGGATTCTGGGAAGTTTTCACTCATGCCGGGAAACTGCTCGGAAACATCAGGAGCTGCAAAAAAGACATTCTTTCCTGGCAGCCGGATGCAGTCATCCTCATAGATTACCCCGGGTTCAATTTCAAGATAGCCGGATTCACCCACAGGCACGGAATCAGGACATTTTACTACATCGCTCCGAAAGTCTGGGCATCGAGGGAAGGCCGTATCAGGAAACTGAAACAATACATCGACAGGCTGTACATTGTCTTCCCTTTTGAAATTCCTTATTTCGAGTCGAAAGGCATAGATGCCGTATATCTCGGCAATCCGCTGGTGGATTCCATAGCGGCGTCGAAGGCAATGAATGAAAGCCGAGAAGAGTTCCTTAAAAGGAATTCGCTCGAAGACAAACCGATAATCGCGATGCTTGCCGGATCGAGGAAAGGGGAAATATCCACTATGATGCCGGTGCTGACAGAGTTTGCCAGACAAATGAAAGCATTGCCGGAATATGCCGGATATCAGTTCATTATAGCCGGAGCTCCTGCCCGCAGCATGCGGGATTATTCACCGTTTCTTGAAAATGCGCCGGCCGGCTCTGACATCAGGGTTATTTTCGGGGAAACACAGTCGGTCATAAGGCATGCCGAGGCGGCAGTGGTAAATTCCGGGACTGCATCGCTGGAAACTGTCCTGCTGGACACTCCGCAGGTCGTGGGGTACATCAGCAGCAGACTTACATACCTTATCGCCAAAAGGATAGTCAAGATAAGATTCATCAGTCTCGGAAACCTGATAGTGGACAAACCGGCATTCAGGGAACTGATACAGGATGAATGCAATGCCCGAAATCTCGTATCCGAAATCCGTGCCCTCATAGAAGACAAGGATTACAGAGCCAGAATGCTCGGCGAATATGCTGAAATAAGAAAAGCCCTCGGCGGGACCGGGGCTTCAAAGGCAGTTGCGGCCGACATGATCCGCACCATGACGCAGATACGGTAAGGCAGGACTCAAGTTACGAACGTTCCTTGATGATTCCGAGCCTGTAAGCCAGAAGAAGTTTCTTCAAGTCTTCAATCTGGACCATCAGTTCCCGGCCTTTATCCGTATCCTTGACCATCATGCGCTGGCTGCTGAGTTCCACGAGCTGGGTCGTGGATTTTATATCCTGGCCTTCCTCTATGGCCTTCTGTGCAGATGAGAAAGGTTCATGCTGGACGAGCTGGAATCCGCGGGAATGATAAACCAGAGTGTAGCCGGCAATACCTGTTTCCGGATGATAGGCCTTTGAAAAACCTCCGTCGATTACCATCAGCTTGCCGTTTGCCCTGACAGGCTTCTCCCCTTTTGCGGCCTTGACCGGAACATGTCCGTTAATTATATGACGGTGCTCTCCTGTCACGCCGAATGCATCGAGTATGCGGTCACAGACATTCTCGTCATTACGCAGTGTATAGTATGCGCCTTTTTCTTCCTTATGCAATTCCTTATCCTCCAGAAAGTAACGTTCGAAGGTAGCCATTTTGCTCTTGTCGAATGCCGGAGAATCCTTTCCGCACCACAAGTACCATACATAATCCATGGCAAAGCTTTTTTCAGGGTCGGCTGGGCCTGAAAAATAAGCTTTCCTGACGAGCTGTCCTACCCTGGCGAGCAGTTCACGACCCTTGTATTTCCTGCCGAGAATCTCGACTTCCTTCAGGGAACCGTCATCGTTCAGAGGCATGGAAGCATGGAAAAGCAGATTCGAATTACAGATATTGTACATACATCCGTAACGGAAAATGCATTTTATATGCTTTCGGAGTTTCTCACTGCGGATGAAAGAATTATGCAGTTTGTCCACGACCTCCCTCTCTTCCGGAGAAAGCCGGTACGGATCGGCAGGATCCACAGTCGGGAAGCAGCAGTCCTTCATCCTGTAGTCTTTTCCGTCCAGGACGAAGACTTTCCGGTCCATATCTATGTGTCCGAGCAGTTTCCTGTCATCCATATGGAATTCAGGACGTCTGTCTATTATTTCCGCTTCCAGCTTGAACTGAATGATACTTATCGCCTTGTGCATCTGTGCCAGCAGACGCATGGTCTTGTCATCTATCTTCTGGGAATCATCTTCTATCCGCGGACCGAAAGTCGCGCAAGGATCATCGGCATAAGCATCCATGGCAAATGTAGCCAGAGGCAGGAGATTTATCCCGTAACCGTCTTCGAGGACAGAATGGTTCGCGTAGCGCATGGCAAGCCTTATGACATTGGCGATGCAGGCGTCATTGCCGGCAGCGGCACCCATCCACAATATATCGTGATTGCCCCACTGGATGTCGAAATGATGATAATCGCATAATGTATCCATGATAATGTGAGGTCCGGGTCCCCTGTCGAAAATATCTCCGAGAATATGGAGAGAATCTATCGTCAGCCTCTGGATCAGATTACACATGGCTATGATGAAATCGTCAGCCCTGAACGTATCGATTATCGTACTGATAATCACATTGATATAAGCCTGCTTGTTAGGATCCGCACTGCTCTCGTGAAGAAGTTCCTGTATGATGTACGAAAACTCTTCCGGCAGCGACTTGCGGACCTTTGACCTCGTATACTTGGATGAAACGTTCTGGCACACCTTGACCAGTCTGTTCAGAGTGACACTGTACCAGGAATTTATGTCCGGAACACTCTCTTTTATAAGCTGCAGTTTCTGTTCCGGATAATATATCAGGGTACAAAGATCCTTTTTTTCGGTTTCGTAAAGGGAATTCCCGAAAATCTCATTGACTTTCCTCTTTATGGCCCCTGAAGCATTTCTCAGGACATGCTCGAACGCTTCGTTCTCCCCGTGAAGATCGGCCAGAAAATGTTCCGTGCCCTTGGGAAGATTCAGTATGGCCTCCAGATTTATGATCTCCGTACTTGCTGACGCAATGGTGGGAAAATTCAGGGAAAGCAAGTCCAGATATTTGATATTTGCCCTGATATCGTCTTCTGTTATCTTGTTCGCAATTTCCATCCGAAAACTGGTTTATGTTTCTGCCGCCTTCCGGCTCAATATGTTCTCTCTCCGAAAATCAATGTCCCTATACGGACAATATCAGCGCCCATCCCGACCGCTATCCTGTAGTCATGGGTCATGCCGAAAGACAGGATACCGAAATCCTGAGGCAAGCCGCGGTAACGGTCCCTCCCGGCCGCTATTTCATCCCGGAGAGCCACTAATTTAGCAAAATCTTTCCGTATCACCGCCTCGTCATCCGTAAAAGTAGCCATTCCCATCAGTCCGGAAATATGCACGTTATGGAAAATCGACGCATCGGAAACTACTGAGAGTATCTCTTCACGGGAAAAACCCTGTTTCGTTTCTTCAGACGCAATATGCATTTCCAGCAATACATCAGTGACTTTTCCGTTTTCGCCGCCCCACCTGTCTATCGCTTCGAGCAAATGGAGCGAATCGACAGACTCCACCATCGCCGCCACCGGAAGCACGAGTTTCAGTTTGTTTGTCTGGAGATGCCCTATGAAATGCCACGAGATATCTCCGGGCAGGGCTGCTGCCTTGGCCGCCAATTCCTGAGGACGGCTTTCTCCGAAAATACGCTGCCCGGCCTTATATGCCTCCATAATGGCTTCGGCCGGGTGAAATTTGGAAACTGCCACCAATTTTACATTTGATGGCAGTTCCCCGGAAAGTTTTCTTATTGCGGATGCAATGTCGGTCATATCTATCTCCTCGCACGTTTTTGCTGCTCCTTGAGAGCCTGCTGCTGCATTTTCTGCGCCTCTTCGAGCCTCTGCTGCCATTTGGACTTAGGCAGCGGTTTTCCGGCAGATGCCGCCAGCTGGGCATGTATCTTCGCCTCATCGACAAGGAAGCGTCTGACAAACCATGTCTGGAGCATCGTTATAAGGTTCGAAAGAAGATAATAATAACTGAGTCCGCTCGACAGGTTGTTACAGATGAACAGCATCATGATAGGCATCAGCCAGACACTCATGAACTTCATTCCGGCCATGCTCGGATCGTTCGACATCTGGCTCGAAGTCATCTTCGAATACAGGAACATCGAAAGTGCCATAAGCAAGGCAAAAAGCGACACATGGTCACCGTACAACGGAATACTGAATGGCAGATCCAGTATTGAATCATACGCGCTCAAGTCATCTGCCCACAGGAATTTCTCCTGACGGAGCTCTATCGATGCCGGGAAGAAGCGGAACATGGCATAGAGGATAGGCAGCTGGAGCAGCATAGGCAGACAGCCTCCCATCGGGCTGATTCCGGCCCTCCTGTACAAGTCCATCATCGCCTGCTGTTTCTTCAGGGCATCTTCCTGCTTCGGATATTTTTCATTAAGCTTGTCAATCTCCGGCTTGATTACATTCATCTTCGCGGATGACTTGTACGACTTCATGGTCAGCGGAGAGACCACAATCTTGATAAGTATTGTCATTATCAGGATGATAATGCCGTAATTGTGGATGAACTTGCCGAGAAAATTGAATGTAGGGATGATCACGCCCCTGCTTATAAGACCGATTACGCTACCTCCCAGCGGAATGATTTTCTCGTAATGCTGGTCGTAATTCTTGAGTGTTCTGTAATGGTTGGGTCCGAAATAAAAGTCGAACGGTACAGTGACACGTTCAGGATCATGTTTCAGCTCCGACTGAAGTCTGGCGCTGCACAGCATGAGATTCCTGTCCGGATCCTTTTCGTCATAAAAGCTGATGCTGAAATCGGCCGCGTTGAATTCATTTCCTGCAGTCATGATGGCAGAGAAGAACTGCTGCTGGAAAGCGAACCATTTCACTTTGGAAACTATGCTCTCGCTGCCGTTGCGTCCGCCGCGCCCCAGCTGTTCAGGCTTCTTCTCCCCGGAAAAATAATAATCCAGTTTCGAATACTGCTTCTCGTTGGTATATCCCTTTTCCAGTCTCGGCACCACCAGATTCCAGTCGATGTCGAAACTGTTTATCTTCTTCGGCACAAGTCCTTCCATCCCGACAAAGGAAAGCTCGTTCCTTACCATATAGCTTCCTTCCGGCAATATATATTTCTGTTCGAGATAACCTCCGTTATGGAACGGCAGCCGCATCACGACAGTCGTATCCGTAGTCTCGGCCAGTTCGAAAACCATATCTCTGGTATCTATATTCTCCCCGGCAAAGAGTGAAATATTATAGTCGCTGTACCCTGGCTTTACAAGATACAGATCAGTACTGTCATAAGCCCTGTAATTATTCAGTCTTGCCGAATACGGCTGCGCACCTTTGGTGGTCAGCACCAGCTCCAGCCTGTCATTTCCGAGAGTCACATACTGCTCCTCCGCCGTATAATGGCTGTTCAGCAGCGAATCGAGATATTTTCCGGGTCTTGCAAGCTGTGCTCCGTCCTCATACTCCCCCGCAGGCATTGCCGCGACAGAATCCTGGGCCATCATATATGCCTGCTGGGCCAAGGCGGCCGAATCCAGCTGAGCCTGATATTCCCTTTGTTTCTGATACTGATTAGACTGATACCAGGTAAATCCGAAAAAAATTACCCCTATCAGTATAAAACCTACAATCGAATTCTTATCCATCTTATCTTAAAATCTCTTATTCTGCATCAGCAGCATTATCTATTGCCCTGATCTGTTCCTCCAGTTCCTTCAGCTCCTTCTTGGCCAGGTCAATACGCTCCTGCATCTGTCTGATAAGAGGCTCGGAATTTTTCGACATAGCAAAAAAGCCTATGTTATTTTCATAAGTGGTAATATCCTGTTCCTTCTTCAGGTAGCGCTGCACGAGCCGCTCCTTTTCACTCTTGGGAGCCTTTGCGTACCTTGCCTTACGCGCCTTCTGGGTCAGGTCCTTGAACTTGTTCTGCAAGGCCTCCTTATAAATCCTGGCGATTTCATCCTTCTCCTTGAACGGGACGAAACCTATTTCCTGCCACCTGCGGATGAAATCATTCATGGCTTCCGTATCCGCAGCCTCGTCACCCGACAGCTGATATGCGTTGATTTCAGCTACAAGCTGCTTCTTTGCCTTCAGATTTCCGTAAAAATCATTTTCAGGCTTTACGTTTTTGTCCCTTTCGTTGAAAAACTCGTCGCATGCCGCACGGAATCTCTTCCATAACTGCTCCGACTTCTTCCGAGGAACGGCACCTATCTCCTTCCACTGCTTCTGAAGGTTTATCAGCTGGCTTGCAGTCTTTTTCCAGTCCGTACTGTTCTTAAGGGCTTCAGCTTCTTCGCAAAGGGCGATTTTCTTCTCCAGATTGGCGTTTATATTCTCCTTGTATCCGGCATAGAACTCCCTTTTCCTCTCGAAAAACTTGTCGCACGCCGCACGGAATCTGTCATAGATCTTCTGATTCTCTTTCTTGGATGCGAAACCTACAGTTTTCCACTGCTTCTGGATTTCTTCTATGTCCTTGGACAAGGTATTCCATTCAGGCGCCGCGATGTTTTCTTTCGAAGCTATCGCTTCCACCTGCTCGCACAGACGGGTCTTGGCCTCAAGATTCTCCGCATGCTGCTGTTTGAGCCCCTCGAAATATGCCTGATACTTTTTGTTTATGGTATAAGTCGCAGCCTTGAAGCGATCCCAGATAGACTCTCTGAATTCCTTTGCCACCGGACCGTATTCCTTCCACTGCTCGTGAAGTTTCTGAAGTTCCCTGAAAGATTCCACGATATTGTCGCTTTCCGCCAGCTTTTCGGCCTGCTCGCAGAATCCGGTCTTCACTTCCAGATTTTTCTTGAAATCCAGATCCCTGAGCTCGCGGTTTATCTTGACCATATCGTAGAACTGCTCCACATAAAGCTGATAGGTATCATTCAGATTCCTGAAAGACTGTACCGGAACCGGTCCGATAGCACGCCATCTGCTCTGTATTTCCCTGAACTCCGGAAATGTGCGGTTTACATCTTCCTGCTTGTCCAGAAGCGCCTTCAGATCCTTGATGACAGCCTCTTTCAACTCCAGATTATGCTCCCTTTCCTTCTCCTGCTGTCTGTTGTATTCCGCCCGTTCCTTACGATAAGCGTTATAAAGAGCCTTGAAACCTCTCTCGATTTCCGCAAACGGATTTTCCGAAACGCTGTCATCCTCTCCGGGAGTCTCCTCCACGGGATTCCCGCCCTCCTCCTCAGTCACTGCAATGCCTGCAGCAGCCTTCTCTCTGGCCAGATTCCTGTAAAATGCGGATTTAATGGCTTCCGCATCCTTATTCATCTGCATCCTGTCCGGGTTCTTGGCCAGTTCCATAAACAGGTCGGCAAGTTCTGCCAAACTTTTTTCCAAATAATTCACCGACACAGTTTCTTCGTTTTCAAGCACTTCCATAGGAGAGTCCAGTGTTTCCGGATTTTTTTCTTCACTCATGATCGTTAGGCGTTAAATTTTTCAAACTGCAAATATATCAAATTTTATTAAGAAGCCATTCATTTGATAAGTTATGGAGATAAATTTTGCTATTTTTGCAATCCCAAACATATCCTGACATGAGAATAGATATCATAACAGTCGTACCTGAACTGCTCGAAAGCCCGCTGAGCCATTCCATTGTAGGACGGGCCATAAAGAAAGGAATCGTGGAAATCCATGTTCACAATCTCCGCAAATACGGGAAAGGCCCAAGACTGCAGGTCGACGATTACTGTTATGGAGGTGATGCAGGGATGGTCCTGATGGTAGAACCCGTATACGAAATGATACAGGAACTGAAAAATGAAAGGGACTATGACGAAGTGATATACATGTCGCCTGACGGGGAACAGTTCAGCCAGAATATGGCGAACGAACTGTCACTGAAAGAAAACATCATCATCCTGTGCGGCCATTATAAAGGTATAGACCATCGTATCAGGGAACATCTCGTCACCAGGGAAATCACAGTCGGCGATTATGTACTGAGCGGCGGAGAAATTCCCGCCGCAATAATAGCCGATGCCGTAGTGCGACTCCTGCCAGGGGCGATCACCGATGAAACATCGGCACTCAGCGACTGCTACCAGGACGGACTGCTTTCGGCACCTGTATATACGAGACCGGCGGAATTCAACGGATGGAAGGTTCCTGAAGTACTTCTCAGCGGAAATCCGAAACTTATCCGCCAGTGGCAGGACGAGCAAGCCGTCGCCAGAACACGCCTTCTCAGACCCGGACTTCTGGAGGATTAGCCTGAAAATTAAGATGTTTACGTACACACTGGAATAATGTTTATAATAATTTGACAAATAATGGAAATTAATTTGCGAAACTGAAAATTATCCCTATATTTGTCAAATGTTCATAAGGAGATAATGGATTTTCATTATAATCTTTAAACATCCGAAGGCTTCAGCCTTTAAAATTTTAAGCTGTTAAATACTAACCACAAGATGCAGCCTTTTTGATAGGCAAAAGAAATTACACTATTAACTAACCTGAAAAAGCCCGCAGTGATGCGGGCTTTTTTAGCAACAGGATGATATCGGATATTTTTATTTTTCTTCTAACGCGACTTCGTAAATTCTCGGCCAGTTCTTCCCTGTAAGATACAACTTTCCTGTACTTTCATCGTATGCTATCCCGTTAAGTACGTCAGTGTCTTCAGTCCTGAGTTTCCGGGGCAGAAGCCCTGTACAGTCTATCACCGATTCTACATCGCCGCTTTCGGGGTCGATTATCACGATCATGTTAGTGGTATATACATTGGCCCATATCCTGCCATCTATATATTCGAGTTCGTTCAGGAATTTAAGAGCCTTTCCATGAAGCCTGACATTAAGAGTCCCGGTCACGGTAAGGTCCTTGTCCAGAAAATACAGGCGCGAAGACCCGTCACTTGCTATCAGGTTTGTTCCGTCGGTAGTGATCCCCCACCCCTGCCGTGGATACGACAGGGTGGATTTGTATTCGAGTGTTCCGAGATCATATAAGAAAGCGACATTGTTCATCCATGTCAGGATATAAAGGCTGTCTCCGACGGCCACGGACCCTTCGACGAAATATTTACTGCCGAAATCGAGGCGCCTGAGAGCCTTTCCGGTCTTCAGGTCCACTTTCCGGAATGTCGAACTCCCGTATTGGCCTGTACTTTCATACATCTGTCCGTCTTTTATGAACAGCCCCTGGGTATATGATCCGACATCATGAGGATATTCGTTCACGACCCGGACCCTGTACTGCTTTACCTGGGCACTGCACGCTGCTGAAACCGACAGCAAGACCGAAATCAGCGATGCCGAAATTATCGCGGAGAATCTCATGTCTGCCCTACTCTACCTGGGAATGATGTCCGTGCTCGTCCCGGAATTTCATGGAAGCCTTGACAAAAGCCACGAAAATCGGCTGCGGATGCTCCGGAGTACTCTTCAGTTCCGGATGGAACTGGACACCGATGAAAAACGGATGCGACGGAATCTCGACTATTTCCACAAGTCCTGTATCGGGATTCTTTCCCGTAGCCTTCATCCCGGCTGCCTCTATCATATCCAGATAGTCATTGTTGAACTCATACCTGTGCCTGTGTCTTTCGGAAATCACGTCCGTCCCGTAAATCTTATAAGCAAGCGAATCCTTGTCCAGCTTGCAGTCGTATGCACCGAGCCTCATGGTACCGCCTTTTATGGTAGTGCTCTTCTGGTCTTCCATAAGGTCGATGACCGGATATCTGGTAGCCGGATTCACCTCGGTAGAAACTGCATCCCTGAGCCCTATGACATCCCTGGCGAATTCCACCACGCACATCTGCATTCCGAGGCAAATGCCGAAGAACGGCACATTGTGCTCCCTGGCATACTTCACTGCCAGAATCTTACCCTCCAGCCCCCTTTCGCCGAAACCTGGAGCCACCAGTATGCCGTCCATCGGAGAAAGTTTCTCTTCCACATTCGAAGAGTCCAGGAACTCGCTGTGAATACTGTGGACATTGACCTTGCACTCGTTTGCGGCTCCGGCATGTACGAATGACTCCAGAATGGACTTGTACGCATCCTGCAGTTCGACATACTTGCCCACAAGGGCAATATTCACTTCGGATTTGGGATGGAACAGCTTGTCGAGGAACTTCTTCCACTCCTTGAGATCCGGTTCCGGCATATTCTTCATGCCGAAATGGTCGAGGACCAGCTGGTCGAGCTTCTCGGCCTGCATGTTCAGAGGTACGGAATATATGGAAGGCGCATCCATGGATTCTATGACATGTCCGGGCTTGACATTGCAGAAAAGGGCTATTTTCTTACGGAGCTCCGGAGTCAGCTTGTGTTCCGTACGGCACACAATAATATCCGGCTGGACTCCGCTCTGCTGAAGCATCTGCACGGAATGCTGCGTCGGTTTTGTCTTGAGTTCCTTGGCTGCGCTCAGATACGGCACCAGCGTAAGGTGAATGGTGACGCAATCATCCTCGGGAAGTTCCCACTGCAGCTGACGCACCGCCTCTACGAACGGCTGAGATTCCATGTCACCTACGGTACCGCCGATTTCAGTGATGATAATGTCATATTTGCCCGTCTTGCCGAGCAGAAGCATTCTTCTCTTTATCTCATCGGTGATATGAGGTATGATCTGCACGGTCTTTCCGAGATATGCCCCTTCCCTTTCCTTGTTTATTACGGTATTGTATATCTTGCCTGTCGTGACATTGTTCGCCTTGGAAGTATGTACGCCGAGAAAACGCTCGTAGTGGCCGAGATCCAGATCCGTCTCCGCACCGTCATCCGTCACATAGCACTCTCCGTGCTCATAAGGGTTCAATGTACCTGGGTCCACATTGATATACGGATCGAATTTCTGTATGGTGACCCTCAATCCTCTGGACTGCAACAGTTTTGCCAATGATGCTGAAATAATGCCCTTACCAAGGGACGATGCGACTCCACCTGAAACGAATACATACTTAGGATTCATAAATAATCTTTTAGACGTTACAGGGGTGCAAAATTAATCAAAAAAACTGAGATGCCTGCTCAAAACCATGAAAAAAATCGTCCGGACATTCTTATGAGAAAAATGTTTATTAACTTTGGCCGCTGAATCAAACCTATTATATAATGCAGACCTATTGTTTTCTGATGACTGCCATGTTTATTCTGGCGATTATTGTCTTCATAGCCCTTTTCTTCTTCAAGGCTGGCTATGGATATCTGTCCTCGTCGAACTGGGGGCCGAAGATAAACAACAAGCTGGCATGGGTCATCATGGAATCTCCTGCATTCATTTTCCTGCTCCTGTATGTACTGGACTATCTCATTTCAGGCAAGGATACGGGAAACGAGAAAATCGTCCTGCTGGCGATGTCAGGCTTTTTCCTCGTGCACTATTTCCAGAGAGCGTTCATTTTCCCGCTCCTTATGAGAGGAAAAGGCGAAATGCCGGTTCTGATCATGGCCATGGGGATGACGTTCAATTCCCTGAATGCCTACTTCATCGGCAGCTGGCTTTTCGAATTCGCCCCTGCCGGAAAGTATACCATCGAGTGGCTTTCATCTCCGCAATTCATCATCGGAGGTCTGATATTCATTACAGGAATGCTCATCAACCTGGATTCGGACCATGTCATAAGACACCTGCGCAAACCTGGAGACACGAAACACTACATACCGAAAAAAGGTCTGTACAAATACGTGACATCCGCGAATTATTTCGGAGAACTCACAGAATGGGTAGGATATGCGATTCTCACGTGGTCCCCTGCAGGACTGCTGTTCGCCGTATGGACTTTCGCGAACCTGGCGCCAAGATCGAAATCCCTCACCGAGAAATACGAGCAGGAGTTCGGTGACGAATACAAAAATCTGAAAAAGAAAAACCTTATACCTTTTATATGGTAACAGAATACCCGGCACAAGTTTTTTTTACGAATAAGAGTCATTAATCATGAGTGATTTATTTACACCTGTCAAAATCGGGCCTCTGGAACTGAGGAACAGGACAGTCAGGTCTGCCGCATTCGAAGGGATGTGCGAAAACAACTCTCCGTCACAATCATTGTTCGACTACCACACTGCAGTAGCAAAAGGTGGCATAGGCATGACTACGATAGCATACGCTGCAGTATGCAAGAGCGGATTGTCTTTCGAACGACAGCTTTGGATGAGGGAAGAAATAGTGCCGGAACTGAAGAAACTTACCGATGCCATCCACAAGGAAGGGGCAAAGGCATCCATACAGTTGGGACATTGCGGCAATATGTCGCACAGGAAAATATGCGGCTGCCGTCCGTATGGCGCGAGCAGCGGATTCAACCTTTACTCCCCTACTTTCGTGCATGGAATGACTCTGAAGGAAATCGACGAAGTGGTGGAAGCCTACGGCAGGGCTGTGGAGCTATGTATCCAGGCGGGGTTCGATGCCGTAGAAATACATGCAGGTCACGGATATCTGATTTCACAGTTCCTGTCTCCGTACACCAACCACCGAAAAGACGAGTACGGCGGCTCGCTTGAAAACAGGATGCGCTTCATGAAACGCTGTATGAAAGCCGTAACCGATGCAGGGAAAGGAAAGGTGGCCATCTTCGTAAAGATGAATACCAGAGACGGATTCAAGGGCGGCATGGAAACTGACGAATGCATAGAAGTAGCCAAAGAACTGCAGAAATGCGGTGCAGATGCGCTCGTGCTGTCCGGCGGATTCGTAAGCAGGGCGCCGATGTATGTCATGAGAGGACGTTTCCCTGTGAAAACCATTGCCCATTATATGCCGATGAATATGTGGTGGCTGAAATTGGGAGTGCTTTTAGGCGGCCGCATAGTATCGCCGACAGTTCCGTTCAAGCACCTGTTCTTTCTGGAAGATTCCCTGAAATTCAGGAAAGCCCTTCCCGACATGCCGCTCGTATATGTGGGAGGCGTAGTGTCCCGAGCAGATGCCGACAAGGTGATAGACAGCGGATTCCAGCTATTGCAGATGGGACGCGCAGTTCTGGAGGATACGGATTTCGTAAACAAGATGAAAGCCGACGAAAATCATTGCAGCGGATGCGAACATACGAATTTCTGTATCGGAAGAATGTACAGCCTCGAAATGTGCTGCCACAAGACCTGCAAGGACATCACGCCTGCTCTGGAACGGGCTGTAGAGAAAACGATAAGATGGAATGACCGTACTGAGCGCAAGCTCGGCTATAAATAATACGGACAGGGAATATTTAAGGTGGGACGATCTGCCGCGCAGGACGTGTCCTGTGAGGAAAGTCCGGACAGGAAAGGGCACTTCACTGCGGAAATCGCAGATAGGGGCAACCTTATGGCAAACGTAACAGAAAACAACCGCATTGTCCGACGGACATGCAAGGGTGAAAATGTGAGGTAAGAGCTCACAACGGATACCGGCGACGATATCCGGGTACGTACCTGAAGCCTGCAAGACCAAATATACTGGCAACAAAGGGCTGCCCGTCCGATGCCAGGGGGTAGGTTGCGAAGATAAATGGCAGATTTGAAAACAGAAACCGGCTTACGGTCCCGCCTTTTTTTATTTTCCAGACACTCCGGATCTGATTTTCTTCCTGAGAGTGTCGGTATAAGGAAGCTTGAAATGCTTTTCAGACAGATCCAGCCACTCTTCGGCCAGATCAAATTCTCCCTGAAGATAACATGCTGCAGAAAGGTTGTACTCCAGACAGGCTTTCTTTTCCAGATTTTCCGTATCCAGCATCGACATCCAGATATCCATAGCCTTCTGCCACTGATAATCATTGACATAGAAATACGAATCATACCACAGGGACGAATCGTACACAAAGAAAAGTATCTGTTCAGCCTTCCATGCCGGAGCGAACTTGCTCCCTGATGCGGTACCGACATTCCTGGCCGTACCTTCAAGGCTGTTTTTCAGGATATATTCCAGACCTTCATGAGACTCGCTTCCGGTCACTTCAGCAGAGACTTCAGCTATGGTACTTCCGCTGAAATGCATGACAGTATCCCTCGGATCCATGGAATCGTAAACATACAGATCCACCACGAAAGGGAATGAGCCCGACGCCACATATCCGCCAGCCGCGTCAGGTCCGGTTTTCCTGATTTCACCGGTACCGAATTCAGGAGAATCGAAGAGGAAAAGGACATCTGAACCTGTATCCACCAGCAGGTCTACCATTTCAGCCTTGTTCCCGAAATCCACGGTATCCTGCCTGTCCAGGCAATATACGGTCACGAGGCTGTCGCCGCCGAAATAGTCATCTTCCAATACAGACGCAAATGCCGATGACATGGCTGCGGAAAAGAGAGAATCTTCTGACTCGCCCTTATCCGCATAAACGACAGAAACGGTCTTACCTATCAGATTGATTCCTGATGCGGACGGCTGCCTGGTCTCTATATCCAGAAGATAGGCGGACGGCCCGCATGAAACAGCTGCAGACAGAATGGAAACTACTGAAAGCAGTACACCCGATTTCCTGAAAAACATACCTTTATTCATAATTTATCATTTCTGCAATAAGGTCATATTCATCCGCTGCCGTAATCCTTACGTCAATAAACGTTCCGACCAGCGAAAGCGGATTCTCTATTCCGGTGCAATTTACAAAAATCTCTCCATCCACTTCAGGGCTTTCGAATTCGCTGCGGCATACAAGCATCCCGTCAGAAAATCCGTCCACAATCACCCTTACTTCGGAACCTATTCTGGAGCGGTTGAACTCCAGCGAAATTCCACTCTGCAAAGCCATCAGTTCGTCCAGGCGTTTCTGCTTTGTCTTCCTGCCGACCGAGTCCCGGAAATGCTCCGCTCCGAATGTCCCTTCCTCTTCGGAATACATGAAGGCGCCCAGCCTTTCGAATCTGGCTTCCTTCACGAAATCAAGGAGCTCCTGAAACTCCTTACGGCCCTCACCCGGATGGCCTGTTATCATGGTAGTCCTGAGCACGACTCCCGGAACCCTTTCCCTCATACGCCGGATAAGTGCCCTCGTCCACGCCCCGTCTACATTCCTGTGCATGTTGGACAGGACTTTGTCGGAAATGTGCTGCAAAGGAATATCCATGTAGCGGCACACTTTAGGATTGTCGGCCATCTGGTCCAGAACATCATCGGGAAAATCTGCCGGATACGAATAATGGATACGGATCCACTCTATCCCTTCCACTTCCGACAGACGCTGCAAAAGCTCCGCCAAAGCCCTCCGGTGATATAAGTCGAGCCCGTAATATGTAGTATCCTGTGCTATGACAATGAGTTCCCTGACTCCTTTTCCGGCCAGAAGGCGCGCCTCGGCCACCAGCTCCTCAATCGGGACAGAACGATGCTTCCCCCTTATGAAAGGAATCGCACAATAAGAGCATCGGCGGTCACAACCCTCGGATATTTTCAGATAGGCATAATGGGACGGCGTCGTAAGATGCCTTCCCGTTTCATTTCCGCCGTCTGCCGGAACGCCAAGATATTCCAGAAGTTCACCGAAACCGATGGCACCGAACCATGCGTCGACCTCAGGAATAAGTCCGGGCATTTCCTTGGAATACCTTTGAGAAAGACACCCGAAAACCGCAATCTTTCCGATCTCTCCCCTCTTTTTGCGTTCCACTGCTTCGAGAATGGCGGCTATGGACTCTTCCTTGGCATCCCCGATAAAGCCGCACGTATTTATAAGCAATATGTCGCAGGGACATGTACTGTCCTCCGGTAGAATGGTATAGGCACGTTCCAGCCTGGACAGCACATGCTCGGTATCAACCCTGTTCTTGGAACACCCAAGTGTCAATGTCTGCAATGAACCGGACATATCACAGCAGTATGATTCCTACTTCTCGGTCCCGGTATCTTCTTCCAACTCGAAATCGAGAGAGGCAAATTCCTTGAGGATATTATACCATGTGACCACTTTCTTCATGTGCGAAACATGGAATTTGTCTCTGTCGTAATCCGGGAGAGCTTTGGAAAAGAACTCCTGCAATTCCTTGTCGGAAGATTTGGCGACAGGAGCATTGTCTTCACCCAGAACATCTTTCATCTTCTGGAACACAGACTTGAGCTTTACTTCCCCTTCATCAGTATAAATAGATATATCCTCCAGAGTGGTGACCTTGCTGTTCATTCCGAAACAGCTCCTTTTCTTGTCTGAAAGGGATTCTACGATGACACCGTTCCTGGCCTGCGAAATGTAATTGAAAAGGCCGCTCTGGCCGGATATTGTCAAAATTTTACTGAGATCTGTTTTCATATTTTGCTTGAATTTATAATTTCTGAATATATCTTGTCCACTTTCCGGGTGAGGGCTTCCCTGTCCCCGTCATTGACTATTATATAATCCGCATCCGGAATAACCTTTCCTTCCGATATCGCATTGAGCAGTTTCTGTCCGGACATGCGGGCCTCTATGCTGTCTGCACCGGCTTTATCTCTGGCCATTGCCCTGGAAAGCCTGAGCTTTACAGGAGCATCCACCAGCAAAACCTTGTCTGACAAATCATGGAAATATGGCTTTTCCAGAATGACGGCAGATTCCATAATGACAAAAGGCACGTCAGTATCTTCAAAAGCCTTCTTCCATTCGAGAAAATCAGTCCTGACTTCCGGATAAATCAGCGATTCCAGAATTTCCAGCCTTCGTTTGTCCGAAAACACCGCATCCGCCAGGATTTTCCTGTCTATCCTGCCGTCATGCCTGCATACATCCACTCCCAGCGCTTGGGAAATCCTGTCCGGCATGCCCGGTATGGAATCATATAGAGCCTTGGTTCTGGAATCCGAATCATAAACCGGGATTCCTTTCAGACCGAACATCGAACACACGAGAGATTTCCCGCTGCCGATTCCGCCTGTCACCACGAGAGTTATTTTTCCGTCAGGACACATTCGAAAATCTCCGGAACGATTTCATAATCCAGCACACCGTCGGGCATATATTCCGGAACAGGGATGCACTTGCGTGAACGTGAATTTATAAAATCCTCATATTCAATCTGGAAAGTAGCCTGACCGACATCTGAGATAAGCGGGAAAACGCACTTGAATACGACCTCCGCCTTGGACGGATATATCATCATTTCCTTATCCGCAGGGACACCTGAAGGATTTATCGTCACTTCTCTGGTGATCTCGACATATCTCATGACATCAATGGAATAGTGTATCTCGTTTTCGGCAAGCCTTACGCCCTTGATTCTTTCGATCCGTGCCACTCCGGCCGCTCCTGAATTCAGATTCTGGAGCTTTATCGGCTCCGTAAATACCCTGTCGACATTTGCCAGATGATACGGTTCCCCGTAAATAGTCACCGAATCAGGTTCTATCTCGATATTGTCCGGGCTCATGTACTGAGGCTCGAAACTCAAAGCCATGACCGGAAATACGGGGACCTTCTTGTGAGACTCATACGGAAACCTGAAATATAGCGTATCGGAAAGAAAATATTCCACCTCTACGTTTTCACCGAAGAGCAGGTGAGCGGATTCGCTCAATTCCCGTCTGGTAATGTAGAATATTTCACCTGATTTCTCTGACAATGTCTGGCCGATGAAGGAAAGCTCCACGGGTGCACTTCCCAGCGCCAGTCTCGTCTTTATGATATTGTAGCCCGATGTCCTGCATCTGGCGACGACATCGCATGAATTCGAGGATCTGGTCGCGTGCCCTTCAAGATTTCCACACACGGCAGTCATCCTCACTGTCAGGAAGTCCGAATAATTCAATGAAAGATTATGTATAAGCCAGATACTGAAAGCCAGCAGGAGGGACAAAGAAAATACCGTCCAGTCCCTCCCGTTATGCTTTAACGAATGCAACAGCTTATACAGCAATCGTTTCATCTCACAGATGATTTCTTTCTACTGCTGCTGGGCCGCTTCGCTGAAATCCTTTACGACAGAATTTTTGTCGACACGGATCTTGACATTGCTGTCCACCTCCAGAAGGAGCGACTTATCCTTAACCTCTACTACAGTTCCGTAGATTCCGCCGATAGTCACGACTTTGTCGCCTTTCTTCAGTCCCTCGCGGAATTTCTGCAATTCCTTCTGCTGCTTTCTCTGCGGACGGATCATGAAAAACCACATCACGACAAAGATGAGAATAAGCATAATCCACATGGACCACTGGGATCCTGAAGCTGCCTGGCTGCCGGCTGCAGCCTGAGCCTGTAACAAAGTAATAAAATTCATTGTTTTATGATTTTGATATGATTATTAATGATTTCTGCCGATGCCGGGCCCTTAAAGCAGACCTTTCCCCGATTTGATGATTTTACCGTCCTGGGAAAGTTTCTGTATGAGCCTGTCGAGAATGCCGTTAACGAAAATCTTGCTTTTCGGAGTCCCGAAATACTTGGAAATCTCCACATATTCGTTTATGGTCACTTTTACCGGGATAGTCGGGAAAGCCACCGCCTCTGCGACGCCCATGACGATCAGGCAAAGGTCTGTCGCCACTATGCGCTCGCTGTCCCAGTTTGATACGGATTCCGCTACTAAATCATAGTATTTCTTATAGTTGACATAAGAAGCACGCAGAAGGTTCCTGGCGAACAGCCTGTCATCTTCCGTATCGTCACCTTTTCTGGTCTCGCTCAGATAGAGAGGAGGAAGCGACCACGCCGTACCTTTTGAAATGGCATCCAGCGTCTTGCACACATAAGTCAATGCATACGGCAGATCTTCACCCCAGTAAATGGACATGGATTCCAGTATCTGGTCCAGTTCCACACTATCCACGAATTCTTCCTCGAAAATATGCCTGAAAAGCATGCAGTCATCCTTCAGAGAAGATTCAGGCGCCTGCATATACTCGGCATAGTAAGCTTTGGAGGATACGGACGCGAATATTTTCTTCAGGAACAGATCATACTGCTCCCATGAGAATTTCTTTTTGCTGAAAATCTTCTGAAAATCCGGATCTCCGTCCAGCAATACCGCCAAGGCATTGTCAGCAAATCTGGTATTAGGATTACGTTCCTCTTCGGTAGGATTGAATTTCTTCCTGGCAGCCGAAATCTTTTCCGCCGCCACTTTAGTCAAAGGTGAGACTATACCGAGCATAAACAGATACAAATCCCGCGTCGCCTCGCACGAAGCTTCCAGCTGGGCCTCGGCTTCCGAGAGCGAGGAATTTCCCTTCAATTCACTACTATACAATGTTTTAAAGACCTTTATCCTTAAAATACGTCTGTTGAGCATACTGTCAAGTCAAATTTTTTACAAAGATAATCTCATTTTCAGAAAAATCCCTATCTTTGTAAAGTTTTACTAAAAAATATTGCTATGTACAGCGAGGATTTTGATGAAGCCAATGCTCAGGAGCGTTCGGGGGATGATGTTTACTCAAAGCAGGTAAGAGCTGGGAAACGTACATATTTCTTTGACGTCAAGGCTACAAGAGGTAATGACTATTACCTGACCATAACCGAAAGCAAACGGAAGATCGAAAAAGACGGACGTTTCGCCTATGACAAGCACAAGATTTTCTTGTACAAGGAGGATTTCGACAAATTCGCTGCTACACTGCAGGAAATGGTAGATTACATCAAGGCGAACTGTCCTGCAGCTGCCAAGTCTGACGGAGACGCATACGAAGGTGGTCATTATACTTCAGATGTTTCTTTCGAGGAACTTTAACCTGTGCAACAAGTCTACAAAGCCGGCCTGCAAGCCGGCTTTCGTGTTCTAATCCATAATCTCAGAATGCCGTTTTCCATGGAAATGAAAGATTTAGGTTTTATTCGCGTGGCCACTGCCGTCCCATCGGTCAGAGTGGCCGATACATGCTCCAATGTCAGGGAAATATGCAGGATGGCCGGAGAAGCTGAAGAGGCCGGTGCGTCTGTCGTGCTATTCCCGGAACTCGCCGTGACAGGGTATACCTGCGGAGACCTGTTCGGACAGGAACTCCTTATCCGGAAAGCCGAAGATGGCATCAGGGAAATAATGGACTTCACACGAGGAAAATCCGTAACTGTCATAGCAGGAGCACCAGTCAGATTCCGCGGAAGACTGTACAACTGTGCCATTGTAATGAAAAACGGCAACATAAAAGGCATAGTGCCGAAAATATGGCTTCCCCAGTACAATGAATTTTACGAAGGGAGATGGTTCAGCTCAGGACGGGATTTTCTGTCGCCATATACAGCCTCCACCGGCAGATTCCTCGCCAACGGCAAAGACACCGTGAGGGAAGGATGGTGTGCGGAAATCACTTATGCAGGCTTCAGGTGCAACATCTCCCCGAATCTGGTTTTCGAAATCGGAAAAGTTTCATTCGGGATAGAAATATGCGAAGACATGTGGACTCCGATTCCGCCGTCCACATATCTCGCTCTTGCAGGAGCACAGCTGATTTTCAACCCTTCGGCAAGCAACGACCTGCTGGCCAAACATGAATACAGGAAGAGCCTCGTCAGCCAGTTGTCCGCAAGAAACATCTGCGGCTATGCCTACTGCTCGTCAGGTTTCGGGGAATCTACCCAGGATCTGGTCTTCGGCGGGGCGGCCCTCATGTACGAGAACGGGACATTGATTGCCGAAAACGAACGTTTCGGCACATCGGCATCCATCACTTACGCCGATTTCGACATACAGAGGCTCGACACACTCAGACAGAAAATGAATTCTTTCGCATCTGTAACGCCTGACGGAACTCCTGCCACGGCATACGACAGGCTGTACTCCCGCGTCAGCCTCGGAAAATGTGCCGATACGGATTTTCAGGAAAAACTTTTCAGACACATAGACCCGCATCCGTTCGTCCCTGCCGGCGACCAGGCGGAAACGGACCGCCGGTGCCGGGAGATAATCTCCATCCAGGTCACGGGACTAGCCTCAAGGCTGGCACACATAAACTGCAAGACAGCGGTTCTGGGAATATCAGGCGGACTGGACAGCACCCTGGCCCTGCTCGTGACCGTTCTGGCCTTCGACAAACTCGGCTGGGAAAGGAAACGGATCATCGGGGTCACCATGCCGGGATACGGGACGACCGACAGGACACACGGAAATGCCGTCGACCTCATGGAATCTCTCGGAATAACCGTCAGGGAAATATCCATAGCCGCAGCCTGCGACAGGCATTTTGCCGACATAGGGCATGACAAGAACATTCACGACGTCACATACGAAAATTCACAGGCGCGGGAAAGGACGCAGATACTCATGGATATAGCCAACCAGTCAGGCGGAATAGTAATCGGCACGGGGGATCTGTCTGAACTGGCACTGGGATGGGCTACATACAACGGCGACCACATGTCCATGTACGGCGTCAATGCCGGCATTCCGAAAACACTCATACGGCATCTGGTAAAATGGGCGGCCGAAAACCGTTTCGATACTGAAGGAGAAGACCGGAACATCAGGCAGACAGGAAGAATACTCCTGGATATCATAGACACCCCTATCAGCCCGGAACTCCTTCCGGCAGACCCTGACGGCAAGATTGCCCAGAAGACCGAAGACATCGTAGGACCTTACGAACTTCACGACTTCTTCCTGTACCACATCTTCCGTTCCGGATATTCTCCGGAAAAAATTCTTTTCCTGGCGTGCAAGGCTTTCGAGGGAACATACGGGAAGGAGACCACAGAAAAATGGCTGAAGATCTTCATCAGAAGATTCTTCAGCCAACAGTTCAAACGTTCCTGCCTGCCCGACGGGCCAAAGGTCGGAAGCGTTTCGCTTTCTCCGAGAGGAGACTGGAGAATGCCGTCCGATGCAAAACCGGACATTTTCCTGTCTTTCCCGGAATAAAATAGTCTAAAGGCTCTCAATCAGTTTTCCGAACAGCAGCGACATTTTGTCGGCGGCGGCATCTGCGGCTGCCACGACATCATCGCCGTTGTTTTCATAATCATCCGCATAGTCGTCGTGTGCCTCATTCGTTATGACAGACATTCCGAACACAGGAACGGAAGAATGCCGGGCCGCTATGACCTCCGGGATAGTGGACATGCCGACTGCGTCAGCACCTATCATACGGAAATACTTATATTCGGACGGAGTTTCGTAAGAAGGTCCCGTACCGGCCAGATAAACACCTTTTCTGACAGCGATACCTAACGACGAAGCGATTTTTTCAGCCGATTCAACCAATGCCGGATCATAAGGCCTGGTCATATCAGGGAAACGAGGGCCGAACTCATCGAGGTTCTGTCCGACCAGCGGATTTGGCAAAAGATTGATATGATCCCTGATAATCATCAGGTCACCCACCTTGAAGTCGAAATTAACGCCTCCGGCAGCATTGGACACGAAAAGCCATTTTATCCCCAGCTTCACCATAACCCGGATCGGGAGCACGACCAGTTCCATAGGATAACCCTCATAATAATGGAAACGCCCCTGCATGGCCATCACGGTCTTTCCGCCGAGCTGTCCTACGATGAAATTTCCCTTGTGTCCTATAGCGGTAGACACAGGGAAACCCGGAATCTCCCTGTAAGGAATCACCACACTGTCCGTAATCCTGTCCGCCAGTTTTCCCAAACCGCTGCCCAGGACGATACCTACTACAGGTTCAAGCGCTCCGATACGGTCTCTGACATAATCCGCAGCCTTATAAATACGTTCGATTCTCTGATCCATAACCAATAATATATTAATTGTAAATATCCGTTCATCTTATCCTGTCCAGCAGCCTGCCGGCCTGCGACAATATTTCATGCTCTCCCGGCACTGTCCTGTTCCGCATAAGGAATTTTCCGTCACATATTACCGAATCTATACAGTCACTATGGGCAGAATAAACGAAATTGGCCATGAAAGGGGCGTTCGACAGGAAAAAGCTGCTGCCGGTATCGACTATAATCAAATCTGCAAGACAGCCTTCCGACACCCGGCCCGCATTCATGCCAAGGGCGGCAGCACCATTGGCGGTAGCCATAGAGAACAATTCATCGAGAGGCATCGCGGCAGGATCATTCCTCCAGGCTTTCTGGACCAGGGCCGCAGTCTTCATAGCCTCCAGCATATCCAGATTGTTCGAAGACGCACATCCGTCCGTGCCGAGACACAGGTTTATCCCTGCATCCTTCATTTCCCTGTACAGGAACCTGTAGCCTGACGCGAGTTTCAGATTCGAATTGATATTATGCACACAACTGACTTTCCGGTCTGCCAGAATGCCGATATCATCCCCGTCAAGCCACAGAGTGTGTGCAGCCACCACATCGGGACCGAGGACTCCGAGACTGTCCAGATACCTGACAGGAGACATCCCGTGACGCGCCTTGCAGTCCAGGACCTCCTTTTCCGTCTCGCACAGATGCACATTTATCTTCAGTCCGTGCTCCCTCGCGAAAGCTGCAGCCCAGACTATAAGCTCTTCGCTGACCGAATACACCGAATGTATCGCCACGGAGAAGGAAATCCTGTCAGGCCACCCGGCAGACATGCGGTACATATCCGTACACTCCTGCTTCTGGACGGCAGACTTCGCCTCATCATAGTGATCGAGATGCACATAAGAAAGCACGGCCCTCAGTCCCATTTCAGAGACAGCCTTTTCCGCCTGTGGAAGCATCCAGTACTGGTCGTAGAATGATGTCGTTCCTGTCTTTATCATCTCCAGACATGCCACCTTGGTAGCCCAGTAAATGAATTCCCCGTCGATTTTCTCCTCTTCCAGCCATATCTTGTCTATCCAGTCGGCAAAACATATATCCTCCCCCACTCCGCGCAACAAGGTCATGGCGGCATGCGTATGCGCATTCACCATCCCCGGAAGCAATACTTTCCCTGAACAGTCCACCTTTTCCGCGCCTTCAGCATTCGGAAGGGCCGTCCCTGCCGGGACAATCCTGCTGATGACGTTCCCGTCAATGTAAACATCGCGTTTCTCCCCTTCCGATATTATATTTTCCAGTAAAATCTTTCCCATAAGGCAAAACCGAAAATTTCCGCTAATATAATCAAAATATCTTTCAGACGACAATATCGCCATACGTCATCCCGGGCCGGACCGGCGATAGAATTATAGCCGGAATTTTGGTATTATTTCAGCATTATTTTATAAATTTGGGGCGTCAAAAAAACAATTAAACTGAACGGAACATGGCATTCAAGGGGACGATTGAAATCGACAGGCAGAGGTGCAAAGGCTGCTCCGTCTGCGTAGAAAACTGTCCGAACAAATGCATCCAGCTGTCCAAATCCGTGAACAGCAAGGGATACAGGTATGCGGAACTGATAAATGACGGGTGCGTAGGATGTGCAAGCTGCGCAGTAGTATGCCCGGATTCGGTAATCACGGTCTACAGGGTAAAAATCTAAGTGACATGGCAGAAAAAATATTGTTGAAAGGAAATGAAGCGATAGCGTTGTCTGCTATACGCAACGGTGTGGACGGGTACTTCGGATACCCTATCACCCCTCAGTCGGAGGTCATGGAAACTCTGATGAAAGAAAAACCATGGGAAACTACCGGAATGGTTGTCCTTCAGGCAGAAAGCGAACTGTCCTCCATAAATATGGTCTACGGCGGCGCATCGTGCGGAAAGAAAGTGATGACATCTTCCAGCAGTCCTGGAATCAGCCTCATGTGTGAAGGCATCAGCTACATCGCCGGAGCGGAACTTCCGTGTGTCATAGTGGATGTCATGAGAGGCGGCCCGGGACTGGGTACCATACAGCCAAGCCAGAGCGACTACAGCCAGGCAGTCAAAGGCGGCGGTCACGGAGACTACCACTGCATAGTCATTGCCCCGGCATCCGCACAGGACATGTATGATTTCGTAGACTGGGGCTTCGAACTGGCTTTCAAATACAGGAATCCCGTCATAGTACTGGCGGACGGCATCATTGGCCAGCTGATGGAAAAGGTGGAGCTGCATCCCGTGAAACCACGGCGCACTGCGGAAGAAATATTGCGCGACGCACCTTGGGCTACTACCGGGAAGACCTCCGGGCGCGAAAGGAACGTCATCACATCGCTTTCACTTGATGCCAACACTCAGGAAAACTTCAACCGCAAACTTCTCGACAAATACAACGCCATCCGGGAAAACGAAGTGAAATACAGCGAATACCATACAGATGACGCCGAATATCTTTTCGTAGCTTTCGGATGCTCATCCAGAATATGCGAAGCCGCTACCGATATCCTCAGGGAAGAAGGTATCAAGGCAGGCCTCATCAGACCTATCACGCTTTTCCCGTTCCCTGAAAAAGAAATATCCAGACTCGCTGGACAGGTCAGAAGCATCATGAGTATAGAGCTTAATCTGGGACAGATGGTAGAAGACGTAAGGCTGGCCGCCAACGGGCAGTGCCCTGTAGGATTCTACGGCCGCCAGGGAGGCAACATCTACACTCCGGAGGAAATTGTGGAAGAATTCAAAAAATTCAACAAATTAAGCTGAAAATGGATACAATAGATATAATGAAGCCGGAAAACATAGTATACAGGAAGCCGGCGCTGCTCACGGACAATATCATGCACTACTGTCCAGGCTGTTCCCACGGGACTGTACACAAACTGGTCGCAGAAGTCATCGAAGAAATGGGTATCCAGGACAAGACCATAGGCATCAGCCCGGTAGGGTGCTCGGTCTTCGCATATAACTATATCGACATCGACTGGCAGGAAGCCGCCCACGGCCGGGCTCCTGCACTCGCTACCGCCACCAAGAGACTGTGCCCGGACAAATATGTATTCACATATCAGGGAGACGGAGATCTGGCATCTATCGGTACTGCGGAAATCATACATGCCTGCAGCCGCGGTGAAAACATTGTGGTGATATTCATAAACAACGGTATATACGGCATGACCGGAGGACAGATGGCTCCGACTACCCTGCTCGGCATGAAAACCTCTACCACACCGTACGGAAGAGATGCCAAACTGAACGGATTCCCGCTGAAAATCACTGAAATGCTTGCCGCACTGGATGGAACGGCCTACATCACCAGACAGTCGGTACATACTGCGGCTGCGGCACGCAAGGCCAAGAATGCCATCAGAAAAGGTTTCGAATACAGTGCAAAGAACATCGGGCTTTCATTCATCGAAATCGTTTCCACTTGCAATTCAGGATGGAAGCTGTCTCCTGTGGAGGCGAACAAGTGGATGGTAGAGCACATGTTCGAAAAATACCCTGTCGGTGACATCAAGGATGTCCTCAAATGATGAAGCGCAGTCTGACGATGAAATCGGATAAAAGAAAATAATAATTATGAAAGAAGAGATAATAATAGCAGGCTTCGGCGGCCAGGGCGTCCTCTCCATGGGCAAAATACTGGCATATTCTGCCATAATGCAGGATCTGGAAGTGACCTGGATGCCGTCATACGGACCTGAAATGAGAGGCGGTACAGCCAATGTATGCGTAATAGTCAGTGACAGGAAAATCAGTTCCCCTATCATAACCAAATACGATACAGCTATCATATTGAACCAGCAGTCACTGGACAAATTCGAGGGAAGCATCAAACCTGGAGGGCTTCTGGTATATGATCCGAGCGGCATAACAAGGGCACCGGAAAGAAAGGACATCAGGATCTGCTCTATCGATGCCATAGCCGTAGCGGCTGAAATAGGGAATGCGAAAGTTTACAACATGGCAGTACTCGGAGCATACCTGAAAATGCGGCCAGGACTGGAGATGGCAAATGTGGTAAAAGGCCTGGAGAAATCCATTCCCGCACGCTACAGCGAAATGATACAGAAAAACAGGGAAGCCATCGAGAAAGGGATGGAAAGGGTAAAAATCATCTCCGAATAGATGTAATTATCTTGTTTTTACAGTAAAAGTTTCTAACTTTGCTAAGTATTTTTGCATGGAAGTCCTGTTATGCGTGAAGAAATATGGAGTGACATCCTGACTCTGATTTCATTATATGAAAAGGCCAGGGGTGAACTGGAATCGGTTTCCGCAGAACTTCAGCAGGCCAGGACAGAAATAAGAAAATATAAGGAGCAGATCGAAGAGTTTGAAAAACAAATAGATAACTTAAAGCTCAAGAACGCATTCCTATCTACGTCGGGAGATGAAGAGGCGAAAGAGAAGATAGACAGGCTTATAAGGGAAATCGACAGATGCATATCCATGCTGGAGGGATGATATGGGGCAGAAGATAACGATAAAGATACTCGACAGGAGATTCCCTCTTGAAGCCGAAAGTCAGGAACAGGAAAAGGACATAAGGGAAGCGGCTGAGAAAGTAGACGGCAAATACCATGAATACCTCAGCATGTTCCCGGATAAAAGTCCGGAAGAAATCCTGTCATTTGTGGCCCTGAACGGATATATGGAAGTGACCCGGCTGCAGAAGGCAATGGATGCCAGGGACAGGGATGAAGAAAGTCTTCAGGCGAGACTGAGAAGTTATCTTGAAAATATTGACAAGTAGATTGGCCGTCAGTTACATATTTGCTGAAATCTACATTTGTAAAAATTAACCGAGTAAACTCGAATGGGGATGACGGACCTAGGTGACCCTTACGGGGATTCCGCTGATGCGGGACGGAGGATATCAGAACCAGTTTTCGGAACTCAAATCTTATTTTTAATAGGATTTTCTGAAATTTTGACTGACGGCTTTTATTTAAAAAATTCTGACAGGTCGGCTCTTGTTGCCGGCCTGTCTTTTTTATTGCAGAAGATATTGTACGGAAGTAACACACATTATATATAAAAATTATGGAAATTTTATTTTACATACTGGCTGCGGTTTTAGGGGCAGCAATTGCACTCGGCATCTATATACCTGTCCGCAAGGCCATCCTGAACGGCCAGAAAGAAGATATTCTCAGAAAAGCTGAGATCGATGCGGAAAACATAAGGAAGGAAAAGATATTCCAGGCAAAGGAAAAATTCCTGCAGCTCAAGTCAGAGCACGAACAGTACATCAACGAAAAGACGAAACAGATGCAGGATGCGGAAGCGAGGCTGAAGCAGAAGGAAAACAGCATCAATCAGCAGAATTCCGAACTCGGCAGAAAACAGAAAGAAGCCGATGCCATAAGGGAAAACCTGAAAAACCAGGTGGAAATGGCTACAAGAAAGGCTGAAGAATACGAAAAACTTCGTTCCGAAGCCATAAGGCAGATAGAAAACATAGCCGGAATGAGCGCCGCCGAAGCCAAGAACCAGCTGATGGAAAACATGAAGGCTGAAGCACGCAGCCAGGCGCAGTCATACATAAACGACGTCATCGATGACGCCAGAATGAATGCCTCGAAAGAAGCCAAACGCATAGTCATAAACACTATCCAGAGAACAGCCACGGAAACTGCCATAGAAAACGCAGTCACCGTATTCAACATAGAAAGCGATGAAATCAAAGGCCGTATCATCGGACGTGAAGGAAGGAACATACGCGCGCTCGAAGCTGCTACCGGAGTGGAAATAGTCGTAGATGACACACCTGAGGCCATTCTTCTTTCCGCATTCGACCCTGTAAGACGGGAAGTGGCCAGGCTGGCGCTGCATCAGCTGGTCATCGACGGGCGCATACATCCCGCACGTATCGAGGAGGTCGTGGCAAAAGTCCAGAAGCAGCTTGAGGATGAAATCATGGAGACCGGAAAGCGGACGTGCATCGACCTGGGCATACACGGCATGAACATAGAGCTGGTGAAGCTCATCGGACGCATGAAATACAGATCTTCATACGGACAGAATCTGCTCCAGCACTCACGCGAGGTGGCCAATATCTGTGCGACCTTGGCATCCGAACTCGGACTGAATCCAAAAGTAGCCAAGAGGGCCGGACTTCTGCACGACATCGGAAAAGTGTCCGATGAAGATCCGGAACTTCCACACGCTATCCTCGGTATGAAACTGGCCGAAAAATACAAGGAAAAACCTGAAGTTTGCAATGCCATCGGCGCCCATCACGAGGAAATCGAGATGACATCCATCATATCACCGCTGGTCATGGTGGGAGATGCGATATCAGGAGCAAGGCCTGGCGCAAGACGCGAAGTCATAGAATCCTATATCAAGAGGCTGAAAGATATGGAAGGCATCGCCCAGTCATACAAAGGCGTGACCAAGAGTTATGCTATTCAGGCCGGACGTGAGCTCAGGGTCATCGTCGGAGCCGAACAGGTCAGTGATCAGGAAGCGGAATCACTGTCAGGAGAAATAGCAAAGAAAATCCAGGAGGAAATGGTTTATCCGGGACAGGTGAAGATCACCGTTATCCGCGAAACCAGATCCGTAGCTTTCGCCAAATAAGACATCGTAACCGGGAATTTTAGAAACCGTTTTAAACAGGAAAGAATATTCTGATGAAAAGTTTGATCAAACTGGCCTGTCTGCTGACAGCCGCCCTGACTTCTGTTTCTCTCTACGCGCAGACTATGGTCAGCGCACCGGACAAGACTATAGAGTGGAGCATCTCACAGGAAAACATAAACGGGAAAACAGCCATCGTCTTCACAGGAAAGATAGCTGAAGGCTGGCATACATACGACACCGACAGCGAAATGTACCCTTGTGCTGTAGAATTTTCCAGTCTTGAGGGATGCTCGCCTGCCGGGGAACTCTACGCTATCACGGAAAGTACCGACTATGAAGGCGAAGCCGTCTTCTACGATGAAGTGAAATTCGCCATCGAGATGAACGTCGAATCCAGTGACGCCAGCGCCTCCGGAGAAATCACCTGGATGTGTTGCACCGACTATTCCTGCGCAGCTCCGGAATTCCTTACATTCGAGATGGATCTCGGAAATGCGGCTTCATCAGGCCAGGCGGGAGGCGAAGGCAAAGGCAATATATGGTCACTGATAATCGAAGCCATTCTTTGGGGATTCGCCGCACTGCTGACTCCGTGCGTATTCCCTATGGTGCCGATGACAGTGTCTTTCTTCCTGAAAGGCTCTTCGACTCCGGCTGCAGGAAGATTCAAGGCCGCCATGTACGGACTTTTCATTGTCCTCCTCTACACTGTCCCGATTTCCCTCATAATACTCATCACCAGGATTATCGGAGGGGACGCAGTCACGGCCGACATATTCAACTGGCTGGCTACGCACTGGCTGCCGAATATCATTTTCTTCATAGTATTCATGATATTTGCGGCATCATTCTTCGGAGCTTTCGAAATAGTGCTGCCGACCTCGCTCGTAAACAAATCAGACAGGAAAGCCGACAAGGGCGGCCTGATAGGCATATTCTTCATGGCACTTACCCTGGTGCTCGTATCATTCTCCTGCACGGGACCTATCGTAGGAACCGTACTCATCAAATCCACGGAAGGTGAATTCTGGGCCCCTATGGTGACTATGCTGGCATTCTCGGTGGCATTTGCACTGCCGTTCACCATTCTCGCACTCTTCCCGTCGCTGCTTTCCAAGCTGAAAAGCGGAAGCTGGATGAACACTGTGAAAGTCGTCCTCGGATTCATAGAAGTGGCACTCGGATTCAAGTTCCTGAGTGTGGCAGACCAGACATACCACTGGGGACTGCTCGACAGGGAAGTCTATCTGGCCATCTGGATCGTGACATTCTCGCTGCTCGGTTTCTATCTTCTGGGCAAGATAAGATTTGCGCATGACACGCCTAAAGACCATGTGTCCGTAAAAAGGCTCACTGCCGCGATAGCTGTATTCTCTTTCGTAGTATATATGATTCCTGGCATGTTCGGAGCACCGCTGAAAGCCCTTTCGGGTTATCTGCCGCCGATCACTACGCAGGATTTCGTTCTGGGCGGCAATGTATCATCCGTCAGCCAGAACAATACTGCAGAGTCGGAATCTGCGGAAAAATATGATCTTCATCTGCCGCTCGGCCTGTCAGGCTATTTCGACCTGGATGAAGGGCTGGCTGCCGCAAAGGAAGCCGGCAAACCGGTATTCGTGGACATTACCGGTCACGGCTGCGTGAACTGCAGGGAAATGGAATCGAGAGTATGGAGCGATCCGACAGTGCTGGAAATGCTGAAAAACGATTATATAGTAGTGGCCCTGTACACTGACGACAAGTCCAGGCTGGCGGAAGAAGACTGGGTGACTACGGAAAGCGGGGATGTCCTCAAGCAGATGGGCAGGGCGAACTCATATATCGTAAGGAGCAGATTCGGAGTGAACGCCCAGCCGAATTATGTACTTCTCACCCCTGACGGCGAGCTTCTGGCTCCTATCCGGGGATACGACCTGAGCATTCCGGGATTCATCGAATTCCTGGAATCAGGACTCAGGAAATTTTAGCCGGAACATAACGACTACACCACACCACATAACAACACTATTTTTATGGACATAATCAAGAGGCCGCAGGATCTGGACGACCTCAGGAAAAAGGCCAGAGAAAAGCTCCGGCTGCGGGAAGAAAGCGACACTGTCGCCGACGGAAAATGCAGCGGGCTTTCCTCGGGGGCCGGACATATACAGATCCTTATATGCGGAGGTACAGGATGTAAGGCATCATCCAGCCAGCTTATCGGTGAAAGGTTCAGGGAAATACTTGAAGAAAAGGGACTCACCGGCAGTACAGATGTCATCACCACAGGATGTTTCGGTTTCTGCGAAAAAGGCCCTGTGGTAAAAATCATCCCTGACAATACGTTCTACACTCAGGTGACACCCGAAGATGCCGCAGAAATCATCGAAGAACATATCGTCAAAGGGAACAAGGTAGAAAGACTTCTGTATACCGACCCGAAGACCGGACTGCATGTCAGCGATTCCAAGCATATGGACTTCTACAGGAAGCAGATGCGTATAGCTCTGCGGAACTGCGGATTCATAGACCCGGAAAACATTGAGGAATACATAGCACGCGACGGATATGCCGCCCTTGCCGGATGTCTTTCGGGCAAGACTCCCGAAGAAATCATAGAAGAAATAAAGCGGTCGGGACTGAGAGGGCGTGGCGGCGGAGGCTTCCCTACCGGTAAAAAATGGGAATTCGCCAGAAAAAGCCGCGGCGATGTCAAATTCGTAGTATGTAACGCGGACGAAGGCGACCCCGGCGCATTCATGGACAGATCCATCATGGAGGGAGACCCGAACTCCATAGTAGAAGCCATGGCCATCTGCGGATATGCCATAGGGGCTTCCCGCGGCCTGGTCTACATAAGGGCGGAATACCCACTGGCGATACACCGTCTTAAAACAGCCATATCACAGGCCAGGGAATACGGATTCCTCGGAGAAAACATATTCGGCAGCGGGTTCAGTTTCGACATTGAAATACGTTACGGGGCCGGAGCATTCGTCTGCGGTGAGGAAACGGCGCTCATCCATTCCATGGAAGGATGCAGGGGCGAGCCTACCATGAAGCCGCCTTTCCCGGCAGAATCCGGATATCAGGGAAAGCCTACGAACGTAAACAACGTGGAAACATTTGCCAACATACCGGTCATCCTGACACGCGGTGCTGACTGGTTCGCCTCCATCGGTACCGAAAAGTCGAAAGGAACGAAAGTCTTCGCCCTGGCAGGCAAGATAAACAATGTCGGACTTATCGAAGTTCCCATGGGGACCACACTGCGAGAAGTAATATATGAAATAGGAGGCGGCATAAAGGACGGGAAAAAATTCAAGGCTGTCCAGACAGGAGGCCCTTCGGGAGGATGCCTTACGGAAAAGCATCTGGACATACCCATCGACTTCGACAACCTGCTCGCGGAAGGCTCCATGATGGGCTCCGGAGGGATGATAGTCATGGATGAAGATGACTGCATGGTATCGGTAGCCAGATTTTACCTCGAATTCACCGTCGAAGAATCCTGCGGCAAATGCACTCCATGCAGAATCGGGAACAAGAGACTTCTGGAAACGCTCGACAAAATCACCAGAGGCAAAGGAACAGAAGAAGACCTGAAGACGCTTTCCACGCTGGGCAAAGTGATAAAGGATACCGCCCTCTGCGGATTGGGACAGACATCGCCGAATCCTGTCCTGTCCACACTGAACCATTTCCACGATGAATATGTGGAACATGTCAGAGACCACAGATGCAGGGCCAGACAGTGCAAGGCACTTCTCACCTACAGCATAGACAGCAACCTGTGCATCGGCTGCCATCTGTGCGCCAGGAACTGCCCGGCCGACGCTATCATCGGAGACGTACGCAAGCCACACATCATCAACCCGGAAAAATGCATAAGATGCGGAATGTGCCTGGCCAGATGTAAATTCAAGGCCATATCAGTCCGCTGACACCACAAGTTCTAAACACTGAAACATGGAAGACAGACAGATAACACTCCAGATAGACCACCATTTCGTGACAGTGCCGGAAGGTACCACGATACTGGACGCGGCACAGAAAATAGGCATAGACATCCCTACGCTGTGCCATATCGATCTGAAAGGAACATGCATAAAGAATACCCCGGCTTCATGCCGCATCTGCGTCGTGGAAGTGGAGGGCCGCAAGAACCTCGCTCCGGCATGCGCCACGAAATGTACGGACGGAATGATAGTACGCACCAGTACACTCAGAGTGATGAATGCACGAAAGATAGTCGCAGAACTCATTCTGTCGGACCATCCGAACGAATGCCTGACATGTCCCAAAGCAGGAGCATGCGACCTGCAGAACCTTGCCCTGAGATTCAACATCCGTGAAATGCCTTTCAACGGAGGCGAACTCTCCCCGCGGAAACGGGAATTTACTGCATCCATTGTCAGGAACATGGACAAATGCATCTTCTGCCGCCGGTGCGAAAGCGTTTGCAACGAAGTACAGACCGTAGGCGCCCTCGGAGCCATCAGGAGAGGCTTCAACACTACCATTGCGCCGGCATTCGACAGGATGATGTCGGAAAGCGAATGCACCTACTGCGGGCAATGCGTTGCAGTCTGCCCTGTCGGAGCCCTGACTGAACGGGACCATACCAACAGACTAGTCGAGGATCTCGCAGATCCCGACAAAACGGTCATAGTCCAGACAGCACCTGCGGTAAGAGCCGCAATAGGCGAAGAATTCGGACTTCCTGCCGGGACCCTCGTCACCGGCAAAATGGTAGCCGCGCTGAGGGAACTCGGCTTCGATTACGTATTCGACACAGACTTCGCGGCCGACCTCACCATCATGGAAGAAGGGGCTGAAATGCTCGACAGGCTCACCCGCTACATTGACGGAGACAAAAACGTAAGACTGCCGATATTGACCTCATGCTGTCCGGCATGGGTCAATTTCTTCGAACACCAGTTCCCTGACATGCTCGATATCCCGTCCACTGCCAGATCACCGCAGCAGATGTTCGGCTCGATAGCGAAGACATGGTGGGCTGAAAAAATGGGGATTCCGAGAGAAAAACTGGTCGTCGTATCCATCATGCCGTGCCTGGCAAAGAAATACGAATGCGACAGAGAAGAATTCAAGACAGACGGAAATCCTGACGTAGACTACTCCATCACCACCAGGGAACTGGCCCGGCTTATAAAAAGGGCCAACATCAGTTTCACCCTCCTGCCGGACATGGAATTCGACATGCCTCTCGGAGCTTCGACAGGGGCAGGAGTCATTTTCGGAACCACAGGAGGCGTGATGGAAGCAGCCTTGAGGACAGTCTACGAACTCTATACGGGGAAAACCCTGCAAAGCGTCAATTTCCAGTCAGTCAGAGGGATGGACGGTGTCCGCCGGGCGAGCGTGGACCTGAACGGCTTCGAACTCAAGGTGGGCATTGCACACGGCCTCGGAAATGCAAGGCGCCTGCTCGAAGACATCAGGCACGGACGGAACGAATATCACGCCATCGAAATCATGGCTTGCCCTGGCGGTTGCATCGGAGGAGGAGGCCAGCCTCTCCACCACGGGCACTCAGAAGTGCTGTATGCCAGAGCCAACGCCCTGTACAAGGAAGACGCGGGAAAGACGCTGCGCAAATCGCATGAAAACCCTTACATAAAGACCCTGTACGGAGAATTTCTCGGCAAACCGTTGAGCGAGAAGGCCGAACATCTTCTGCATACGCACTACTTCAACAAATCGAACTAAGATGGAATGACCCGGAGGGCTTCCAAAGAACCACATAAAAAAGCTGAATCATGCCAGATATGAAACTGCCATGCGACATAGTCGCAAAAGTGGATGAAATATGCCGGAAACACGGAGACGACCCAGGGGAACTGATTAATATACTACATGAAGCACAGCACCTGATGGGATATCTCCCGGAGGAAATGCAGAGAATGATAGCGCGGAGACTGGGCATACCTGCATCGAAAGTGTACGGCGTCGTGACATTCTATGCCTTCTTTACCATGACAGCCAAAGGCAAATATCCGATATCCGTCTGCATGGGTACTGCCTGCTACGTACGTGGCTCGGAAAAGCTCCTGGAAGAATTCAAACGCATACTCGGAATCGACGTAGGCGAAACCACTCCCGACGGAAAATTCTCCCTGGACTGCCTGAGATGTGTCGGAGCATGCGGACTCGCCCCTGTCGTAATGATCGGGGACAAGGTCTACGGCCGTGTACAGCCTATAGACGTCAAGAACATACTGGACTCGCTGGACTGACTTTACCGTGGAATCTCCACCCTGTCCAGAATCCCTGTCAGCCATGCCAGGGCCAGGCCGTAATTTGTGACAGGAACTCCTTGACGTACGGCAGAAGATATCCTTTCCAGTACATACTTCCTGTTGAACATACATGCACCGCAATGTATGACAAGAGCGTATGAAGAAAGATCCTCCGGGAATGCATCGCCGGAAACTATATCGACAGACAGTTCCCGGCCGAAACGCTTCCGGAGAAGTTCCGGAAGTCTGACCCTGCCGATATCTTCATGCAGGGGGACATGAGAGCATGCTTCCGCTATAAGAACACGGGAACCGGCATTCAGATTCGCCAGTTTCTCGGTACCGGACATGAATATCCGTATATCACCCTTGTATGCGGCGAAAAGAATTGAAAAAGATGTCAGCCGTGAAGACTCAGGCTTATGTTCGCAGACATGGCCGAAAACCTGGGAATCCGTAATGATGAGTTCCGGCGGAGCTGCCAGCGAAGCCAGGCTCCGCTCCAGGGAACCGGCAGTACAGCATATTACGGTACACCCTTTGTCCAACAGCTCCCTGATGGTCTGCACCTGAGGCATAATCAGCCGCCCTTTCGGCGCTTCTTTATCCTGAGGCATCACCAGAAGTACGGTATCACCGGAATGTACGAGGTCACCCGTAATGGAGATTTCTTCGCTACGGCCGGACACGGATAATCTGACAGCATCTAAAATGGAGGACACTCCCCTGTCGTCCAAGGCGCTGAAAACCACGGGTTTCCTGCCGCATATTTTCTCCACGGCCACTATTCTGGAAGCCAATGCGGAATCATCCAGCAAATCGGCCCGAGATATGACGGGAATTACCTGCATGCCGGCTTTCTGCAGATAAGAAAACCATTCTTGCTCGACCTCGTCGGCATCGGTGAAAAGCAGGATTCCAATCTCGGCCTTTTCGGACGCCTTGCGCGTTTTGGAAACCCGTTCCCGTCCCAGCGAAGTACGTATATCATCGAAACCGGCGGTATCTGTGAGCAGGCATGGCCCGGCTCCCGGTATTTCCACGGCCTTGGAAACCGTATCGGCGGTAGTTCCGGAGACATCGGAAACTATCGACAGAGGCTGGCCGACAAGCGCATTGAACAGCGAGGATTTCCCGCTGTTCATCTTACCGAAAACAGTGATATGAAGTCGCTCAGAGTATGGTGTGTCTTTCATGGCTCAAAATCTGAAATCCCTCCTGCCGGCAGCTATTTTTTCCAGATACCCCGCCGTAATTCCGCGCATCCGTTCATCCGGCATTTGTGAAAGTTCGCGTTTTATTACATCCAGCCCCTTACGCCTGACAGCATCGGATGCATAGTCCGCAAGATACTCGGCAAGGGTCATGAGGGCATTAGGATGGCAGCAGCCTGCGATTTTACCGTTTTTCACAAGAGACATGAAGCGGTCGCCCGTCCGTCCTTCGCGATAGCAGGCCGTACAGAAACTCGGCACATGTCCCATGTCCAGAAGCCAGGACACCACTTCGTCCAGAGATCGTCTGTCGCTTATGTCGAACTGAGACGTATCCCCGTCTCTGCCATCGGCATAGCCGCCTACGCTGGTCCTGGAACCGCCGCTGATCTGCGAAATGCCGAGGCCGAGGACCTTAGCCCTGACAGACTCCGACTCTCGCGTGGAAATGATCATCCCGGTGTAAGGGACAGCCAGCCTGATGACGGCTATAATCCTGCTGAAAACATCGTCCGGCACGGCATTAGGGAAATCATGCGTGTCTATGTCGGCTGCTGGACATATCCTCGGAACACTTATCGTATGTGGGCCGACTCCGAATCTCGCCTCCAGATGCTCGGCATGCATCAGAAGCCCCGTAAGGTCGTATCTGTATGTATCAAGACCGAAAAGCACCCCTATACCCACGTCATCTATCCCTCCCAGCATGGCACGGTCCATAGCCTCCGTATGCCATGCATAATCGCTCTTCGGCCCGCTCGGATGCAGGGCTTCGTATGCATCTTTGTGATATGTTTCCTGGAACAGGATATATGTACCTATACCGGCATCCTTCAGTTTTCCGTAATTCTCCACCGTAGTGGCGGCGATATTCACATTCACCCTGCGGATGGCCCCGTTCCTGTGACGGATACCGTAAACAGTCTCTATCGCTTCCAGGATGTAATCCAAAGGGTTGTGGACAGGATCTTCGCCGGACTCTATCGCCAGCCGCTTATGCCCCATATCCTGAAGGGCAATGACTTCCCGCCGGATCTCGTCCATCGACAGTTTCCTCCTGGCAATGTGGCTGTTCTGGATATGATAAGGGCAATATACACATCCGTTTACACAATAATCGGACAGATACAGAGGCGCGAACAGGACGATACGGTTCCCGTACAGCCTGTATTTTATCTCGCGTGCTATGGAGAACATTTCCCGGACTATCTCCGGGTCGTCCGCTTCGAGCAGGACTGCAGCCTCCCTGTGATTCAGGCCCTTGCATGCCTTCGCCTTCCGCAGGAGAGACTTTGCCAGGCTTATGTCATTCCTGTGCTCCGCTGCATAGGCGAGAGAATCCGAAATCTCCGCATGCGAAATAAAAGACTCCGCTTCCGAAGAAGACGGATCATACACCTTATCATTCATATCTGAAATCTCCTCTATCCCATGATATCACATATCCTATCCTTTCCAGCCCGGCAGCCAGCTCGCGGAGGCCCTCAGCAGACTCTGCTCCGGAAGACAACTTGCAGTCATACAACGCATAGTCATCTCTGACCGACGGCGGGGTAATATTCGGCATTATCACATTCGCCCCTGCCAGTATGCCGCGCTCCCTGCCGTCTGGAGCTATTGTGGCCAATGCGGTAGAGGCCGGAATCAGAGCCCGCGGAAACATCAGCCTGAATATCGATATAAGTCTCAGAGTCAGTTCCAGTGCCGCATCCCTGACAGACATGTCATCTAAAAGAGACTGTCCCCGGTCCCAATAATCGGCAAAGATAGTATCTTTATGCGGAATAAAAGGGCCGAGACCTATCATTTCCGGCCGGAACTTTCCGATGAACAGTATGTCTCCGACAATATCGTCGGCTGTCTGATAAGGGCTTGCCACCATGATTCCTGTCCCGGTCTGGAAGCCGAGGCGTTTCAATACGTCCAGACAATACATCCTGTGCGCCAAGGACATCCCTTCAGGATGCAGCCTGGCATAATGCCGGGGATCAGAGGTTTCATGTCTGAGCAGGTACCTGTCTGCTCCGGCATCACGGAATTCCGCATATACGCTGTCTTCGTACTCACCCAATGACAAGGTAATCGCACAGTCCGGGAAAGTCCTGCGGATTTCAGACGTTATTTCCGTAATCCACCGCACTGCATCCGGTCCAAGCTCCCCACCCTGAAGGACAAACGTCCTGAATCCCGACCGGTATGCCTTCCGGCAGCTGTCCATTATCCGTGTCCCGGTCAGACGGTAGCGGCGAATATTCCCGTTGCTTCTCCGGATTCCGCAATACAGACAGTCATTCCGGCATATATTGGATATTTCCAGCAGCCCTCTCAGATAAACTGAATGGCCGAATTCGGCCAATGTCCGTTCTCTGGCCATAGCATGGAGCGACAAGACTGTTTCCCTGTCGCGGGAAAACAGCAATGACTTGTATTCCTCCGCTTCAAGCCGTCCCGAGCGCTGTAATTTGTCCAAAAATGAGGCTTCCATATTCATTCTGCAGTTCTTCAACAAAATATTTTGAATTTTTTTCGCAAAAAATTTGCTATTTCCAAAAATAGTCGTACCTTTGCACACGAGTTGTTCAAAAGGTTAATCCAAAACCTTTACAGCTTATTGGTTATTAGTTTTAGTGTTATTAATTATGTGGTTAGTATGAGGGTCCGCATGTGATATGCCGACACTCATTTTTTTTATTTTATTATTACCTTTTTCTCACGGCCACCCCAGAACGACCAGGCATACACCTTGGACCTCAATGCATACCCGGCCCGTTCAAACCCCACCTGCGATGCCCTGTTATAGAAGTCTACCATCGCAAAAGCCACTTTCTTTCCCATCTGCTCCAGCATCCTCTCCCTGATACCCAGCATCTCTCCATGAAGCCGACGTCCACGGTATGCCGGATGAGTATAATCATCCCATAGATACCCCGCATCCTCCCTCAGACGGCGACTCTTGCTCACCATCCAGTCAGTTGATATCCAGCCATATACTGCCAACACTTCTCCGTCATAAATCCCGTACGCATGATTCCCCTCCACCGAAAAAGCATCCTTGATCCGGGACATCTTCTCTCCGGTGAACCGCTCGGGAAGCACAGGCACCTGCGCCTCGAAATCCGCGAGACCCAATTCCTTATACTCTCGCATCCCCCTGCCGTCCGTCGATGAATCCAGCCGTTTCGCATAATAATACATGATACGCAGCCTAATTCCGAGCTTAGCCAATACCCTTATCATGCACCATCCCGCAAACCCACGGAACCGGTAACGTCTATATGTATCTTTCAGCCGGTTCCACCGGCCAATGATTTTTTCTTTCATAACTATAGCAAACATAATGTTTATAAAGCATAATACAAAATTATAAGAGAAAAGCCAAATACAATGCGATAATGTGAAAAATAAATAATAATTAACCTCAAAAATGTGAAATTATTCTGTTTTATGGTGTCGATTACGTGAAAAACAATTATATTTGCAATTGAAACAGAAGAAGTTGATTATGGATAAACTGCTTAAGAGAAAGATTGATGCTTATTTAATAGCATGGAAGAAGAATCCCGATAGAAAACCTCTTATAATAAAAGGGGCTCGTCAGATTGGAAAGACTCGCTCTATTGAGTGGTTTGCATATCAGAATTATAAGAATGTTATCCAAATTAATTTTGTAGAACAAACAAAGTATAAAAATATTTTTGAAGATGGATTTGAAGTTGATGCTATCCTTAAAAACATCTCATTACTTAATCCTGAACTGAAGTTTATACCTGGGGAAACGATTTTCTTCTTTGATGAACTGCAAGCCTGTCCTAATTGTGCCACATCATTGAAGTTCTTTAAACTCGACGGACGGTTCGATGTAGTCTGTTCCGGTTCATTGATGGGAATCAGTTACAAAGAGATAGAATCCAATAGTGTTGGTTATAAGGAAGATTACGAAATGTTTTCTATGGATTTCGAAGAGTTCCTGTGGGCTAAGGGATATGCAGAGGATTTTATAGAGGAACTTTACCAACACATGTTGGACGTTAAGCCACTTGCTGAGTTGCAAATGGATGTCCTTTTTGAACTTTTCCGGGATTATGTTACTATTGGGGGGATGCCGGAGGTAGTAAATACATATATTAAGAATAAAAACTTCAGCGGAACATTGGGCATTCAGAAACAACTGCTCAAAGACTATGAAGAGGATATTACCAAATATGTAGAAGGGTTGGATAAAACTAAGGTTAAAGCTGTCTATAATCATATTTCCACTTTCCTGGCAAAAGATAATAAACGTTTTCAAATTACCAAGATAGCAAAGAATGCAAGGAACAGAGATTATATCGGGTGTGTAGAATGGTTAGCGGATGCAGGTGTGATAAATTTATGTTATTGTTTGAATCTACCTGAGCTCCCACTTAAAGGAAATTATGATGCCAAACTCTATAAAATTTATTATAAAGACACAGGTCTACTCATTGCATCTCTCGATGAAGAGGCCCAAGAAGATTTGAGAGCCAATAAAAATCTTGGTACATACAAAGGAGCTATATACGAGAACATAGTAGGAGATATGTTGGTGAAGCAGGGATATAATCTCTACTATTATAGCAGCGACAGGCCTTCTCTTGAAATGGATTTCTTTGTGCGCGATGCCGATTCCCTTATTCCTGTGGAAGTAAAAGCCAATGATGGTGCAACAGCGTCATTGAACAAGCTGCTAAGTGATGATAAATATCCAGATATAAAATACGGCATCAAGTTAGGATATAAGAATATCGGCTTCAACGGCAAGTTCTATACTTTCCCTTATTTCCTGACTTTTTTATTGAAGAAGTTTGTGCATGAGAGGATGTGATTCCGGAATGCTTACCGGGCGTTCTTTCACTTACTTGATATTTAAATTTATTTTGTAAAATATTCAGTCTTCAACCAATAGGCATAAATCGGGTCCTGGAACGAGATTTCACCGGCCTTATTATCCAATATATCATTCTTGATAAGGGCAGCCTTTGAGCGGGATATTGCAAATCCCCTCACCCCATAACGCCGCCACATATCCTTCAGCCGGCCCTGCTGGCCAATACCATTTTCTTTCATATTCAGCTTCGCAATACCTTTTCAACAAAGCAGCCGGGCAATCCCGGCTGTCAATGTCATCGTTTATCTACAAATCAACCACCATTTCTTTTCTTCTGCCTTTCCCGAACTGGTCGTCCCACGTAATGGCTACTGTATGGTGCGGCTTATCGGAAAAATCATAATAATACACTTCAAAACTCTGATCATGCAGTAACTTCGGATATGGCAAATAATCATCTTTAATTCTCAAAGATACCTCGCCTTCAGTATCAGACGGTATGCCGAAACTGATATTTTCCGCCTCGCAACAGCCTTTATTTGTGAATATCAGACAATTCGCTTCTCGCACACCAGGAATGACAGACACTACGATATCTGCTTTCCTGCTATCCTCTTCAGCCTGCTTGTGTTTCTCCAATTCAAGTTTTTTCAGCTTAGCGTCCAAACTCTGATACTTGATCGTCATATAAACTGTAAACAGAAACGAGACTAGCGAAATCACTATCGGAATAAGATCTTTCAACTCCATATTTTATATGTCAACACAATAAAGAGCCCTCAACACATCTTCTTGTCAAACTTCATAGATCACATTTTAAGCGGTTATTCTCCTTCTCATGAAATCATAACCGACCTATATAGAGTAAAAATAAAAAATTAACCAACTGAATCTGACGTTTAATCCGGGATGGCTGTTTTATAAGCCTGTACGCAAATTCCAAATTATGCTCAATCCACCACTTAGGCGCTCGTTCTACTCTCCCGGTATATACATCGAAGCTACCACCTAACCCCTGATAAATTGCCTGATGCCTTTCAAACATTTCCTCCATAAGCAATTCCTGTTTAGGGGATCCCATTGCTACAAAAACGACATCCGGTGATTTATCTATAATATCTCTAATTAATAATTCTTTTTCTTCATCAGTTTTAATATATCCGTTCCTATATCCGACAATGTCAATTCCTGAATATTCTGATTTTAATTTTTTGACTGTTTCATCAATAACTTCTTGTTTACTTCCTACTAAATAAAACTTCTTACCGTCTTTATACAAAGCGTTTATAATTTTCAGCCACAACTCACACCCTGGAATTTTAACGACATCTTTATAGCCATGCTTTTTTAAAGCCATTACAGCTCCAATACCATCGCAATATCCTATATTTCTATTGATTATAGAACGAGTTTGCTCAGTAGCATGAAGAATTTTTTCAGCATTTATAGCAACTAATATTCCTTTTTTCCCTAAGACATATTTAAGCAATTCTTCAAATGTGTGAAAAGGATAAACATTGACTCCATTTATAGCTACAGTATTTTTTTCTATCAGTTCCATATAATCTTAATTTTAGACGCAATACTATTTTAGAAGAAATGACGTTTAATATAGTCTTTATACTTTGAGAGCATTATATCTTCTGTAAAATTCTCTTCATATTGTTTACGAGCATTCATTGATAGAAACATATACTTATCTGACTCTTTCGATGGAAGTTTATTACACCCTTGCACTAATTCTGCAAAGTCCTGAAAAACATATCCAGTATATTCACTTCTGTTAATTTCAAGTGCAGCTGGTATATCATTCGTAATGAGTGGTTTTCCGAACATGCATGCTTCTATTAAAGTTAATGGCAAACCTTCTTTCTTAGAAAAAAGGCAGACATAATCATATTGACTCATAATATCAGATGCTTTTGCATACCCTAAATAGATATACTGATTTGAATCTCCGATTTCTTTTATCAGCGAGTCTACATCTTCTCCTATCCCTACAAAATAAAATTTCACATTATCATTAATCTTGGTCTTTGTTTCTCGAACCAATTTAACTTGCTGCTTAACATTACAAACTCTTCCAATAATTAATATAGACACTTCTTTTGTTCCCATAGTTTACTGAAAATGAGATATATAGTTTAGATAATTTTGTATCATATGATCTTCTGTAAAATACTTTTCATATTTATTTCGTGCATTTTCTGATAGTATTTTATACTGTTCAGTATTTCGTAAAGGAAGATTGTTTATCCCGTTGATTAAACCATTGAAATCATGGAATACGTAACCTGTTTTACCATCCTCGTTGATATCTAAGACTGATCGGATATCATTTGTAATAAGAGGCTTTCCGTTTGCACAACCTTCTATCAAAGTAAGGCCAAAACCTTCATTCTTTGAAAAAAGACAAACATAATCAAACTCCGCTATTATATCCGAAACTTTTCTATATCCTAAATAAATATATTGTCTCGATTGCCCTATCTCTTTTTTCAAAACTTCACTATCATGGCCAACTCCAACAAAATACACGCGAATATTATCATTCAAGTAATTTTTTGTGTATTTTACAAAAGCGACTTGCTGTTTTACCGCAGAAATCCTCCCAGCGAACAATATATTAATTATCTCCCCCCCCCCCTCCGGTTGACGAGTCATCTGTTACTGAATTGTTGTTTGTACTAATTTTTGAATTAATTTGCCTGAGATCTTTTATCCCATTATATATTACAGTTATATTTTTTTCTGGCACGTTAAAATAATCTATAAGATTATCTTTAACTCCGTTTGAAACAGCTATTACATTTTTGGGAAAGAAAGACAAATATTTCAATGAATTAAAAGTACTGTGCGCGACATGTATAATCTTAAGTTTTCTTATCAATTTATTTAGAATAACTAATTGGGATGTGGTTTTTCGACTATGCGACATAAATATTACTTTGTCTCCAGAGAATAAAAAAATATTTTTCAAACTAAAAGGTATAAAAGTAATGCCATCTCGATATTCGGAAAATACCTGTTCTATCGGAGTATTAGTCATAATTATGGGACTTTCATTAGAATCATTTAATGCTTTAGCCAATTGTATAACTACATCTTGCGCGCCTCCCCTATTTGCAAAATTTGGATATACAGATATTATCTTCATAATAAAAAGTGCTTCTTAACTACATATAATGAATATAAAAACCATGCTTGAAATTCAGCATAGGGTATTCTATTCTTACCATAAATGAATTTTTCTGGATAAAAATATCCTTTATCCTTTATATAAAACTCGTCATATAAATAATTAATCAAGGAATTTATTGTATCAATATCATCTAGATACTTAGAAAATAATACTAAAGCTTCCGCTACATCTCTACCGTCAACGTCAACAAATAGCCATGTATTTCGAGGTGTATACCGTTTATCATAACGAATGGGCTGCAAATACCGATTCTTAACAACGAACATATTTTTATAAAACGATACTCCAGACTTCAAAGTTGCTTCAATATCAAAATCTAAATCCTCCTGAACAGAAAATAATGCTTGTAAAATATAACTTTGATGAAAACAATCAATCGTCGGTCTTTCAGGAGAACCTGCATAAAACCAGCTCCCATCATTATTCTGTTTATTCACAATAAATTTTATACCTCTTTGACCTATATTAATTAAGTCTTTATCATTATATAAATTTCCGACTTTGATCAAAAATGCACTAATAATAGCACTGGCATTGTATATCTCTTTTTTCAAAGTAGGACCATAATAAAAATAAATTCCTTTATCATGATGATCTACGTATCCTAATTCATATATAAGATATTTTGTAATTGATAATAAAATCTGTTTTTTTTCTAAAGACGAAATCATTCCGCTATTCTCGTCTAAGAGAAATTGTCCAAACCAAACAGTATTTAATGGAGTTGGATCTTCTGTTGTGTTTTCATACAAACGAGTTGATATTTTTATGCCTTGCTTTAAAGCAAAATATTTTGTCTTCTGCGAGCGTAATTTTATAGATCTATTATATAATTCTGCTATCGCATTAACATCATTTACAATGGCATACGCTTTCAATAAGGCTACAGTCGTCTGTGGTGTATAAGGAACTTTTTCTATATCAAATTTTCTTATATCAAATGGTAATAACCTAAATATTGTTCTGATAAAAGCATTTAACCTATCATTTCCTGAATCCAGATATTCTGGGACATAATTACATTCTATATAATGATAATCGACTGATTTTAACCACGCATCAACGCCATCTATCATTTGGTCTATTTTATCTATCATACTCATACCGTTTCGTACAATATAAATTGCAAAATTCTACAGTTTCAATTTCGCGAGTTTATTAATAACTTAAAATAATTTTCTAACTGATGACTCACATTTGATGCCATAAAATGTTCTTTAGCATATTTTGCGTTATAATCTGAAACTTTTTTTGTCAAACATTTATCATTGATATAGAGTTCCATTTCATTCGCAAAATCTATAGGATTATAAGAATCGGTAATATACCCCATTTTTTTATTTTCAAAAAAATCTGGTAGACCTCCGACTTTCGTTGTAATAACAGGTAGGCCAAAAGCCATTGCTTCTAAAACAGAAGTCGGCATTCCTTCTTGATGGCTAAAGAAAGAATATAAATCTGCATTTTTGTACGCCTCTGCAATCTTTTCACCAAATAAACGGCCCGTAAATTCTACATCTGAAATTGCATTTTCTAAAACATAAGTCTTTGCATTTAACAACTCACTTCCATCTCCAACAATGGTAAGCTTCAAAAACGGATACTTAGATTTTAACAAACGAAACGTATCTATAGTAATATAAATACCTTTTTCTTTTTCGACACGAGCAAGAAATAATATATTTTTTACTTTACCTGACCGTTCAGCTATCGGGTCGTAACCTTTCAATAATTTATCATCAACTTTCGTTGTCGACAGAACGATTGGAACTGTAACGCCCCAATGTTTTAATTCATTGACAAATGCCTGAGCCAGTACAATTATCATTGAAGCTTTGTTAAAATTACGAACTGCCCACAGACGATCAATCACTTTAGCATAATTCCAATCAAATCCATGAATAAACACAATAACTTTAAATCCCAAAAAATTTGCTATTTTTAAAAAGATAAAATCACGATTTAAAGCAGTTTTCCGTAAAGATGGATTAATTAAAACTATATCAGGACGAAATATAAAAAGACGAAACACAAACTTGAGCAAATCCCACGGCAACCAATAAATGCCAGTTCCTTTCTTTTTTGAACGGGCTCCGACTGTATTATATCTAACTTTAGCCGTCCAATAATCACGTAAACCTAAATAATGATTTGAAACACCTCCGAGTAATTTCATTGACGGTGTATTAACTAATATCTTCATATATAAAATAAATATTACCTAAAAATATAAGGAAGAACTTCAGACGCATTTGATGATATACTATAATACCAGACTCCAAACGCAAATACTAAAGCAACAATAACATATCCGACTCTTATTAAAGAATTTTTAATATCATAAACTGTATTTGGGATAGCAACTATCATAGCAAGTTGTAGATATAGAAAAATTCTGTTCCCTTGTCCTGCTGCACCAAATAAATTATTCAAAATGACAAATATTAAATATAATTTTATATTGTTGTTATTTCTGTCTTTCGAAAAGCAATATGTTAATAACAGCATTATGTTTAATGCCAAATTTGTTAATAAATTTCGACTGTCCCCCCAATCTAAAAAATAGTCTCCAATACCATCTCGCAAAGAATTTGAAAATATTTGCAAAATATTTACGAACCTAAATAAAGTTTCAGAAAAGAAAAAGCCTATAATATAACTGCCAACAATAATAATGACAGGAATCCAACTCTTAGTTATATTTAATTTAGGTAAAAAAATAAACAGCAAACAAATTAATGCCGAAAAATGGAATAAAGATGCCAATAAAACAAGTATAAAATATATCTTCACATCTTTCTCTAAAAAATTTAATGCATAATAGACTATTCCTATAGCAATGTACTGTCTCATGATATTCAATGAAGAACAGAAGAAGTACATTAATACAAATAGCAACATGGAAAAGGCATAATTTTTTGAATTCTTAGCGATATATGAGCTAAAACCAGCGATCATTATCCCATAACAAACGAATAAAAATATATCATAATTAAATAAATCATGAAAAAATCTATTAAAAAAATACCATCCTCGCTGCACCCCTATAAATACAGGTTCATCATATAGTTCATCGATTCGTGTAAAATAATTAAAGTAATTCCATGAATCAGTCCCGACACTTATACTTTTTAAAGATGCTATGCAAATCAAAGCAACTGTTGTGATTATAAGAATAAGATTATTTTTAGGTTTTATAACTGAGAGCAAACAAAAAAATAATAAGATTCCGATTAGTATGTTATATATTTCCATATAAAATCACATAAATCATATGTTTCCCTTTATAAATTGAGATAATTTAAAACGCAATTTACATATTATATTCAATATTCGATATTGCTTTTTTTTGCAATAATATAATACGACTTTATCAAATAATGGTATTGCTCTTTGCAATTCAACATCTTGATACAATAAAATAAATTCTGTCCTTTTATCTGTAAACTTGCTATTAGTATATGCTCGTTGAATAAGCCCACTTTTAATCATTAATTTAGCAACATCAATTGCTTCGTTATATTTTCCATCATCTAAATTATAGAAAAAATCATTAAGAATATCAACAGCCCGTATTACTTGATATGCATATTCAATTTTATAATTCAATCCAAAAGAAAATTCATTGATTTTATTGTAATAATATAAGTTTTTATTTAGAAAATATACGCTATCGGCAAAATATACTATTCTGGGTAATGTAACATAATCTTCACCATTATTTAACCCTGGAATAAAACGAGAATTACTATTATCAAATATTTTGCGTTTATACAGTTTGCCCCAGACATTAACCGGGCATTTTCTAGATATTATATTATATATATATTCTTCTTTGGTAGAATACGAATAAAAGGGTGATACTTTTTTAAAATTATTAAATACATGAATACTATTAAAAACAACTATATCTGAATTATAGTGTTGTACTATATTCATGCATTCTTCAATTGTATTTGTTTCGAGCCAATCATCACTGTCCACAAACATTACATAATCTCCAGTAGCATAATCTAACCCCGTATTACGAGTTGCAGCCAAACCTTTATTATGCTCATGGTGGACTATTTTCGTATGTTCTTGTCTCTTCGGAAACTCATCCAAAATCCGTTTTACTATTAATATACTGTTGTCTGGAGAGCAATCATCAACTATGATAATCTCTAAATCATCATATGTCTGAGTAAATATGGACCGGATACAACGCTCTATATAATTTTCAACATTATATACTGGAACTAAAACTGATACTGTCTTCATAATACATTATTTCAGTATGCGAATTTCAACCATTCCATATATTTGAATTCGCGTAGTTTTATAATCATCAAAGATAATATAATTGCAAAAGATAACGTCATTATAAAAAGTAATATTTGAGAAGGACACATATTCAAATGCGCCAATAATTCTCTTATCGTAAACGCGATGGTTAAATGACTACAATAAATTATAGTACTCATATTCCTGAGCTTTTGAAAGCGTCCCCCCCCCCAATTTATTTTCAGTCTACTTAACAACACACTCATGAAAAAACAGAATGGAGGCAACATTATAAAGCAATCATCTGTTAAAGAGAATTCCATGCGTTTCACTAATGCGTATTCAAACCACAGCAATAATCCAGATATAACAAACATCACTATAATAATACGCGAATCAAATTTTATATTATGTTCTGATATATATTTCCCAATCAGAATCCATATTAAAGAGACCGGGAAACTATTATATGGAACGGAAAAACAAACCACATACGATGAATAAAAATTATATATAGGTTCAATTCCCTTTAATACGTTATAATAATTTGACCCTATAATGCAAAATGCGTAAGTTATCAATGAAATGAATAGTAGAACAACATTACTGATCTTTAACTTGACTGAAAAGAAATATATTATGCCGACTCCTATTACAGATGCCATTATATACCAAGAAGCAGGGAATGTAGACGAAAAAATAAATCCTTTAAACATGACCAATATGCCAGGTAGAATTCCATTATCAAAATAATCTCGTAACATTAACGTTGCAGGAAATAATAATATAAACCAAAACAAATACAGTTGCAAATTCCTTTTTATGTATTTAAGAAAATACGCATCCTTTTCTGCTCTTTCTTCTTTTGTTTGTAGTTTTTTGAAAAATAAATATGAGCTGATTATAAAAAATAAAGGAACTGCACATCTGAACAATGGCGCGAATACACCATGATCCAAAATGTGGAGCATAACGACTAATATAGCCAATATAAATTTGGTCAAATCTATTTTGGCACCTGTCAAATCCTGCATTGAATTCATTCTTCAATAAGATTTATATTAAACTCATTTGCGTACCAATATAATCTTTTGCTTTTTGTCTCTCTGAGGCCAATATTTGATTGACATGTTTATAATCAGGAGCAGTATCAAGAATCTCAGACAAATTGTATGCTTTATTTTCTACTTTTCTGTCACACAAATCCAATGATTCCAATAATGATGATATTTTTTGCACATTTGTACTTCTTATTAAAGTACAAAAACTGCGTTCTGTTATAATTGAAAATATAGTTCCATGAAATGTATCTGTAACTATATATTCAGCATTTTTGAACAAAGATAAAACACCAAATGGCGTTTCTGGGATAACCGCCTCATCACACCAGTCATATCTGCAAAAAACAGATACCATTCTCAGGCCTCTAATCTTTGCATAACTTGTTATTTGCTTTATCTCTGTTTTATCTTTGATTCTACCTTGATATGAATAAACAATCATATATGGTGCGTTACTTTTATTTGATTTAATTTGATCGATTTCTTTTTTATATCCATACACCAAAACGGGATCAAGATGAAGTTCCGGAGATATTCCTGTCAATCTTTTAACTATATCATATGAATTTTTATCCCTAACTGATATTGCCGACATACTACGCATAGCATCGGATATTTCAGAAGCAATCCCAAACGACAGAATTTGTTCATAAGTAGTATGACCGAAAGAGCCAGCATACGATATAATTCTATCGGTATTCTTGATTTCACCATATAATTGTAGGGTATATCCCCAAGAGGTTTTCTGGCAGCAGTTAAAGACTTCATCGCTACCTATCACAACTAAATCAAAATGCTCGGGAGCCTTATCATTTAGTCCCAATAAATAAAGTTTCGAAGCAATACTTTCAGCTACTTTCCGCGAAAATTTCTTATCACGTATTCGAGAAAACAGTTCAAAAGAAAAGATTACTTTTAAATAACGTTTTAATTTTCTCAATTTTGAATCAGGGGTAAATCCATCCAATAATCTTCCAGGTTTTATATCAATAAAAAATACAGCACTCGCACCATGTTCAAGTAAGAGTTGTTTCAATGCATATGCCTGTAAGAAAGAGCCATAATTCAAAACTCTTTGCATTGATAGTATTCCAACATTTTTTTTTAAAGCCATAATATTCACGTTTCATTTAAATCTTCTGCAGAAATTTCTTACTATATTATAGGGATGTGTAATTCTGAATAGCCATTTTTTCAGTACATTATAATACTCTGCGTATCGTGCTAATATCGACAACTCTACTGCATCATCTTTCAAACCATCCATTATAAAACCATGAATAGCAGGTAATTTAGACCTCTGTTTCAACTGGCCTTCTGCAATGATATCAAATGGGTATTCCTTTCGTACGCAATCTAAATCTGATATAACTTGTTTGCCCGTTTCAGTATACACAGCAACAGCGCTGACTCCATCTTCATTATCTGCGTATGTTTTTCCCCACATATCTCCTATTCTTATATCTGCAGATGAATTATTATATTTATACTTACAGTTCCTACAACATGCCGGATTCGTACAAAAATCACCTAAGAATAATTTATAGAAGACATCACCTGTTGACATTTTTGAAACATAATCATTCCCCCCCCCTATTAATCCAGATTGCATATGAGTCGTGCCAGTAGTTTTTTTTTTACGATGCCCGACAATCGACCATGAATCATGCCAGCCAAAATTTTTGTTCCGCCAAGACACAGACTCTATCCTTCCTATATTTTCTTCAACCTCATCAAGATATTTTCGCCATAATAACATAGAAGGTACACCATGACAGAAAAAATCCATCAATATGAAATTTTTCTCATGTCCTGACATTCTTATGTACCTTCGAAAGGAATCTATTTGGCAAGGTGTACCCGTCACCAAATATTTGTTCTGTTTATTTATTGCTTTAAAACCATCAAAAGTATAACTCTGGATATATTTACTTCCAATGCTTGCTTCCAATTCATCTTCATTTGATGCAATATAATGTTCTGCTCTTTTTTTCTCAATGTTATATCGCACACCACAAATTCTATATCCTTTTTTAAGAAGACTACGACCGATTTCAAATCCGATTCCACCGGAAGAGCACATGGATCTTACGTTATCATCTTTACTCCAGGCAGCATAGCATGTAATAGGCTTATTAAACATCGACGAATCTTTACTTAAATAAGAACATACGGTAATGCACATTCCGCACTGAACACATGCTTCAGGTTCTTCTATCGAAGGTGCATAAAACCCATTTTCATTCAATCTTATTTTAATTATTTTTTTTGGGCAAACCGTAGCACAAACGCCACAACCGAAACAATTATTAATGAAAGCTATATTATTCATAATTTTAACTATTATGCACTATACGGGTAATTATACCTAAAACAAAACGTTTTTCATTCGACTTTAACCCCACTAAATAAATTATCAATATAGATATTATTACTGATACGAATGTTGTAAGTATTAACTGTTGCCAATTTGATGAAATATAATAAATATATAATGGAATAGGAAATGATAATAAAACAACTAAAACCCCTCTGGTTATCACTTCTTTCAAATATCTCATTATAGGAAATCCATAAAGATGTTTAAGGTATAGAATTCGTGCAATAGCAGAGAAAATATTTATAATTACTTTCGTTAATATAGCTAACTCAGGTATATGAAAAAGTCTTAAAAGTAAATATGATACTGGCAAATTCAGCAAAATCAATGTACTCATTATAATCTGATAATTTCGAATCTTACCAGTAGCTTGAGCTGATACCCACAAAGGCCCCTGAACAGCGTCAATCAAAGAAAAAACCAGCATGAGCCGACAAAACTCAACGGCATATTCCGGCACTGTTCCTAACCATATTGACAAAATTTCCGGGCAGCATATATATATCGGGAGTGCCAACAAGAACAAGAGTAGAAATGAATATCGTGACGTATTCATAATCAAACTGATAAAATATGTCCTATCTCCTGCTGCGTATGATTTTATTATCTGTGGGTTAAACGCTGTCTGGAAGCTACTGACAAACTGATATACAGCTGCATTAACTTGATTCGCTATTCCCATTGCAGCATTAACGGTTACTCCGAAAAACATATTTAAGATGATATTTACACCTTGTGAAGCACCCATATTTGCCATTGACCCGAATAAACTCCATCCTGAGAAACTAGCCAACTCTAAATATCGCTTTTTATTATATTCAAATTTATATTTACATATAGAATATTTCTTTTTACAAAAAATATAATATGCACCCAAAATAATCAATGTGACTATCATCATAAGAAAGGCGTATGCAATAAGCCTGTCAGCAAAGAGATAAACCATATATACAATCGCTAATTTTAGAACAACTTCTATGATACTCACATAAGCATAAAATGACATATGCTCGTGAGCGATTATAGCTGCATTATATGGCGATCTGATGATATTAAGGATTGATACTAATATGGAAAACTGATAGACCCAGTTGGCAGCGATTTCTCTACCATCCGGAATCTGTAAATAAGTGTTTAAAAACCATAATCCTATTGTTTCAGCAAGAACTAAAAATATGACAGCGATTATAAAATGAATATTCAGACTTGTTGAAAATACGTTTCGCGCTTCTTCATAATCATTCTTACCTATCTCAAAATTTAAAAATCGCTGAGTAGAAGTTACCATTGCATTGTTTATGAATGTAAACAATACTACAACTCCACCCACCACATTATACAGGCCGAAATCCTCTACTCCTAATGCTTGAAGTATGACTCTGGAGGTATATAAATTTACCACCATTATCATTAACATCCTAATGTAAAGCATAAGAGTATTTTTCGCAATTCTCTTATTATTTGCCGTGTTATCAGCCACTTATCACATTTTTAGTAATATTATCTCACTCGCTTACCTTGATTTCTTTATGGATACAAATTAAATCATCATTTCAGCCTTTCCACTATCCTTCCACACGCTTTCCCATCCCCGTACGGATTTACGGCATGGCTCATCTTCTCGTATGCAGCAGTATCATCCAGCAGCACGGAAACTTCATTCACTATCTTGTCATAATCCGTTCCGACCAGTTTGACTGTACCGGCGTCAAGCGCTTCAGGACGTTCTGTGGTGTCACGCATGACAAGGACAGGCTTGCCGAGTCCGGGAGCTTCTTCCTGTATTCCGCCGCTGTCTGTAAGAACGATAGTGGATTTCTCCATAAGATATACGAAGCTGAGATATTCAAGAGGCTCTATGAAGAACATATTTCCGAGATTGCTCAGATCTTCTCCGAATACCTGATGAATAGGCCTGCGCACATTAGGATTAAGATGCATAGGATATACAAAATCCACATCCTGATATTTCAGAGTAAGATCCTTAATAGCCGTACACATATTTATGAACCCGTCGCCGAAGTTTTCTCTTCGATGCCCTGTGATAAGAACGAGCTTCTTGCCGGATGAAAGTCTGTTGACATCGTATCCGGCTGTTTTCAAAACGCCTTCAAGTTCGGAATCGAGAGCCTTGTCTGATTTGATCTTGTCCACGACCCAATACAATGCGTCTATCACAGTGTTTCCCGTGACAGTGATCTTATCCTCTGAAACATTCTCCTTCAGAAGATTTTCCCGGCTCAGCGGTGTCGGAGCAAAATCGTATGTCGCTATCCTTCCCGTGATCTGCCGGTTCATCTCCTCCGGCCAAGGGCTGTAGATGTTATGTGTACGGAGTCCTGCCTCGACATGTCCTACCGGTATCTGCTGATAGAATGCTGCCAAAGCCGCTGCCGTAGAAGTAGTAGTATCGCCATGAACCAGAACCACATCTGGCTGTGCTTCTTTCAGCACATCACGCATTCCGAGAAGAACTCTGGCTGTCACATCATACAGGTCCTGCCCCTGCTTCATTATATTCAAATCATAGTCCGGTTTGATATCGAATATATGCAAAACCTGGTCAAGCATCTCGCGATGCTGACCGGTTACACATACTATTGTTTCGAACTCATCAGGATGTTTCTGGAACTCCTTTACAAGCGGAGCCATCTTTATAGCTTCAGGACGTGTCCCGAAGACAAGCATTATCTTTTTCATGTCAGACTGGATTAAAGATGGTAGACACCTGGCAGGGTGCAGATATTATGGCAGTCAAGAATCACCTTACCCTTGAGTTTGTCCATGTTCTGTCTGATTTCATCGTGTTTTACCATGATTACTACCAAATCCACATCATTCAGGAATGTGTCAAGATCATGGAACTGGTTTTCCACTATGTCTTTAGTAATGAATGGATCATAGACTTTCAGAGGTCTGGCCAGATGTTTTTCCTGAGACTCCAGAAGCTGAAGTGTCGGAGATTCCCTGCAGTCATCCACATTTTCTTTATAAGTCAGGCCGTAAAGACCGACCCTGCGGTTATCCGTAATATTATTCTCCTTCATTATCTCATGAATCCTGTTCAGAACGTAATCAGGCTGGCTGTCATTGGTCTTCATGGACTCGTCTATCACTTTCGCCAGGCTCGGATAGTCCCCTACCAGGAACCACGGATCCACTGAAATGCAGTGACCGCCTACACCAGGGCCAGGCTGCAGGATGTTCACCCTTGGATGCATGTTACATATCTTGATGATCTCGTAAACATCCATGTTATCATGGCGACAGATTCTGCACAGTTCGTTAGCAAAAGCGATATTGACTGCTCGGAAAGTATTCTCTACGACCTTGGTCATTTCCGCTGTACGGATATCAGTAACCACTATTTCTCCCTGACAGAAAGATGCATAATATTTCTTCACTTTTTCGCCGATTTCCTTGCTGTCGGCTCCGATAGTGCGGTTGTTGTGGAGAAGTTCATATACCATGTTTCCAGGAATGATTCTTTCCGGAGCATGTACCAGGTGGATATCTTCGCCTATCTTGAATCCGTTTTCCTGAATGACAGGACGGACGAATTTGTCTATGGTTCCGGGAGAGACCGTAGACTCGATAACGACCGTAGCTCCCTTAGGACATACTTTCATCACGTCCTTTACCGCTCCCACGACATAACAAGGATCTACTTTTTTCGAAAATTTGTCGTAAGGAGTAGGAACTGAAACTATATAGGTATCTGTTTTCTGATATTCGGTAGTAAATTTGATTCCCGCCTTCAATGCTGCCTGGAAAAGTTCATCCAGACCGTCTTCCTTGAACGTAGTTTTTCCTGCATTAAGGGTAGCCACCAATTCTTTGTTATAGTCGGTACCTACCACTTCCACACCATGTGAGGCCATCATCAGGGCTGTAGGAAGTCCTATGTAGCCAAGTCCAATTACATTAATCATAATATATTCTTGTTATTGTTCAACAATTTATTATCCATTTCTCAATATTCTTCGTCTCGCTGCTGAAATTCACACCTGATTAAATCCATAAATCCTTCTTCGACTTCCCTGTTCGGGAAACCCAACTCGAATATTTTAGGCTCAGGAATATATCCTTTGATAGTAAGATAACCGCTCTGATATATTGCAGGTATAGGATTATCAGACACCGGATCTATACTGTCCAATACCTTTGAGGTCGTCTTCTCATGGGCCATTCTGTACAGACTGTACTTATGTTTTTTAAGTAGTTCTACGAGGTATGTAGGAGTTCCTGTCTCGAACCAATAACTGCCGTATGATTTCTTTGCGAATGTATTCAGCAGACTAGTTTCTCGAAATCCTGTATTCCTATCGGGTATTTTTTCTGCATCTTCTCCGTTACTTTCTCCGTTACTTTCTCCGTTACTTTCTCCGTTACTTTCTCCGTTACTTTCTCCGTTACT
>CALUSC010000002.1 GCA_944323345.1 uncultured Bacteroidales bacterium | reverse complement strand
GTGAAGAGAGGCTGGTTTCCGGCCAATCCCAGGAAACGGACCGGGAAGAAAAAGTAGTACTGATACATTCTTCGGTAAAAGATATACATCAGTTTCCTGAATTTGCTTTAATTTTGCATCGTGACAGAAAATGTCTCATAGCCCGGCGTGACCTCAGGAACGAGACGCAATAGTCTGTATAAGCCTGGTGATACGCAGAAAAAATGGGATTCCGGAGAAATCATGTCGATATTCCGTCGGAATCTCCGGTATAGAATAATTCGTAGAACAGACATTATATTATGAAAACGATAGCAAATCAGGAATTCGGCGGAGAGAGGCCGCTTTTCGCCTCTCATGACCTCCGTCTGGAAAATGTCATCATCCGGGAGGGCGAATCAGCCATCAAGGAATGCAGCAATATCGAGGCAGAGAACTGCCGTTTCGAAGGAAACTATCCTTTCTGGCATGTCCATGGCTTCTCCATCAGGAACTGTTATTTCGCTGTCGGAGGCAGGTCGGCGCTATGGTACTCCGACCATCTGAAAATGTCCGATACGGTGATAGACGCACCGAAAATGTTCCGCGAGATGCACGATATCGAAATCGAAAACGTCGCGATCAACGATGCCGACGAGATTTTCTGGAGATGCCGTGACATCAGGGTCAGGAATCTGAAGCTGCATGACGGCACGTACCCGTTCATGTTCAGCGAAAACATATACGTGGACGGACTGGAAAGCGACAGCAAATATGTCTTCCAGTATGTGAAGAATGTCGAGATACACCATGCGAAGATCACCACGAAGGACGCTTTCTGGGAAGTGGAGAATGTCACCATCTACGATTCCGAACTGAACGGGGAATATTTAGGATGGCATTCGAAGAATCTCCGTCTGGTGAACTGCCATATCAGCGGGGAGCAGCCACTCTGCTATGCGCATGACCTGGTCCTGGAGAACTGCACATTCGACCCTTCATGCGACAGGGCATTCGAATACAGCACTTTGAATGCCGATATACGCGGAGCTGTCACGAATATCAAGAATCCTATGTCGGGTCATATCGTCGCCGACAGCATAGGCTCCGTGACTATCGACGAGAACATCAAGGCTCCTGCCGACTGCAGAATAGAAATCCGCAGGAATGCCTGATCCTGCCATGATGGCCATGACGGCCAATGATTCACATTAAAACGAATATATGCAATACGATTTTGACGAGATAATCCCGCGTCGCGGGACCAATTCCTATAAATGGGACAACGCTCCGGAAGGGGTATTGCCGCTTTGGGTGGCAGACATGGATTTCAGGACGGCGAAGCCTGTGACGGATGCCCTGCAGAAAAGGGTAGAGCATGGCATTTTCGGCTATACGAAGGTCCCTCAGGAATACTATGACTCAGTCATCGGATGGTTCGGACGCAGGCATAGCCTCCACATCGAAAAAGACTGGATAATATACACTTCCGGTGTCGTACCGGCCATTTCTGCCATATTGAAGGCGATGACTGTGCCCGGCGACAAGGTCCTGCTCCTGACTCCTGTCTACAACTGTTTCTATTCTTCCATCAGGAACAACGGATGCGAGGCGGCATCATGCCCTCTGGTACGTACTGGTGACACATATGCCATAGATTTCGACGATTTCGAGGCCAAGGCTGCCGACCCGCAGGTAAAAGTCTTCATCCTCTGCAGTCCTCACAATCCGTCCGGACGTGTATGGACGCGAGAGGAGCTGGCCAGAATGGGGGAAATCTGCAGGAAACATCAAGTATTCGTCATTTCCGACGAGATTCATTGCGAGCTGGTCTATCCGGGGTCCAAGCACATCCCGTTCGCTTCGCTTTCAGAAGATTTCCTCATGAATTCCGCCACCTGCATATCTCCGAGCAAGGCTTTCAACATAGCCGGGCTTCAGATAGCGAACATAGTCGCGGCCGATGAGAAAATACGTGCGAAGATAGACCGGGCCATAAACATAAACGAAGTGTGCGATGTGAATCCTTTCGGTGTCATCGCCACCATAGCCGCCTATAACGAAGGCGAAGACTGGCTGGAGCAGCTTCTGGTCTATCTGAAAGGGAACTATGACTTCATTCTGGATTTCTGCAGGAAGAATCTGCCGGAATTTCCGGTGGCCAGGCTGGAAGGCACATATCTGGCATGGATGGACTGCGGCGTCCTCGGCATGACATCGGCGGCTCTGGAGGAAGACCTGAAAGACAAGGCCGGGATATGGCTGAATGCAGGCTCCATGTACGGCCCGGAAGGCGAGGGATACCAGCGCTGGAATCTGGCATGTCCGCGTGCACGCCTGGCAGAGGCCCTGGAAAGATTCCGCGGCTACGTCAGGGCGAAAGGCTTGCAGCAGGCCTAATCGCCCTTCGGCTCAGGCTTCACAGGCTCGACATGGATGCTGATGAATGCCCCGCTGCCGAGCAGTTCCTTCAGCTTAGTCTCCATTTCGCGCGTGATGGCATGCGACTGTTCCACTGTCATATTCCCGTCCATCCTTACATGGACGTCCATGGCACAGTTGTTCCCTATCCGTCTGGTTCTCAGGTTGTGAGGGCTGCTGACCTGCGGGAACGACAGCAGTATGTCCGTGATTTCCTTTTCTGTCTCATCCGGCAGTGAAGCCTCTATCAGTTCATCGATGCATGGCTTGAACAGCTTGTACGCCACCTTGATGATGAAAAAGCTCACCACTACGGCAGCCACCGGGTCCAGCACTCTCCAGTTCTCGCCCAGAAGGATGGCTCCGCCAATGCCGACGGCCGTCCCTATCGACGAGAGCGCGTCGCTTCTGTGATGCCAGGCATTCGCCACCACGGATTTCGAGTTCATCTTGTCGCCGGTTATTTTGGTGTACTGGTACAACGCCTCTTTCGATACGATGGAAATCAATGCCGCCCACAATGCTATCATGCCGGGCTCTTCCAATGCCTCACCGTGCAGGAAGCCCCAGATCGACTTCGTCCCGTTCCAGAATATGCCGGCCCCGACGAAAAAGAGGATGAGTCCTATGATGGCTGTCGCCAATGTCTCATACTTCCCGTGTCCGAAATCGTGATCCTTGTCCTGCGGCTTGTTCGCGATCTTCACGAAAATGATCACGATGATGTCGGTGATGAAATCAGACAGCGAATGCACTGCATCTGCTATCATCGCGGCGCTCTGTCCGATAACACCTGCCGCGAACTTGAAAACCAGAAGCAGCAGGTTCGTGATGCTCCCTATGATGGTGACCCGGAAAATCTTTCTTTCCCTGGTCCTGATGTCCAATTCTTCCATTTCAGTCAGATAATATAGGCTGGCAAATATACATTTTTTCAAAAAAGGATTCACCCATGCGGGTAAATCCTTTTTGAATTATTGAAAGAGAGTCGTACGACAGTCTCGTATGGACTCTCTGCAGATGCCCGGATTATTTCCCGGCTTCGTCCTTTACGACAGCCTGGGCGGCAGCCAGCCTGGCGATAGGTACGCGGAACGGAGAGCATGAAACATAATTCAGCCCGATCTTGTAGCAGAACTCTACGGATGCCGGATCTCCTCCGTGTTCACCGCATATTCCGCATTTGAGTTCAGGCCTGGTTTCGCGTCCTGCATTCACCGCATAACTTACCAGTTTGCCTACAGCCTTGGTGTCGAGAGTCTGGAACGGATCGCTGTCCAGAATCTTGTTTCCGAGATAGTCGCCCATGAAAGTGCCTACATCGTCTCTCGAAAATCCGAATGTCATCTGGGTCAGGTCGTTGGTTCCGAAAGAGAAGAATTCGGCAGTCTTGGCCATCCTGTCGGCAGTCAGGGCTGCACGAGGAATCTCGATCATCGTACCGAACTTGTAGTCGATGTGCTGGTTCGTGGCAGCCTCGACTTCAGCCTTTACCTTTACGCAGATGGCTTTCTGGAACTGGAGTTCTCTCTGAGAGACAGTCACAGGAATCATTATTTCAGGCATAGGGTGAAGACCTTCTTCCTGAAGTTCGGCGGCAGCTGTGAAAATAGCCCTGAACTGTGTTTCTGAAATCATCGGATATGTCACGTGCAGACGTACGCCCCTGTGTCCCATCATCGGGTTCACTTCATGGAGAGATGCGCCTCTCTTCTCTATTTCGCCTTCACTGATACCGAGTTCGTGTGCAAGCTCTTCTTTCTTGTCCTTCGTCTGAGGTACGAATTCGTGAAGAGGCGGATCCAGAAGACGGAATGTAACCGGCTTGCCGTCCATAACTTTCATGGTGCCTTTTACGGAAGCCTTGATGTATGGTTCGAGTTCGTCGAGCGCCGCCCTTCTCTCGTCATCTGTCCTGGAAAGGATCATCTTGCGGAGTTTTGCCAGCGGAGTCTCGGAATTCTTTCCGTAGAACATGTGTTCGATGCGGAACAGACCGATTCCTTCAGCTCCGAATGAAAGGGCGCGCTGGGCGTCTTCCGGAGTGTCGGCATTGGTCCTGACACCGAGCTTGCGGTATTTGTCCACGATGTTCATGAACTTGATGAAACGAGGATTCTCGGAAGCGTCCATCGTATCTATCTCGCTTGCATACACCAGACCTTTGGCGCCGTTGAGGCTGACTATGTCCCCTTCATGTATCTCGACACCGCCCTTGAACTTGGCGATCTTCTTGTCCAGGTCTATGTGCATGCTTTCGCAGCCTACTATGCAGCATTTGCCCCATCCGCGGGCCACGAGAGCGGCGTGCGACGTCATACCGCCCCTCTGTGTCAGGATACCTGCAGCGGCGCGCATTCCTTCCACATCTTCAGGGGATGTCTCTTCACGGATAAGGATAGTCTTTACTCCATTCTTCTGGGCAGCCATGGCAGCTTCCGATGTGAAGACGGCCTTTCCTACCGCGCCGCCCGGACTTGCCGGAAGTCCGTTCGCTATGACCTGGGCTTTCTTTTCCGAAGCCGAGTCGAGGATAGGATGCAGGATCTCGTCGAGCTGTGAAGGAGAAACCCTCATTATCGCAGTCTTTTCATCGATCATGCCTTCATCCAGCATGTCCATGGCCATATTAAGGGCGGCGAGACCGGTCCTTTTTCCTATACGGCACTGGAGCATCCAGAGTTTCCCGTCCTGTATGGTGAATTCGATATCCTGCATGTCCCTGAAATGGTCTTCGAGGTGGAGCCTTATGGCATCCAGCTCCTTGTAGACTTCAGGCATCGCTTTTTCGAGCGATTCGAGGTTGGCGTTGTGAGGATTCTTTGTAGCTTCATTCAGAGGGTTAGGAGTGCGGATACCAGCCACTACATCCTCTCCCTGTGCATTTATGAGCCATTCGCCGTAGAATTTGTTGTCTCCGTTGGCCGGATTCCTGGAGAAAGCCACTCCGGTAGCGGAAGTGTTTCCCATGTTTCCGAATACCATGGACTGTACGTTTACGGCAGTGCCCCAGTCATCAGGAATCTTCTCGATTTTCCTGTATGCTATGGCGCGTTTCCCGTTCCATGACTTGAATACGCCTCCGATACTTCCCCAGAGCTGCGCTTCAGCCGAGTCAGGAAAATCCACTCCGAGCACTTCCTTGATTCTGGCCTTGAATTTTCCGCACAGGTCCTGAAGCTCTTCTGCAGTGATATCCGTATCGGACTTGTATCCTTTGGCCTTTTTCAGTTCCTCCATCATCCTGTCCAGCTGCTGGCGGATACCCTGCCCGTCTTCCGGTTCTATGCCTTCAGCCTTTTCCATCACCACGTCGGAATACATCATGATGAGACGGCGGTATGCATCATATACGAAACGCGGATTCCCGGTTTTCTTGATCATACCCGGAATAGTTGCAGAGCAGAGTCCTATGTTGAGGATGGTGTCCATCATGCCAGGCATCGAACTGCGGGCACCGGAGCGGCAGCTGACCAGAAGCGGATTATCCTTGTCGCCGAATTTCATGCCCATGATTTTTTCCGTAGCCCTCATGGCTTCCTTTACTTCAGCTTTCAGAGCTTCGGTATAGCCTCCTCCGAGCTGGTAGTATTCGGCGCAGCATTCTGTAGTAATGGTGAAACCGGCCGGTACCGGGATATTCAGCCTGCACATTTCTGCCAGATTCGCACCTTTTCCTCCCAGCAGATTACGCATGGTACCGTCTCCTTCAGCAGTTTTGCCTCCGAAGCGGTAGACCCTTTTCTTGTTATCTTCCATAAGAAAAAATTATAATAAATTAGAATATCAGATAGATTCCGTGTATTAATATTCAAACTGAAGCCGTATCGGTACGGCGGATTGCGAAAATAATATAAATTTTCCTATATATGAACATTATTGTGACAAAATCATGAAATTTTGTCACAATAATATGAAAAAACATGCCTGATGCTTTTAAACTGTTTTTACAACAGCCTGCTGGCTATTTCGGAAAGTTCGCTCCTTTCGCCTTTGGTCAGGTTCACATGTTCGAAAAGAGGCTGCCCTGCCATCTTCTCTCCCAGGTGGGTCAACCCGTTCGAATACATGTCCAGATACGGCTGGTCGATCTGGAATATGTCGCCTGTAAACACTATTTTCGTTTCATCACCTGCTCTGGTTATGATGGTCTTTATCTCATGAGGTGTGAGATTCTGCGCCTCGTCGACTATGAAGAATACGCGGCCCAGACTCCTTCCCCTTATGTATGCGAGAGGCGAGATCAGAAGTTTCTCCTCCTTCAGCATGGCATCGATTTTCATGGCCTGCTTGCTGCCCGGCCTTACACAGTGCCTGATAACGTTCAGATTATCCATCAGGGGCTGGATGAATGGACTCATCTTGCTCTTCTGGTCGCCCGGCAGGAAGCCTATTTCCTGGTTTCCGAGTATGACCGTCGGTCTCGACAGTATTATCTGTTCGAAATCCCTTTCCTGCTCAAGTGCCGCCGCCAGGGCGAGCAATGTTTTTCCCGTGCCGGCTCCGCCGGTCAATGACACCAGCTTGATTTCCGGATTCAGACATGCATCCAATGCGAATTTCTGTTCGTCATTCCGCGGGGATATGCCGTATGCATACCTGGACTTGACCAGAACGATTTTCCTGCTTTTGTCATCATATCTGGCGCAGACGGTATTGTGTCCTCCGTTCTGCTCCCACCTGAACTTGTAAAGCTGGTTCGGTGCCGGTTTTTCCTTGCAGAAGTCTCCGTATGGCATGCTGCCCTGTCCGTTGATCAGACCCTTTATGGCATCCGGGTCAGGATTTTCCGCTATGATGACTTCATTGCGCGTATATTCTACTCTTGATTCTTCTATCTTGTCGGTCAGATAATCCTGGGCTTCCATGCCTACGGCCTTGGACTTCATCCTGAGATTCACGTCCTTGGTGACGAGAGCCACGAATCTGTCCGGATTCCGGCTCTTTACCCAGATGGCTGTGGCGAGTATCCTGTGGTCCTGGGTGTCATCCTGAAAACAGCCTTTCAGTTCATCGGGGAAAGGATGGTTGAGTTCTACCTTTATTTTCCCCAGCCTTTTGCCGATGGGTACCCCTTCCTTGCCGAACATGTCGTTCCCGCTGAGTTTGTCGAGTTCCCGCATGAACCCGCGTGCGTTGTAGCTCAGATTATCGCTTCCTTTCTTGAATTTGTCGAGCTCTTCGAGTACGGCCATCGGGATAACGATGTCATTGTCCTGGAATTTCCTGATGGCCATATAGTCATGCAGGATGATATTCGTGTCCAGTACGAATATCTTCGGTTTTCCGGACTTTCTCCGGGTATTGTCAGAGTCAGTTTCCATAATATCGAGAGTGTGTCAGTTTCCTTGTACCAGAGATGCCAGTATTTCCGCGACTCCGGATTTCTTTCCGTGGACTACCGAGAATCCTGGCGTCTGCGAAGGGTGCCCTATCGGGAAATATGCGATATCCTGCAGGAGCAGCTGTGCATCCATATAGTCATAGTCGGCATCGCTTATCTGTATCAGGACTCCCGGAATTTCCGAGAACAGTATCCGGATGATGTCAGTTTCTCCGGACGATCTTTCTATGCCGCTGATATCGATGGAAATGCCGCTTTCTTCGCATAGTCTTGCAGCAGCTGCAGCCAGACCGCCGGGGCCGGTACCTGTCCCGGAAATTATCACACCGTCTTCCACCAGCTCCCTCACCACTTCGAAACAATCCATGAAATAGTCCGGATCCTGTATTTCCGGAGCCTTGTCACCGCTCACTCCGGCAGCCGCTTCGAGCATCGAGTTTCCAAGCCGGTACTCGCATGTGTCGAAAGGGATGTAGATAAGCCATGATGACGGATCATCCGCTATTCTGTCGGGACATTTGTTTTCATCCGACAGCCAGCAGTATCTTATTTCCCTGGCTTCATGCTCGTTGAAAAAGTCGTATTCGCTGTTGTCCTGTTCCTGTGAGGCGCTCTCTGCCATGACTGAAAAACTGACGTCTGAAGTGTCCTGCGTTTTCACGAATGAATATTCGTCGAGCCTTATGCCGAGGTCGAAAAGATACTGGCTTGCGGCTTCGGCAGAAAAATAGAATGCCGCCATATTGCCTAAAGGGGCGCAGTCCCATTTCCAGTATGCCCTGATTCCGAGATCTTCCAGAGCGAAATGCCCTTTTTTCCAGAGCGTGGATATCAGCGCGGCAGCTATTTTCCTTTTAGTATACGATTTCGGAAAAACTGTCGCCGGCAGACTGGTCTTATCCATGATTTTCAAGACTTTGTCCAGATAGTCCAGAATCTTGCCGCTGTCGTAGGCCGTTTTTCTGGGCGTGTGGTCCGCGATTTCATCCACGATGCTGTCATATCCGACGGTATCCTCATCCTTCCCTCTTGCATCTGCCGGCATGCAGTCATCGAGCATCTGGGCCGGCGTATAGTCCATTCTGGTCCCGTCGATGATGTATGAGGAATACAAGGCTGATACTGAACGTTTCATACGGAATCAATTTTTGTAAAGATACAAAAAACAGGTGTTGTTGCGATGAAAAAACGATAATTTTATGTTTCCGGCGGGGCAACACATTCCGTGAAATCGTATTTTTGTCAGGACTTTGAATTATTTTTGCCGCCAAAACAGTCAGATTATGGAAGAATTTTCCGATGCAGAGTACGCTGCAATGATAGAAAGGCTTTTTATACGTTTCCCGTCTTTCCAGAAAGTGGGAGGACAGGCGTACAAGCCCGGAATAGACAATATGTTGTTTTTCGACCAGCTTGCAGGCCATCCTCACCGCAGGTTCGCGTCCGTCCACATAGCCGGAACGAACGGAAAAGGCTCGGTTTCGAACATGCTGGCTTCGGTACTCGCCGCATCCGGTCTCAGGACAGGGCTGTACACCTCTCCCCATATTCTGGATTTCCGCGAAAGGATGAGGATACTGGACGGACGTTCCGGCGCGGTACGGGCAGAGTGTATTTCCAGACGGGAAGTCTGGGACTTCGTGAACAGATGGGGGAGTACGTCCGACCACCTGGATCTCTCGTTTTTCGAAATAACCACCATGATGGCACTGGACTGGTTCGCTTCGAGGGATGTAGATGCCGCTGTCATAGAAACAGGTCTCGGAGGCAGGCTGGACAGTACCAATATCATATCCCCGGTACTGAGTGTCATAACCAATATCGGGCTGGACCATTGCGACATGCTGGGCGGTACGCTCGGTGAAATAGCATTCGAGAAAGCAGGTATCATCAAGCCGCGTACTCCGGCGGTAATAGGAGAGTCGGACCCTGAAACGGACCCGGTGTTCGAACGCAAGGTTCTGTATACTAATCTTCCGGATCCGGAATATATGGGCGACAGGAAGAAAATCATGTCCCTGCTGCATTTCGCGGACAGGAGCGAACCGGTGCTGTGGCCCCTGAAGGAGAGGCTGCTCGCGGAAATGGATCTTCAGGGAATCTATCAGGAGAAGAATCTGCGGACTGCCCTTACTGCTTTGGATGTCCTGGTTTCGGATACCTCATCCGCTATCTTTGCGCCGTTGGCGCAATTGTTCAGGTCTTCCGCAGGTCCGGGGAACGGACACGATGTCATCGCCGGGGCTCTGATCCATACGGCATCGCGGATGGATTTTCACGGCAGATGGGAAATGATATCCCGGAAACCGCCCGTAATCGCCGATATCGGCCACAATGCCCACGGCCTGAAATATAATTTCGCCCAGTTGGGGCAATACCTGGACAGAGGTACGTATACGCACCTTATTATAGTATATGGAGCAGCTGCCGACAAGGATATATCCGCCATATTCCCGCTCATGCCGCGTGAAGCGGAGTACATTTTCACGAATGCTTCCGGAAAGCGAGCCCTTCCTGCCGGGGTTCTCCTGGAACGATATTTGACGTTCTGTTCTTCTTCGGGAATTGAACCGCCGCTCGCAGAAAGTACCGGATGTGTGAAAGACGCTCTATCCAGAGCTTTTGAAAGGTATGCCGGAATCATAGAGGAAAATCCGGGTGCAAGACCTCTGATTTATGTAGGAGGAAGTACTTATGTCGTGGCCGAGGCGGCAGAATATGTTCGGAAATAAAATGATTTGATATGGCTGTTATCCGGAAAAATTTTCTGCAGTCAGTCGCCGTGTTCATGGCGATGACTGCCGCTATCCTGCTGTCGTCCGCAGCGGCAGTTTCGGCAAAGACAGTAAAACGCGATGCCGACGGGCATGTACTTGTCAAAGACTGGAAAGAATATGCCGAGGCAGTCGAGAAGGACCTGCCTCAGAGTCAGGAAAAGATTCTGGCCCGGATAATCGGCAAGGCCGAAGACCGCCGTCTGCCGTGGGATTTCTATGATGCAGTCAGAAGATATCCCGGAGCCGTGAGGTCGTACAACTGGAAAAATGTACAGGATACGGTTGCCATGCTCGAAAGCAGGGTAACAGGTTTCGGTTCTCCCGTAGTGACCTGGAATTTGGCAGAAGTATGGCCATTGAATATGGAACGCCCCGATATTGACGATATTGCTGCGTCTGAAGAGCTGCGCCGTGAGAAAAATGACCAGTTCTATACACAGGACAGGTTTGCCGGGAACGGACGGATTCCGGAGGTTATAGCCGGCAATATCGGAAGCGATTATGAATATCTGTTGTGGTCTGCGTTCATGCGAAACAGTTATTCGGTCCCTTATACCGGGCGTGACAGCTCCGGAACCGGAATCAGGGCGGCAGCCTTGCTTGAAGAGTGTATCGGTGACAGGTATCCGGAGGCCGCGTTCATGGAATTTGTCCGGGTGGACGGCATTCCGCGCGACAGTACCGGGAAGCGGCAAGATGCCCTGGAAGCGTATGCTGCGAAATACCATGACAAAGGCATGAAATTTTATGCACTGCAGGAACTTGTCAGAATGAAATTCGAGGCTCTGAAGTCATCTCCCGATGCTTCTTCTGACGATTATCTTGCCTTGAGACAGGAGTGCGCGAATTTCGGGAAGTCCAGAAGGAAAATGAAAGAAGAGTATTCTCTGACCGAAGCATGCACATATCCTTCCGAGCTTGCGAAGATGTTGGATTTTAAGGGAATCCGCGCCGGAGTCATAAAAAATACGGATACGTTGCGGATAGAATTGCAGAATCTCGGAAATGTGGATGTCAGGATTCTGGATGCAGACAGCACCGTGGTGTACGAAAAGTTCCTGGATTCTCCTTTGAAAAGCTATTATATTCCTGACACTCTGGATCTTGTACTTCCTGTAATGGATGACGGGAAGTATATCATATGCTGCAGCAGCGGAGAAACGGAGACATCCTTTGCTTATGAGAGATATACCGTTTCGATGGCATGGCAGTGGCAGGACAGGGGACTTGCCGTTTATCTTGCTGATTTTCTGAGCGGAAAACCGGTGGATAAAGCCGATGTGGACATTTATTACAGGGACAGCCTCGTCACGCGTCTGGAAAATGTGGCGTTTGACGGGTTTACTCTTCTCGATGCAGTATTTCCGGAGGAAAATGGCACATACAGGATCATGTGCAGCCATACTGATGAAAACGGGATTGTCAGACAGACCGGGACTGACTATATTTTCAAGGGAGAACCATACCCGGAAGCCGCACTTCAGCCGGATGTGCCGTCTTGTGCACTTATCACTGACAGGGCAGCTTATAATCCGGGAGATACACTGAATTTCAAGGCAATACTATATGAAAAATTGCCGGACAGCAGTGCCGGGCTGTCCGGAACAATGTATAAGGTATGGACCGGCGCCGGACCTGTTGTAGCCGAACTCATAAATTCATCGAGAAAGACAGTCGCTGCCGATACTCTGACAGTGAATGATTTCGGCTCCGTTTCAGGCAGTTTCCGTATCCCTGAAACGGATATGAACGGATGGTTTACGCTGTGTGTCAGATACGGAGGCAGCACTCTGGCGAGTACGGCAGTGACAGTGGACGAGTTCGTACTTCCTACATTTACTGTCAGATTCGAGCCTCAGGATGACATATATTTTCCGGGCGATACCGTAAAAGTCAGGGGAAGACTGGAAAGTCATGACGGCAGGTCGCTCGCTGCTGCGGATGTGACCTACAGAGTATCGATATGGAATGAACTCCAGAGCGAAGGCCGGCTGGAGGTGGCTGCCGACGGATATTTCGAGTTCGGTTTCATTGCCGGCGACGGGAAGGCCGGCGATTATTTCTATCATAATATTGCCGTCAAGGTCGTGGATGCCACAGGTGAGACATACGAGTTCGACGAAAGTATCATTATAGACGGCTTTTATCTGGAGGCCGAGATAGAAAACGAGGCAGAGGCCATGATAATGAATCCTGAAGGCTGGGACCGGAATGCTGAAACGGATTCTGCCGGAGTGTACGGTCTGAAAGCTGTCAACGGGAGTTTCATCGTGGCTTCTTTCAATGTCATGAATGCCGGTTACGAATCTTTGCCCGGAAGAAAAGTCATTTATCGGTTGTACCATCGGGACAGTCTGCTGACTTCGGGGGAAACTGTGTCCGGACAGAAAATATGGCTGGATCTTTCTTCATGGCCGTCAGGTACTTATCGTTTAAAGGCATCGGTATCGGAGTCCGGCAGGGAAAAAACGTGCGTCTATGATCTGGTAAAGTCGGATGACGGTGACGGAAGTCTTGAAACATCATTCGAGAACTTTTTCAAAGTATTGCCGTCGGACGACATAAGGCTGCAGTTCGGGGCTTCTGCCGGGCCTGTATGGGCAGTCGTCCAGCTGTTCGGTGAAAAAGGAGAATGTCTGGAGTCAGGGAAGGTGTATCTTGCCGGAAAGGCCGGGGAGAGAGGCTCTCTGAAGACTCTTGATTATGAGTACAAGGATTCATACCCGGATGTGGTCCGGCTGGGTGTCATATATTTCAGAAACGGGAAATACTATTCCTTCAGCCATGATTTCAGGCGGCCTGCGGGAGACATGTTTCTTCCTCTTGCCTTCTCCCGTTTCACGGACAAGGCACTGCCTGGCAATATCTGTTCTTATGAAATCCGTACTTTGCCAGGGGTGGAATGCGCCGTTTCGGTATTCGATGTCACGACAGAGGCTGTCAGTCCCAATATCTGGGAGAGAGTCGTCCCGTATGTCAGGATACCTTATGTTTCAGGATCTTACTGTAACGGCGGTATTACGGGGCGCGGCCATTCCCCGTCATTCAGATTCGGCTCTGACGGGATGCTGCCGTTCCAGCTGGCAGGAACTTCTCCGGTGTTCAGGATGGCTGCGGCGGAAAACGTCAGCGCCGCAACGGACGCAGTGCGGAATTCAGCCGTGGCAAAGTCTTCCGGCAGCGCTTTTGCCGATGTTCAGGTAAGGGAAAATTTCGCTGACGTACTGGCGTTTTACCCCTTCCTCCGTTCGGATGAAAACGGTGTGATCTCATTCGGTTTCACTGCAGGAGACAAGCTTTCTTCTTATTATGTGTCGCTTTTCGCACATGACAGGTCGATGAACAATAACGCTCTCCGGCAGAAAATGACTGTTTCGCTTCCTGTGACAGTTTCTGTCATGCAGCCGGCTTATCTGTATGGCGGAGACGAGTATGACATGCAGGTAGCTTTGTCGAATGTATCCGGGGCCGATGTCGAAGGGACACTGTCGGTGTCTCTTTACGACGGGGGAGACTACCGCTCGTCTGCTCCGATTCTGGTCATGAACAGGCCTGAATCGGTGACTGCCGGAGATGCGGTGCAGACCGGATTCGGAATAAGCGTCCCGGACGATATCGATACGCTCGGAATAAAAATCGTTTACAGGACTTCGGACGACGTTTCGGACGGAGTATTCGTGACCGTTCCTGTCTCGGCCCCGGAACAGACATTGTACGAATCGCATTCAGGTCTCCTTATTCCAGGAATGTCTGCAGACTCTCTTTACATGAAGCTGAGGGAGGAATTCGTGAATGTTTCCGGCTACGGGGCAGTGTCCGAAGAGATTTCCATATCGGAGATGCTCCGTGACGCGATACCGGCCAGTGTGGAACAGAAGTCGCCGGATGTGATTTCAGTTGTTTCGGCCTGTCTTGCCTCCTGTCTGGCGCACAGGCTTGCAGGGGAGTCAGGAATATGTACCGGCTATGACAGTATGGTAAAGGAGGTACTGTCATACCAGAATTCAGGGGGAGGATTCGCGTGGCTGAAAGGTGCAGAATCTTCACCTCTGGTGACTGCAGTCGTTCTGGAATACATATCTGTAATGGAGAAGGAAGGCATTGCAGATGACAGTATTCTGGCTGCTGCGCGCAGGGCTGTCGGATACCTTGACGGATATTATTTTTCTGCGGAAAGGCATTCCATTCCTGCCTGCGATATAAATCTCGGCCAGTACCTGTATGTAAGGTCCCTTTATGCCGGGATACCTCTTCCGGCGGACAGGGACGGCAAGACCGCAAGACTTTTCGCCAGACAGGCCAGGCAATATCTTCACGGAAAGGAAAAGTCTTACCCTTCCGGCCATGTATTGTACAAGGCCCGCCGTGCCGTTACCGTGCTGAATTTACTGACTGCGGAGGAAAATGCCTTTGCCGCAACTGCCGGCATCAGAATAAACGGAAAGTTGTCGTCATCTCTCTCCAGGTATATGGATTCCCTGAAGGAATATGCTGCAGACCATCGTTCCGGAGGAAAGTATTACCCTAATGCTGTCATGCCGTTCAGAGGCTTGCTCGAAAACGAACTCTACGCGCATTCAGTCTTGTGCAGGCTGATGGACGGGTACAGTAAATATGCAGGGGATGCGTATTCCGGCAGAATCGCAGACGGTATAAGGCTGTGGATTATGATACAGAAAGAAACACAGTCCTGGGGAGAGGATCCGGCTTATCTGCTTGCTCTCGATGCCGTCATGCACGGCTCTTCCGACCTGCTTTCCGCAAAGATCCTGGTATTGACCCAAAAGTATCGGAAACCTTTTGCCGGAATCAAGGCTTCCGGCAATGATATTTCCGTGAAAACCAGATATCTGGTGGAAGATGATGTGGCTGATGCCGAAAATTCCGGATATGCCGGATACAGGGAACTCTCAGATGGAGATACCCTGAATGTCGGAGACAGGATTCTGGCTGTTCATGAATTGTGGAGCGCCGGGAACAGGAGTTTTGTACGGCTGACCGCCCCGAGATATGCTTCATTGAGGCCGGAGAAACAGCTGTCGGGCATTTACTTTACCAGAATCGGTTATTCTTACCGTGAAGTGAAGTCCGACAGGAGTATATGGTATATGGAAGTATTGCCGGAAGAGACGACTGTCGTATCGGAAACACTGATAGTGACTCAGTCCGGAGAATTTTCGAATCCGGTGACAGAAGTCGTGTGCCTGTATGCGCCGCACTATCGTGCCAACGGAGATTATATGCCTGAACTTGTCTCAGAAAGGCTGGACAGCCTCAAGTGAACCTGCGGCTTCCGTTGCCGCGTTTGTCCGGGAGAATCTTCTGGAATTGCCGGGTGTACCGGCAGAGGAATCTGATTTCAATGTTATTCCGTATGTATAGGAAACGGACGGCTCCAGTTTCAGCTGGAAATCGCAGCTGTATTCTTTACCTCCGATTTCGGCATGGAAAGTCAGGCTTGCGTTCTGAGGGAACAGTATCAGCGTATATGTGCGGATACTGCCGTTGCCTGCAGGAGTGGCGCTGATTCTCCACATGTTGTCCGGCTGTCTGGTCTGATCGGCAGACGCCGTGCCTGTAGCCGGGTCGAAAAAGCCCCAGTGACGAATGCCGGAAATCATGTAATTTCCGTTCCGCAGGTCGTCGGAAGATATTCCTGTGGATGGATCTGCCGTGATATTCAGTACGAGCCTGCTCATCATGTGGTCGAAACATGCCCCGCCTTCGAATCTCAGATCAGGACTGTCGAGTCCTGCCGTAGCCCCGTCGGCGAACAGGAAGTCATATTCCGCCTGCCTGGTCTGGTCCCCCGTATTTTCCTCAATGGCTTCAGGGAGTTCCCCGTCATGGCCGTCGTACGGATAATATGCATTGAATGCCACGGTCTCATTCTTGATTTTGAAGAGGATGCCGTTATTTCCTTCTCCTTCGTATGAAAAAGTTCCGGTGCCGGCTGTCACATACCTCATGTTGGTATAGCTGGTCTGTGTCCCGGCTTCGGTGGAAATGCCGATAGCATCTCCTTTATCCCATGATGTACCGGCAGCACGGGTGCTTATGCCAGCCGAGACTTGTGCCGTTACGGGGACATTTTCTACAGCAATATCGTTCATGCTGCAGGCTGTCAGAGCCGCAGTTGCTGCAAGGAGTAAGTATGTACGGATTTCCATATTCTTCGGTTTTTATTGTTGTCCGGCCGATGCTCATCGCCCCGGCCGGACAAGATGAAAAGGCAGAATTTATATACTGACTATTATGATCAGTATGCTTCTACTTCCCGGTCGTCAGTAGCCTCGGTCCAGGCATTGATGGTGCAGCCTTCGATACTGAGGCTGGTCTTGTTCAGCGTGATGCTGATGTTATACTGGCGTCCTTTGATCCATGAGTTGGCAGGTGTGCCGTCGCCGGCATTCTGGTTTGCTGAAGTAAAGTCCAGTTCAGCATCGAATGTCTGCATTCCTGTGATTTCAGCCTTGAACGGAAGTTTTGACTGGAAGCCCTGAGGGAATACTATAAGTGTATACGAGCGTGAGCTTTCGGCCTGGTTTTCCGTATATGGGGCATTGTATTCGGCAGTGGTGTTGCCTGCGAAAACGTATTCTGCAGCATTGTTCTGAGTCTGGGTGGTACCGTCGGAAATGTTGAATGAACCGATATGGTTGAAGCCTCCCAGGGAGAGTTTGGCGTTTTTCACTTCATCGAAGCTGACTCCGTCCCCGGCCTTGACAGTGAGCACGAGTTTGGTCATCTTGTGGTCGAAACTGAAAGTGGCGACAGGAAGTGCCTTGCTGGCTTTGGCCTGTGCCCAGAGGAAGTCGAATGTCTTCTGGTTCGCCTGCTCCCATGTGTCCACATTTTCGATTACATTACCGTCGAGTTCCTCATCATAAGGATAGTATGCGGTGAAAGTCACTTCTTCATCTGCTTTCTGGAAATATATGGTCTCGCTTTCATTGATTACACTGAAAGTCCCGTCACCTGCCGCAGTGACGAAGCCTACGTTTGTGTAATCGGTTTCACCGCTTGTTCCGGTAACGCCGATCTTGTCATTGGCGTCCCATTTGGTGTCTGCGGCGCGTGTCAGGATACTGCTGTTCACTTTCAGAGCTACAGGGCCGTCAGGCGCTGATTTCAATTCGTCTTTTGTGCAGGCTGAAAAAATAGCCATTGTAGTCAACAACGAAATAGCTAAGGTCGAATTTTTCATGTTATTTTAATTTAATGGTTTAATTACAAGCCAAATGTCAGTTGGCGTCCACATTTCCACCGTCGGCCACATCCCAGTCACCGAGATCCGCCTCCACATCTCCTTCGACAGGCGTATCGCTTATGGTGGTGGTCAATATGGCCGGAACCGTCTTTTCCGTATTGAAATCTGCCAGATCATCTGTCAGATCTCCTGTAAATGGCATCGGAGCCGGGTTTTCTCCTTCGAACAGAATGTTGCCTTTCAGCGTCTGTTCGTCGCCGGCAATGCCGAGCAGCCAGACGGAAGCCGCCCATTTTCCTGCATTGTCCCCTTCTTCGATCCTGGTGAAGTCCATCTCCACGCTGGACGGCGCTCCGCAGATCTCGTTCTTGAAATCCAGAGTCCCGGCCACTCCTGAAATATATCCGCTGATTCCGGATACCTTGTCTGCAGTGTCGCCTTCAACTCCGATTATCAGACGCAGTTCTCTGGTCTGCTGCATGAATGTCGCGGTAATGCTGTAGTCACAGTCTGCCATAACTGTAGTGTCCCGGACGTATGTGAAAAACTGTCCGGCCTGTCCGCTGACAAAAGTCCCGGCATCCTGCCGGCTTCCGGCAACTGGCAGTACAGATGCGACGGTGTCTGTAACCGATATGTTTTCAGTCGTATTATATGCGACAATCCGATAGACGCCCGGCTCGAAAAAGCAGTCCGGAACATGTATGCTGCCGGTTTCTTCCTCGACATAGTCTTCTCCGATGCATACAGTCCATCTTTCCGGCACGTCCGCGTCCTCGCCGAGTATGCTCCAGTCGGCAGTGACGGTTACCAGGCCTGTCTCCGGATGGGTGGAATCATGCAGCTTGTCTTTCAGACATGATGACAATGGCAGCAGCAGTGCCGCCGTCATCAGAGAAGCTGTTATGTTTTTCAGTTTCATATATGAAATTTAGAGTGAGGACAGGCAGTTCAGGACATTGTTCCTGATACGTTCGAGGACATTCTGCGAACTGTCCGCCTTCACGAATTTTTCGCCGGTGATATTCTCGTAAAGTTCTATATATCTGGCAGTAATGCCGTTTACGATTTCAGGTGTCATTTCAGGGACTTTCTGACCTTCTTTCCCCTGGAATCCGTTGGTCATAAGCCATTCACGGACAAATTCCTTTGAAAGCTGCTTCTGTCTTTCTCCGCGTGCCAGCCTTTCTTCGTATCCCTCGGCGTAGAAATACCTGGATGAATCCGGTGTATGTATTTCGTCCATCAGGTAAATCTTTCCGTTTTTCTTTCCGAATTCATATTTGGTGTCCACCAGTATCAGTCCCATTTCGGCAGCCATTTCAGTCCCTCTGCGGAATATCGCCCTGGTGTATTTTTCCAGCTGTTCATAATCCTCGCGGGACACAAGTCCGGATGCGATTATATCTTCTTTGGAAATATCCTCGTCATGTCCCTCTGCAGCCTTTGTGGTAGGTGTGATTATAGGTTCCGGGAATTTCTGGTTCTCGACCATGCCGTCAGGCATGTTGACGCCGCATATAGTGCGTTTGCCGGCCTTGTATTCCCTCCACGCATGTCCTGAAAGATAGCCTCTTATGACCATTTCGACCTTGAAAGGTTCGCACTTGTGGCCGACGGTGACCATAGGATCAGCCTCGGCTATTTTCCAGTTGGGCAGAATATCTGTGGTAGCATCGAGGAATCTGGATGCTATCTGGTTAAGAACCTGTCCTTTATAAGGAATGCCTTCGGGAAGTACTACATCGAATGCCGATATCCTGTCGGTGACGATCATTACCAGATATTCATTGTTTATATCATATACATCCCTGACTTTGCCCACATATTTGCTTACCTGTCCGGGAAAAGAAAAATCAGTCTTTGTGATAGCTTCCATTTCTGTCTTTATAATTTACGCGAATTTAGATAAAAATATGAAACGTTTGGCAGCCTTTCAGGTAAATATATGCGTTTTGTGGATAACTTGACTGCAGTTGTGGATTACCCTGACGTTTTTGCGATGAAAAGTGTTTTGGCACGTCACTTGCTTGGTATGGCCCCGGAATTTGGAATTATTCCATTTTCCTGATTTGAAGCTAATGTGATAAAGGTATGAAAAAGTTTTTGATTTTGCTGATATTCACGTCAGTGTGGGTGGCAGGGTCAGCCCAGGACAGAGAGACCCTGGAAGAAAGAATAGAAAGATGGAAAGCAGATATGGCGGAATTCAATTCACGCAGCTCTGAAGATAGGGAAGTGCAGTCGGTGACGGACACCCTTTCATGGCTGCAGGCGCAGAAAGCCCTGAACGATTCGCTGTTCGTTGTAGAGGCTTATGCAGTAACGTTCAAATACGGTACGAGAGTACAGGTAAATTCCACCGTGAATTTCGTGTCCATGAAAGGGGACCGGGCCGTAATCCAGATTTCGCCAAGCTCTTTTCACAGCGGTCCGAACGGAGTAGGCGGTATCACTGTCGAAGGACGGGCTTCGAATGTGAAAAAATCCTATGACCGGAAAGGCAGGATGCGTTTCTCCATGAATGTGACCGGAAACGGGGTGAACGCCACTGTATCTCTTACTGTAAACCCCGGAACCAACAGGGTGGTGGTGTCTGTTTCTCCGACATTCAATTCGAATGACGTGACGCTCGAGGGCTATCTCGTGCCGTACGAGTTTTCACGATCGTTTGAAGGTCTGAGTTTATGATATTGTGTGTTTCATCGATTTGAATTTAAACAGGAAAGGAAATGAAAAAAATAGTTGTTTCAGCATTGGCGGCAGCCGCATTGGTATTCCCTTCATGCCAGAAGATGCCGTCGGTAGTGGATGCGGACGGGGAATTCCTGGTTTCCACTTCTTATGCGGAGGGAACGGATTTCAGTAAATATGCAAGCTTTACTGTAGCGGACAGCGTTGTCGTCCTGCAGTCGCGCCTTGCCGGCGAAAAAGTCCGCAATTCGTTTACGGACGAACTTGTAGGGGCATACAGGCAGATGATGGAAGAAAACGGGTTCGAGTATGTGCCGGTCGACGAGAAAGAAAAGGCCGATCTTGGGATACAGCTGACTTATGTAGCTGATACCGATTATTATATAGACTATGTTGACCCTTACTGGTGGCTTGATTACCCAGGCTATTGGTCATCTTATTACTGGGGCGCATGGGGCGGCGGATGGTATTATCCATATCCTGTCATGTACGAGTTTTCCACACATTCCCTGATGGCAGACATGGCGGATCTTACGGCTGCTTCCGGCGAAGATGAACGTATTCCGGTGCTGTGGAGCTGCATGATCAACGGCAATGCCGGTTCCGCACGTACGGATTATGCCAGATTCATGACGGCCATACGGCAGGCGTTCGCTCAGTCGCCGTATCTGTCCAGGATATCCGAGTGATAACAAATATTCAGGAGGAAATGAGATGAAAAAGATGATTATTATCGCAATAGCCGTGATTGCCACGGCAATCAATATGGACGCCCAGGTGGGAAGACGCTATTATGTGGATGCCGGATGGCAGTTCAACGGAGCGTTCTCCAACGGATTTTCCAGGAATGCATCCGGATGGGGAGGCTATCTGGAAGGCGGATATTATTTCCTGCCGAGGGTGGCGGCCGGCGTATTCGCAAGTTTCAATACGAATAACGAATATTTCCCGAAGACCACATATATGCCGGACAGCGGAACTGCAGTGACTACGGACAAGTATCATTCCCTGTATCAGATTCCGTTCGGGGCCACTCTGCGGTACAGGTTCGCATGGAAGAAGGTACAGCCGTATGTGGAGGCCAAGCTGGGGGCCAATTATGCGAGGGAATACCAGTTGTTTTCAGTATATGGTGTCCGTGACAGCCAGTGGGGATTTTATGTTTCCCCGGAGGCTGGAGTAGTGTTGCATCCGTTCAACAAAAGCAATCTCGGTCTTCAGCTTTCGGTGTATTACAGCCATGCTACGAACAGAAGCGGGGCATTCGGTATCGGAGGCCTGAACAATGCCGGTTTCAAGCTGGGCGTTTCGTTCTGATTTTCTGCTTTTCCCGGAAGTTGTACAGTTTGCGGGTTGGTGAAACGGAAAAAATGGTTATATTTGAGGATGTGTCCGCGACAGGGCATATCCTTTTTGTTATTTTATGGGAAAGAATACTCATGTAGTGATAATGGCCGGAGGTATCGGCAGCAGGCTGTGGCCGGCCAGTACACCGGAATCCCCGAAGCAGTTTATCGACATGTTGGGGGTGGGGAAGTCCCTGCTCCAGCTTACGGCAGACAGGTTCAGGCCTGTGTGCGGCATGTCCCGTTTCTGGGTAGTGACGTCTGCCGGATATGTGGACATGGTCAGGGCCCAGCTGCCGGAAATCCCGGATGAAAATATCCTTGCGGAGCCGGAGCCCCGCAATACTGCTCCGTGCATCGCTTATTCCTGCTGGAAGATAATGTCGATGTACCCGGACGCGAATATCGTGGTGACTCCGGCTGATGCTCTGGTACTTGATACGGGCATGTTCGGACGGGTCATCGGGGCGGCTCTCGATTTTACGGAGAAGGAGTCGGCCATAGTTACTGTCGGTATTGTCCCGACACGTCCTGAAACCGGCTACGGATATATATGCGCCGATGCGGCTGATTGCGGGAAAATCGTGAAAGTGAAGGCGTTCAAGGAAAAACCGGATCTGGCTACCGCCCGCAGGTATCTTTCCGAGGGGAATTATTTCTGGAATGCCGGCATCTTCGTGTGGAAGGCAGCGATCATAGTTTCCCAATTCAGAAAGTTCGCTCCCGGTATAGCGCAGGCGATGGACTGTCTTGCCCCGTATCTGTATACGGACAGGGAAGCGGAGGCGCTGAAGGAATTTTTCCCGCAGTGCGAAAAGATATCCATAGATTATGCGGTGATGGAGAAGTCGCCGGACATATATGTGACGGCCGCCGATCTGGGGTGGAGTGACCTGGGAAGCTGGGGATCAGTCCGGACCCATATCGGACGCGACCTGAACGGGAATGCCGTGGTAAGCGGCGGGGATGTCAGGATTTTTGGCTGCAGGGACTGCATGGTGCATCTGCCATCCGTGAAAATGGCGGTATTGGAGGGGCTTGACGGATATGTCGTGGCGGAAAAGGACGGCACCCTGCTGGTGTGCAGGCTGGCCGACGAGCAGCATATCAAGGAATATTCGGCTAAGAAATAGGCTGTTATGGAAGATAGAAAACATTACAGGACTGTCATCATTTCGGATGTCCATATAGGATCGGCACATTCCAAGGTGAAGGAGGCCGCCGATTTCCTGGAGAAAGTCGAGTGCAGCCGTCTCATACTTAACGGAGATATCATAGACGGCTGGCAGCTGCAGAAAAAGTCGGCGGACAAACGTTGGAGCCCGGAATATACCAGATTCGCCAATGTCATTATGAAGATGATGGAGGAATATGATACGGACGTGGTATATCTCAGGGGAAATCATGACGATTTTCTGGACAATCTCGTGCCGGTGACCCTCGGCAATATCAGTATCCTCCAGGATTATATTCTGGAGTCCGGCGAGCACCGCTATTTCGTGACGCACGGAGATGTCTTCGACAGTGTGACATCCAAGATGGAGTGGCTGGCAAAGCTCGGAGATGTCAGCTATACGGCCCTGCTCAGGTTCAACAGCATCTACAACAGGTTCAGAAGCAGGCAGGGAAAACCGTATTTTTCCCTGTCGCAGGCGATAAAGCATAAGGTTAAGCAGGCGGTTTCATTTATTTCCGGGTTTGAGAAAATGCTTGCGGATCTGGCCAGGTCCAAGCGCTGCGACGGTGTCATCTGCGGACATATTCATTATCCGGAGGACAGGATGATCGACGGAATCCGGTATCTGAATTCCGGGGACTGGGTGGAATCCATGTCTGCATTGCTCGAAGACGAGCAGGGAAACTGGAGAATAATGAAATACAGGGAAGAATATCTCTGATTCGGTTATGGGACGCGGTTTGAAATATTTGTTTATAGTACAGGGCGAGGGCAGGGGGCATCTGACTCAGGCGATGGCTCTGGAGAAACTCTTGTCTGAAAACGGTCATCAGGTGGTAGGAATGCTGGTAGGCAGAAGCCAGGCGAGGCAGCTTCCCGATTTCTTTGTGAAGGGGGTTTCCGCGCCGATTAGGCAGTTCGACAGCGTGAATTTCCAGCCGTCTGCGGAGAACCGTACTGTGAATATGCTTAAAAGCGTACTGTATAATGTGGAAAAGTTTCCGCAGTACTTGAAGAGCATAATGTTCCTGAAAGATGCGATACGGGCTTCCGGAGCTGATGTCGTCGTCAATTTCTATGAGCTTCTGACCGGTATCGCTTATTTTAATTTCAAGATAGACATACCGAATATCAGTATAGGACACCAGTATCTGTTCCATCATGACGGGTTCCGCATGAATGATTCGGGGATAGCCGGGACGGAAGGGCTGATGATTTTCACGAGAATAACATCCATCGGGGCTTGCAAGAAGCTTGCGCTTTCTTTCCGTGAAATGGCGGATGATGCGGAAAGGCATATCAGGGTAGTTCCGCCTATCCTTCGTGAGGCTGTGCTGGATACCGTTCCTGTTTCCGGCCGTTATATTCACGGATATATGCTGAACTCCGGGTTTTCGGAAGATGTGATGAAATGGCATTCGGAGCATCCTGACGTGGAGCTGAGGTTTTTCTGGGACAAATGGTCGGAGGGGCCTGTGAAAAAGATAGACGATACGCTGAGTTTTTATCTGCTGGATGATATGGAATTTCTCCGTCAGATGGCCGGATGTATGGCGTATGCCAGTACTGCGGGATTCGAATCCGTATGCGAAGCCATGTATCTGGGCAAGCCTATTCTGATGGTCCCGTCTCATATAGAGCAGAAATGCAATGCGTATGATGCTGTCAGTGCAGGTGCCGGTATTTCTTCTGATTTCTTTGACCTTTCTGCCCTGCTGGAATTTTCCGAGAAGTTCAGGCCGGTAGAGGCTTTCCCTGAATGGGCCCGTTCTGCCAGAAGAATGATTCTGAAAGAGCTGGTTGAACTTTGATATCAGGTTTTAGAAAAATAATCAAATAAAATTTGGATAATTCAGGAGAAAGACATACCTTTGCAATCCCAATTCGGGAATAGTATGTTTCTGATTCGGGAAAATGGGAAGATTCGTTAGCTCAGCTGGTAGAGCACAACACTTTTAATGTTGGGGTCTTGGGTTCGAATCCCAAACGGATCACAAGGATGCTGTCCCGGACAGTATTTGAAATTCTGCTTCCTTAGCTCAGTTGGTAGAGCACGACACTCTTAATGTTGGGGTCCAGGGTTCGAGCCCCTGAGGGAGCACGTTTTTAAAGGCTAATTCAGTGGTTGATACTGAGTTAGCCTTTATTCGTATCGGGAAAGTCAACCGGAACGATGAAGTTAAACAAATACAATATTAAAATTTTTCCGGAAAAAACTGAAAAAATATTTTGGAATGGGGGGGGGTAATTATTATATTTGAAGAAATTGTGTGTGTGGAGTTTCTGGACTCCCTAAAATTAATAACTAATCCCTCAAATTATGAAAAGAACCATTCTTCTACTGATGGTTGGTGCAGCGGCTATTTTTACGCTGTCCTCATGTTTGCAGAACGAGGAGCCGGCAGGCATTGAGAACCTACGTAATGCAAAGTCCGAACTTATCAAGGCTGAAGCCCAGTACAAAACTGCGGAAATCGCTCTCGTACAGGCCCAAGCTGCTCTTCAGGAAACTATCAAGGCCGGTCAGGAGCTTGATAACAGACTGAAAGAAATCGATGTAGAGCTGGCTGAAGCCGAACTGGCTTATGAAAAGACCAAACTCGAACTTCAGGAAGCAGAAGCTGCGCAGGCCAGTGCCGTACAGCTGGCGTGGCTGCAGGCAGAGCTTCTCAAGCAGGAACTCGAACAGCAGAGACTTGCCAATGAAAAGGAACTGATGGCCGAGAATCACAAGGCTGCACTCGCTGAAGCCCAGGCTGCAACTGCCGAGGCTGAAAATGCATACCAGACAGTGCTGGCTCAGATCGAGGCTGCGACTGTAGAGTTGAATGCAAATGAAAAGAAGCAGTTGAAGTACTATACCAATAAGGTGGAAGAAGTCCGCGGATCGCTCAACGATGCCCAGGACAAACTGGTAGACGCACAGCAGGCTCTTATCGATGCCAAATATGATTATGATGCAACCGGCAGGGAGATCGAACTGACAGCAAAGGTGACATCCGCTGAACTGGCTTTGGCTGAAGCCAAGGAACTTCTTGAGGCTGTACAGGCGATAGATCTGACAGGCGGAGCATCGGACTGGATTACCAGAAAGGAAGCTGTCGACGGACAGATAGATGAAGTCCAGAGGCAGATAGACGAGATTGAACTCGCTGCTGAAGAAAAGAGACAGGAGGCTGCACCGTTGGAGGCTGAAAAGATCGAACTTCAAAAACAGCAGAGCAATATCTCGACGGACATAAATGCTGCACGGGAAGAATTGGCCCTCCTTTACCGCGATGCTGCCGAAGAGGAAACCATAGAAGTCCCTGATTATATATGGGGCAATTCCTGGTTTGAAGACGCCGTAGAATATTTCTGGTATTATGCTTCATTTTATTTCGATTATTCTTCTTCTTCTTCGCCTTATTCATATACCTGGACTGCACCGAAGGCGGTAAGTTCCGACTGGGGAGATGTCCGCGATGCCCAGTATAATATGAATGGTACCGATCTTGACCAGATATTCTTTATCGGAACCATTCTCGGCCTTCCTGAATTCGTGGATGAGTACTATGACGACGGACAGCTTGGCTGGAATATGAGGAATAAGATAAGGATCTATTATTCTTCATGGCAGCCTGTCAATGATTATATCCTTTCAGAGTACCAGTTGGCACAGGAACAGGAAAAGATAAATTACAGAAAGACTTTCATCGATGCTGCGAAAGCAGAGTATAATGAGAAAATCTCCCTGTATAACACTTCCAAGACCTCTTTCCTGAAGTTGATGGATGAGTATGGAATAGTTTATGACGCCGACCATGGCAGTTATGAACATTCCGACGGTGACATGATGAACAGTCTGACTACAGCGTATAATGCATTGTATGAGGCCAATGAAGAATATAACACTAATGCAACGCCGATTCCTGCCGATGTAGTAAGTGCATTCATGACTGCTTTCAGAAACGAACAGTCTGTAAGGGAAAGTGCATTCGGACAGTCGGCCATCTGGGCTGACGGAACCCTTACCTACAAGGATTTCACAGATGAAAAATGGAACAATGCTACGATAGATTTCAGCAAGGCGCAATCAGCGTTCTTTCATGCAAGTTCTAACGACATTATTTCCGGTAATTATTTTAATACTGGATGGTTTGAGTCTGCTGTTACAAATCCGGATCTGGAGACTATAAAAACTTTTTCTCCTGCACAGCAGTGGTATCGGACATCAATGGATCTCTACGGTGTGGAATGGATGAGAAATCCTATTCCTGAAGAGCTGAAAGAGCAGATTCAGGTAATACCTGTTATTAATACTGGTTCTATCGACTTGACTTTTACCTTTGAAGAAAGCACTGATGTCTACAAGACTATTGTAAGCATATACGGCGATACTTATAGCATCGAAGATACAGATTGGTACGGGATTTTCTACGCTGAAAAATACATAGAGATTCCTACTGATGTTATAGCCGAACAGGATAGCTTCAAGGCACTTTCGGAAAGCCTGACAGAGATTTATGACAAATACGTCGCGCTTTCAGGTGAAAAGAGCGTAGCTGCTGCGGATATCAATCAGTCATTGCTCGATCTTACTGTCCAGAGTAAGGAAGTGGCTGAAATGATTCTGGCGAAGGATAAGGAGATAAAAGCCATAACGGATGAGGCGGCTGCCATGGATGATCCATTGATAGATTGGTCTCAGGTAAGCGTCCTTACTGATTCCAAAGGAGATCTTCAGAAGATTTCAGGTTTGCTGGGAGATCTGATAGGAGGTGTCGAGGTTACATTCCCTGGTCAGTCTGAAACTTATACTCCTGGAACTGATGAGATTGAGTCTGCATACGAAGAATATATCTCCGAAATCGAGAACGACATTGCCGAGAAGGAAAAAGAACTCCGTCAGGCACAGATCAATCTCGACAGATTCAAGGCAGGCGATGACAACGGCGAAAATGATGCCGCTTACGCAATAGAAGAAGCGGAAATAGACCTCGAACAGGCGCAGGCTGAGTATGATTACTGGACCGAGCAGTATGAATTCTATAGCGGCCTTCTCAAGGATCTGATGGCATCCATCATCAGCGGCGCAGGTCTGCCGGACCTTCCTGAAGAACCGGAAAATCCTGATACTCCTGACGACGGCCAGACTCCTGGAGATGACGATCAGGGCGCAGATGACACTCCTTCAGGAGGAGATACGGGAACTACTCCTGAAGCTTAGTTATAAACTAAATTTCTGAATATGAATTCAAGACTATTCATAATTATAGCCGCTCTTCTCGTTTCTCTGACCGCATGGGGTCAGAGAAACGAAATAGAGAGGCCGGAAGCCGGAGATATTCAGGTGAACCTTCTGCTGGGTTCATCTACATTCTTCGAGCAGGATGCTCTGGGCGGGTATGACTATCTGCTTCCTGCGGATAATTCTACCGGAATAGGCATCGGCGGCTTCAGCGGGAATCAGTCCGGAGATCCGGCCATGTTCCTGAACCTGGGTGATATGAATAGCAACAGTATCGTCAACATGGTCGGGGTGAAAGTGGGCGTTTTCGTCCATGAGCATTTCGATGTCAACGTGATGTTCGGTATGAACATAAATCTTACTCCGAAGAAAGATTTCATCGAAGGCGATTTTTCCATACCTGATATGTCCATACCTGACCAGCAGTATATTTTAGGGAAGACGAATCATGTATTCCAGCTTCAGCTCGGGTCGAATTACTATTTCTTCACGGGCAACAAGCGCATTCTTCCTTATGCCGGAGTGGTGACCGGTTTCCAGATGGCCAGAGTGGAGGCTACTTATCCGTTTACTGGTGAGGAGACTTCAGAAGGAGAGCCTGTGGAGCTATACAGAGCTACTTACAGAGCGGGGCAGGTATGGGCGATCCAGGGCGGGATTGTCGCCGGTATCGATTACAGCCTGGCTCCGGGCCTGATTCTCGGTGCCGAGGTATGCCCGGCCATGTACCAGTACAGCATGATGGAGATTCATCCTTCCGGTTTCGGCCCGTATCGTGCGGCTCATCACAATATAAAGTTGCTGACTATGCCGAGACTCAAACTCGCATTCCGATTCTGACGAAGACGAAGTTGCATATTGATTTTTTTTCATTGCGGGGCCGGGTCCTTCCGGTCCCGCAATGTTATTGTCAGGCCATGCATACAACAAAAAATCCCGAAGTCGCCGGACTTCAGGATTTTGCTTTGATTTTCCCTTTCGGGTGGTGGGAGCTGAGGGAGTCGAACCCCCGACCCTCTGCTTGTAAGGCAGACGCTCTGAACCAACTGAGCTAAGCTCCCTTTACTCGTTTATTTTGAGTGATACCTGCGTCAGACTTCACATTCTCCCTCCTCACAACCATCAGGTTGCTGCGTCGGTCGGCGTTCGTCTTCCTTGCTCTCACTTAAAATAAACTTCGTACATTCGTTAAAGAACTGTTCCCGTTTTTGTTTCGGGATTGCAAAGATACACAAGTTTTGTCAGCTTCCAAATTTTTTTGAAAAACTTCTGTGTTTTTTTAACAGGAGAGGTTGACTCAAAAGGAGGATTTTCAAGGCTTGCGAAGATAAGAAAACCGCAGTGTACTGATGTACATGAGGATTTTCGAATCGAGCGTAACGCAGAAAATACCCTTTTGAGTCGGTCTCCAAATCTGGAATCTACATTAGATCCGATACAGTGTAAACTTTTGTCCCCTCAGGCGCGACTGTGCAGCTAACAACGATAGACGAGCCTGAAAGCGGGTCAATGTATGTGATGTCGACCGAAGTCTCGGTAAGGTTGGCATACGGGAGTTCCATTTCCGTTTCGGCAACACCGTCACCGTCCATGTCGCTAAGATAGATGACAGTGCCGGATGTAGCGTCTGTCTCCACTATTTCCTTAATCTGGTCAGGTCCATACGCCATTGAGATATATGATTTTTCCGGATCAGCTCCTTCCGGCAGCATTGTCTCATATCCTTCTGTAAACTGTCCGATCAGCAGCCCGTCCTGGACACCGGCACCGATGTCGAAACACTGTTTTACCCCGCCTGCTTCACCGGTCCACTGGTTTATAATGGAATATCCAGGCTCCGGATCCGGTTCTTCCTCTTCTGCAAGAAGACTGAGATCTATGAATTCCGCACCTGAGGTGGCGGTACATTCGAGAGTCATCTCTCCGACGGACAGCGTTACGCTTTCAGCAGTGAGGTCCGAAAAATAAACTATGATTTCATTTTCAGGTACCGGCACCGGATCATACTTTACGTCAGCTTTTACTCCGGCACCCAGGATTTCTTTGACGGTGCAGGATATTTCGCCAGGCGATTCGGTATCTATTCTGTTGATAGTAAATCTGAGCAGAAGTCCGAACGAATTGTCCTTCACATCCATGCCCGCATACTTTTCAAGTGCCTCCTTGAGGGGGTCATTCATAGCGCCTACTTCTATAGTGTTTGCCGCAGCGTCGATATCGAACAGCATCCGGCTGGTAAGATTGCCGCTTTCGTTTACATCTACATAGGTAGCGGTCCACTGTCTGCTGAGCAGTTCGGCAGTAGTCTGGGTGTCAGGATTCTTCTCGCATCCTGCCAATACCAGCAGACCGAGACATGCAGCCAAGGCTGCAGATAAGAATAATTTGATTTTCATGGTTTTGGAATTTTGTGAGTTTTATGTCAAATAAACAGTCAAAGTTAAGGAAATTTAGTGAATTATTTAATAACATGCCGCATGATTATCTGTAAACGTATTCCAGAATGACATCATAGGAATCCAGCGGATCTTTATAAGAGGCACCGGTAACATATCCTTCTTCATCGAACGTGTAGCTGACAGGGGCGGAAGATAAGCTGTCAGGCAACATGTCGGAAGCAGTTCCCGTGAGTCCGAACATGATGGCTGCCTGCAGTATCAGATCGTTGGTGGCGAGTACGCTCAGTGTGAAATCAGCGGCAAAGGGATTGTTCACCAACGACAGATCTCCGTATGAGCAGTCGACCCAGAAATCTTCCAGCGATATATTGCCTTCATCAGTTACAGCTATCCTGCCGGTATTTTTCGGTGTGACAATATATGACAGGTAATCACCGGAATAATCCCATGTGAATGTTTTAAGTATATCTTTCCCGGTATCTGGATCTGTTTCTCCGGTCCCGAATGAAGCGGAAACGACATGCTCCGAAACAGCGTCCACGGCCAGTGTGAAATCCGAATACCCGTTTGCCTTGTCTTCATCCGATGCTATGAAATCAAGTCCGGTACCTGAATCCCCATTCTCATTTATGACAAGTGAATATGGTTCGCATCCCGTAATATCGCCGTTTCCGTTGCGGGTGACGGATATTTCCCATACAGGGCCTTCGGAAGTTCCGGCGGTGAGAGTATATTTCATGCCTGCCAGTTTCTTTTCCGTGGTTATGAAGAACCTGTCGCTGATGATCATCTCGGCGCCGTCCTGCAAGAGTATCAGGGTCGATTTGCCGCGTGGTGCATCCTGAGGGACGGAAGCCGTAAGTTTACCTGTCCCGGATTCAGTCGCAAGAGCCGTTCTGAGCCCTGTTTCAGGATCTTCCAGAACCATGACAGAAGAACTGGAGAAACCGGTCCCCGATACCGTAAAGCTGCCTCCCGGCAGACAATACTCCGGAACTGAGCTGATTACGGCTTCTATTTCCCGCATTTTCACTGTTATGGTCCCCAGCTCCCATCTACCGTCTTGTTCTACGACCAACATATATTCGCCTGCCGTCACCCTTGCGGTAAATTCAATCCCGGAAGGTGTCACTGTGACATCCGTCAATATTTCCGTATTGTCAGGCGCTGCCGTGCTTTCGAGGTAATATGAGGCATCGGAAGAAAATCCGGTACCTATGACGCAGACCCTGTCTCCACTGTAGACGGGAACGGAAGGCAGTCTGACATAAGTCACCGGACAGCCGTCAGGCGTGCTGCCGTCATCATCTGGCGGTCCGGCCTCTTTGCAAGAAAATGCCATTGCCATGAATATGGCAGACAGGAGTATGAATTTGAGCGAATCCATAGACTGAAAATTTTTTCCGGTGAATTATCTGATTCCTGGAAGTGAATCTAAATATTCTGCGGTCGCTGATGATGATGGACGGGTCATGTCGGCATCCAGTATCTTTCCGTCCTTGTCGAGCAGAATGAACCGCGGTATGGATGATACTTCGTATGCATCCAGGAAGTCACTCTTGTGTCCGAGATATAGCTGTACCCCGGGCATATCCCCTTTTTCGAGACGTTCTTCCCAGTCGCTTCTGTCGGCATCTACCGACATGCCTATGAATGTGATGGCGCATCCGTCGAACTGCCTTTCAAGCTCTTTGAGATGCGGCAGCTCTCTCTGGCACGGACCGCACCATGTGGCCCAGATGTCTATGTATGCATATTTCCCTCTGAAATCTGACAGCGAATATTTTTTCCCTGTCATATCGGATGCCTCGAAATCAGGAGAAACGTCTCCGACAGCGTTTTTCCGCCAGGCCGAGCATGCATCGGTGAATTCCTGAAGATAATTTTCGTCGGTAACGTATGCCTTGTAGATGTTTTCCATGTCCTGTATGCCGGAAATGCCGAAATTGTCGACATAAGGTATGACAATATGATGCAGCAGGGCTCCGACTACCTTCCTGTCCTTGTAATTGTCGGTTATGTACTGCATTTCAGCCACGAGTTTCATGTACAGGTCCTTTATGTCCCGGCTGCTGCTGTCGAGGACGTGTGCACTTTCGACCATGAATTCACGGTATTCGTCTACGTCCGAGGATACGGGATCTTCGACGGCGTAGCTTCTTATCACATCATAGTATGATTCGTCTGGAGTGTAGAAAGGATCCTGTGCCATGAACCGGTGTGCGACAGGATACATCAGCAGGGTGTTCGCATAAGAGTATCTGATCCTGCTTTTCTCCATTTCCGTAAAATGGCCCGTCCCGGCGATTTTCCTGGCATCCAGAAGCTTCAACGCACTTTTTTCCTTTTCGGCGGTAAGTCTGAGAAACTCGTCGAACGGAAGTGCGTAACATGAGTCCGGCAGAGCCGTAAGTTCGATGTCGTTCAGATATTCCACCGCCGGCGACTTGGAGCCGCTGAACGTGAACGTGCCGCTGAAATCCCTGCCGTTGAACGAAATTGCCGCCTTGTCGCCTGCTTCGACATAGATTCTTTTCATAGCAGGCCCGTAATATACTCTGGCGTAGGCTGCATCTGTTCCGTACATGACGTATTCAGCCCTTCCATTGCCGTCCAGTGATATTTCATCGACATTGTTGTGGCAGACTACAGCCACGGTGCCGGAAACCGGCTCCGAGACTTCGAAGCTGATCCTGATAGTCCCGGTTTCCGAACATGAGGCCCCCAACACAATACCGAGAGCCAGAAATATGAACTTTTTCATGACAGTTAATATATTCTTTCCTTATATGTTACATCTGTAATCCTGTGAAAGCCGCCGTATTGTTCGGCAGGGTCGGCATCAGTAAAATCGCCTGACGAGTCATATCCTTCATATATTCTCAGTATGCCTTCTCCGGCATCGGTTTCGCTGCCCACTATCAGGTCGTAAGTCTTCCTGCTGTTGTCAGTATTCTGGTAAAGGTTGAATTTCAGACAAGTGACGGTTTCTCCAGGCAGTTCGAACTGTATATCGGACTGCAATGTGGCTGCTGAAAGATCGACCCTGTATACGATGCTGCCGCATGCGTAATACATGAAGTTTCCCAAAGAGCTGAATGAAAACAGATTGTCCTCTTTAGCAATGTTCGTGCATCCTGATATGTCTCCGTAATAGGCTTTTCCGATCACATACGGGCAGTCGGCATATCTGAGCATGTCGCCGCACTGGATTCCATAGACATATCTTTTTTGGCCGTCCGCCAGAATCGTGTATGTCACTCCCATGGATGCATTGCCGGGGTCGTAGCGTGTGTTTTCCATATATACGTATCCGTACCCTTCCGGATATTCGTCGAATGCCGTGCCGACCACGCTTTCTTCATCTGCCGAAGCCATCCCTTCGGCAATTTCTCCCATCGAGTCCAGATCTGCCAGAGGATTCTGCGATCCCAGGTCCGGCCTTTCGAGAAGAGGACAGTAACCCATGAATCTCTTGTTGCTCGTATCATACAAAAGATATACGGCGGCATATACCTGACTGGCCAGGACATTCGCCCCGACTTCCGGAGCTACTTCGAAATCCTTGTTTACGGCACTTCCGTAGAGTCCGCTGAATCCCATTGTTTCGCAATAATGGGCCTTGCTGCCGCTTACCAGCATCTTGCCGAAGCCGGAGCATACGATCGAATGCGGTACCAACGCTTCTCCCGAACCGGATTCATAAAGCATCGAATATTCTTCTGTCCATTCGAAAGAATCCTTGCCGAGCCGTGTGGCGCCGTCATCGGTAAGCAGGTAATATGGCGAGGATGCATCCGTCATGGTAGAAAGCCACTGGATGCGTCTGGGGCCGTTAAGTGGCGGCATGCCGGGATATTGCGAAAGCACATCCCTGTATGTCAGTCCGGTAATTTCCGATACGAAGTCCAGAACAGTACTTCCCCCATCGGAACATAATACCATCCATCCTTCCGACATCGAAGAACTTACAGTCAGCACGGCCTCGGACTGCCAGATAATTCCGCTTTCCTTTTCAGTCATGGTATAATACAGCGAGTAGGCTCCCGGAGGGAGGACTACGGTATAGTCCAGATTCCTTTCTTCTCCGATAACCGTTACGGCATTGTCGTTGTTACGGTCTATGACTTTCCATTCATAGCTGTATGCCTCCTCATCCGTTCCTCCTTCTGTCTCAGGTTCTATTACAAGCTGTTCCTGAGTGAGAATATCTATCTCTTCCGGGAAATTTATTACTTCGGGACCGTCCAGTTCCGTATAGGTGTAATTTCCGAGGTCCGGTGCGCAGGCTGTCAGAATAGAAAGGAAAGCCGTGCCTGCAGTCCTGCATATTTGTCTGAAATGTTGTCCGTAGTCTTTCATGCCGTGTCGGTTTTAGTTAGGAAACGCTATCGGTTTGCCAGTGGCAGGGTCGATGATCTGACTGTCGTACGGCTCACCGTTTTCCATTTTTTCCGTTTCTGTTTCGATATAGTCGCTTATTTCATTATAGATGAACATTTGCCGGGGCAGCGTCATGACGGCGGCATCGTTGAAATCCGCCGGATCTATATCCAGGACATCACAGATAAGTTCGAACTTGGCCTGGGAGAACGCGCCGAGAATGCTGGAATCCCAGGCCGCCGGAGCTTCCGTGAACATGTCGGAAAACAATATCCTGTACAGAAGCGTGGATACCGTATCGGTCGTCTGGCCTATTTCCGTAACCGAGAGTGTAAAATGTTCGTTCGGATGCAGTTCGAGCCTTATTTCTTTTTTTTCATGCTGCAAGGCATCTGTCCGCAGCAGTGTCACGACATAGCTGAAAGATGTTTCTCCGGCAGGCAGGACGGTGCCTTCCTTGTCCGGAAGTATGAAGTCTGTCCCTTCTTCCGCATTCAGGGACGAAACCGAAATCTCTACCGGCCTGTCATAGTCGGCAGTCCTTCCGAGCAGCTGTACTGTTACAGGTACCTCCATCCGGTCTTCCGATTCGTATATGAATGTCACATCCGTGCTGTCGCAAAGGGTATTCCCCTGCGCCCTGTTATTGAAATAAATCGCCGAGATGTCTCCGAATACTTCAGGGTGCCTCTCGACACATCCATTGGCTGCCATCGCCGTGGCAGCCAATATCAATATTATTGTGAAGTCCTTTTTCATTGTCTTCGTCAGTTCTGTGTTTCCGAATCAGGAAGAGGTACTACGAAAATTTCATCAGAGGGAAGGGGATTCCTGCTTTCGTCCGTCGAAAAAAGCACAGGCGTGAACATCCTTTTATACATGAAGAACAGCTGTCCCTCTCCATAAAGCTCCCTTATGTATTCATATTGCAGCATTCTGGTATCCAGCGAAGCCAGGTTCCCGACTCCTCTGTTGGATCTCATTATGTTGACATAGGACAGTCCGGCTGAAAGATCCCCAGACTGGCTTTCCGCCGCTATCAGATACATTTCTCCGAGCCTGATCAGAGGAATCATGGTGTTTCTGATATTCCCGGTGCTGGCCATGTCCGAATATTTGTAGAAATAGCGGTTGCTGCCGGTAGCTATCCAGTTTACCCTGCACCTGTAGTCGTCGGCATTTCCTCCGGTATCCGTACCTCCGTATATTCTGTTGGAAAACATGTCATTGTCCATTCTGAATACATAGTTCGGCAGCCGGCTCGGATCATAGTAATCATTGAACAGTTCGTTCCTGCGGGCATGCGAAAGGGCAAAAATGACTTCCGATGAAAATATCCGGTCGGGATCTGAAGGCGATCCGGTTACAAGAGCCCTGTCCACGAACGGGAATATTCCTCCGTTCGCCGCCCTGATTACTTCCTGTGAATAGCTGAAAGCCTGTTCTTTGTCTCCGAACCACAGGCTTGCCCTGGCCAGCAGGCCTGTCACCGCGTAATAATTGAGCCGCAGGCTTCTGAAATTGAGAAAGTCAGACGAACCGTCGCCCTGGCTTTCCATTCTGGTACCTTCCGTGATGACCGGGTCCGCAGACAGCAGGATTCTGGCCTCGTGCAGGTCGGCAAGGATTTTTCCGGCTATGGATGAAGCCGGTTCGATTTCTTCCGGCGTGACTGTATATCCGGTATAATACGGTATGGCGGGAGCATCCGGATGACGAGTGTAGACCGGCCCGAAAATCCTGAGCATGTCGAAGTGGAGCATCGCCCTCAGCGCCAGAGCTTCCCCTTTGATGATGAAGTAATTGTCTCCGGAGAAAATCTCTCGGCTGTCATCTATCCTGGACAGCAGCTGGTTGCAGTTCAGGATAAGGGAATATGCCTTGTTCCACGTTTCATCGAATCTGGCCCTCCAGTATTCGGTCCCATATTCGTAAGAGGCTATGTCGTTATAGTTTCCCCATACGGAATCATCTGTGCCGAGCGTGTATGCCCCTCCCATGATTTCTATCATCTCTACTGTAAGCGCCCCGCCGTACAGCATGTCATCATTCAGTTCTATGTAGATGCCGTTCAGCAGCATCATGAACCCTTCTTCGGTGGACAGCAGGTCATCTTCCGCTATTTTGTCGTATGGCTGTACATCGAGCCATTTGCCGCATCCTGACATTATGGGCAGGAGCAGCACGGCCAGACTCAGTGATATTATCTTGTTTCTCATGATTTTCATCTGTCAGAATGTTATACCTATGGAAACGGACACGGAGCGGGCGAACGGATAGTCGATACCCCGCTCCACCCTGACGGAGGATGCCCTGAAGATGTCATTCATGCTGAGCTGGAACGACAGAGCCGACAATTTCAGTTTCCTGATCATCCTGTCAGGGAATTCATATCCTAAGTTTATGGATTCTCCTGTGAAAGTGTTTTCGTCCATTACGAAACGCGATGACTTGTCCGTGGTCTGTACGAGGGAAATGCCTTTGAACCAGGCTTCCCTGTGGTTTTCAGACCATCTGTCATACAGAGCTCTCTTGTCCTGATTGTTGTAGACGTCCTGTGTGCCTATGTTCTCGACTTTCTGGAAAAGCGAAGTGTTGAATATCTGGCCTCCGAGCTGATATCTGAAATAACACCCGATATACAGACCCTTGTAGTACAGCGTCGTGCCGACTACTCCTTCGAGTTTGGGCTGCGTGTCGCCTACCACCACTTCATCGTTGACATCATAGGTGAAAGAGTAAGTCCCGTCTTTTTTGATGAAAAGTTCCTGCCCCGTTGCCGGGTCAATGCCTGCGGACCGTACTGCCCATATCGCCGTAGGACTGCCTCCGTCATAATATCTTGTGGTTCCGGCCAGAGATGCTTTGCCTTCTTCGTTGAGCCTGCTGAACGAATTGCCGATATCTGCATATCTGGATCTGGAACTGGCGGCATTGATGCTGATATTCCAGTTTATCCCTTCGTGAGGCCTGTATACGGGTGAAATCCTGAATGTGGCTTCCCATCCGTGAGTCTTCTGGGAGCCGGCGTTCATGGCTACGCTGGATACGCCCATTGATCCCCTGGTCGAAATTATCGCCAGCAGAGGGTCCGTGTCTTTCCAGAAATAGTCGAACGTGAGGTTTATGCGGTCTTCCCAGAAGGTGATATCCGTGCCTATGTCGTAGTTTATGGTCTCCTGCCATGCCAGGCCGGTATTGCCCAGTTCATTGACGATTACTCCAGTACCGAAGACATTCGTCATCCAGCCGTTGAACTTGTAGGTCGTGAATGCCTGATATGCAGAGAAATTCTGGTTTCCGGGATTACCTACTGACCCTCTTATCTTGAGCATCTGGAAAAAGTCGGTCCTGTCTGTCAGGAAAGCCTCGTTATGTATGTTCCACCCAAGTCCGGCGGACCAGGTATTCCTGAATTTGTTGCCGGTGCCGAACATGGAGGCTCCGTCCAGACGGTAGTTTACGTCGAGCAGATAACGGTCGTCGTATGCGTATCCTCCGTTGATATAGAAACTTACTGCTCTCTTTAAAGTTTCGCTGTAGTCCGGGCTGTCACCTTCCGGATAATTGTTCGCGAACGACGGAGCTGCAAACTGGTCATCGGTGAAGCCATTGGCCGAGTAGCCGTAATTCATATATTTGCTGCTGCTGAAATTGAAACCTCCTACAGCGTTGACCATGTGCCTTCCGGCAATGAGTTTTCCGAATGTCACCGCTGCATCGCCCTCGTATGCCAGTTCGCGGATCATCGTCTGGGTGAACAGCCCTTTTTCAGTATCTTCGAGGTCGTCGAACATGGAATGGAGAGGGGAAAGTCTTGCCTGATCGTCCTGGTCATTCTTGGTGATTCCGAATTTTGCCCGAAAGCGGAGGTAATCCTTTATGAACCATTCGAATATGAAGTTGTTTGTAAACCCGAAACTGCTTGAGGTATCGTAGTTGTTCAGGTGTGCGTTCCATAAAGGGTTCGTTACGGGATAGTCATCCGTCCCTTCCTCCGGATAATAAAGATATTTGTCGATTCCTCCGTCGGAATTGTATTTCCTGTAATACGGATTCGCGTATGCATACTCTGAAAACGACACGGCAGGATCGTTGGTATTGAGGTAATTTATAGTCAGTTTGTTGCTGAACTGGAATTTCCCTGTTCTGTAAATCAGGTCAATGTTCCCTTCCAGAGTCTGTCTGTCGGATCCTTTCATCACTCCCTGCACGCCTCCGTAACTGAGTCCGATACCGTAGCGGATTTTTTCTTCCCCTCCTTCCGCATACAGGTTGTGCTTGTGGGTGAATCCGGTACGAATTGGTTCGCTCAGCCAGTAGGTATCGACTCCGCTTGCTATGGCTTTCAGTCTGTCATTGCGCAGATTGTCGAGCCTGACCTGGTTGAACGGATCTCCGTTCCCGTCCGTGTATACGCCTGCCAGTGTTTCGAATTCCAGTTTTTCAGCGGCATTCATCAGATTGTAGTCTGACAGATCTGCAATGTCCACTCCGAAATCACCTTTGTACGAGAGCTGCAGTCTGCCTTTTGCCGGAGTCTTGGTTTCGATGACCACGACTCCGTTCGATGCTTTTGACCCGTATATTGCCGTGGAAGCGGCATCCTTAAGGATAGTTACCGATGCTACACGGTTCATGTTGAGGTTCATGACGGTCTCCAGCGTGGTTTCGAATCCGTCCAGAATGAACAGCGGCTGGTTGGGGTCCGTACCATACTCCTCCCGCAGTCCGGCGACACTGGTTTTCCCGCGTATTTCTATGTCGGGCATGGTATTGGGGTTGGAGCCGAATTGCGCGCTTTCCATGATTCTGAACGACGGGTCGAGAGTCTGGAGGCTTTGCATTATATTCTGCGAGCCGACCTTTTTCAGCTGGTCTCCCTTGAATGTGGCGGATGCTCCGGTAAAGCTTTCCTTTTTCCGCTCGTAGACTCCGGTGACTACTACATCATTGAGTTCCAGTGCGTTACCTTTCATGATTATCCTGGAGAACGATGATGCGTTAGTGCCGTCGAATTCCAGGGTGACAGTCTCGTATCCGACGTATGAAAATACTATGTTGCAGGGCGATGAGGATATATCCAGAGTGAAATTTCCGTCCAGGTCAGTCGCGACTCCGTGCAGCGTGCCTTCGAGCATTACGGATACGCCGATAAGCGGATATCCGTCAGAGGCGTCCACAACGGTGCCGCTTATGTTTTCTGTCTCGCTGTTTGCAGATGCTGCATCCTGGGCCGAAAGGACGGCGGGGAACATTGCCGCAGCTGCGGCAATAGTCAGGATAAGGGACAATACCCTCGATCCGGGTTTTTCGTGACAATACATTTTGTGTCAGGTTCGAATTGTTGTCGGTTTCCAGACTGCAAAAATAGTAAAATCTGCGACAACCTTGCAGATTTCCGGAAAGCTTGTCGCAATGTTGAAAGAAAAACAGTAACTTTGGACGATTTTTGGGTAATAATGTGCAACTTATTGTCATTAATTAGGTTATGATTACATTTTGTCTGGCCGTCATTGCTCTTGTAGCCGGCTATTTGATCTACGGAAAATTTGTAGACAGGTTTTTCGGGGCCGATCCCGGACGGAAAACTCCGGCTGTCACCAAGGCGGACGGCGTCGACTACAAGGAAATGCCTACCTGGAAAGTCTTTGTGATACAGTTTCTGAACATCGCCGGTCTCGGACCTATTTTCGGTGCCATCATGGGTGCTGCCTACGGGCCTGTGGCATATCTGTGGATTGTGTTGGGCTGCATATTCATGGGGGCGGTGCATGATTATTTCTCAGGCATGCTGTCCCTCAGGAACGACGGCGTGAATATGCCTGATCTGACGGGGAAGTATCTCGGCAGGGGAGCCAAGACATTCATGAATGTGTTCGTCCCGTTCCTGCTGCTGGCCGTGGGCGTGTCTTTCGTGACAGGACCTGCTGACCTGATGCAGTCGCTTACCGGATGGGACAAGACATGGTGGCTGTATATCATTTTTGCATATTATATTCTGGCTACGCTTCTGCCGATTGACAAGATTATAGGATCCATATATCCGTTCATGGGTGCGGCCCTGCTTTTCATGGCGGTAGGTGTCGGAGGCGCCATGCTGTGGGGCGATATTACCGGCTCGCTCTCCATGCCGGAACTTACGCCCGATACGATAAGGAACTATCATTCCGATCCACAGAACAATATCCTGATCCCGATGCTGTTCATCGTGATTTCGTGCGGTGCTATTTCGGGTTTCCATTCCACCCAGTCTCCGCTCATGTCCAGATGTCTGAAAAATGAAAAATACGGCAAACCCGTATTCTACGGGGCGATGGTGGCGGAAGGAATCGTTGCCATGATATGGGCAAGTGCAGCCATGGCATATTTCGGCGGTCCTGAAGGACTGAACGACGCGGCGACCAACGGTATCATGATAAACGGCGAACTGACGAAGGTTACGCCTGCGATAGCAGTGGATATGATATGCAAGAGCTGGCTCGGCAAGGTAGGGGCGATAATCGCTGTCGTAGGAGTGGTGGTCTGCCCTATAACATCCGGAGATACGGCCTTCAGGAGCATGCGTCTCACTATTGCGGACCTGTTCAGATACAGCCAGAAGAAGATTTCGCACAGGCTCGTGGTGTCCGTACCTATATTCGTTGCGGCATATTTTTTCTGTATGGCAGATTTCTCCACTGTGTGGAATTATGTAGGTATCTGCAACCAGATACTGGCAGCTCTTGTCCTGTGGACAGTGACGGCTTATCTGGTAAGGTCGGGCAAGCCGCACTGGATGACATCGGTTCCGGCCTCGTTCCTGACTTTTGTCTGCATCAGCTATTTCCTTATGGCGCCATACAAATCCGGCGGATTGTATCTCGATCCTGTGATCGGATACGTCAGCGGCGGAGCGGCGGCTCTGGCTGCGCTCGTCTATTGTATCTTTGCGGCGAGGAAAGTGAAGGCGGGACTGCGCTGATGCCGGCTTACATGGAAAAAGCGTTCCGTTTTTTCTTTGTAGGCCGTCCTACCAGCTGGATGTCGATGTGGTCGATGCTGTAGCCGCGGAATCTGCGTTTGCTGAAATAGTTTTCCACCAGTTCTACCAGTTCGTTGTCTATCACGTCCTTGTACTGGTGGTGCTCGCAGTCGTAGATGTGAAAGTGCTTGAATGTATTGACATCGAAATACATCTTGTTGTTGGAACTTAATCTGTGATGATATATTCCGAGCATTGCCATATTGGTAAGGATATTGTATACGGATGCGACGGTGACTTTCGTCCCGCTGCTTTTCCTGATTTCATCCGTTACCATGTCTGCCGACGCATGGCCGAGTTTCATCATGGCTTCATGGACGGCAAGCCTCTGCGGGGTGGCTTTCAGTGAATGTGCCCTGAGTACATTCTTGAATTGTTCTATATTGGGTTTTTGGCTTTGATTAGTCATTATTGCACTTTTAGTGCGCAAAATTAAGAAATATTGGTTATTGCACAAAATAAAATTGAAATATTCAAAATTAAATTTTGTCTGTAAAATGAGAGACGAGAAGATTCCGTTCGGGAATTATGAAGCTGCGGCCATCGTGACAGGGGCTGCAGGAGGAATGGGGCAGATATATGCCGGGATCCTCGCTGAAAACGGATATAACCTGATTCTGGTGGATATTTCTGCCGCAAAGTTGGAACAGACGGTTTCGGAGGTGACGGCTCTGGTCCCTTCCGATGCCGGATTCAAGGTCCTGCCCTTAGTCCTGGATTTGTCGGAAATGTCTGCTGCATCTGAAATCGGGAGGGCTGCTTCTGAATTCGGATATCCTGTAGAGATTCTGATCAATAACGCAGGGCTTTTCTTTTTCAGGTCTGTCGTATCTACCGACAGGAAACTGCTTTCCACAATAATGATGGTGCATGCATACACGCCTTTGATGCTGTGCAGGGAGATTATCCCGGAGATGATGGCGAGGGGCAAGGGTTATGTCCTGAATATTTCCTCCCTTGCCGCGTGGATGCCATGGCCGGCGGTGGGCATGTATGCCAATACGAAAAGATTCATAAAGGCTTTTTCACGTTCTCTCAGGATAGAATGTCATGGAACCGGGGTCAGCGTGACTACGGCTTATTTCGGGGCTGTGGACACGCCTTTGTATCCTCTCAAACCGTCTCTTCGCAGGCTTGCCGTCAGGATAGCGGTAATGATACCTCCGCGGAAAGCTGCCGAAAAGGCGCTGAGGGCGATGTTCAGAAAGCGCAAGAGCGTGATGCCCGGACTGATAAATCATGTTTTCCTTTTCTTTGCCGCGATTTTGCCGGACTGGATAATCATTCCGGTCTATGAGGCATTGAAAAAGCGTGTGTCGGGATTGTAGTTGCCATTGTAAATAAATTTCCTTTGCTCTCAGTTTCTGCGTATATTTGGCCTGCGGCCACATATACTGTGGCACTTCGGGAATGGAAATTGAACAAGTTTATTTCCATTCCTCTCAGTTTCTGCGTATATTTGTGCTTCAAAAATTAAGTCATGGAAAAAGTAAGATGCTTGATAGCAGGGGGCGGCCCTGCAGGTTATACTGCCGCCATTTATGCTTCGAGGGCGAATCTTTCGCCTGTCCTTTATGAGGGTATCCAGCCAGGCGGGCAGCTTACTACGACTACGGATATAGAAAACTATCCCGGTTTCGAGAACGGCATTGCGGGCCAGGCCCTGATGGATTCCATGAGGGCGCAGGCTGCAAGACTCGGCGCCGATCTCAGACGCGGCATAATCACAGGGGCGGACCTATCTTCGCGTCCTTTCAGAATAACCGTCGATAACGGAGATGAAATCGAGGCCGATTCCCTGATCATTGCTACCGGGGCCACTGCCAAATATCTCGGACTTGAGTCGGAAACCAGATTCAGGGGGATGGGAGTTTCGGCCTGCGCTACATGCGACGGCTTTTTCTACCGCAACAGGCAGGTGGCCGTTGTGGGAGGAGGGGATACCGCCTGCGAAGAAGCCTCTTATCTTGCGAATATATGTTCCAAGGTCTACATGATAGTGCGCAGGGACGTTCTGAGAGCTTCTCCGGCCATGCAGGAAAAGGTGAAATCCACTCCCAATATCGAGATTCTCTGGAATTGCAATACCCGGGAAATTCTCGGGGACTTGTCAGGCGTGACGGGGGCGCGTATTCTCAGAAAGGACGGAGAAGTGTTCGATATCGCCATAGACGGCTTTTTCCTGGCCATCGGGCATCATCCGAATTCCGAAGTCTTTTCCCGGTGGATCGATACGGACGAAAACGGCTATATCGTGACTGACGGCAAGACGTCCCGCACCAATGTGGATGGCGTATTTGCCGCCGGAGACGTCCAGGACCCGCTTTACAGACAGGCCATAACTGCTGCCGCTTCCGGATGCCGTGCCGCACTTGACGCTGAAAAATATCTTAATTCATAGAAAACGATATCATTAGATTAAATGAAAAGAATTTTCATCCTGATGCTTGGGGCCCTGAGTCTGTTCTCTTGCAAGTCCCAATATGAAATGCTGCTCAACAGCAATGACGTGGATACAAAATATGAAGCGGCATTCGAGTATTACAATGACGGGAAGTATTCGAAGGCGGCAGCATTGTTCGAGTCCCTTTCAGTCCTTACTTCCGGTACAGAAAGAGATGATACTGTACAGTATTATTGGGGTCTGAGCAATTACAGATTCCGGGATTATTATACTGCCGAAACCAATTTCGATCATTTCCTGGAGTATTTCCCGCGCAGCCCGTTTGCTCCGGAAGCCAGATTCCTGAGGCTCGACTGCCTCTATCGTTCGACCTTGAGGTATGAACTGGACCAGACGCCGACGTACAAGGCCATGAATGCCATTTCCGAATATATGAAGGAGTATCCGGCATCAGTGCACATGGAGGCATGCCGTCTTATGATGGATGACCTGGAAGCCAGACTTGATACGAAGGCGTTCGAGGCTGCCAGGCTTTATTATAAAATGGAAGATTACATAGCGTCCAGGGTGGCTTTCCGCAATGTGTTGAAGGATGACTCCGAGAACATGTACCGCGAAGACATATTGTATTATATAGCGATGTCTTCATACAAGTACGCCCAGCTCAGTGTCCAGAAGAAGCAGAAGGAAAGATATATGACTTTCGTGGATGATTATCTGAATTTCAAGAGCGAGTATCCTGAATCCGGATATATCCGTGAACTCGACATTCTTTACAGACGTGCCCAGAGGGCTTTGGGCAGGTATGCCGGAGAAGAAATAGAGGAAATCGACAGGAAAATGGAAAAAGATATCAGAAAAGGAAAATTTTCCGATGATATGTAAAAATTTTTGAAACCCGTACTGAAACCTGCTGTATAATTAGATAGAGAAATAAATTTGTTATGACTAAAAAAATACCTACCAACACCATCACCAGAGATCTCTGCGACATCGCGGCTCCTACCGGAAATATTTATGAATCAGTAGTCATTCTTTCCAAGAGGGCTAACCAGATCGCCATAGCGGAAAAAAAGGAGCTTACCAGGAAACTCGAGGATTTCAAGAACGACAGAGATACCATGGAGGAAGTTTTCGAAAACAGGGAGCAGATAGAAATATCGAAATTCTATGAGAAGCAGCCAAAGCCTGCGCTTGTGGCTATCTCCGAGTTTGAAAACGGTGAGATTTTCTACAGAATGGCCAGAAAGGAAGACGAGGAATAGCCATATTAAGGAATGCTCAGACGGCTCAGTATCAGGAATTATGTTCTTATAGACTCTCTGGATACGGAATTTCCGGAGGGTCTTGTCATAATTACAGGCCAGACGGGCGCGGGAAAGTCCATTCTGCTCGGCGCACTCTCTCTTCTGATGGGTGCCAAGGCGGATGTTTCGATGATAGGCGAAGCTTCCGACAATTGCGTAGTGGAAGGGGAGTTTTCCGTACCTCCCGATGACGAAGACCTGAAAACCCTGCTGGAAGAGAATGATACGGACTGGGATGCCGGAAATATTACGATCCGCAGGATAGTGAATCCTACGGGACGTTCCCGTTCATTCGTCAATGATTCTCCCGTGTCGGTCCAGTTCTTGTCCGCCCTGTCGTCGAAACTGATTGACATCCATTCCCAGCATCAGACCATGTTGCTGTCTGACAAGCATTTCCAGCTGTCGCTGCTTGACCGTTTCGCCGGTAATTCGGCTTTGCTGGATACTTATCGCGGACATTTCAGAAAATACAGTACATTAAGCCGTGAACTCGAAGAAGCGGAGCAGGCTGCAGCCAGGGCCAGGTCTGAATATGATTACGATAAGGCCAGATTCGACAGGCTGGATGCGGCAGGTCTGAAAGATGGTGAACTGGAGGAACTGGAACTGGAGCAGAAGCAGCTGGCAAACGCGGAAGATATAAAGGACGGACTGTGTGCCGCAGAGAATCTGCTTGATTCAGTGCAGTCGGCAGACGGGGAAGGCTCGGTGGCTTCCGTCCTCAGAGATGCATCCCGGCATCTTGAGAAGATCGCAGGATTCGTCCCTAAGGTTTCATCTTTGGCAGAACGGCTTGAAAACTGCCGTCTGGAAATCGACGATATCCTTTCTGAACTTTCTGCCATCAATTCTGATACTGAAATTTCCGAAGGACGCCTGGAGATTGTCGAAGACAGGCTATCCATGCTTTATTCTCTGTTGAGGGCCTTTTCGTGCCAGACAGAAGCCGAGCTGATTGCGGTACGCGACAGCCTGTCCGAATCGATATCCGCGATGGCAGGATCCGATGACAGAATAGCGGAACTCAGAAAAATGCGGCAGTCCGAATATGAACTTCTGGAAAATTCGGCCGCGGAACTGTCAGCCGCCCGCCATTCGGCTGCCGGACTTCTTTCGGCTGCCATACGTGATACCGTAAGGGCCATGGAACTGCCCGACGCGGAATTCCGTGTCACGGTATCTCCGTCTGCCTTGTCGCCTGACGGGGCCGATAACGTAGTATATGAATTTTCTTCTACAGGCAGGAATCTGTCTGATGTGTCCAGATGTGCGTCGGGAGGCGAGCTGTCGCGTATAATGCTTGCCTTGAAATCCATTATGGCTAGGTACGCGAATATGCCTGTCATGATTTTCGACGAAATAGATACGGGCGTATCCGGCAGCGTCGCAGACAAGATGGGTTCAGTCATCTGCGAAATGGGTTCATACATGCAGGTATTTGCGATTACACATCTTCCGCAGGTAGCGGCCAAAGGTTCCGCACATTATCTGGTGACCAAGAGTACTTCGGACAGCGGCCGTGCGGTATCGGAAATGAAAAGACTCTCCGAAGAGGGGAGAGTCCTTGAAATTGCCAGGATGTTGAGCGGTTCTGTTCTGACCGATGCGGCTGTCGCCAATGCAAAATCACTCCTTTCCGCCAGATAGCCCGTCTCCGCACAGCGTGATAGTGTAGTCCGGCCCGTAAACTATCCGTCTGGCTCCCGTATTTACGAATCCTCCTTTTTCACCGGCCTTTACAAACTTGAAATCTGCCTGAAGGAGGGACTCAGCGTCAGTCTCCAGATGTCTTTCCCAGTCTTCACCGTATTTTGTGCACATGCCGAGAAAATATGATGCGATATCATATCCCTGGAATGCATACGGTGTCGGTTCCGTGTTGTAAAGAGCTCTGTATTTCTTGACAAAGTCCTTTACTTTCTGACTTTCATAGTCCACGAAATATGCTACGGATGTGTGGAGTCCGGTATTATGCAGATTGTCCACTTCTATGGTTTCGAAACTTCTGATTTTCGATGGTCCGTACAGCACGATATCATATTCGGAGTGTATCAGAAGATTGAGATTCCTTACCACGTCATTCACGAAAGCCTCGCTTTCAGACATTACCAGGACCCTGTTCGGAGCTGTCATGCTCATCATGCCCATTAGCGGTTCCTGAATGTCTCTGCCTTCCAGAATGCTGTATGAGAACGAACTGAACGGGATGCCGTCTTTTTCCAGTATGGTATTCATGGCTGCCATCTCTTCTATCTTGCGTGAACCTTTTTCATAGATGACCACCACTCTTTCGCTGGTATCTTTTCTTTCTTCCTTTATCCATCTGGCCAGGTCTTCATACAGGACAAGCGTGGACGTAGGGGCCTGGATGAAATTGCTGTGATTTCCGGCCAGATACTCTGCCTTATGGTCCAGAGGGGAAACTATTCCGGAATTAATCGGGCATATTGCCATGACATCCGACAGCGAGGAAGCTGAAACCGGTCCTATTATTATGTCGCTTTCGCCTATTTTGTCCCCGGCCGACGGCAGGCCGCCGTCAATGTCATATACACTGAGGTCAATACTTATGCCGCTGTCTCCTATCTGCTTTACAGCCATGAGCATCCCGCAATAGAAATCAATGCTTCCCGTGCGCGGTTTTTCTCCTGAAGCATTGAATGGCATGAGGAGAACGGCGTTCAACTTGTCTTTTTTCTTGTCCGCCGCTACTGCAGGAGTCGTGTTCCCTGCGGAAGTATCTGCCGCGGATACGGAATCTGCAGCCGCAGTATGCAGGACAGGACCCATAGGAATCCTGAGTTTCTGCCGTCTGGACAGTTTGCGCCCTGTGAGTCCGTTCGCATTCATTATGGCCTCCACTGTCACTCCGTATTTGCCGGCGATGACATCGAGGTCCTCATACCATTTTACAGTATGTATTATATAGTCTTTCGGCAGTTTCCTGTCTGATACGCTTTTCTTGACATCCGCTGCCGGAATGAGTATTATGGCATTCTTTTTCAGTCCGTTTTCCTTCAGGGCCGGGTTTGCCTCGTATAGCTGTTCGAGAGTGACGCCGTAAGCTTTGCAGATAGAATACAGTGTCTGCCTCTCCAGTACGATGTGGGAATAATAGATTCTTCCGTCGACTTTTACTTTTTCCTTCGATATCGTTACCGGGACAGGCGTATATTCCTGCGCAGCAAGTCCGCTGCAGGTGACGGCGGCCAGAACAGCCGATATCAGGATATTTAACAGGTATTTCATCAGTAAGACTTTATAATGTTTCGCTGAAATCTATCAGTCCTGAGCAGAATGTCTCCCAGGACAGTTCCTTCTTGGCTTTACGGATGTTGAGAACACAGCTCTCCCTGATTTCCGGGTTCGCGAAGTACCTGACTATTTCGGCCTTTATGGCTTCAGGCGATATTTCAGGGGATACGATACCGGTACCTTTGTCGCCTATGGTTTCTTTCAGCCCTCCTACATCTGTGACTATCATAGGCACTTCAAAATGGTATGAAACCGAACTGATGCCGCTTTGCGTCGCGCTCCTGTACGGGAGTACGGCTATGTCTGCGGCGGAAAAGAAATCGGACACTTCCGAATCCTTGATATAGTGGAGGAAGGTATGGATACGCTCCTTGCCCGACTTTTCTATCAGTTCTGCATATTTGTCGAAAGGACCGTACGGTTCGCCGGCAATTATGAGCTGGTAATCATCGCCGAGCCTGGAGAATGCTTCTATCAGGATATCGAGTCCCTTATACTCTCGGATAAGACCGAAAAACAGAATATTTTTCTTCCCGTGATCGAGTCCGAGCGCCTTCTCGGCTTCAGTACGGTCTTTTTTCTTCCCGAAGTGCGAATACAGAGGGTGCGGGAGTACCCTGTATCTCGCGTCAGGCTTTATTTTCAGCAAATCTTCTGCTACAGCTTCACACAAAGTCACACATCCGTCGCTGCCTTTCAGAAAATATCCGGTGAACGGCCTGTCGAAGAAACGCGGTTCATGCGGTATCACGTTGTCCAGAATGGATATGACCTTGCATCTGCCCTTCATCCCGCGTGTCACATAGCCGAGCGACGGGGCGAACCATGACATCCAGTACCGTACTATGAGCAGATCCGGTCCCCACTCCCGTATTTTCTTCAGGGTAGCCATATATGAAAAAGGATTGGCCGTGTCCAACAGCCTTTCGCTGTCGATTTTCACGGCCTCGTCATCATCTGTCACATACTGCGTCTTGCCTGGAAAGAGAAATTCAGGATATTGTCTGGAGAAATTGAAGGCTTTGACAATGTTTTCCTTCCCCAGTTCTTCATACAGACAGGCATTGAACTGGGATATCCCTCCCCTGTAAGGGTAGAAGCAGGACAATATGGCTATTTTCAATTATTTGTTGTTTTTGTTCTTTTCCTTGATGTATTCCTCGTTGAGTCTGGCGATGACATCATTTGTAATGTCGAGGGACGGATCTGCGGAGATGACAGGTACACCGCTCTGGTTGGTGAGGATCATGGTGTATTTTTTCTCCTTGTTGTATTTGTCCATGAAAGTCTGTATGGCATCAGCTATCTGGTTCATCATGACAGTCTGTTCCTCGATGACTTCGTTGTTCTTCTGGTTGGCGTACTCGTTGAATTCAGCCTGCTTTTTCTGCAGGTCCTGACTCTGGACTTCCGCTACGGAACGTGTTATGAGCCCTTTGTTGATCTTGTTCTGGAAGTCGATCATCTCGTTTTCGAGCTGTTTTCCCCTTCTGTTCACTTCGTCCTGTATGTTCTTGACCTTGGTCTCTACCACGGCTCCGAGATCGCTTGCCATATCGTATTCCTGGATGATCCTGTCGAGGTCGATATATACGATACCCGATGTGGCGGTAGCTACATAAGTCGAGTCAGACCCTGCTGGCAATGAGTTTCTATCGCTTACAGGGCTTTTAACGGCAGCCCATACGCATCCTGCAACAGCAACAACGACAGCGATGATGCTGAGAATAAGTGGTGTGTTTTTCATATTTTTTTCAATGTATTATTTTTCTGTTTCCGGCGGTCATGCGGCTGGACGCATGACACGCAATCATGCAAATATAGTCAGAATATTTTGATTTTGGAAAGATATGCCCCGATGGTTTTCTCCAGCCCAATATACAATGCATCGCAGATGATGGCATGACCGATGGAAACTTCATCGGTCCAGGGGATACATCTTATATAATATTCGAGATTTGTCAGGTTCAGGTCATGCCCCGCATTCAGGCCCAGACCGCATTCCCTGGCTTTTTCCGCTGTCAGCAGGTACGGTTCTATGGCTTTCTCCCGGGATATTCCGTAATTCCTGGCGTATGCTTCGGTGTAAAGCTCCACTCTGTCGCAGCCGCATTCAGCCGCACCTTCCGCCATGACGGGGTCAGGATCTATGAATATGGAAGTGCGGATGCCGTATTTTTTGAATTCAGAGCATATTTCTGTCAGAAAGTCCTTGTTTTTCAAGGTGTCCCATCCTGCATTGGAGGTAATGGCATCGGCCGCGTCCGGTACCAGGGTCACCTGTGCCGGCCTGGTCTCCATGACCAGGTCCACGAAAGACGGAATAGGATTTCCTTCTATGTTCAGTTCGGTATGCAGCAGAGGCTTGATGGCCCTGACATCGGAATATCTTATGTGTCTTTCATCGGGCCTGGGGTGGACAGTGATGCCTTCCGCTCCGAATCTTTCGCAGTCGACGGCGGCTTTTTCCACATCGGGCATGTTCCCGCCTCTGGAATTCCTGATAGTCGCTATCTTGTTTATATTGACACTAAGTCTGGTCATTTTACCGTCAGTTGAAATCGACGGCAAAATTACAAAATATTGGAAATATTACTCGGCTTCTTGGAAATAAATGTAATTTTGGAGTCTGAATCGTAGCATATATGAAAATCGCTGTTTACCTGAGAAACCGGAATCTGGAAAAGGATGCGCGCTATCTGGGCCTGATGGACAGGTTCAGGAGCCGCGGGGCGGAAGTTTATGAGGCCGGCGAAAATTCCGGCATTGCGGATGATACGGATATTTTCGTGAGTGTCGGCGGAGACGGGACTTTCCTGTCCTCGGCCGTATTGGTCGGAGACAAGGGTATCCCTGTCCTCGGCGTGAATCTCGGACGCCTTGGCTTTTTGTCGGAGAACACTCCTGACGAGGCCGTGGATGAAGTAATGGCGGGAAAATATACCATTGAGGAAAGGATACTGCTGAAAGCGTCGTTTTCCGGAGAGACAGACGATGCCCTGATGCAGATGTATCCTTATGCATTGAATGAAATAACCATTCACAGGGCCGGACCTGCAATGCTCGGCATCGATGTCAGCATAGACGGGAATCCTCTGCCTACATATTGGGCGGACGGTCTTCTGGTAGCTACCAGTTCCGGGTCGACAGCGTACTCTCTCAGCGTAGGTGGTCCTATCGTCATGCCGGACTCGAAAGTCCTCATAGTGTCTCCTATCGCACCTCACAACCTTAACGTGCGCCCGCTTGTGGTTCCGGTCACTTCGGAAATCTCGCTGTCTCTCAGAGCCAGGGACGAGAAAGTGTTCCTGACGATAGACAACCGGAGTCTCGAAGTCTCCACAGGCCTGAAGATGGATATTTCGATGGCACGGTTTTCGCTTAAGCGAATCCGTCTGTGCAGTTCCAATTTTATCAAAGCGCTTACCACCAAATTATTCTGGGGAGAAGATATCAGAAACGGAAGATAATCGGCTTATGGAAAATACGAATAATGTACCGGTCCATGTTTCCATCATCATGGACGGAAACGGAAGATGGGCAAAGGAGAAGGACCTGGACAGGGCTGCAGGGCATATCGAAGGGGTGGAAAGTGTACGTGCGTGTACGGAAGCTGCAGTGGAATGCGGTGTCAGATATTTGTCTCTTTATGCTTTTTCGGAGGAGAACTGGGGACGGCCGCAGGAAGAGGTCAACGCTCTTATGGAACTGATGTTCAAGTCTATGATGGAAGAACTCTCGAATTTTCTCAGCAACGGCATCCGTTTTATGGTCCTGGGACATCGCGAGAGGCTCTCGGACAAACTGAATGCCATGATCGACGACTGTATGGAGAAGACCCGAATGAATGACAGGCTGACACTGATCGTCTTTCTGAGTTATAGCGGCAAGTGGGATATCCTCCAGGCTGCAAAGAAATTTGCCGCGGAAGTACTCTCTCATCCTGAAGATTCGGAGAAACTGATGAATATGGATGTGGACGGCTTTGACCGTTATCTGGTCACTGACGGGATTCCCGACCCTGATCTTATCATAAGGACTTCCGGAGAGCAGCGGATCAGCAATTATCTCTTGTGGCAGGGAGCTTATTCGGAGCTACTTTTCAGCGATATCCTGTGGCCTGATTTCAGAAAACAGGAATTCCGTTCCGCGCTTCAGGCATATTCAAAAAGGGACCGGCGCTATGGGAAAGTTAAATAAATGCTTTATATTTGCAACCTTGAATTTATGTTAGAAAAATGAGAATGGGGCGTTTCTTTTCTTTTTTGCTTGTTCTGGCCGTGTCGGGACTTGGTCTGAAAGCCCAGGAAAGCGAAAAGGATATAACGGTGGATTACAATAATCCGAAAGAATACGTAATAGGCGGAATCTCTGTTGAAGGCAACAAATATATAAATTCTGGTCAGATCCTGAATATTACAGGCCTTGAGCCCGGATACCGGGTCACGGTTCCCGGAGAAGAAGTGTCAGCAGCCGTGACCAGACTGTGGCTCCAGCGGTTTTTCGAAGATGTTTCCATGGTCATAGATTCCATAACTCCTACTCGGGATACGGCGTATTTCAAAATCAGGATAGTGGAGCGTCCGAGGGTTTCCAGATGGACATATTCCGGAGTGAAATCAGGGGAGCAGAAAGAACTGCAGGATAAACTGAATCTGAAGAGAGGAGGTGAGTTCTCCGATTATGTAGCCAAGACTTCCACTGATATCATCAAGAGATTTTACAAGGAAAAAGGTTTTCTACAGACTGATGTCAAGATCACGACCAGACGAGATTCACTGGTGAAAAATGCCATAATAGTGAATTTCAACGTCAACAGGGGCCCGAAGGTGAAAATCCAGACGATAACTTTCGGTGACAGTCTCAGTGTCAAGGAAAGCAAGCTCGTGCGTTCCATGAAGAAGACCAAGGACAAGCGTCTTATAAATTTCTTCAGTTCCAAGAAGTTCAATGAAAAGGAATACGAGAACGACAAGAAGAATCTGATCAGTGCGTTCAATGAGGCAGGATACAGGGACGCCAGGATAGTAAAGGATACCATATATTATGTGGAACCCGGCCGTCTCAGAATCGACTTTACCATCGATGAAGGGAAGAAGTATTATTTCAGGAATATCACGTGGACCGGAAACTCGGTATATTCCGCTGACGATCTGAACAGTGTCCTGATGATACAGAAAGGTGACGTCTATGATGTCGTGACGATGGAGCACCGTCTTTTCGGAGGCGGCAAGCAGAACGAGTACGACGTGACGAAACTGTACAGGGACCACGGTTATCTGTTCTTCAACCTGATGCCTGTGGAACTGAATATCGACGGAGACTCCGTCGACGTCGAAATGAGGATTATCGAAGGAAAACCTGCAACGCTGAACAATATCATCATCAACGGCAACGATCTTACCAACGAGAGGGTGATACGCCGGCAGATATTCACCAGGCCGGGCTATCTGTTCAGACAGACCGATTTCGAGAGGTCTCTCAGGGAAATAGCTTCCATGGGGCAGTTCGATCCGGAGGCAATAATGGACGGATCGGGATACAGTTTCATACCGAACCAGCTGAACAATACCGTCGACCTGGTATACAATGTCACTGAGAAGCCTTCCAGCCAGCTGGAACTTTCCGGAGGATGGGGCGGAAATACCTTCGTGGCGACTGTCGGCGTCAGCTTCAACAACTTCTCCACAAGGAGATTCTTCGACAAGTCGGCATGGCGTCCGGTGCCGTTGGGCGATGCGCAGAATCTGGCCATACGTTTCCAGACAAACGGAACATATTATACGAGTCTCTCGGCAAGTTTCATGGAACCGTGGCTTTTCGGCAAGAAACCTACTTCACTGAGCATTTCGGCATATTATACGAGACAGACCAACTCTTATCTTGCTCTAGGAATGCTGAATAACGATGAATTTTTCGAGGTGTACGGTCTGGCTGCGGGAATCGGAAACAGACTGAAATGGCCGGACAATTATTTCGTCCTGTATAACCAGCTCAGCTGGCAGACCTACAGGCTGCAGCAGTGGCCGGGAAGTTTCCTTTTCGATACCGGCATATCGCATAACCTGAGTTATACAGTCAGCCTGTCCAGGAATTCGACTGACCAGATAATATATCCGAGACAGGGTTCCGAATTCAGTCTGTCGCTTCAGCTGACTCCGCCGTATTCGCTTCTCCGTAAAAAGAACAAGGGAGTGCTGGACGATAACGGAAATCCTACCATCGCGGATTCGTGGAGAGACATAGATTACAACCTGCAGAGTTCGAAAGACAGGTACCGGTGGATCGAGTATCACAAATGGTCTTTCAAGGGAACGGTTTATACCAAGCTTGTCGGTGATCTTGTCCTGATGGCCAGGGCGCAGTTCGGTTATCTCGGCTATTATAACAGAAACTGGGGCTATTCACCGTTCGAAGGCTTCCTTCTGGGAGGAGACGGCATGTCCGGATATAACACATACGGACAGGAAGTCATATCGCTGAGAGGTTATGAGAACTATTCACTCACGCCTTATGCCCTTACCCAGTACAGTACCCAGGGATATGCCTATTCAGGCAATGTCTATGACAAGTTTACCGTCGAACTGCGTTATCCTGTGATTCTCCAGCCGCAGTCTACCATATTTGCGCTTGTTTTCCTCGAAGGAGGAAACTGCTGGTCGGATATCAGGGATTTCAATCCGTTCCAGATCAAAAGGTCTGCCGGTGTAGGCGTCAGGGTATATCTGCCTGTGGTCGGACTGCTCGGCGTCGACTGGGGATGGGGATTCGATGATTCGGTATATGGCGGAAGCCAGTTCCACTTTGTCATAGGACAGCAGTTCTGATTTGTGTAAAAATTATTATATTAGCAGATTGAATTGAAGAGGCTTTTCTTCTTGCCGGTATGAAAGTAATAACTGTAATAATATGAAAAGAATTATTTTGATCGCAGCAGCTGCAGCAATGTTCAGCCTTGCTGCAACGGCGCAGACAAAGTTTGCACATGTAAATTTCGGAGAACTGGTACAGCTCATGCCTGAGGCTGATTCTGCAATGGTCCAGCTAGAGGCTGCAAACAAAGAGGCTCAGGATACATACGCGAGCATGGTATCCGAATTCCAGTCCAAATATGACCAGTTCGAGCAGAAGCAGGCTACATGGACTCCTGCGGTAAGGGAGAGCAAACAGAATGAACTTATGGAAATCCAGAACAGGGTGCAGGAATTCCAGCAGGCTATCCAGCAGGATATGAATCAGCTCCAGAATACCCTGATGACTCCGATTTACCAGAAAGCCCAGGATGTAGTCCGCAATCTGGCCAAGGAAAAAGGCGTGATCTACGTTTATGATTCCAGCACTCTTCTGTATGTGGACGATACCCAGAGCATAGATCTGACACCGGAAGCCAGGACAGCCCTGAATATACCTGCCGACAAGACTCTTGAGTCTGTCATGGCAGCCCGTCAGGCACAGGCGCAGTCTGCACAGTAACGGTTGCGGGTCATACATTATAAAGTACGGTCAGGAAATTCCGGATGGACTTCCTGACCGTACTCTTTTTTGCTCTTGTTTTTTTCTTGTAGCGGCGTTCCGCAGGTGAAAAAATTTTTTAAATTTGTATCCTTTGAAAAAACGTACTTGACAGTCTAACTAAAATTCTAGAACAAATGCAACACAAAGTAATTGATGTCGAAGATGTTGTTATTCGTTTTGCAGGAGATTCGGGCGATGGCATGCAGCTGACCGGGTCTCTCTTTGCGAATATGTCGGCCATCTACGGAAACGAACTGTCCACTTTTCCCGATTTCCCGGCTGAAATCAGGGCTCCCCATGGTACAGTATCAGGTGTTTCAGGATTCCAGGTGCATTTCGGCTCAGGCCGCATCACCACTCCTGGCGACTATTGCGACATGCTGGTGGCGATGAATCCGGCTGCGCTGAAATCGAATGCCAAATGGCTGAAGCGTACGGCCATGGTCCTGATCGATGAAGATACGTTCGATGAAGAGGGTATCAGGAAGGCCGGCTTCCTGACCATGGATCCGATTACGGAACTGAAAATCGAAGACAGGGTGATAATCGTGGCGCCGATAACCACGCTGACCGCAGAAAGTCTCAAGGACAGCGGCCTGGATATGAAAACGGTGCATAAATGCAAGAACATGTTCACGCTCGGCATGGCTTCCTATATCTACAACAGGCCGGTGGAACATATATACGATTATCTTCAGAAAAAATTCGGCAAAAAGCATCCCGAACTGATAGCGCCGAACAGGAAAGTGCTGGATGACGGCTATAATTACGCCTCCAACATACAGGCTATTGCCAATACATACACGGTAGTTCCCGCGGAAATGAAAAAAGGGCTCTACCGCAATATCACGGGAAACCAGGCCATCGCCTGGGGATTCATTGCCGCTTCCGAGAAGTCCGGACGGCCCCTTTTCTGCGGTTCTTATCCTATCACTCCGGCGACCGGCATACTGGAAGAACTTGCCATACATAAGAATCTCGGCGTGAAGACAGTCCAGGCCGAAGACGAGATCGCCGGCGTATGTACGGCCATAGGTGCGGCATTTGCCGGAGATCTGGCCGTAACCACCACTTCCGGCCCGGGGCTTTCTCTCAAATCCGAGGCTCTCGGCCTGGCCGTGATGACGGAACTGCCGCTGGTGGTAGTGGATGTGCAGAGGGCAGGTCCTTCCACAGGTATCCCTACCAAGACGGAACAGACAGACCTGGCCCAGGTCCTGTACGGCAGAAACGGGGAATGTCCCATGGCCGTGATAGCGGCTCATTCTCCGGCGCACTGTTTCGATGCGGCATTTACGGCTGCAAAACTGGCTCTCGAACACATGATGCCGGTGGCATTGCTTTCGGAAGGGTTCCTGGGAAACGGCTCGGAACCGTGGCTTATACCGTCCATGAAAGATTATCCTGAAATCAGACCTCCTTATGCAGGATCTGAAGATGTTCCGTTCAGACCGTTCGTCAGAAATGACGCGGATTATGTCCGTAAATGGGCTTTCCCCGGGCAGAAAGGATTTGAGCACAGGGTCGGCGGTCTGGAGAAATCTCCGCAGGGCGTCCTTTCGTCGGACCCTGCAAATCATGAAATGATGGTGAAGAACAGGGCGGAGAAAGTAGCCCGCGTAGCAGATGTCATTCCTCCTCTTGAAATCGACGGGCCTTCTGCCGGGAAACTGCTGGTAGTCGGATGGGGCGGCACTTACGGACACATCCTTTCTGCCGTTCACCAGGTCAGAAAATCAGGGAAGAATGTCAGTCAGGTTCATTTCGACTACATAAATCCTCTGCCTGCAAACACGGAGGACGTATTGTCCGGATTCGAGAAGATTCTTGTCTGCGAACTGAACAGCGGACAGTTCGCAGACTGGCTCAGGTCCAGGTATCCGGGACATGAATATATACAGTGCAACAAGGTACAGGGGCAGCCTTTCCTCGTGCACGAGATAACGGATGCGATAGAAAAGGCTTTGTAGAACCATTAAGAAGATGACTCATGACTAAATATACATTTCAGGATTTCAAAAGCGACCAGGAAGTCAGATGGTGTCCTGGCTGCGGCGACCATGCGGTATTGGCCGCAATGCAGCGCGTAATGCCGAAAGTGAGCGAGACGCTGGGTCGCGAAAAGGAAGATTTCGTAGTGGTTTCCGGTATCGGATGTTCTTCAAGGCTTCCGTATTATATGAATACTTACGGGTTCCACAGCATACATGGCCGTGCGACAGCCATTGCCACAGGCATAAAGGTGGCAAATCCGGATCTTGTAGTATGGCAGGCGTGCGGAGACGGCGATGCTCTGGCTATCGGAGGAAATCATTTCATCCATGCCATAAGAAGGAATGTGGATCTGAACATAATTCTGTTCAACAACCAGATATACGGCCTTACGAAAGGCCAGTACTCGCCGACATCGAAGTTCGGGGCCATAACGAAGACTTCCCCTTACGGAACAGTCGAACATCCGTTCAATCCCGGCAGCCTCGTTCTCGGCTCCAAAGGTACATTCTTCGCCAGAAGTCTGGACAGCGAGCTGAAGCTCAATGAAGAAATCATGTTCGCCGCAGCCCTTCACAAGGGAACCTCAGTAATGGAGATGCTGACGAACTGCGTCATATTCAATGACGGGGCGCACAAGACCATTGCGGACAGGGCCACACGCGCTGACCGCACCATTGTCCTGAGACATGGGGAAAAGATGATATTCGGCAGCAACAGGGACAAGGGGCTTGTCCTGGACGGGCTGAAACTGAAAGTCGTTGCCATAGGGCAGGACGGTGTCACTGAAGATGATATCCTGACACATGATGCCCATAGCGACAATATCGGCCTGCATACCATGCTTGCCGACATGAAATATCCTGATTATCCTGTAGCCCTGGGAATAATCAGGGATGTGAAAGACGTTACCTATGATGAAGCTGTTCAGTCCCAGGTAGCCGAAGTGACAGCAAAATCCTCAGTAAAATGTGTGGACGACCTGTTGGGAAGCGGCTCCGTATGGGAAGTAAAGTGATGCATAACAGCCGAAAGGCATAAAATAATCACATTTTTATGAACACATCAGAAATAATGACCGGACTGAAGGTCAGGCATGCAAATGAGAAAGAGTATTTGCAGGCGGTTCAGGAAGTCCTTGAAACCATCGAGGATGTATATAACCAGCATCCTGAATTCGAAGAAGCCAGGATTATCGAAAGGTTGGTGGAACCCGACAGGATTTTCACGTTCAAGGTGACCTGGGTGGACGACAACGGGGATATCCAGACCAATACCGGATACCGTGTGCAGTTCAATTCTGCCATAGGACCGTACAAGGGAGGCCTCCGGTTCCATCCTTCAGTCAATATTTCCATCCTGAAATTCCTCGGTTTCGAGCAGATTTTCAAGAATGCCCTTACCACGCTTCCTATGGGCGGCGGAAAAGGCGGCTCCGATTTCAACCCGAAAGGCAAGTCGGATGCTGAGATAATGCGTTTCTGCCAGGCATTCATGCTCGAACTCTGGAGAAATATAGGACCTGATACGGATGTCCCGGCAGGCGATGTCGGAGTGGGCGGACGCGAGATAGGATATCTTTTCGGAATGTACAAGAAACTGGCCCGTGAGCATACAGGTGTGCTGACAGGCAAGGGAATGACCTGGGGCGGTTCTCTGATCCGTCCGGAAGCTACAGGTTTCGGTGCCGTCTATTTCGTGCAGCACATGCTGCATCTCCAGGGAAAGGATATAAAGGACAAGAAGGTCGCCATTTCAGGATTCGGCAATGTGGCCTGGGGTGCCGCTCTGAAGGCTACCCAGCTCGGAGCACATGTGATAGCCATTTCCGGTCCTGACGGTGTCATCTGGAATCCTGAAGGCATGAATGACGAAAAGATAGCGTACATGCTGGAACTCAGGAGGTCGAACAATGATGTGGTAGCTCCGTTCGCCGAGAAGTTCCCGGATGCGGAATTCTATCCCGGCAAAAAGGCGTGGAGCATCAAATGCGACATAGCCATGCCGTGCGCATACCAGAACGAACTGACAGGCGAGGACGCCAAAGAGCTTATCGCCAACGGGACATGGTGCTGTGCGGAAGTATCCAATATGGGATGTACTCCGGAGGCCATAGCGGAATTCCAGAAAGCCAGGATAATGTTCGCACCCGGAAAGGCGGTCAATGCCGGCGGCGTGGCCACCTCCGGCCTGGAAATGACGCAGAATGCCATGCATATAAGCTGGAGTGCCGAGGAAGTGGACAAGAAACTGCATGAGATAATGTCCAATATCCACCAGGCATGCGTACAGTACGGAACGCAGCCGGACGGATATATCAATTATCTCAAGGGAGCGAATGTGGCCGGCTTCATGAAAGTGGCTACAGCCATGCTTGAACAAGGTGTGATATAGGCCATGAATCTGCTTCATCCGTCGGAAAAATTCAATACCAAGCGTTATCTTCTGCTCCCTTTGGTGGTGGCGGTCTCCCTTTTCCTCTGGCTCGTTCCGGTGGATTTCTACGGAATAGAAGGCCTCACTGTCGTGGAGCAGAGGACGATAGCGATCTTCGTCTTTACGGCGCTGATGTGGATGTTTGAAATCATCCCCACCTGGACTACATCGGTGCTGTCCATAGTAATCATGCTTCTGACCATATCGGACAGCAGTATCTGGTTCATGAAAGGTTCCGGAATACCTGCCGAGATGGGTACGTTCGTCAGCTACAAGGCTTTGCTGGCTACCTTTGCCGACCCAGTCATCATGCTGTTCCTGGGAGGCTTCGTTCTGGCTATCGCTACTACAAAGGTAGGTCTCGATGTCCAGCTTGCCAAGGCCATGCTGAAGCCGTTCGGAAAAAAATCCGAGTTCGTGCTCCTGGGTTTCCTTATGGTGATAGGCGTTTTTTCCATGTTCATGAGCAATACCGCGACGGCCGCCATGATGCTTACGTTCCTGGCCCCGGTGCTGAGGATGCTGCCTCCTGACGGAAAAGGAAGGATAGGTCTGGCACTGTCGATTCCGATAGCCGCTAATCTGGGCGGAATAGGTACGCCTATCGGCACTCCTCCTAACGCCATTGCATTGGGATATATCAACGATTCCCTGCACATGGGGCTCGGCTTCGGGGAATGGATGCTGGTCATGGTGCCGTACGTACTGGTCATGCTGCTGATTTCATGGGGGCTGCTTCTTTTCTTTTTCCCTTTCAAGCAGAAGACGATAGAGCTCAGGATTGAAAATACGCACAAGAAGACATGGCAGACGTATGTCGTGTACATAACTTTTGCCGTGACCATTCTTCTGTGGATGCTCGACAGGGTGACAGGCATAAATTCCAATGTCGTGGCCATGATTCCTGTAGGCGTTTTCGCAGTTACCGGCATACTTACCAAGGATGATCTCAAGGAAATAAACTGGAGTGTACTCTGGATGGTGGCCGGCGGTTTCGCCCTTGGAATCGCCCTGCAGAGTACGGGGCTGGCCGAACATCTGGTCAATTCCATACCGTTCGGCGAATGGCTGCCTCTTGCGGTAATTCTCGTTTCGGGATTCATCGGATATTTCATTTCGAATTTCATATCCAATACGGCTGCCGCAAACCTGCTTGTGCCTATCATGAGTGCAGTAGGTGTCGGAATGGGTGACTCCATTCTGGAATTGGGCGGCATGAAAACATTGCTGGCGGGTGTAGCCCTTTCTACGTCACTGGCCATGCTTTTCCCTATAAGTACTCCTCCGAACGCTTTGGCGCATTCTACCGGTCTGGTTACCACGAAGGATATGGCCAAGGTAGGCATTCTGATAGGAGTGATAGGCTTCGCTCTGGGATATGCAATGCTTATTTTTATCGGTATTTAACGGAAAATTAAATATCTTTGTCCTCTGAGGGCGACTGAAAAGGATACTGAGCGGGCCTTGGAATTCCTCCTTTTCAGTCACCCTCAATATTTTACGACCTAACAGCAATGATGAAGAAAATATTGTCGATATTGGCCGTCATGGCCATTTTGCCGGTCACAGCATCGGCTGAATCACGCCAGGATGACGGCGGGGCAGTGAAGAAAGAACTTGAAAACCATTTCAAACTGTACGGGTTCGTGAGGAATTTCTTTGCTTTCGACACGCGCGAAAGCAATGCCGGGACAGGAGATCTTTTCTATTATGTGCCTAAAGACATCGCATGGAACGAAGACAGGTCCCAGGACCTGAACAGCCAGTGTTCGTTCAGATTCCTGACTCTGACTTCCAGACTCGGACTGGACGTGTACGGATATGAAATAGGACGGACCAGGTTCGGTGCCAAGATAGAGACCGACTTCTATGCCGGACTGACAGGAACACCCAAGATCAACGGTACGGCCCAGCTGCGTCTGCGCCAGGCTTACATGACTGTCGGCTGGGATGATTTGGAACTGGGTGTCGAGAATACCGCTTCCATAGCTCTGAAACTCGGCCAGGCCTGGCATCCCATGGCTGCCGACCAGCCTCATGTCCTGGCTTTGGAGACAGGAACCCCTTTCAATCCGTTCAGCCGTACGCCCCAGGTTCTCATGGATGCTTCCCTGGGAGAACATTTCATGATATCGGGAGCCGCCATCTGGCAGATGCAGTATCTGTCCACCGGTCCGAACGGGGCATCGGCGGAGTATATCAAGTATGGCTGTACGCCGGAAGCATATCTGGGTCTTACATACAGGACAAAAGGCGGATTTCTCGCGCGTGCCGGACTGGATATTCTGAGTATAAAACCTCGCAGGACCGGGAAAAACAGCGACGGTGTGACCGTAAAGGTTTCCGACAGGCTCACGACTCTCAGCTATTATGTTTATCTCCAGTATAAAAAGGGTAAGTTCGAGGCCAGGGCGAAATCCGTGCTCAGTGAAGGCGGCGAGCATATGAACCTGATGAGCGGATACGGAGTGTCGTGGACCGGTGCCGGGGCAGGTGCCTGGCATGACGGTCATTGGGAGTATGTCCCTCTGTATGCGTCATCCACCTGGACTTCGATATCTTACGGAAAGAAATGGCAGATAATGCTGATGGGCGGTTATATAAAGAATCTCGGTACGCGGAATCCTCTGTACGGGAACCAGGATTCTTTCGTGACGGACAGGCATGACTCCAAAGGCGATCTGACGGATGCTTCACATGTGTATTTCAGCGGAAACGGTTCCTCGAATCTCAATGAGATATGGCGTGTGGTGCCGACATTCGCATATAATATCGGAAAATTCACCATAGCCCTCGAATGGAATATTACGAGTGCCAGATACGGGGATTATGTAGAGTTTGACGGCGGGAAATATCTGTATGCAAATACAGGTCTGGCGACGGACAATCTGCATTGGGTGACGAATCACCGTATACAGATGATGACGCGTTTTACTTTCTGATATGCCGATAGTTGTATTTATCTTCCTTTTCGTTCTGCTTTCCGGAATGGAATCTTCCGCACAGAACGTACAGTTCCATTACGATTTCGGGAAAACCCTTTATCATTCCGGTGAAAAATCACAGGAATACAGGCCACAGATGACTACTACGGTAGAAATGTTCCGGCCTGACAAATGGGGCAGCACCTTCTTTTTCGTAGATATGAATTACGGCAGCAAACCAGGCGACGGCGGGGTCCTGGGAGCATATTGGGAAATATACCGGAACCTTAAATTCCGGGATTTTCCTGTCGCCCTCCATCTGGAGTATAACGGAGGCCTTGATATTCAGGGCCCCTCCGGAGGTTCGGGAGCTTATGACGATGCCTGGCTTGCAGGTCCTGACTGGTCGGTGGCGAGCAGCGATTTCTCGAAGACATTTTCTCTGGCTGTCATGTACAAGTTCATTCCGCGAAATCTCAAGAACCCGCATAATTTCCAGGTGACTGCGGCGTGGACCGTTTATTTCTGGCAGAAACGTTTCCTGTTCTGCGGCTTTGCCGATTTTTGGATGGAGAACAGGCCGTGGCAGCACACTGCCTGCAGCGGGAAGGACGGGACTGACTTTATTTTCCTGTCCGAGCCTCAGATATGGTATAATTTCAATACGATCAAAGGTATGGAGGATGTCGGGCTCAGCATAGGTTCTGAGGTAGAAATCAGCGGCAACTTCGTTTCATCCGGCTTTTATGCGATTCCGACACTTGCCCTTAAATGGACGTTCTGACACCTTCATGTATTTGATTTTAATGTTTTTTCATATCAAGATTTGCATTTTAGCTTTTTATTGCATAACTTTCGCAAAGTTTTGATGCTTAAAGTTTAACGATAATTAATTTTAACTGACATGAAAGAGCTTGTAGATCAGATCAAGGCAGAGTATGAAGTGTTTGCAGCAAATGCTGATGCTCAGGTAGAGAAAGGCAACAAGGCAGCTGGGGCACGTGCGCGTAAAGCTGCTTTGAACATCATGAAAATGATGAAAGAATTTAGAAAAGTCTCTGTAGAGAGCGCTAAATAGCTTTTCCTAAAAGGATTGTTTAAAGGTCGGCCATAAAGCCGGCCTTGTTTTTTACCACCCGGTTGCACGTTTGGTTATGTAATTTTGCAGCCGATGGATTGTCATTGATATGAAAGAAGAGAATACTGTCAGAGAGACATTTCCCGTGCTGGGAATGAGTTGTGCCGCATGTGCTGCAAGAGTGGAAAAGACGCTGTCGGGCCAGCCAGGAGTGGCTTCCGCTGCCGTCAATTATGCTGCGGCGACAGTCTGCGTGGAATATGACAGGGATGAAACTTCTCCGGAAGTCCTTCAGAAAGCGGTTCGGGATGCAGGTTACGATTTGCTGGCAGGGCACGGTGCAGATGAGGCCGGCGAGGCTGAAAAAGTACGGATGGAAAAATACATGTCCCTGAAAAAGAGGACGGTATGGGCGGCAGTACTGTCCTTGCCCGTCTTTGTTGTCGGCATGTTTTTCATGGATATGCCTTATGCCGGCTATCTGATGTGGGCATTGTCGACTCCCGTAGTTTTCTGGCTCGGCCGGGACTTTCATGCAAATGCGTGGAAGCAGCTGAGACACGGGACATCGAACATGGATACTCTGGTGTCGTGCAGTACCGGCATAGCATATCTGTTCAGTGTGTTCAATCTGTTTTTTCCCGGATTCTGGCTGTCCAGGGGCATAGAACCGCATGTCTATTTCGAATCTTCAAGCGTTATCATAGCATTCATACTGCTCGGACGCTGCCTGGAGGAACGTGCCAAAGCGAATACTTCCGGAGCTGTCAGGAAACTTATGGGACTGCGTCCGAAGACCGTCAGGATAGTTGACGGGGACGGATTCAGGGAGGTTCCAGTCGGGATGATAAATCCCGGCGATATCCTGGCTGTCAGGCCGGGAGAGCGCATAGCCGTGGACGGCACCGTGACTGAGGGTGCCTCTTACGTGGATGAAAGCATGCTCAGCGGGGAACCGCTGCCAGTAGCCAAGTCTGCGGACTCGAAAGTATATGCCGGAACCATAAACCAGAAAGGCAGCTTCCGTTTCATGGCGGATGCAGTCGGTGAAGATACCCTTCTGTCCAGGATTATTTCCATGGTCCAGGATGCCCAGGGGTCAAAGGCGCCGGTCCAGAAACTTGTAGACAGGATAGCGGCGGTATTCGTCCCCGTTATAATGGGGGTGGCCGTACTCTCGTTTGTCCTGTGGATGATTCTGGATCCGGAAGACGGTTTCACGCACGGTCTTCTGGCTCTGGTAACAGTGCTGATAATAGCATGTCCATGTGCTCTCGGCCTGGCTACTCCTACGGCTATAATGGTCGGAATAGGAAAAGGTGCCGAAAACGGGATACTCATAAAGGACGCGGAAAGTCTGGAAATCGCCAGGAAAACAGATGTAGTCGTTCTGGACAAGACCGGTACCCTGACGGAAGGAAATCCGGAGGTAGTGCATTTCCTCTGGAATGACGACGCAGTCCCGGAATCCGAACGGGCGGGACTGAAGGCGATATTGTATAATCTTGAGAAGCTGTCAGAGCACCCTCTGGCAGATGCCGTAGTCCGTTATCTCGACGGTGCCGCGAATGCGGCAATATCTGATTTCGAAAGCGTGACAGGAGCAGGGGTGAAAGGCTGCTGCAGCGGAGAATCGTATTTCGCCGGAAACAAGGCATTCGTCGGAAGTGCCGGTGCCGTGATTCCCGAGCGGCTGTCTGCAGAGACTGACAGGCTGGCTTCGCAGGGGCATACGGTAATATGGTTTGCGGACAGCAGGCGGATACTTGCGGCGATGACTGTAAACGACAGGGTCAAGCAAGGCTCGGCAGAAGCTGTCGCATCCCTTCGCAGGGCAGGGATCGATGTATGGATGCTGACAGGAGACAACGCCATGACGGCAGAGGCTGTGGCTTCCAGTACAGGTATCAGTCATTTCAAGTCCGGAATCCTGCCGCAGGAGAAAGCAGGCTTTGTCAGGGAATTACAGGAAAAAGGCCATGTAGTGGCGATGGCGGGAGACGGTATAAACGACAGCGCCGCTCTGGCTCAGGCAGACTTGAGCATTGCCATGGGAAGAGGAAGCGACATAGCGATGGATGTTGCCAAAATGACTGTGATATCGTCTGACCTTAGAAAGATTCCCGAAGCCCTCCAGCTTTCCCGCATGACAGTGCGAACTATCAGGCAGAACCTGTTCTGGGCTTTTATATACAATATGATAGGAGTGCAGATAGCTGCCGGGATACTTTATCCTGTGAACGGTTTTCTCCTGAATCCCATGATAGCCGGAGCAGCCATGGCTTTCAGCAGCGTAAGTGTTGTCACAAACAGTCTCAGGCTGAGAAAAAGGAAACTGGAGGATACTTGCATTGATACAATAAAGGAAAAGGAGAATGTAATCATGAAAAAGGAATTGAAAGTAGAAGGCATGATGTGCAACCATTGCAGGATGCATGTGGAAAAGGCATTGAACGCTCTCGACGGAGTGAAGGCGGAAGTGACTCTCGAACCGCCTGTGGCCGTAGTGGAATTTACGGGAGATAAGGAATATACACTGGCTGAACTGCAGAAGCAGGTATCGGAAGAAGCCGGAGAGTATACATTGAGCGAATAATCCGGGGAACAGGCGGACAAATACCTGTAAAACTCATTATCTTTGCGGCCGGAATCGGTCTCTTATGATTGGAAAAGGGGAGAACAGATTATTGAAAATGGTGCAGGACGGTAAGCCGATGACTTTGGGCCAGCAGCTCAGGCTTACTGTCGGGCTCAGTATTCCGGCAATAATATCGCAGATATCGTCCATACTCATGCAGTTCATCGATGCTTCGATGGTGGGAAGTCTCGGTGCGGGGCCTTCTGCCTCCATCGGGCTGGTTTCCACTACTACATGGCTGTTTGCCGGGCTTTCGGTAGCATGTGCCACAGGGTTCTACGTACAGGTTTCTCATCTGTTTGGTTCGAAAGATACCGCCAGGGCGAGGAGCGTGCTGCGCCAGTCTTTGGTAATGTCATTGATTTTCAGTCTTGCAGTCTGTGCTATAGGATGTGCGGTAAGCTGGCCTTTGCCACGATGGCTGGGAGGCGAGGAAGCCATAAGGCATGATGCTTCGATGTATTTCCTGATATTCATTCTCTCACTGCCGGCCCTGCAGCTGAACATGCTTGCCGGAGGAATGTTGCGCAGCAGCGGGAACATGCTGACTCCCAGTCTCCTGAATGTCCTGATGTGTCTTCTGGACGTAGTGTTCAATTTTTTCCTGATTTTTCCGTCCAGGACAGTAGGCTTTGCCGGGCTGGAATTCAGTGTGCCCGGTGCCGGTCTCGGAGTGACGGGAGCTGCCATCGGTACGGCTCTGGCATCTTTCATAGTGGCGGCCATGCTCCTTTATTCTCTTTGTGTAAAGTCCCAGGAACTTGCACTGGTGCATGAAAAGGGAAGTTTCCGGCCTACATGGCAGTGTTTCAGAAACGCTGTCGGCATAGCTTTGCCCATGGGATGCGAAAGGGTCATCATGTGCGGGGCGCAGATAATGTCCACTGTCATCATTGCCCCTTTGGGCACAGTGGCGATAGCCGCCAATTCTTTTGCCATTACGGTGGAAAGTCTGTGCTACATGCCCGGTCACGGCGTGTCGAATGCGGCTACGACTCTGGTAGGGCAGAGCATAGGTGCCGGCAGGAAAGATCTGACATGGCGTTTCGCCCATATATCCGTGCTGATGGGGATAGCCGTAATGACAGTCATGGGCATCGTCATGTATGTCACGGCACCTGCCATGATGGGAATCATGACCCCGGATACGGCTGTCCGGGACCTGGGCGCGGGAATCCTGAGGATCGAGGCTTTTGCAGAGCCCATGTATGCGGCTTCCATAGTGGCTTACGGCGTATTCGTCGGAGTAGGCGATACTCTGGTGCCGAGTATCATGAATCTCGGAAGTATCTGGGCCGTAAGGCTGTCTCTGGCTGCGGTTCTGGCTCCGCGGTACGGGCTGGAGGGCGTCTGGCTGGCCATGTGCATCGAACTATGTTTCAGGGGCGCCATTTTCCTTTATCGCCTATATCGCAAGAAATGGCTTAAATTATCATAATAATGACTATCTTTGTAAGATACGTAACAAGAACATAATCTGATATGAAAATCTCAGGCAAATATAAGGTCCGCGAAATGGCGGGACAGCATGTGGTGATAATCCAGGGTAAGAACGGAGAAGACATGACCAGGATCATTTCACTTAACGAGACTTCCCTTTATCTTTGGAATGCCATGTACGGCAAGGAATTCGATGTAGAGGACGCTTCGGCTGCCCTGATATCTGAATATGGAATAGACGCTGATGTCGCATCCCGCGATGCACAGTCATGGTGCGACAGGCTGAAAGAGTGCAATCTGCTGGAGAAATAGCCCGGATGGAATTCAGGGATATATATTTCCTAATACCAGAAAATTACCGGAAAAAAGGCATTCTCGTGGCCTTCTCCCTGTTCGTCAGGGCTGTGCTGGATTTTGCCGGCGTCGTGGTTTTCATTCCTGTACTGGCCCAGGTCCTTGAAAAAGGCGGCAGTGTGGCTTCAGTGCTGAAAGTGGCTGCTGCGGCGATGGCTTTCATCCTCGTCAAGAATCTGGCGGTAACGGTACTTACGAGATTCAGAAGCCGTTATGTCTTTTCCCTGTACACTACTCTTGCGGATAATGTCCTGAACCGTTTTATCGGCAAGGGGCTGCTCTTCATAAAACAGTCGAACAGCGTAGATCTTGCGAACAAGGTGAATGCAGTGACCATGACCTTCACTTCCGGAGTCATCATGTCGCTCCTGAATGCATTCTCCTCAGCCCTGCTGCTGGCCATAATCCTTACAGCTCTTTTCATTTACGAACCGCTGCCGACCCTGGCCCTGATTCTGGTCATAGGCCCGTTCATGTTTGCGTATTCGTATTTTTTGAGGAAGCGTATGAAGGACCTGGGAGTGATTGAAAACCAGGCCAGAAGAGATCAGTCCCGGTCTGTGTTCGAGCTGTTGCGCGGCTATCCGGAGTATTATATCAACAACGCCGTCGAGCATCAGACGGGCATATTCCGCAGGAATCTTTCCAGGATCAGCGATGTCAGGATAAAGACTGAATCATATTCTTCTGTCTCAGCCGGTTTCATGGAGATCACAGTGATGCTCTCCATAGTACTCCTGATGCTCCTTTCCATGTCCACATCCTGGGGAATATCCATGACTTTCGGCATATTCGCCTTGTCTGCCATGAAAATACTGCCGTCAGTGAGGGTTCTGGTAGGCAGCTGGCAGACTATCCAGTCTTCGGAATACAGTACGGAAATCCTGAAAAACATCATGTCGGAAACCGGAGAGCCGCATGAACAGCCGTCGCGTCCGGTATCATTCACCAGGGACATATCCCTGAAATCAGTCTCTTTCCGTTTCGGAGAGGATGACCGTTATATTTTCGAAGACCTCAGCCTTGAAATCGGGAAAGGGGAATATGTCGGAATAAAAGGACACTCGGGAATAGGGAAGACCACCCTCTTCAACCTGCTGATGGGTTTCTATATGCCTGAAAAGGGAGGTCTGTATGTAGACGGTGTCCGGATAGATCCGGACAATGTCCGTTCGTGGCAGCACATGCTGGGATACGTCCCCCAGGATGTCTTTCTGATGGACGGGACATTCGTTGAAAATGTGGCGTTCGGTGCTGAGCCGGAGAATACTGACAGGAAAAAGATAGAGCTGATTTTCAGAAAAGTAGGACTGTGGGAATGGATATCCTCCCTGCCGCAAGGCATGGATACCAGACTTGCCGAAGCCGGAAACTCCATTTCCGGAGGGCAGAAACAGCGAATCGGCATCGCACGTGCATTGTACAAGGGAGCTTCAGTCTTGTTTTTCGATGAGGCTACTTCTTCCGTGGACGTGAAGGCGGAGACGGAAATAAACAGATTCATTACTGAACTTTCCAGAACCGATGCTTCGCTGACAGTCATCGTCATTGCCCACAGGCAGGAAACATTGGCTTCCTGTGCCAGAATCATAGACATGGACAGACTGCTGAAAATGAATGAAAACAGATAATATTATGGAAGAGCGCAGAATATCGGTTGCAGATTTCACGTTTTCGGTAACAGGGGACTCGTACCTGTATTTTATCGACAGGTCAGGTGCATTTACCGGTTTCATGACAGACAGGGAGGCGGATTTTCATGTGAGAAGCTGCCTTGACGAGGCCGCTGTACTGGCCTCGCCGTCTTACATGGGCAGAACGGTCTGCTATGAAATCAGTTTTGAAGGCATAGACTGCTCATACGGAAAGGCCGGCGATGATATATATTTCGACATGCTTTCTCCTGACAAGACGTCGGTTCTTGTGCTGCTCTGGAAGCCGGGGGCGTCAGAAGTGAGATCCACAGACGGAAAATACTCTCCGTCAATGGTGAGGTTCGGTCTGTGGATGGCGTTCAATATGTTATGTATCAAAAGGAAATGTGCTGCCATTCACAGTTCGGTGAATGTCTGCAACGGAGTGGCTGCAATGTTCCTGGGGGAGTCCGGTACCGGAAAGAGCACGCATACCAGGCTGCTCAGGGAGAGATATCCGGAAATGTTCCTGCTGAATGATGACAGTCCGTTTGTGAGGATACATGATGACGGCAGGGTATTCGTGTACGGATCCCCGTGGAGCGGCAAGACTCCGTGCTACAGGCAGGAAAGCTATCCGCTGAAAGGTATGGTACGTCTCAGCCAGGCCCCTTACAACAGGATAACCCGCCTTGCACCTTTGCAGGCTATCGGCGCCCTGCTCCCGTCCGCACCTCCTGCATTCAATTATGTGGACGAGACATCCGATCTTGTCTGCGATTTCGTATCCGATGCAGTTTCGTCCGCAGCCCTGTGGCATCTGGAGTGTCTGCCTGATACGGCTGCCGCGGAATTGACATATAATACTGTTTTCCGTGATGTCAGATAATACCGGCAATACAATCCTGATTCCGAACGATGTCTTTTTCAGACAGGTATCCGACAGCCTTGCTGCCGGAAACAATGTTACGCTGACCGTCAAGGGGTACAGTATGTATCCTTTCATGCGCAACGGCAAGGACCGTGTCTGTCTGGCGAAATACGACGGTTCCGAACTTTCGGAAGGGGATGTCATCCTGTTCCGTTTTCATGGCAAATATGTCCTGCACAGGATTTACGCCAGAAAGAAAGATGCCTCCGGCAATGTGCTGTACCGTACGGTCGGTGACGGAAATGTCAGGGGAGAGGAATATGCCTCTCCGGAATCCATATCCGGTGTGATGGTCAGAAGGATTACCCCTTCGGGAAAAGAATGGGAATGCAGTTCCCTTTCCTGGCGTTTTTTGTCATTCGCCTGGATGCGGCTGCGGTTTGTCAGACGCTGGTGCCTTGCCGTCCTTCGGCGCATCTACCGCTGAAGCCGGTTTGGGCCTGGTATTGACAGTGTTCATCGCTCTCTCAGGTCCGACAGTGGCGAATGCCTTTATCCCTGCGATGACTCTGTCGCAGATGGAAGGCATTTCCTTTTTTTCTTCGTCGTCAAGTTCCCCCAGAACGAAATCCACCTGTCCTCCGCGGCTGAAATTGTTTCCTATGCCTACGCGGATACGGGCATAGTCCTGGCTTCCGAGAAGTTCTGTTATGTTCGTGAGGCCGTTGTGCCCGCCTGCGCTTCCGTTCTTGCGCATGCGTATGGTCCCGAACGGTATGTTGAGGTCATCGGAGATGACAATGAGATTTTCCAGCGGCAGCTTCAGTTCGCTCATCCAGTAGCGTACGGCTTTCCCGCTGAGGTTCATGTATGTGGATGGCTTCAGCAGAGTGAATCTGCGGCCCTTGAAAGACAATTCGGCAATACTTCCGTATCTCCCGGTCCGGAAAACAATATTGGATGCCTGAGCCCAGGCATCCAATACCATAAATCCCATATTATGTCTGGTATTTGAATATTCCGTTCCGATATTGCCTAATCCGACTACCAGATAGTTATTCATGTCCAGACCGTCCGGTTATGAATTCTGCTGAGCCTGTGCAGTAGCACGGGTAGCCCTTACAGAGCAGATGATGGTAGCTTTCGGAGAAATGATGTTGATCTTGTCGAAGTGGAGGTCTCCTGCTACGATCTGCTTGCCGATCATGAGGTTCGTAACGTCTACCTCAAGACTGTCAGGAAGGTCGTCTATCAAAGCGCTGATACGGAGCTTGCGGCTGGATACCAGGAGCTTGCCGCCGAGCTTGACACCTTCAGAGTGTCCTGTGATGATGACAGGAACATCGATAACGACCGGCTTGTCTTCCGAAATGGCGAGGAAGTCTACGTGGAGAGCTTCGTCTGTTACCGGATGCCACTGTACTTCATGGAGAACAGCCTTGAATTTCTTGCCGTCATTGAGTTCGAGATCGACAATATATGAATTCGGAGTATGCGTAAGCGATTTCAGGTCTTTTGCAGATACTGTGAAGAGTACGTTCTCTATGCCTGAACCATAGATGTTGCATGGGACAAGTCCCTGTTTGCGGATGCTTTTTACTACCGCCTTGTTTCCGACTTCGCGGATAACGCCTTTTAATTCGATGTGTTTCATTTTGTTAAGATTGAAAATGTGTTACTCAGTCCGTTTCCGGACCCCATTGCACCAAAAGCCGTCCGGCTTTTAGGGGCTGCAAATATAGCAAAATTATATGATAAACAATAATTTTCCGATTTTCCTGACGTCAAGGACGGAAGAACGGATGCGGGGCTAAAGAAAATATGCGTCGAGATATCCTGTAGCCTTGTCCCATTTGAACCCTCTGTAGTATTCATTCAGGTAATCTCTGGCTGCAGAGGATTTTACGGCACTCGGAAGATACATGCTTATCCCGCAGAACGTTTCCAGTTCAGTTTCGAAGAAGTATTCCGTATTGGCCTTGTACAGGATGCACCGTTCCAGGGCCTCATCCAGTTTTACTGTTTCGCTTTCAGACAGTCCGAGCTGGTCCAGAATGTCGCGGAAGTCGTAGAACCACTGGAAAGAACGGCGCATCGGCTGGACGTCCCAGTAATTTATGGCCGGAATCTGTCCTTTGTGACTGCTGAAAATCTCCGCGCATACTGATGCCAGGCCGTCCAGCTGCGAGCAGTCCACCACTGAAATGGTGGCTGACCTGTAATTCCCTGAAAGAGAGTCGTAATGCTTATAGAAGTCTTCGGCTACCCCGATGATGTCGGAAGGTGTTTCCTGAAGCAGCCTGCGGGTAATATCGGTATATACGAGCCCGTCGGACAATATTTCTTCCGCAGAAAAGACCAGATAGTCCGTAACGTCCTTGAACTCATACGCTACCTCTATGCCTCCGACCAGGCATGAATCGAATATTATGTATTTGAATTTCATCGGCAGGGCGGCTGCAAAATCCTTGGCGTCCATTTCTTCCAGCGTCCCGGCATCCTGGCCTATGCTTCGTTGCGGTGACGATGCGGAAGATTCGGAGGCAGTCCATGTGCCGTTGAGGGAAAAATTCGGAGGAAGCCATCCTGAAGCGTGTGAAGAGAAGATAAGTCCGTATTCTTCCGACTTGAAGTTATCGTCGACATATTTCAGGACGTTTCTGAGTGTTTCCGGCGAAACGGCACTGGTTTCAGGCGGATAAGTGACGAGGGTGTCCCTGAATATCTTGTCTCCGACGCGGTAGACCTTTATCAGGTGCGGGGATGTCCGGTCTTTATATCCGGACTCGATATGGTGGGAGAATATGAAAAGGTTGTCCCTGTTCCTGCGGTTGCCGTCAGGTACATAGCTTTCGCAGATGTCTTCTATGTCATCGAGCAGTGCATTTGAAAGGTTGTTGAAACCGGCGGAATACAGTATCAGAGTCCTTCTGTCGGCAAAGTCTATGTCGTCTATGGTGCTTTCGGTGCAAGAGTATGCCGACACCGCGCAGAGCAGGACAGCCATCAATATCTTCAAGTCTTTCATCATCGTTTCTTTTCCTCCGATACGGAATTTTGCGCAAAACTAAATAAATTTTTTTATTTTTGCCACTCATGCGTTCTCCCCGGATTCCGGGGCGTACGTGGAAATTTATAGTGTAATCTAATTTGGATGAAATGTCAAGAATAGGAAAAATGATAGCATCATTGGGGACAGCGGCAGTGCTGGTTTCCTGCGGAAACTGCGACAGGAAGGCTGAAGGCGATTTCAAATATCTGATAGACGAATTCGCGGATTTGAAAATCATGCGTTACCGGATTCCGGGATGGGACCAGCTTACGCTCCGCCAGAAAGAGTATGTTTACCATCTGGGAGAGGCGGCCAAATACGGGCGCGATATCATCTGGATGCAGAACTGTAAGGTGAATCTGCCTGTAAGGAAGGCTGTCGAGACGATAATCGACAATTACGGCGGCGACAGGGAATGCGAAGATTTCAGGAATTTCACGGTATATGCCAAGAGACTCTTCTTCAGCAACGGCATACATCATCATTATGCCGAGGACAAGTTCTTCCCTGAGTGTCCTGAGTCTTATTTCAGGACTTTGCTGGAAGCTTCAGGCTATGACGGGGATGCCGATTACCTGCTTGAAGTCATTTACAGTCCGGACATCTACCCGCAGCGCAAGTCCATATCCGGGACGGGGGACATAGTGGCCGAATCCGCCGTCAACTTTTATGAGAACGTTACACGCGCGGAAGTGGAGAAGTTTTATGCTGATATGGCAGACCCCGATGACCCGACACCTGTCTCATACGGGCTGAACAGCAGACTGGTCAAGGGAGAGGACGGAATCATCAGGGAAGAAGTCTACAAAATAGGCGGCCTGTACGGTCCTGCCCTTGAAAAAATCGTTGCCGAACTTGAAAAGGCTGCGGCAGTGGCCGAAAACGACGCCCAGAAAAAATATATCGCCCTTCTTATAGAATATTACCGGACAGGCGACCTGAAACTCTGGGACGAATATAATATTGAGTGGCTGCAGGATACGCTCGGAACAGTGGACTTTGTAAACGGTTTTGTCGAGGATTACAACGACCCTCTCGGAAGAAAGGCCACGTGGGAAGGTCTGGTGAACATAAAGGACCATGCCGCATCCGAACGCACGGAAATCATAAGCGGGAACGCCCAGTGGTTCGAAGACAATTCCCCTGTAGATCCGAGATTCAGGAAACCGGTAGTGAAGGGAGTTTCGGCCAAAGTAATAGATGCCACCACGCTGGCAGGAGACTGCTATCCGTCTACTCCGATAGGTATAAATCTTCCGAACGCAGACTGGATCAGACGTGACTACGGCTCGAAATCTGTGACCATAGCCAATATCACCCATGCCTACGACCTTGCCGCGCAGGAGTCCCCGAACAGTACTCTGAAAGAGTTCGCATGGTCCGAGGAAGAGGTCGCGGCTGCCAGAAAGTATCTTTCCATAACGGATGAGATCCACACCGACCTGCATGAATGTCTCGGACACGGTTCCGGACAGCTTCTGCCGGGTACCCCGGCCAATGCGCTCGGCGAATACAGCTCGACTCTGGAAGAGACCAGGGCTGACCTGTTCGGCCTTTACTATATTGCCGATCCGAAACTGGTGGAACTCGGAATAATCCCTGATGCGGAGGCGTACAAGCCGCAGTACTCGAATTATATCAGAAACGGCCTCATGGTCCAGTTCACCAGGGTGGAACTCGGTAAAAAGAATACCGAAGCCCACATGCAGAACAGAAAGCTCATTGCCGAGTGGTGCTACGAGGCAGGGAAGGCAGACAATGTAATCGAGAAAAAAATACGTGACGGAAAGACTTATTTTGTAGTGAATGACTACGAGGCTCTCCGCGGACTTTTCGGAAAACTTCTTGCAGAGGTGCAGAGAATCAAGTCGGAAGGCGATTATGCCGCAGGAAAGGCTCTGGTGGAAAAATATGCCGTGAATATCGACCCTGCGCTTCACAAGGAAGTCAGGGACCGTTATAAGGCCTTGAACCTCAAGCCTTACGGAGGATTCGTGAATCCGGAAATCATACCTGTGGAGAAGCATGGGAAGATCGTGGATTACCGTGTGGAGTATCCTGCGGACTATCTCGGCCAGATGATGGAGTACGGGAAGAAGTATGCTACATTATAGGCAATGCTCGATCCCGGACAAATACTTCCCGAATACGGTTCGTATCTGAAAATCGAAAGGGCGATGTCCGGAAATACCGTCTCGTCGTACTTGTCGGATCTTTCGCTGTTCTTTGAAGGGACAGGACTTGTCCCGGAAGAGGTAACGCCGGATGACATCGCGGGGTATTTTTCGGGAAGGACCATATCCAAAAGAACGCAGGCACGCATTCTCAGTGCCTTGCGTTCTTTTTTCAATTATCTGATACTGGAAGGGTACATGGCCGGGAATCCGTGCGACAGGGTGGATTCTCCGAAAATCGGCAGGAATTTGCCGGACGTACTTTCTCCGGAAGACATTGATGCGATGATTTCATCAGTGGATACTTCTGACTGGAAAGGACTGAGAGACAGAGCCCTGCTCGAAGTGATGTATGGGTGCGGGCTGCGAGTGTCCGAAGCTGTAGGCATGAGGATTACGGATATTTTCTTCGATGAAGGGTTCATCCGCATAACGGGCAAGGGCGACAAGCAGCGCCTTGTCCCTCTGGGGGATATGGCTTCCGATTCGCTGAAGGCTTATATCGGCGCGCGTCCTGAGCCTGCGGAATCCAAAGACTCCGATCTGGTTTTCCTTAATGCCAGGGGAGGGAGGTTTTCCCGTATTTCGGCATTCAACCTGGTAAAGAGAAGCGCGATGGCTGCCGGGATCAACAAAACGATATCCCCCCATTCCCTGCGCCACTCATTTGCGACGCACCTTATCTCGAACGGAGCGGATCTCAGGGCAGTACAGGAAATGCTGGGACACGAAAGTATCCTGACTACTGAAATATACACCCATATCGATGCGCGGACGTGGCAGTCTACTATACTGAAGTGTCATCCGCGTAAAAAATAGACGTTATTTTTCTTTTGCTGTCGCTTCGTTGTAGCAGTGTCTGCACAATGGCTCGTAGATATCCTTTTCTCCCAGAACCACGAGGCTGTCATCTTTGGAAAGACGGTGTGAGTTGTTGGCAGGGCTTCCGCATTTTACGCAGATGGCGTGTACTTTCTGCACATCTTCAGCCACGGCCATAAGAGCCGGGATCGGTCCGAACGGTTTTCCCGCGAAGTCCATGTCGAGTCCCGCTATGATGACTCTTATGCCTCTGTTGGCCAGAGTCTGTGCCACTTCCACTATAGTGTCGTCGAAAAACTGCGCTTCATCGATGCCGACTACATCCACATCGCTCGACAGCAGGAGCATGCTGGCCGGCGTGTCTATGGGAGTAGACGGAATGCTGTGGAAATCATGGGATACAACCTCTTCATCCGAGTATCTGACGTCTACCGCGGGTTTGTATATTTCCACTTTCTGGTTGGCGAACTGGGCTCTTTTCAGCCTTCTTATGAGCTCTTCCGTCTTTCCTGAGAACATCGATCCGCAGATTACTTCGATGGAACCGGCTTTTTTTACGCATTCTGAAAACATTTCACTACATTTGTCGTTCGGCTCTGCAAATATATTCATAAACAGGATGCCGACCAAATGAATTTTGAGCCATGGGTAAACTTTATATAGTCCCGACCCCTGTCGGAAATCTTGAGGATATGACGTTCAGAGCCGTCAATGTCCTGAAGTCGGTGGATCTGATCCTGGCGGAAGACACCAGGACCAGTTCTGTCCTTCTGAAACACTACGATATTCACGGCCGCCTGGAGTCGCATCACAAGTTCAACGAACACAAGACAGTACCGATGATAAAGGAAAGGATTCTGGCCGGGCTCGACGTGGCGCTTATAAGCGATGCCGGGACGCCTGGAATATCCGATCCCGGATTCCTGCTGGTCAGGGCATGCGTGGAAGAAGGCATCGAAGTGGAGACATTGCCCGGCGCGACGGCGTTCGTGCCGGCACTGGTAAGTTCTGGTTATCCGTGCGACAGATTCTGTTTCGAGGGTTTCCTTCCGGTAAAGAAAGGACGGCAGACCAGGCTGAAGGAGCTCTCGCAGGAGGAGCGGACCATGATATTCTATGAATCTCCGTATCGTCTGGTAAAGACACTGGAGCAGTTCATCGGGTATTTCGGCGGGGACAGGGGATGTTCCGTAGCCAGGGAAATATCGAAGAAATTCGAAGAACACAGACGCGGAACACTGGAGGATGTGGCCAAGTGGTATTCCGCCCATGAACCGAAAGGTGAAATAGTCATAATAGTGGAAGGGGCTCCTGAAAAGGGGAAGAAAGCGGAGGAGGAAAGATGGAAAAGGAAAGAAGAGAGCCTCATGACGGACGAAGGGGATTGAAATCATCTTTTGCAGCAGGAGTGGCGGCACTCGTGTTTCTGGTGATAGGCTATCAGTCTGCATTATTCATACATAAGGCTTCGATACTGGGAATTCTGGAAAACAGGGATGTCCCGGATACGGTTTTTGTGGTGGAGGCATCTCTGGCCGAGCGTATCCTGAATAAAGTCCCTGAAGAAAGTATCGGAAGTGCCCGGAAGCGGATCGGAGGAAAGGATGTCTACGCCGTCACCGTCGAGTCCGTGCATGAACCGCAGGTGGAAGCGGTCAGAAGAAATGCGGCCCCGGCGCGTGTGGAGAGTTTCCGTTTCGATCCCAATACCGTGTCCGTACGCGATCTGATGAGGCTCGGATTCACGCAAAGACAGGCGGCTTCCATAGACAATTACCGGAAAAAAGGCGGATCTTTCCGCAGAAAGGAAGATTTTGCGAAGTCGTTCGTGGTGGCCGACTCTGTCTATGCCCGTCTGGAGCCCTATATCGATATCCCGTTGCTCGACCTTAATCTTGCTGATTCCGCGGCGTTCGACCGTCTGCCGGGAATAGGAGGGTATTTTGCCTCGAAGATGGTGGAATACCGCCACCGTCTGGGCGGTTCATATTCGTACAAGGAACAACTCATGGATATCTGGCGCTTCGACAGGGAGAAGTTCGACGGCCTTTCCGATCTGGTCGCCGTCGGTGCCGGCAATGTCAGGCCATATCCGCTATGGACCTTGCCGGAGGATTCACTGAAACTCCACCCGTACATAGGTCCGTATGCAGCCCGTGGAATAGTGCTGTACAGGGAAAACAATCCGAAGTCCCTGTGGACTGTGGAGGCCCTCGCCGGTGCCGGTGTCCTGAAGTCTGAAATGGCCGCAAAACTTTCCCGGTGCAGCATAGAGCAGCCTTAGTCTGTCATTTCAGGAACTTTCTTATCAGTTTTTCCTTGGCTGGAGAGTATGGCTGGTATCTCATCGGAAGATCCAGCCAGAAAGGCTTGTCTACAATGCTTTTGAAATGCGAGAATGTATCGAATCCGAATTTCCCGTGGTACTGTCCCATTCCGCTTTCACCGACGCCTCCGAACGGCAGGGTCCCGGATGCCAGATGGATGACCGTATCGTTCACGCAGCCTCCTCCGAAATGCAGTCTCGACAGGAAAAGCTCCTTGTCTTTCCTGTCCCTGGTGAAAACATACGTGGCAAGTGGCCGCGGATGGCTGTCCACGTAGCTGATGACTTCCTCCGGATTCCTGTATGTAAGTATCGGCATAAGCGGACCGAAAATCTCGTCCTGCATTATCCTGTGGCTGTCGCAGTCCTGGTCGGTGATGCTGCCCAGGCGGAATACCGACGGGGAAATTTTCAGTTTTCCGGAATCCGCCAGCCCTCCGAAAATGCATTTATCCCTGACTTCTTCCATCACCCCGCAGAGCCTGTCGAAATGTTTCCTGTTTATGATTTTCCCATAGTCGGGGTTCGATATCTGGTCCAGCCCGAACATCCCCAGAATCTCCCTTTTGCAGCTTTCAGCAAAGCTGTCTGCAATGCTTTCGTGGACTATGACATAATCGGGAGCCACGCATGTCTGCCCGCAGTTCAGGTATTTTCCGAATACTATTCTGGCTGCCGAAACCTTTATGTCCGCCGAAGGAGTGACGATTACAGGACTTTTGCCTCCCAGTTCCAGTGTCACAGGCGTAAGATGTCTGGATGCTTTCTCCATAACCAGCCGGCCGACAGTCTTGCTTCCGGTGAAGAATATATAGTCGAATTTCTGCTCCAGCAGGTCTGAATTAACATCCCGTCCTCCTTCGATTACCGCAGCCGTTTCAGGCGGCAGGGCCTGTTCCGCCATTTCCCTGACGAGGGCAGAGACGGACGGAGCGTAAGCACTCGGTTTGACTATGGCCGTATTGCCTGCCGCTATTGCGCTGACAAGCGGTGAAATGCATAAAAGGAAAGGATAATTCCACGGACTCATGATCAGGACATTGCCGTATGGCTCCGGAATTATTCTGCTGCTGGCGGGAAACTGTGCGAGTGGAGTCCGGACTTTTTCAGGCCTGCTCCATTTGCGTAGATTGCGGATAGCCGTAGACAGTTCTGACAATACCATCCCTGTTTCAGTCATGTACGCTTCCGTGGCGCTTTTGCCGAGATCTGCCGCCAGCGCGGCAATGATCCTGTCTTCACCGGCTCCGATGACCTTTTCCAGTCTTTTCAGGCAGTCCAGCCTGTAATTGACGGAAAGAGTCCCTCCGTTTCGGAAGAACTCTCTCTGCTTTTCCAATATTTCCATGTCCATCGTACTCAGAACGATTTGAAGCCTATGGCTTTTTTGACGAGTCCGAGAGTGTCCGAAGCGCTGGCACGCGCCCTCTCACGTCCGGAAGCCACTACCTTCGAAAGGTATGCGTCATCGTTATATATGGCGTCTATCTTCTCTTTGATAGGCAGCGTTACCTTGCAGATGTCTGCGGCCAGCTGTTTTTTCAGATCTCCGTATCTGATGCTGCAGTCATTCCATTTTTCCGTGAAATAATCCACTGTGGACTGGTCGGAAACCAGCTTCAGCAGCGTAAACAGATTCGCTATGACTTCGGGCATCGGGGAATCCGGTTCTGTCGGTCCGGAATCCGTCACGGCTTTCATCACTTTTTTTGTGATGGTCTTCTCGTCATCATAGAGGTAGACGCCGTTCCCGTTGCTTTTTCCCATTTTCCCGCTTCCGTCCAGTCCTGGAACTTTGACTGCGCCGCCCTGGAATACGAGATTCCGCGGTTCGGGGAAAATCTCCTGGCCGTACATGTTGTTGAACCTGCGTGCGAATACGCGGGCCAGCTCCAGATGCTGTTCCTGATCCTTGCCTACGGGCACCCACTGCGCCCTGTGTATGAGGATATCCGATGCCATGAGCACAGGGTAGGTGAGCAGGCCGGCATTCACGTTGTTCGGATTCTGGCGTACCTTTTCCTTGAATGTGACAGTCCGTTCGAGTTCCCCCACGTATGCTATCATGTTGAGGAGAACATAGAGTTCGCTGATTTCCGGCACGTCGCTCTGTATGTAGATGGCCGACTTTTCCGGGTCGAGCCCTGCAGCCAGATATTCTGCCAGAATGGTCTTCACGCTTGCGTGGAAATCATCCGGATGCGGATGTGTGGTCAGCGAATGCAGGTCAGCTATGAAGAAAAAACATTTGTATTCGTCCTGTATCCTGACGAAATTTCTCAATGCCCCGAAATAGTTGCCGAGATGAAGATGTCCCGTGGAGCGTATGCCGCTCAATACCGTATCCATATCCTTAATCTTTCATGTTGGCCATGGCTTCCCTGATCCTGGCTTCGATTTCATCGCTCAGTTCCACGTTGTCGGTAAGAAGCTGCTTTACGGCTTCACGTCCCTGGGCGAGTCTGGTGTCGTTGTAGCTGAACCATGAACCGCTTTTCTTTATTATGTCGAATTCCACTCCGAGATCGATGATCTCTCCGATGTGCGATATCCCTTCGCCGAACACTATGTCGAATTCGGCCTTCTTGAAAGGAGGGGCGAGCTTGTTCTTGACGATTTTTACCCTTGTCCTGTTTCCGAGGGCTTCTTCGCCGTCCTTTATCTGGGTAGTCCTTCTTACATCCACGCGGACGGAAGCATAGAATTTCAGTGCGTTTCCTCCCGTAGTGGTTTCAGGATTCCCGAACATGACGCCTATCTTGTCCCTGAGCTGGTTGATGAAGATGCAGCAGGTGTTCGTCTTGCTGATATTCGCTGTCAGTTTCCTGAGCGCCTGGCTCATCAGCCTGGCCTGAAGCCCCATCTTGGAGTCACCCATCTCGCCTTCGATTTCCGCCTTCGGAGTCAGGGCTGCGACTGAATCTATCACGATGATGTCGATGGCTCCTGACCGGATGAGATTGTCTGCGATTTCGAGAGCCTGTTCGCCGTTGTCCGGCTGCGATATGAGCAGGGATTCGAGATTTACGCCGAGATTCTTTGCGTACGTCCTGTCGAAAGCATGTTCGGCATCAATGATGGCTGCGATTCCGCCCTGTTTCTGGGCCTGGGCTATGGCATGTATGGCAAGAGTCGTCTTGCCGCTTGATTCCGGACCGAAGATTTCTATGACACGGCCTCTCGGATAGCCGCCTATGCCGAGTGCATGGTCGAGGGCTATCGATCCGCTCGGAATCACGGATACTTCCCATTTAGGCTGATCTCCCAACGTCATAATCGTTCCTTTCCCGTAGTCCTTCTCGATCTTGTCGATGGTAGCCTGCAGAGCTTTCAGCTTCGCGGCGTTCACATCGGCTGTTTCCTTTTCAACTTCTTTAGCCATAAATGTCTGTGTCTTAATTCTTCGTTTTCATGACTCCGGCCTTTCCGGAGCCGTATCCGGCAAAGATAATAAAAAGCCGATAGCATAGCAAATGTATTATGACGGAATAATTTTTAAATTTGCAGAAAATTTATTTGCAGAATATGAAGAAAAGACTTCTGGGGAAGACTCCTGAAGAATTGAAGACGATAGTGGCGGAAGCCGGGCTGCCCGGTTACACTGCCTCTCAGATAGCCAGGTGGATGTATGTCCGCAAAGTCCGCTCGATAGACATGATGACGGATATATCCAAGGCAGGACGCGAGCGGCTGTCTGCGGAATACGAAGTCGGAGTTACGGAATATTCATCTCTCCAGACATCGTCCGACGGGACCAGGAAATATCTTTTCCCCGTGCTGTGTACGGGAAAATCCGCTCTTGCCCTGGCGGACGACTGCAAGGTTCCCGAGGATTTCATGGAGCCCGGAGCCGTCGAGGCCGTGATGATTCCGGATGAAGACAGGGCGACTTTGTGCGTTTCTTCCCAGTCCGGCTGCAGGATGGGATGCAGGTTCTGCATGACAGGCCGGCAGGGATTCCACGGCCACCTGTCGGCTGCCGACATATTGTCGCAGTTCATTGCGGTGGACGAGTCCGACCGTCTGACCAACGCGGTTTTCATGGGTATGGGCGAACCTCTGGATAATTTCGAAAATGTCATGAGGGCCGTAGAGGTCCTGACTTCGGAATGGGGATTCGGATGGAGTCCCAAGAGGATTACGCTCTCCACCATAGGCGTCATGCCTGCCCTGGAGAGATATCTGAAAGAGAGCCGCTGCCATCTCGCCATAAGCCTGCATGACCCGTTCCCCGATGAGCGGCTTTCGATCATGCCGATGGAAAAAGCTTACGGTATAAAGGATATCGTAAGCCTTGTCAGGCAATACGACTTTTCCGGACAGAGGCGTGTAAGCTTCGAATATACGATGTTTGCCGGATTCAATGATTCGATACGTCATGCTGATGCCCTCAGCCGCCTGCTCCGTGGCATGGAGTGCAGGGTGAATCTGATCAGGTTCCACAAGATCCCTGATTTTCCCTATGAGTGTCCGTCCGATGTCATTATACGCAGATTCCAGGAAAGGCTGGCAGCGAACGGCATCCTTACTACCGTGAGAGCTTCGAGGGGCGAGGATATATTGGCCGCCTGCGGTATGCTGGCGGGCAAATTCAGGAAATAATGTAAATTTGTGTCTTGTCATGCGTCGCAGATTATCGGCCATATTGTTTTCTTTCATGCTGGCTGCCGTTTCAGCTATTGCAACGGCAGGGCAGGGGCATGGTGTGACGGCGGCCCATTATGCGCTATCGAAGGATGATTCTCTGGCCGTCAGGAAGATAAGGGCCAGAATGGACAGTATCAGGAAATCCCGGCCGACCGTGGCTCTGGTCCTGAGCGGAGGCGGTGCGAAAGGGGCTGCGCATGTGGGTGCCATGAAATATCTGGAATCCATCGGCATGCCTGTAGATATGGTTCTGGGCACGAGCATGGGAGGCCTGATCGGAGGTATCTACGCACTGGGATATTCCGCGAACCAGATAGATTCCATACTCAGGACGATAAACTGGACCCAGGCCATGAGTGATGCTGTTCCGCGGGAATATATTTCATACGCGGAGTCGAAATACAAGGAGAAGTTCGTCATATCCATACCGTTCTATTACGATACCGAATATTATAAGGTGCTTCTGGAGGACGAGATGAAGTATGTGGATACCAAGAGGCATGAAGAGCTCATACAGCTCGGAGCCGGTTCCTCCAAATCTTCGGATCTTCTCAAGAGCAATTTTCTGGGCAGCCTTCCGTCCGGATATATTTTCGGGCAGAATGTATATAACCTGATCAACGGACTGTCCGTCGGCTATCAGGACAGCATAAGTTTCGCGGACCTGCCGATACCTTTCTCCTGCGTGGCCACTGAAATGGTCAGCGGCACCGCGAAGTACTGGCATACAGGGAATTTCTCTACGGCGATGCGCTCCACCATGTCCATACCCGGAGTCTTCGCGCCGGTGAAGGTGGACGGGATGGTGCTTGTGGACGGAGGCATGAGGGATAATTATCCCACCGCCCTGGCCAGGCAGCTCGGCGCCGACATAGTCATCGGAGTGGAGGTTTCCACGGATAGAAAACAGTATAACGAAATAAACAATATCGGGGATATCATAAGCCAGGGAGTGGACATGCTCGGACGGTCCGTATATGAATATAACATGACGCTGTCCGACATAAATATCCATCCGGACCTGCCGGAATACGATATGATGAGTTTCGATCCGGCGAGCATAGACCAGATAATCCTCAGGGGATATGTCGCGGCTTCGCAGAAAAGCGCTGAACTGGCTGCCATAAAGGAGCGTGTCGGAAATGCTTCTACGGAACTCCATAACAGGAAAGCCGTCGATCTGAATACCGGCCCGGTAACGATATCCGGCGTGGACATCCGGGGAGTCAGCGAACGTGAAAAGTCCATACTGATGCGGCGTATACACCTCGAACCGGGAGACATGGTGACCAGGGATGACGTAGAGCATATCGTAGCCGAGATTTTCGGTACCCAGTGCTATGATTACGTCACTTATGAGATGGAAGGGGCCGAGGAACCGTTCCATCTGGTGCTGAACTGCAAGCCCGGCCCTGTCCATCAGTTCGGACTCGGACTCAGGCTCGATTCGGAAGAACTGGTTTCCGTACTGGTGAATGTCGGCTTGAATGCGCACAGGCTACAGGGATCGAGATATGATTTCACCGGAAGGATAAGCGTGAACCCGTATTTCCAGTTCCATTATTCGTACGATGCTCCCAAGACACCTACCCTGAACGCTACGGCGTCGGTAAGGTGGACAGACCTTAATTTCCTGAGTTTCCTGGATTTCTCGTCTGCTCGTTTCAATCTCAGCTACCTCAATGTCAGGGAAGAGTTTTACCTGTCCAACCTGAAATGGTCGATGTTCGACCTGAAGGTAGGCATACGCAATGATTATTTCAACGTAAGATCTGCCATGTCTTCCGACAATATCCTGGGCGACTATGACCTGGACCAGCTGAGCAACGATTATGTTTCGCTTTTCCTGAATGCGAGAAGCGAGACCTTCGATGACGGATATTTCCCGACCAAAGGCTATACGGCAGGACTTTCATACGGATGGACGTTTGCTGGCTTTCCGTACAGGTTCAACAATTTCCATTCTGCACAGTTAGATGCCAAGGCCGTGATTCCGGGAGGCGGCGTCTTCGCCTTCATCCCTTCAGTGAATTTCAGGTTCCTGTTCGGAAGCGATGTGCCGCTGGCTTATATAAATGCCATGGGCGGCAGTTTTGCCGGGAGGTACGTGGACCAGCAGATCCCTTTCATAGGTGTGAACAATGTGTCCGCCATGCGGAATATACTGACAGTCTTCAGGACCGATTACAGATTCAGGCTGGCCAGAAACCATTATCTGACCGGAATATTGAATTATGCACGTGACAGCAACGATTTTCCGGGATATATCCGCGGCCTGGGCTATTTCGGTGCCGGGCTTGAATATTCCTTCGATGCCATATTCGGCCCGGTATCCGCGAATCTGCACTGGTCCAATCTGACTGACAGGATCGGTTTTTACATTAATATCGGCTATTATTTCTGATTATGGATGAAAAAAACAGGGCTTTGCTGGACAGGATGATGGTATTGTGCTCGAAAAGAGAATACTGCGAAGCCGACATCAGGAGAAAACTGTATGACGCCGCCGGAAAGGACGGCAGTATTGCCGCGGATGCGGCAATATGGCCGGATACAGTGGAGATGATTGTCGGAACATTGAAAAAAGAAAAATTCCTGGATGATTCGAGATATGCCGAGGCTTTCGCCAGAGACAAGTCCGCCATACTTGGATGGGGTACGGTGAAGATAAGGCATGCTCTGGCAGCCAAGGGAATCTCCAGGGAATGTATTGACCGTGCCATGTCTTCCGCGGATACGGAAAAAGGACTGGAAAAGCTCAGGAAAGCATTGCAGGCCAAGGCCTGCAGTCTGGCGGATGACCCGCAGCGCAAATACAAGCTTCTGCGGTTCGCCCTGGGCAGGGGATATGAGTATGAGGAAATCCGGGGTATTGTGGATGAAGTGGATGGAAAATGTGTCGAATGACTTTAATCTTTATATTTTATGAGTGGATACAGAAAACTTACAGGGGAGGAAATATCGCAGCTGCAGGCCAGAATGTGCACCGCGGCCGACTGGAATGACGTGGAGGTGGTAGAGGGATTTTCTCCCGAATATGTTTACAGCACGCGTTTCTCGGGGAAAGTAAGGCTCGGACGTTTCGAAAAGGTGTTCGAGATGCCGGGAGGAATCAGGAAACATTCAGGCCTTTACCATACTACCCTGCACAATGTGACGGTAGGAGACGACTGCTGTATCGAGAACGTGAAGAATTATATAGCGAATTACGAGATAGGGCACGACTGCTTCATAGAAAACGTGGATATCATACTTACCGACGGGAAGAGCAGCTTCGGCAACGGAGTGGAAGTGTCTGTCCTGAACGAGACAGGTGGCAGGGAAGTGATGATCCATGACCGCCTTTCCGCCCAGCAGGCATATATGATGGCCTTGTACAGGCACAGGCCGGAACTCGTGGCGGGGCTCAAGAACATCGTGTCGAAATATGTAGAGTCAGTGACATCCGACACAGGGACCATAGCCCCTCATGTGACTATCGTGGATGCAGGGTATATAAAGAATGTGAGAATCGGCGAATACTGCAAGATAGAAGGTACGGCCAGGATAAAGAACGGCAGCATAAACAGCAACAGGCATGCTCCGGTGCATGTCGGCGTGGGGGTTATCGGAGATGATTTCATAATATGCAGCGGGGCTTCAGTCGAGGACCGTTCCACCATTACAAGATGTTTCATAGGGCAGTCCTGCCATATCGGACACACGTATTCCGCTTCGGATTCACTGTTTTTCAGCAACTGCCACGGGGAGAACGGAGAGGCGTGCGCCATTTTCGCCGGACCGTTCACGGTGACCCATCATAAATCCACCCTGCTCATAGCCGGCATGTTTTCGTTCATGAATGCCGGGTCAGGATCGAACCAGAGCAACCACATGTACAAGCTCGGCCCTATCCATCAGGGTATCATGGAAAGAGGCGCGAAAACGGCTTCCGATTCGTACCTTCTGTGGCCGGCCAAGGTCGGGGCTTTCTCTCTGGTCATGGGCCGCCATGTGTCGCATCAGGACACGTCCGACCTGCCTTTTTCGTATCTGATAGAGCAGCAGAACACTTCCTATATCGTTCCTGGCGTGAATCTCCGCAGCGTGGGTACCATCAGGGATGCACAGAAATGGCCGAAACGCGACGGACGCACGGATCCGGACAGGCTTGACTGCATAAATTATAACCTCCTGAGTCCGTATACTATCCAGAAGATGCTGAACGGCAGGGAGATACTGAAAAATCTAGTCAGAGTCTCCGGCGAAACATCGGACACATATTCCTACCAGAGCGCCAAGATAAAGAATTCGTCGCTGCACAAGGGACTCTATTTTTATGATCTGGCGATCAATAAGTTTTTGGGCAATTCGCTGATAAAAAGACTGGAAACCGTGCCTGACGGCAATATTGAAGCCATCCGCGCCAGACTGCGCCCGGATACGCCTGTAGGCAGGGGACAATGGGTGGACATTTCAGGGCTTATCGCGCCGAAAACGGAGATCGATGCCCTAATGGATGACATAGAGGCGGGCAGGCTTACGGATGTCGGGGAGATGAATGCCAGATTCCGCACGATGCATTCGAATTATTATACGTATGAATGGACCTGGGCCTATGAAAGAATGATCGAGTATTACGGTCTGGATCCGGAAAATATCACTGTCGACGATATCATCCGCATAGCTGAAAAATGGAAGGAATCTGTCGTGACTCTGGATAAAATGGTATACGAGGATGCGAGAAAGGAGTTTTCGCTGTCGGCCATGACCAGTTTCGGCGTGGACGGCGACAGCGACCAGAGGACCCGCGATTTCGAGGAAGTGCGCGGCGGCCTGTTCGACTCGAATACTTTCGTCAAGGCCGTGCTTGAGCATATCCGCGTCAAGTCCGCTCTCGGAGACGAGTTCCTGTCCAGGATGCGCAAGTGAATCTGTTTGCCGATCGAGGCAAGGGCCGGATTATATCCGGTCCTTGATGTTATAATGATTCCTGTCCGAACTGCTTCGGGAGATCATCTCCGCGATGAATCCGGAAAGGAAAAGCTGGATGCCTACTATCAGGGCCACGAGCGCCAGGTAGAACAGCGGCTGGTCCGTGACAGGACGGAATCTCATGCCGTGGGCCTGGGATATCAGTTTGTCGATTATCAGCCATAAGGCGATTATGCCTCCGGCCATGAATGTAAGTGTTCCGGTGAGTCCGAAGAAGTGCATCGGCTTTTTACCGAAAGTACTCAGGAACCAGAGCGAAAGCAGGTCGAGAAAACCGTTCATGAAGCGGCTTATGCCGAATTTGCTTTTCCCGTATTTCCTTTTCTGATGATGTACTGGCTTTTCAGTTATTTTGTCGAACCCTGCATTCTTGGCCAGGTAGGGGATGTAGCGGTGCATTTCCCCGTAGACTTCTATGTTTTTCACCACTTCGTTCCGGTACGCTTTAAGACCGCAGTTCATGTCGTGGAGTTTCAGTCCCGTAATCATCCGTGCGGTGGCGTTGTACAGTTTCGAAGGCAGGTTTTTCGTCAGTTTGTTGTCCTGGCGGTGCTGCTTCCAGCCTGAAACTATATCATAGCCCTGGCCGGTGATCATTTCATACATTTCCGGAATTTCTTCCGGAGAGTCCTGCAGGTCGGCATCCATCGTTACCACCACTTTTCCCGTTGCGGCTTCGAAGCCGCAATACAAAGCTGCCGACTTGCCGTAGTTTCTTCTGAATGAAATTCCCCGGATACGGCTGTCGGAAGCTGCAAGTTCCCTGATCTTCTGCCAGGATCCGTCCCGGCTCCCGTCATCCACCATTATAAGTTCATAATCGTATCCCTCCTTTTCCATCACGGCCGTAATCCAGGATACGAGTTCCTGGAGGGATTCGGCTTCGTTATAGAGAGATACCACTATCGATAAATCTTTCCAGTCCATATCTCAGTTTTCTTGCTTGTCCATGAATTTCTCGAACGGATTCCTTTTCGGTATCGACAGGGACAGTATCGCAGATAGTACGATCCCGTACAGACAGCTGTATACCAGAGTGGAGAAGAACATTATCATCGGATAATTGTCCTCTATGGTCTTCAGGACAGATCTGGTATTGGAATCCATGGCCGGTCCGTACAGCTGGTAGAACAGGTCCATCTGTTTCGCCACGGCTTCAGGCGCGATGTATATGATATCGAACAGCATTGCCGCCGAAAATATGATGCTTGACGTGAGGGCCAGCATCATGCCGTATCTTGAAGTATCCCTGTTGGTCACACCTTCGTGGCGGGACACGAGTCTTTCCAGAAAGAATTTCATCATCCAGAAACATCCTCCGGTCTGCAGGATCCATATTATGCTGTTCAATACGGCGCTCCCGGCAGAGGCTCCGGACAGGGAAACGCCCTGTGCGGCCATGCGGCAGACAGCTGTAAACAGACCCAGTATGATGCCGTTCCTGGCTGCCTTGTTCCATAATATCGATGTACTGTCGGGGTTATTCATACAAATTCGCTTTTGACTGCGCAAAGATAGAAAAAAAATTGTACCTTTGCAGCCTTGTAGATTAACAGACCAAGATATGATTAAAGTAACATTTCCTGACGGTAGCGCAAAATCTTTCGAAAACGGGGTTACTGCGTACCAGATAGCACAGGGCATCAGTCCCAGACTTGCGGCGGAAGTGCTGGCCGCAGAGGTGAAACCTGATGATGATCCTGCAGGAAACACGATGATATACGATCTCGATCGTCCGATCGGTTCGGACTGCCATCTCAGGCTGCTGAAATGGGAGGATGACGAAGGCAAGCATGTATTCTGGCATTCTTCTTCACATCTTCTTGCGGCTGCGCTTGAAAAATTGTATCCCGGAGTGAAGTTCGGCATCGGTCCTGCCATTGAAAACGGTTTCTATTACGATGTGGACCTCGGCGAAAGGCAGATAACGGAAGCCGATCTCAAGGCAGTAGAGGATAAGATGACGGAACTCGCCAGATCCAGGGAACAGTTCGTCCGCAGGGAAGTGCCGAAGGCCGAGGCTCTGGAAACTTTCCGCGAGAAGGGGGACGAATACAAGTGCGAACTCATAGGCGAGCTGGAAGACGGGACCATTACATTCTATACCAACGGCGACTTCACTGATCTGTGCCGCGGCCCGCACCTGAAGGATACTTCCGTCATCAAGGCTGTAAAGCTTACATCCATAGCCGGAGCTTACTGGCGCGGAGACGAGAGCCGGAAAATGCTTACCAGGATATACGGTATCACTTTCCCTAAGAAATCCATGCTGGACGAGTATCTAGTACTGCTTGAAGAGGCGAAGAAAAGAGACCACAGGAAGCTCGGAAAGGAGATGGAGCTCTTCACATTCTCTCCGCGCGTGGGACAGGGGCTTCCGATGTGGCTGCCGAAAGGTGCGGAACTGCGCGAACGTCTGGAAAATTTCCTCAAGAAGATACAGAAGTCATACGGTTATCTTCCTGTCATAACTCCTCATATAGGTAACAAGGATCTTTATGTCACTTCGGGACATTATGCCAAATACGGCAAGGATTCATTCCAGCCTATCCATACTCCGCAGGAGGGAGAGGAATTCCTTCTGAAGCCGATGAACTGCCCGCATCATTGCGAGATATACAGGTCAAAACCGAGATCATACAAGGATCTCCCTCTCAGGTATGCCGAGTTCGGGACTGTGTACCGTTACGAACAGAGCGGCGAGCTTCACGGGCTTACCAGAGTCCGCGGCTTTACACAGGATGACGCACATCTTTTCTGCCGCCCGGATCAGCTCAAGGAAGAGTTCTGCAAGGTGATAGACATTATCCTTTATGTGTTTAAGACATTGGATTTCAGCGAATATATCGCGCAGGTATCTTTGAGGGATCCTAATCATAAGGAGAAATATATCGGTACAGACGAGAACTGGGCCAAGGCTGAGCAGGCCATCATCGACGCTGCCGCCGAAAAGGGACTCAAGACCATAGTTGTCCCTGGCGAGGCCGCATTCTACGGCCCGAAGCTCGACTTCATGGTAAAGGATGCTATCGGAAGAAAGTGGCAGCTCGGTACCATACAGGTGGACTATAACCTTCCGGAAAGATTCGAACTCGAATATACAGGCAGCGACGGAAAGAAGCATAGGCCGATCATGATTCACAGGGCTCCGTTCGGATCTCTGGAAAGATTCGTCGCCGTTCTCCTCGAACATACAGGTGGAAAGCTTCCTCTCTGGCTGACTCCGGACCAGGTAAATATCCTGCCTGTGAGTGAAAAATTTGCTGATTATGCAAAAAAAGTTTGCGATTTGATGAATAATTCCGATATTCGCGCCTCAATCGACGAAAGGAATGAGACGATAGGAAAGAGGATAAGAGAGAGTGAGTTACGCAGAATCCCGTTCCTTGTGATCGTCGGAGAAAAGGAAATGGAGGAAGGGACTGTCTCCGTCAGAAGACAGGGAGGCAAGGATGAAGGTTCCATGAAAACGGAAGATTTCATCGCTTTGGTGAAGAAAGAGGTTGATGAGATGTTATCATAGCCTTGCACTATATTTATTATTGTTAACTTAATTTAGGAGGATTAATTTATCGCAGCACCATTTAAACCTTCTGCACCGAAATTTTCAGGACCAAGGCCTAATAACGGTCCCCAGGGTGCAGGGCGTCCTGTAAATGACCGCAGGGTCAGGAAGGATGATGACGGATTGAGAATAAATGAAGAAATCACCGCTCCGAAAGTCAGACTTGTCGGTGACAATGTGCCGGAGCAGGGTGTATATTCTATTTCTGAAGCCTTGAAGAAGGCGGAAGAGCTTGGACTTGACCTGGTTGAAATTACTGCCAAAGTAGATCCTCCTGTGTGTAAGATTATCGACTACCAGAAGTATCTGTACCAGCAGAAGAAGAAAGCCAAGGAGATGAAGGCCAATTCTACCAAGGTAGTCATAAAGGAAATAAGATTCGGGCCCAATACCGACGAGCATGATTTCCAGTTCAAACTGAAACATGCCATTGGCTTCCTTCAGGAAGGCTCAAAGGTGAAGGCTTCGGTCTTTTTCAAGGGAAGGGCTATCCTTTATGTGGATCAGGGAGAAAAACTTCTTCTCAGATTCGCTCTCGAACTCGAAGAATACGGGCGTGCGGAACAGATGCCTAAACTCGAAGGAAAGAGGATGATGATGATGATAGCTCCGGTCAAGAAAAAATAATCCGGGCGGTCCGGATTCATATATTATTAACAGTAAAAAGTTTAACTATGTCAAAGACTAAGACCAACTCCGGTGCAAAAAAGCGTTTCAGGCTTACCGGAACGGGCAAGATCAAGAGAAAACACGCTTACAAAAGCCACATTCTCACCAAGAAGACCAAGAAGCAGAAAAGGAATTTGACTCATTTCGGCCTTATCGACCGTGTTGATGAAAGCAGAGTCAAAGCTTTGTTGGGAATTTAATTACATTAATGTCAAACTTGGAATGCAGTAGAAAAGCTCCGTTGACGGACACTGCCTCCATAAAACAGTTAAATTTATGCCAAGATCGGTAAATTCAGTTGCCTCAAGGGCACGCCGCAAGAAAATCCTTAAGAAAACCCGCGGCTATTTTCTTTCAAGAAAGAATGTTTGGACGGTAGCAAAGAATACTTATGAAAAAGGTCTTACATACGCTTACCGTGACCGCAAGACCAAGAAACGTAATTTCCGTGCACTGTGGATCCAGAGGATCAATGCCGCTGCACGTCAGTATGGCATGACTTATTCACAGTTCATGGGAAAGCTCGGAAAGCAGAATATCGGTTTGAACCGCAAAGTTCTTGCTGACCTTGCCATGAATAACCCTCAGGCATTTGAGGCTATAGTAAACTCTGTAAAATAGTTCTTTGAATGGGCTGGAAGGAATTTTACCATAACAGATGGGTTAGGTTCGGTTTCTGGGCTTTGCTGTATCTGCTTTGGGTCATCTGGCTCGGAAATTATTGGTGGCTCTTCGGTCTTGCAGTGATTTTCGACCACCATATCACCCGAAAGGTGAAATGGGCTTTCTGGAAGAAGACGTACAAGGAAGGGGAGAAACGCAATCCTCTGCTCGAATGGCTTGACGCCATTATCTTTGCGGTGATTGTTGTTACTTTCATCAATATTTTCTTTTTCCAGGCGTTCAAGATTCCTTCATCATCGATGGAAAGTTCCCTTATGACGGGGGATCATCTTTTCGTCAGCAAACTGACATACGGGCCACGGGTGCCTCAGACTCCTCTGACGATACCGTTTACCCATAATGTCCTGCCGGGAGGAGGCGAATCCTACTCTACCCTTATCCAGAACAAATACCGGAGGCTGAAAGGTTTCCGTGAAGTAAGGAGGGGCGACTACGTGGTATTCGGATTCCCGAACGGAGACACGGTGCTGACCAAGTTCCCCGCAGAAGATTACTACGCGATGTGCCGTACCATCGGCCGTGAGAATGTGATTGAGTATTACGGACCGGTAAAAGTACGCCCGATGGACAAGAAGGACCATTATGTGAAGAGATGTGTTGCCGTACACGGTGATACGCTTGAAATAAGGAACGGACTTGTCTATGTGAATTCGCAGCAGCAGGAGGTTTATCCAGGCGTGCAGAATTCATACCGTGTGGTGACTGACGGACAGAGGATAAATCCGGTAAACCTGGAATCTCTCGGACTCAACACGTCCGAACTCTGGTACGACCAGCAGCTTCCGGGCTATCCGTGCATGCCGCTTACCGCCGGGAGGCTGGAGAAGATAAGCAGCTATCCGAATGTCGTGTCCGTGGAACCGGTCATCGATGTATATCCGCCCGATGATCCTGATTCATATCTGACGATATTCCCGTTTTCAGAGGACTACAAGTGGACGCGCGACAATTTCGGTCCGCTGTGGATTCCCGAAAAGGGTGCGACAGTCAGCCTGGATTCCCTGACACTTCCCCTGTATGAGAGAATAATAACTTCATACGAAGGCAATTCTCTGGAGGTCGCTCAGGACGGCAGGATCTTCATAAACGGAGAAGAGGCCCGGAACTATACTTTCAAGCAGGACTATTTCTTCATGATGGGCGACAACAGGCACAATTCACTGGATTCGAGATACTGGGGATTCGTTCCTGAAGACCACATCGTCGGAAAGCCGGTGGTAATCTGGTTGTCGACCGACAGAAATAAGTCTTTCCCAGGAAACATAAGGTGGAGCCGTTTCCTAAAATTTGTCTAAAGTATTGTATTTTAGATTTTTTTTAGCGATATTTGCAGCCCCTTAAATTGAAAAATTATAAAAGTTATATATAATGGCAAAGGTTTGTCAAGTTACAGGTAGAAAGAGAATGGTCGGAAACAATGTTTCCCATTCCAAGAAGCGCACGAAACGTATTTTTGCTATCAATCTGAAAACCAAGAAATTCTGGTCAGAGGAAGAGCAGAGGTTCGTAACACTCAAGGTATCGTGCAAGGGTATCAGGGACATCATGAAAAACGGTGTCGACGCAACTGTAAAAGCTGCACAGAAGAAGGGATATATTAACATTGTTTAATTCCGGGAGTTATGGCAAAGAAAGCAAAAGGTAACAGAGTGCAGGTAATCTTGGAATGCACTGAACAGAGGGAAAGCGGTGTACCTGGAATGTCAAGATACATCACGACCAAGAACAAGAAGAATACTACTCAGCGTCTGGAGCGTATGAAATATAACCCATACCTCAAGAAAGTGACCCTTCATCGTGAGATTAAATAAGCAGGAGGATTGATTTATGGCAAAGAAAGCAGTCGCAACCTTCAGTGCCAAGTCAGGCGCTAAGACTATGGTTAAGTGCATCCGCATGGACAAGTCTTCCAAGACAGGTGCTTACATGTTCAAGGAAGAGCTTGTGGAAGCTGAGAAAGTCAAGGATTTCTTCGCGAAGAAATAACATTGATTTAGTCCTATATCCGGGAGCTGGTCAGAAAAGACCGGCTCCTTTTTGTATTTATTTCGGTTTTTCATCAATTTTCAGTAACTTTGAAAGTTTGTTGCGAATCATGATAAACTTTTGTTATGGGAATTTTCGATAAAGGTGTCCAGAAGACCAGACGCAGTTTTTTCGACCGCATATCCAGGGCGGTGATCGGGAAGTCAAAAGTAGATGACGAGACTCTCGACGCCATAGAAGAGGCCTTGATCGCTACGGATATGGGTGTCGATACGACTCTCCGGGTTATCGATAACCTGGAAGACAGGGTCCAGAAAGACAAATTCGTGTCTTTCGATGAACTTACCGATCTTCTGCACGATGAGATAGGAAAGCTCCTCAACGTATCAGGCTCCGGCCAGGATGAAGGGGACATGCCGGTTTTCGATTTTACCAAAAAGCCTTATGTCATTATGGTTGTAGGCGTGAACGGGGTAGGGAAGACCACGACCATAGGGAAGCTGGCGGCAAAACTGAAGGCGCAGGGAAAGAAAGTTGTCCTGGGTGCTGCAGATACATTCAGGGCGGCTGCCGTCGACCAGCTGACCATCTGGGCGGAAAGGGCCGGTGTCGATATCGTGAAGCAGGGGATGGGCGCGGATCCGGCTTCCGTAGCTTACGATACGGTGAAATCTGCCGTGGCCAGAAATGCGGATGTCGTCCTTATCGATACTGCAGGGCGTCTGCACAACAGAATCGATCTCATGAACGAGCTTACCAAAATCCGCAACGTGATGAAGAAAGTCATTCCTGACGCTCCGCATGAAGTCCTCCTTGTATTGGACGGCTCGACAGGGCAGAATGCTTTCCAGCAGGCAAAGGAATTCTCGAAAGCGACGGAAGTGACTGCATTGGCTGTCACGAAACTGGACGGGACAGCCAAAGGAGGTGTGGTGATAGGAATAGTGGACCAGTTCAGGATTCCTGTCAAGTTCGTGGGTGTCGGCGAAGGCGTGGATGACTTGAAAGTATTCAACAAGAGAGAGTTCGTGAATTCTCTTTTCTCGAAAGATGATTTGAAATAAATAAATTGCGATTATATTATGAAGGTATCTTATAATTGGCTTAAAGATTATCTTAAGTGTGATCTTAATCCTGAAGAAATAGCCGAGGCGTTGACTTCCATAGGTCTTGAAGTGGATGCTGTGGAAGAAGTGGAACAGATTCCCGGGGGACTGGCAGGAGTGATAGTGGCTGAAGTGGTGGAGTGTTACGATCATCCGGATTCGGATCACCTGCACATTACCAGACTGAATACCGGTACAGGGGATCTTCTGCAGGTAGTCTGCGGAGCTCCGAACGTGGCTGCAGGCCAGAAAGTGCTTCTGGCGACAGTGGGTACCGTGCTCGGCGGGGACTTCAAGATAAAGAAATCCAAAATCCGCGGAGTGGAATCTTTCGGAATGATCTGCGCTGAAGACGAACTCGGTATCGGTACATCCCACGACGGTATCATGGTCCTTGATCCTGCTGCCGTCCCTGGCACTCCGGCGAAAGACTACCTTAAACTCGAAAGCGATTCGGTAATAGAAATAGGCCTGACGGCCAACAGGGTGGATGCCGCATCTCATATCGGAGTGGCCAGAGATCTTTATGCGTATCTGAAACTGAACGGGATCCCGTGTTCTTTAGAGATACCTGACGTGTCTGCCTTCCGGGAAGGGCCTGAAGGTGAGTGCACCTCTCCCGATATCATCGACGGGGCCATTACGATAGATGTCCAGGCTCCAGACGGGGCTCCGAGGTATACGGGTACTACCATCGCGGGCGTAAAGGTCGCTCCGTCTCCGGAATGGCTTCAGAAGAAGCTGCTTTCCATAGGATTGAGGCCGATAAACAACGTCGTGGATATCACTAATTTCGTCCTTATGGAGATAGGCCAGCCTCTGCATGCCTTCGATGCCGGCATGATAAAAGGCCACAAGGTAGTGGTCCGCAGGGCTGTGGAAGGAGAGCCGTTCATTACTCTTGACGGTATGGAAAGAAAACTGTCGTCCAACGACCTCATGATAGCAGACGTGGAGAAACCCATGTGTCTGGCAGGTGTATTCGGCGGAGAGAAATCCGGCGTTACCGAGGCTACCTGCAATGTTTTCCTGGAAAGCGCATATTTCAATCCTGTATCGATAAGGAAAAGCGCCAAGAGACACGGTCTGAGTACGGATGCTTCTTTCCGTTATGAGAGAGGCGCGGATCCGCTTGTCACCGAATGGGCTGCCAAACGTGCCGCATTGCTCATCTGCGAGCTGGCCGGGGGCCGTATTGTCGGAAAGATGCAGGAGTTCTATCCGGAAAAGATAGAAAGGAAAGTCATCGACCTGGATTATGACAGGATAGAGGCATTCATTGGAAAGAAAATAGGACACGATGTCATAGGGACTATCCTGGAAAACCTGCAATATGAATTCATTTCACGCGAATGCGATGAGTCCGGTGTGGTGAACCGCGCCACGGTGGCGGCTCCTTCATATATGGTGGACGTATACAGGGAGTGCGATGTCGTAGAGGAAATATTGCGTATTTACGGATACAACAATATCGAATTGCCGGCAAATGTCAAGATGTCCGTTAACCACACGGAAAAGCCGGAACCGGAACTGGTGCGTAATGCGATTTCGGATTATCTGGCAGCCAACGGCTTCAATGAGATCATGAACAACTCTCTGACCAAATCCGAGTATTATTCCAGACTCAAGACATTCCCTGAAGAAAAATGCGTAAGGATTCTGAATCCGCTGAGTTCCGATCTGAATGTGCTCAGACAGACTCTTCTGCTGAGCGGACTCGAAGTGGTGGCGTACAATATCAACAGACAGGAGAACAATCTGAAACTGTTCGAGTACGGTTCTGTCTATTCTTTCGAGCCGCAGACGGACGGCAAGACCCTGGACTGTTATAACGAGTCTACCGCATTTTCCATGTTCATATCCGGCCCTGGAGAAAAATCCTGGAGGACAGGACAGCAGAAAGGGGATTATTTCATGCTGAAAGGCTATATGGAACAGCTTTTCAGGCGTTTCGGCGGCAATATCTATAACATGGAATATGCCCCGGCCCCGTCGGACATGTTTTCAGACGGACTCGTATATTCGCTTCCTGGAAGCAGGCGTCCACTGGCCGTGATGGGAGTTGTAGCTCCTGCCAGACTGAAGCAGTTCGGCATCAAGCAGCCGGTATTCGCAGCAGAAATAAGCTGGCCGGAACTTTACGAACTGGTAAGGAGGGATAAGATAAAATACAGCGAACTTCCGAAATATCCGGAAGTCAGGAGAGATCTGGCACTTCTGCTCGATGAGTCGGTTTCTTATGCAGACCTGTACAAATGCGCATGCAGGACAGGGAAGAAGCTTTTGAAGAGCGTTTCTCTGTTCGATGTCTACAAAGGTGACAAGATACCGGAAAACAAGAAACAGTATGCATTGAGTTTCGTACTTCAGGATGTGGATAAGACGTTGACTGATAAGGATGTGGAAAATATCATGTCCCGCTTTGTCAATGTTTTCGCAAAAGAATTCGGAGCCACGCTAAGATAATCCGCACCATGTCCAGAGTTTTATCCGGCCTGATACCTTTACTTGCCTGTCTGCTGCTCGTGTTTTCATGCGGCGGACAGGACGGCAAGGTGATACCGAAAAAGAAAATGGCTGAAATATATGCCGACATGTTCGTGGCTGACCAGTGGATAGAAGAAAACTACAGGGCAGTCAGAGTCGCTGACACTACCATGGTGTATGAGGCTATTTTCGAGAAATACGGCTATAATTCCGAAGATTACCGAGCCAGCGTGGATTATTATATCCAGGATCCTGACAGGTATGCGAGAATCCTTCGCCAGACTGTACTGGTGCTGGAAGACAGGATGGCAGGGCACCGGGCCGAACTCAGGGAACTGAAGAAGAATGAAGCCGCAAAACCGGACATAACATACAGATTCGATTTCAACAGGGTATGGATTTTCGAAAACGGATATCCCCGTCTTGCCGGCCGTGACAGCCTGGACTATTTCAGGAGCAGGCAGGAGTATTTCATTCTGGACCTGAAACCCATGGCCGAGCGCACAAGACCCGGCAGGGAAACATACTTTCCTGAAGATACCCTGAAATGATGATTCATTTATGAACAGAATAGCTGCAGAATATATTTATACGGGTCTTTCAGCAGAACCGGTCAGAAACGGATACGTGGAATATTCCGATGACGGGACCATCGTTTCCGTAGGGGAGTGCGCGGACACGGCCTCGGAGCCTGATTTCAGGCACGGGGCGTTGGTGCCAGGTTTTGTCAATTCACACTGTCATCTCGAACTGTCGCACCTCAAGGGAAAATTCGTAAAGGGCAGCGGCATGTCAGGTTTCATAAACCAGATAAACGAACTGCGGGACTTCACTTCCGTGGAAAACAAGAAAGCCGAAGCCGCAAAGTGGATGGAAATATTGTGGAAACAGGGTGTTTCCGCGATGGCGGATATCAGCAACTGTGACGATACTTTCAGGCTGAAATCCGAAAGTCCGTTATATACGAGGACTTTTCTGGAGGTTTTCGGAACAGAACCCCAGGACTGCGCATCAGTCATCGACGGAGTCAGGAAACTGGCTTCAGAGGCCATGGAATACGGTCTGGATGCTGCGCCGACGCCTCATGCCTGCTATACGATGAGCCCGCAGCTGGTTACGGCCGCATCTGCCGAAGGACTTGCCGCCGGATATCTTTCCTATCATTCGGAGGAGAGCCGCGAGGAAGAGGACCTTCTGATTTCAGGTACAGGTGCCCTGGCGGACAATTATCGCGGCCGTCATCTGAGCACGCCTCCGGTTACAGGGAAACCGTCCCTGATGTATTTTGTCGACAGGCTTCTGGAGGTTCACGAACCTCCGGTCAGCGAGCATATACTCCTGGTCCACAACGTATGTCTGACTCAGGAGGCGCTTGATTATGCCCAAAAGTATCTGAAAAATGTATGGTGGGCAGTCTGCCCGCTCTCGAACATATTCATTCACAATGCATTGCCACCTATTCCGCTTATGAGGGAAAACGGATTGAGGATAACCGTAGGTACCGATTCCCTTTCCAGTAACGACACTCTGGATATGGTGAAGGAGATGTATTGTCTGCAGGAAGCCTTTCCTGAGGTCCCTGTGGGAGAGATTGTCTCGTGGGCTACTTCTAACGGGGCCGGATTCCTGTCGAAGGATGATATGCTGGGGTCTCTGGTTCCCGGAAAACGGCCTGGGATCGCCCTGATAAGGGATATTGCGGAAGACGGCAGACTGACTTCCTCCAGTGTTTCAGAAAGGATTATATGACATGTTGAGATTCAGCAATATCGTTTTCGGGCCTATTCACAGCCGCAGGTTGGGGGCTTCGCTCGGCATAAATCTGTTGCCGGAACACGGCAAACTGTGCAACTTCGACTGTATATATTGCGAGTGCGGCTGGAACAGGGATGGCAGGGGAGACAGAACCATGCCGTCTGCAGAGGAAGTGGCCGCAGCGCTGGAATCAAGACTGAAGGAATGCGCGGCACAGGGGATCAGGATAGATTCCATAACTTTTTCAGGTCACGGCGAACCGACTCTCCATCCTGAATTTCCGGAAATCATATCCACGACGACAGGCCTCCGGGACAGGTTTTATCCGCAGGCGAAAGTCTCCGTGCTCTCGAACGCTACCATGGCAGGAAAAAAAGAGATATCCGATGCATTGAAGCGGGTGGATAACCCTATACTGAAACTCGATGCTTCGACCCTGTCAGGCGTGAAAATGGTTAACAGGCCTTCAGGGAATTATGACATCGGTGCTGTCATATCCGCCCTTGCCGGTTTTGAAGGTGATTTCATATTGCAGACCATGTTTCTGAAAGCTCCTTTTTTCGATACTTCCGAACAGTCCAACCTTTCCGGGTGGATGGATATCGTACGCAGACTCAAACCTCGCGAGATCATGGTGTATACACTCGACAGGGAGACTCCGGAGAAAGACCTGGAGAAGTTTACAGTCGCAGAGATGGCTGCTCTCGTGAAGCCTCTCGTCGATGAAGGTTTCAATGTCCAGATAAGGGGGTGACATGAGGACAGTCATACAGCGGGTCAGGAATGCTTCCGTATCTGTTCCGGAAGAGAATTACGAGGCTTCGATCGGAAAAGGTCTGCTCGTCCTTGCCGCTTTTGCCGAAGATGACACGGATGCGGATCTGGAGTGGATGTCCAGAAAAATCTGTGCCCTTAGGATTTTCGACGACAGCAACGGTGTAATGAATATTTCTGTCAGGGATACGGAAGGCGAGATATTGTGCATCAGCCAGTTCACCCTGTATGCTTCTACAGCGAAAGGCAACAGGCCTTCTTATGTCAGGGCAGCGAAACCCGATATTTCGGCTCCTCTTTATGAAAATTTCTGCTCCATCCTCGGAGAACATTTGGGAAAGTCCGTCGGAAAAGGTATTTTTGGTGCGGATATGAAGGTCTCGCTTCTGAATGACGGACCCGTTACCATTATTATTGATTCTAAACTAAAAGAGTAGATATGACTGATTTCCTGAAAAAGTACGATTATGTTCCGGACAAGACCGCTGTCGGCCATGCTCTGGAAATCATTGCCAAGAATGTAGAAAATGCAGCATCCCAGGCAGTGCTTACGGACTGTCTTTCGATGATCGACCTGACATCTCTCAAGACGGATGATACTCCGGCTTCCATAACGAAACTGGTGGAAAAGGTCAACGGGTTCAAGACTGCCTTCCCGGCTTATCCGCTTCCGGCTTCCATCTGCGTGTATCCTAATTTTGCAGAGACCGTAAAGTCTGTCAGGAAGTGCGATGATGTCCATGTGACTGTGGTTTCGGCATGTTTCCCGTCATCTCAGAGTTTTCTGGAAGTGAAACTGAAAGAGTGTGAGCTGGCTGTTCTGGCAGGTGCGGATGAAGTGGACATAGTCCTTTCCCTGAGTGCATTCCTGTCGGGCGACTATGAGTCTGCAGGCGACGAGATAAAGGCTGTCAGGGCAAAGATAGATGAAGCGGCTGCCTCACAGGGTCGGAAAGTGACTCTGAAAGTCATTCTGGAGACAGGACTTCTGATGACTCATGAGGCCATAGCGGACGCATCATTCCTGGCCATGGAGTCCGGTGCCGATTTCATCAAGACTTCGACAGGAAAGGTAAATGTCAACGCCACTCCTGCCGCAGCATACGTGATGTGCGAGTGCATATCGAAATATTATGAAAAGACAGGAAGGAAAGTCGGATTCAAGCCGGCCGGGGGCATTTCCACATCTCTGGATGCCGTATGCTATTATTCCATAGTCTCCACTATTCTGGGCAAGGAATGGCTGGACAAGTCGCTTTTCCGCTTCGGTGTCAGCCGTCTGGCAAATACGCTTCTGTCGGATATCGAGCAGAGAACCGTGAATTATTATTGAAACTGAAAAAAGCGGCCCGCCGGCCGCTTTTTTCGTTCAATATATCATTGCCGTACAACGGCTAAAGTCCGAAAGAGTAAAGGTTTATACCGTCGAATACGCTGCTGGCGATACCCAGGACAAGAATACCTGCCAGACATAGCAGAAGACTCAGTCTCGTGCTGTTGTCGCTTCTGAATGAAGCTATAGGCGAATCGTTCGGATTTATGAACATGGCTTTTACCACCAGCATGTAGTAATACAGGGATATGATAGTGTTTATCAATGCGATGAATACCAGAACATGGAATCCCTGCTCGAATGCTGCGGCGAAAATGAAGAATTTCGAGAAAAAGCCTGCGAACGGAGGAATGCCGGCCAGGGAGAAGACCGCAAGCATCATGACGATGGCGAGCTTGGGGTTCGTCCTGTAAAGTCCGTTGTAGTCGTCCATCCCGACTTTTCCGCCGCTGTTCTGCTCTATTACGGAAATTACTCCGAATGCAGCCATGTTGGCTACCATATATACAAGCACATAATAAATGAGCGATGTCATTCCGTACGGTGTACCGCTGATGACGGCCAGCATTATGTATCCTGCCTGCGATATGGATGAGAATGCGAGAAATCTCTTCAGGTTTTTCTGTCTGATGGCGAACAGGTTCGCTACTGTGATACTGAGTACGGTCACGATGTACAGAAGCATCTGCCAGTATTCCGTCATAGGTGCGAAAACCTTTATGAGAACGACCATGAGCGCAAATGCCGCAGCTGCCTTGGAAACGACCGAGAGATATGATGTGACGGCTGTAGGGGCACCTTCGTATGTGTCGGCAGTCCACAGATGGAACGGTACGAGGGAAATCTTGAAGCCGAGGCCTGTGAAGAAAAATACCATGGCCAGTATCTGAAGTGCGCTTCCGTTTATGCCGGATGTCATGTCATCGAAATAAAGCGTCCCGGTAGTCCCGTAGAAAAACGATATTCCGTACAGCATGAGACCGCTCGCGAACAGCGCGCTGAGTATGTACTTCGCACCTGCTTCAGCAGAGTTATGTTTGTATTTGTCGAATGCCACGAGGCATGCCATAGGTACGGATGCCAGTTCAAGACCGATGAAGAACATCATGAAATGTCCCGCACTGATCATGAAATCCATTCCAAGGAGTGTAGACAGGGTCAGTACGTAAAATTCGCCTCTCTTGAACTCGGTGTCTTCTTTCCTGAGCCAGGAATCCGCCTGCAGGAATACCAGCAGCGTGCCGATGGCAAGGATGCTTTTGATGATTACGTATGACGGGGAGTATATGTACATCCCTCCGAAAATCCGGGCGGTTTCTCCGTGATAAGGCCATACGGTTCCTGCTATGAACAGCAGAAGGAGGGCGCATATTACGCCGTGGAACGCACGGCGGCCGCATTTACCGGCTATCAGGTCATAAATCAACGCCACTGCCGTCACTCCTACCAGAGCGATTTCAGTGTACATGTATGAAAATATTGCTGAGTAGTCCATGTTTCTAATTCAAAATATGTGAAATAATCGGTAATACGCTTTCGCTTATCATGTCGCTCATCCAGAGCGGGAAAAGTCCCAGTCCTGCTATGGCGGCTATGAGGACTATGACAGCAAGTCTTTCGTCCCATGTGGCGTCGGTAAGCTTGAGATGCTCCGTGTTGGTGCATGTACCGTACAGTATCTTTCCTACCAGACGCAGTATGTAGACCGCCGTTATGACTATCGACGTACATGCTATTATCGTCACCACCCTGTGGAAAGTGTCGTTGTTCATGAAAGCTCCGTTGAAAATGGTCATTTCGGCCACGAAACCGCTCAATCCCGGCAGTCCGAGGTTTGCCAGACCGGCTATCACGTAGCATACCGACAGGAACGGCATTATCTTCATGAGCCCGTTGAGTTCACGTATGTCCCTGGTGTGGGTCCGGCCGTATATCATGCCTATAAGGGCGAAGAAAAGGGCGGTCATAAGTCCGTGGCTGAGCATCTGAAGTACTGCACCGGTGGCAGCTGTGGTGTTCATCATAAGTATTGCGAACAGCACCAGTCCGCAGTGGGATACCGATGAGTATGCGTTGATATATTTCAGGTCAGTCTGCACACATGCGGAGAACGCACCGTAAACTACGGATATTGTCGTCAGTATGATGAAAAACCAGCTGAGCTCCTGGGCAGCTTCCGGAAGCAGGTACATGGCTATACGGAAACATCCGTAGCCTCCCAGTTTCATCAGTACTCCTGCGTGGAGCATGGAAACTGCGGTAGGTGCCGACGCATGACCGTCCGGGCTCCATGTATGGAACGGGAAAAGGGCTCCCAGGACACCGAATCCGATGAATATTATAGGGAACCATATCCGCTGCATTTCTACCGGGATATTGTGCAGGCCGGCTATTTCAGTGAGGTTCATCGTCGTGGCTCCGGAACCGAAATATATGCCGAGAATACCTATCAGGATAAGCGCCGAACCGCCCATCAGCATCAGAGTCAGTTTCATGGCAGAGTATTCCTTCTTTCCGGTACCCCATACCCCGATAAGCAGATACATCGGTATGAGGGCCACCTCGTAGAACATGAACATCGTGAACAGGTCTGTCGAGATGAAAAACCCGAATACGCCCACGCTCAGCAGGCAGAACCACATGAAAAATTCCTTTACGTCGGCGGTCATTTTCCAGGATGCGAATGTTCCGGTAAACACGATGATCGCCGAAAGCAGTATCATCGCTACGGAGATTCCGTCCACGCCCACCGCATATTCGATGTTCAATGGCTTGTACCACATAAAACTATCGGTCAGAAGCATTTCTGCCGTCTGTCCGTCTGCCCTCATTCCCAGGAAAATGAACACGAGTGCAATGGCAAGTCCCAGGAGCAGAGACGATCCCGCCACCATGACGGCATGTATCTGTTTCGTGTTTTTGGACAGCCACAGACCGAGCATCATCAGCACGGGAATCGCAGGGAAAAGTGACAATATATTCATATTCTGATGTCAGTTTAATCTATATTAATATATCCGTTTCAAATCAGCAGGAGCACAATCGCGATACCGAGGGCCCCTCCGAGGAACCATATTCCGTATCTCTGGACATATCCGCTCTGCATGCCTTTGATGGCCCATGATATCCGGTTGGAAATCCATGCAAGCATATTCATGAAACCGTCTACTACGTGTCTGTCGAACCATGCTATAGGCGTGGATATGCAGGCGAAGATAATCCTGTGCGTTATGAACTGGTATATCTCGTCGATGTAGAACCGGTGATATGCAGCCTTGTGCAGTCCGCTGAATCTTGTCGCAAGCCCGTCGGCGACCTTCCTGTCCTCCCTCATATACATCCATGTAGCTATCGCAATGCCTGCGGCTGCTACGCAAAGGCTGACTGCCGCCACCTTGATGTCAATGTGGATATGATAAGCCTGGCCGTTGCTGCTGACGAACTCTCCGAAAGGAATCCATCCTGCGGCCAGAGTCACTGCCGCCAGGAACATCAGCGGAATCGTCATGGTGAGCGGAGCTTCATGCGGAGTATGTTCTGCGTGGAGTTCCTTGTTCTCCTTTCCCCAGAAAATGCCGTAGTAAAGTCTGAACATATAGAAGGCCGTAAGTCCGGCTATGAATGTCATCACCCATCCCATTACAGGACTGAAGCCGAAGCATGCTGCCAGAATCTCATCCTTTGAAAAGAAACCGCTCAGAGGCCAGATTCCAGCTATGGCGAGACATGCGATGAGGAACGTGACATGGGTTACAGGCATGTATTTCCTCAGACCTCCCATGGCGGACATCTCGTTCGAATGGACTGCGTGTATGATGCAGCCTGCCCCCAGGAAGAGAAGGGCCTTGAACATGGCATGCGTGAACAGATGGAACATGGATGCCATGTAGCCGAGACCTCCTTCATGAGGATCGGACGACGTACATACGCCCAGCGCCACGATCATGAATCCGATCTGCGAAATGGTACTGAATGCCAGAACCCTCTTGATGTCGCTCTGCACGCAGGCGACAATGGCTGCGTAGAGTGCGGTAAATGCGCCCACGTATGCTGTGACATGGAGCACTTCCGGAGCGTATCCTATGAAAAGCGGGAACATCCTGGCCACCAGATATACGCCGGCCACGACCATGGTCGCCGCATGTATAAGGGCCGATACAGGAGTCGGGCCTTCCATTGCGTCAGGCAGCCATATATGCAGAGGGAACATCGCACTTTTTCCTGCGCCTCCGACGAACATGAGTCCGAGAGCTATCGGCAGGAATACCTTGGCCGAACCGATCACTGCGGAATCTGGCGTGAAAGAGAAAGAACCGGTATAGAATCCGTAGATCAGTATGCCGATAAGGAAGCCCAGATCGGCGAATCTGGTCACGATGAATGCTTTCTTTGATGCCGCTATGGCTTCTTTCTTCGTATAGTAGAAACCAATGAGAAGGTATGAGCTGACTCCCACGAGTTCCCAGAAAATATACATCTGGAATATGTTCGTAGCCACTACCAGACCCAGCATGCTCATGGTGAACAGTGACAGGAAAGAGTAGTATCTCTGGAATCCGGTTTCACCCTTCATGTATCCGAAAGAGTATATGTGGACCATGAATGAAACTGTCGAGATGACGACAAGCATCATTACCGAAATCGGGTCCAGCAGGATTCCGAGATCTATCTGCAGGTTCGAATTGAACGGAAGCCATTCCGTATTCCACGGAATAATTGTAGGGAAAACTCCTTCGGCGTTTCTTCCGGCGCTGAAATAAGAAAAGGCAGTCCAGTAGCTGAGCGCTGCCACAATCCCTGTGACGACGGTACCGAAAGTCCCTGCTGCGACCGGCTTGAGCCTGGTTCCGAGCAATCCCGTGAGGATGAAACTCAGCAGCGGAAGCAAAAGTATCAAAATCGTATATTCCATATTTCCTGTATTGTTTACCACTTCATTTTATCCAGATTCTTCACCTGGATGTTGCGCATGTTGCGGTATATGTTTATGATAATGGCTATAGCCACCGCGGTTTCAGCAGCACTTATTCCGATGGCGAAAAGGGCGAAGAAAAATCCCTCAAGCTGGCCCGGAAACAGGAAGCGGTTGAATACCACGAAGTTTATGTCTACAGAGTTGAGAATCAGTTCCACTGATATTAGCATGGCGAGCAGATTGCGTCGTGTGAGGAAGCCGTAAATGCCCACGAACATCATAATGGTGGAGACGATCAAGTAATATTCCATATGTACCATAGAAAATCCCCCTTATCTTTTTCTGGCTATCAATATACCTCCGATTATGCAGGCAAGAAGCAGGACGCTTATCACCTCGAACGGAAGGACATATCCGTATTTCTCAGGACTCATCAGCGCAAAGCCTATTTCCTTTACCGGAAGTTCCCCATGTTCGAATACGGGATTCAGGAACTTGTGCTTGAGCATGACGAAAAGACAGATGCCGAGAGCTGCCAGAGTGGCCGTAAGGCCGGCAGCGAATTTGCCTTTCTTGAGTTTTTCAGCCTGGTCACCCTCGCTGGATGTGAGGAGTATGGAGAACACGTAGAGAACTGTGATACCTCCTGCGTAAACCAGCAGCTGGACAGCGCCCAGGAATGAATAATTGAGCTGGAAATATATGCCTGCCGTGCCTATAAGTACGAAAAGCAGATAGGTGGCCGCTCTCAGGATTCTCCTGGTGGTCACAGCCATAACCGAACTCACGATAATGAACAGCGCGAGAACGGCAAATACGATCAGATCAAGTGTTATATTCATGGCTATTGCTTGTTCAGAGTTTTGACTAATTTGCTTCTTGTGAATACGGCATGTTCGAATTCGGTGGAGAACCGTATTGCGTCATGCGGACATGCATTGACGCACAGGTGGCAGAACATGCATGAGCCCAGATCGTATTCGTATTTCACGAGGCGTTTTTTCGGTTTCCCGGTCTGAGGGTCCGTCACTGTCTCGGATGTAATCTTTATTGTCCCGTTAGGACAGGCCATCTGGCATAATCCGCAGGCGATGCACTTGTTGTTCCCGTTTTCATCTGCGGGCATCACGAGTTCTCCGCAGAATCTCTCGTTCATTTTCAGCACGGCCCTGTTTTCCGGGTACTGCTCCGTGATTTTCTTCGTGAAGAATTCCCGCAGAGTCACTTTCATGCCCGTAAGGAGTGATCCTACACCCCCGAAAAGACCTTTTATATAATTACTCATAATTAAAAATGCAATTTGAAGACGACTACAATTACCATGAGAAGCAGGTTGAGAAGTCCTATAGGTACCAGATATTTCCATTCGAGGGTAAGGATCTGGTCGATTCTCAGTCTCGGAAATGTCCATTTGATCCACATCAGGAGCCAAACTATGAAGAAGGCCTTGGCGAAGAACCAGATGAAGCCCGGTATGGCATCCATGACGGCATTGAATCCGTCGAGTCCAGGTATGTGGAGCGGCATCCATCCTCCGAGGAATATGGTGGCCGCAATGCTGGAAATAATGAAAAGGTTCACGAATTCAGCCACATAGAACAGTCCGAAATGCATGCCGGAATACTCCGTATGATATCCGGCGGTCAGTTCGGATTCGGCTTCCGGCAGGTCGAAAGGTCCCCTGTTCACCTCGGCGTTTCCGGCGATCAGATATATTATGAATGCTATGACTGCCGGTATATGTCCCTTGAATATGAACCATCCGTCAGCCTGGCGCATTACTATTTCCGAAAACTGCATCGTATCGGTCAGAACGACGATGGTCAGGATGGAAAGGCCTACGGAAAGTTCGTAGCTGATCATCTGTGCTCCGCTTCGCATTGCTCCGATGAGCGAAAACTTGTTGTTCGAACTCCAGCCTGCCAGCAGGATGCCGACGATGCCGATGGATGATGCGGCCATGAAGAACAGTACACCTACGTTGAAATCCAGAATCTCAAGCCCGCGGCTGACAGGAATGCAAGCGAAAGCCGTCACCGAAGCGATTATGACGATGTATGGAGCCAGGTTGTACAGGAACTTGTCCGAGTGCCTGATGGTAATGATTTCCTTGGTGAGCATCTTGAACACATCGCAGATCACCTGGATGCTTCCCCATGGACCTACCCTGGTAGGGCCGAGCCTGCATTGGAACGCGGCGCAGACCTTGCGTTCCATATAGATCATTATGATGGCGATCACAACATACAGCAGCAGGAGGCAGATACCTATGATGACGCACTCCAGGAAGATTGCGAGACCTTCTGGCATCAGCGACGTCAGCTGTGTATGGATCCAGTTGGTTACTATACCGAAATCAAACATATTCTGTCGTTCTTTTATCTGTCAATGTCAGGGATTACATAATCGAGAGTTCCGCCTATGGCGATAAGGTCGGCGATCTTGGCATTTCTGGATATGGTGTCCACGCATGCTACGAGAGGCAGACCCGTAGAACGGAATTTCACTCTGTACGGGAACTTGTCCCCATGGCTTTCGATGAATACTCCGAATTCACCGCGGCTTCCTTCCACAGCCGAGTACCAGCTGCCTTCCGGCAATTTTATCAGAGGCTTTACCTTCATCTGGTATTCTCCTTCCGGAATATTGTCTATCAGCTGTTCAATGATATTGAGACTTTGTTCTATTTCCTTTACTCTCACCATATAGCGGGCAAAGCAGTCTCCTTCCTCGAATGTGATTTCCCGGAAATCCACTTTCCCGTACATGGCGTACGGATGACGTTTGCGCACATCGCATGCCCATCCGGATGCTCTTCCGGTACCGCCTGTGGCTCCGAACGATATCGCATCTTCCCTGGAAAGTATGCCTGTCCCGATCAGTCTTTCACGGGCTATCACGTTGCCGGTGAAGATTTCATGGTATTCATTCAGCGCGGGCCTCATGTATTTTATGAACTCCTTGACTTTCTTCACGAAATCAGGGTGTATGTCAGCCTGTACTCCGCCTATGGTGTTGTAGGTCTGGATGAGCCTTCCTCCTGTAGTCTGTTCCAGGATGTCCAGAACCTTTTCCCTGTCCCTGAACCCGAAGAAGAATACCGTCAGCGCACCCATGTCCTGGCAGAGGCATGAAATGTAAAGAAGGTGTGAGTCGATTCTCTGGAGCTCGTCCATTATGGTCCTTATGCACTGGATGCGGTCGGAAACCTGCAGCCCCATGGCTTTTTCGATGCACATGCAGAGGGCATGTCTGTTCTGCATCGCCCCCAGATAGTCCAGTCTGTCGGTGAAGCCGAGGGTCTGGGGATAAGTGCTTGTCTCGCAGAGTTTCTCTATACCTCTGTGTATGTATCCGCAGTGAGGGTCGATTTTCTTTATGGTCTCGCCTTCGAGAGATACCCGGAACCTCAGTACGCCGTGCGTGGCCGGGTGCTGCGGACCTATGTTTATCACATATTCTTCTTCTTCGAACAGAGGGTGCCTTTTCAGGATATAGTTTCCGTCCTTTGTCATTTCATAGCTCAGGGCTTCGTCTTCCGAAGACTCGTTCTCCATGTTGAGCGGATTCAGTGACGGATCATAGTCCTTGCGGAAAGGGTGTCCTTTCCAGTCGTCCCTGAGGAACAGCCTTCTGAGGTCCGGATGACCTATGAACTTGATACCGAAGAAGTCGTATGCTTCCCTTTCATTCAGGTTCGCGCCTTTCCACAAATCATGTACGGACGGGAGGCTTGCATTTTCCCTGTCCTGGTCCGCTGCCGCCAGGACAATATTTTCTCCTGTAACTGTGTTTTCCAAATGATACACGCAGCCGAGGCCTTCTTCCCCCCAGTCCATACCGGTAAGACTGCGCAGGAAATCGAATCCTCCTTCATTCCTGAGCAATTCCGCAGCTTTCCTGAATGACTGGACCGGGATTCTGTATAAGCCGTCTCCTGCATCAGACCATGCGGCGCCCAGGCCTGTCAGTTTCTCTTTAATATCGATAGTCTTGTCCATATACAACTGTCTTTTTATGCCAATCCGGATTCATCGTAATCCTTGAAATCCTCTTTGATATTCGTATCCGCCCTCATCAGCTTTTCGTATTCCTTCTCGCTGATGCCCTTGTTGATGCCGCCGAGGAATTTCTGAGCCTTTACCTTGCGCTGCAGCTGCATCAGTCCGTAAAGCATGGCTTCCGGCCTTGGCGGGCATCCGGGAATATAGACGTCTACCGGAATTATCTTGTCTACGCCGTCGACTACATGGTACGACTTCTTGAAAGGACCTCCGCTTATCGCGCATCCTCCGGTGGCTACCACGTATTTGGGATCGGCCATCTGGTCATACAGACGTTTCAGGACCGGAGCCATCTTGTGTGTAATGGTACCTGCCACCATGATGAAGTCAGCCTGTCTTGGGGAAGATCTGGCTACCTCGAATCCGAATCTGGCGAAATCGTAGCGGGCGGCTCCGATAGCCATGAACTCGATACCGCAGCAGCTTGTGGCGAATGTCAGCGGCCACAGACTGTTGCTGCGTCCCCATTCTATCACGTCATCGAGGCAGCCTACTATCACGTTGGTCCCGTTTTCGCGGAGCTCTTTCAGCATTTCCTCGATATATTCGTTGTCGTTGAAATCTTCGTATTTCATCGACTTGATGTTGACGTTTCTTTTCATATTCAGAACTTTATTATTTCCATTCCAGAGCGCCTTTCCTCCATGCGTATGCAAGTCCCAGCACGAGGATGAGGAGGAAGAACAGGACGCTTGCGAGACCGTATATTCCCAGATCCTGGACTACGACCGCCCAGGCGAACAGGAAAACTGTTTCCACATCGAACATCAGAAAGAGAATCGCGAAAAGATAATACCCGACCTTGAACTGCATCCATGATTTGCCTCTGGTAGGGATACCGCATTCGTACGGCTCTCCTTTCTGCGGGTTATAGGAGCGTGGCGCGATGGCTTTTGCAATTCCCACCGCAGCGGCTACCATTATCACCGCGATAAGTATTACCACCACTAACAGTATGAAATTCATGACAATAAACTTTAAGTTTCGAAATGATTTCCGGATTTTCGGGCGCAAATTTAAGCAAAAAATCCACAGAAAAGGAAATTTCCTCGGAGAAATCTCATATCCTCTGTATCTGACGCATTATCCGCTTATGTATCTGCAGATGAATTGGGCCCTGTCCCATCCGGAGATGCCTTTGTACGCCCATATAGTAACGGGGGCAGGTGTGTTTGTCCTCTCGATATTCCTGGCATGGGCATGTCTGAAACTCTATGATCTGCCGGTGAGAAACTGGCTGAAAGAACACTGGCTGATGAAAAAACATTAAACGGCTACGCCCGGATTCCTGTCTGGAAGCTGCATCTGAAGTGCGTAGAGACGTTTTTTCTGAATTAAACGTTTAAAACTTCATAACACCCTTAGCCCGATCTACTTTTGCACAGTGATCATTGAGGCCGGCTCAAAAGAGTATCCTTGAAATTCCTTCTTTTGGGCCAACCTCTTAAAACAAATGGTTTATGTGCAGATTGACGGTATTTTTGATTTTGTGCGCAGTGCTTTCAGCATGCGGCAAGGATGTGGCGACATCCGGTCATGATTACGGAGAGTCGCAGGCCGAAGGGGTTCTGGCCCACGGCATGATGGTACTTGGGGACAAACTGGATAATCCCTATACTACGGAAAACATGCAGGATGCATTCCAGGCTGTCTATCCCACCAAATCCAGGAACGAGGTGAAGACATCGCATCTTTACGTCAGATTCCTTCCGGAAAACGACGAAGAGTTCGACATGCTTGAATCCTCGGGGCTGGAGCTGACGGATTACCCGGTGGATTACGAAATTCTGGTGGACGGGGATTACTACCATGATCCTTCCATAGACGAGGACAAGATAACTTGGCAGTATGCTGTCGTGCCTGCCGGTTATGAATTTCCCGATATCAGGTACGAGATTCTGGACGAATGCTGCATAACGGAATACGACCCGGTGACACGGTCGGAAGACGGTATCGACTGGGAAGCAGTCGAAGCCGAAGCTTTCAGGCTGTCCGGAAATGAGGAAATGCTGCAGCAGCCGCTCACGAAGGCCGGAAGAGTGAATCCTTCGGGCCGGATCACCATCATTGACGATGAAGCGAACGGCGGGAAACCTTTCGGCCTGGCCGGAGTACGTGTCAGGTGCAATACTTTCGTGAAATTCGCTTCGGCGTACACCGACAGGGACGGATATTATACCATACCGAAAAAATTCTCGGCGAAACTGAAATACAGGCTTATTTTCAAGAACGAAAAGGGATTCGCTATCGGGTTCAATCTTATTCTGAGACCTGCATCGGCATCTGCCCTCGGCTCCGGTCCTGCCGAAGGCCTGAGTACGACCATAACCCGGAACTCCGACAGGACTCTTTTTCTCAGGTCTGCCGTAAATAATGCCGCGTATGATTATATATCGAGATGCGGCGAAGACGATATGGATCTGACACCTCCTCCCGGAGATATCAGAATATGGCTGATGTCCAAGCTGGATGCCAGCAGTGCCATCCTCATACATCATAAAGTCGCTGTGTCGCATTCCTTGGTCGCAGACTTTCTGGGATATTTCGCATCCCTGATAGCATATTTCGCTCCTGACGTGACCATAGGTACGGCCAATATGGACAGCTACAGCGATGCATACAGGGCTACGTGTCATGAACTGGCGCACTGCAGCCATTTTGCCCAGGTAGGCAAGGACTATTGGAACAAATACGTGGAGTATATCCTGCGGTCATATATAAATACAGGCGGCATGACCTACGGTGACGGCTCCGGCCAGTATGCCGGATATTGCGAAGTAGGGGAAATGTGGGCTTATTATCTCGAAAGCGTAATGTATCAGGAGCGGTACGGCGGTCCGATGCCTCAGTTCGGTACCGGTTACTGGTTCAGCCCTCAGATTTTCAGATATCTGGATGAAAGGGGATTCGAAAGGTCGGACTTTCTGGCCGCCATGCAGCCCGATGTCACGAGTCTGGATGTATTGCAGAACAGGATGATATCCATGTATCCCGAAAAGAAAAGGATGCTGGAGCAGGTTTTCCTCAGGTACAGATAGCGATGAAAAGGATTCTGATAATTATTGCGGCAATGCTGGTCCTGGCTTTGCCGCAGGCTGACGCCAGAAGGTTTTCGCTTTCGACGAATATTGTCGACTACCTGTGTCTGGGGACGCTGAATATGGAAGCTTCATACGGACTGTCACAGCATTGGAGCCTTAATGCCGGGGCCAGATTCAATCCGTTTACCTTTCAGGCTCCCGGCAAGGATACCGGCATGCAGAACCGCCAGCAGTCTTATGAACTGGGCGTAAGATTATGGCCATGGCACGTATTCTCAGGCTGGTGGGTTGCCGCCAAGGCAAAATACCAGGAGTACAACAGGGGAGGGATATTTTCTGAAAAGACGGAAGAAGGAGACGGTATAGGTATAGGTTTTTCTGCCGGATATTCCTACATGCTCCATCCGAATCTCAACCTTGAATTCGGCATAGGACTGTGGACAGGCGTCAAGAAATATACCGTGTATGACTGCCCGGAATGCGGTGTGACTACGGAAGCCGGAACAAAAGGGTTTGTAATGCCTAATGAACTGTTATTGTCTCTGGTATATGTTTTCTGACAGTTATACAAGACTTGCCGTCTTTTTTATGACGGTCTTGTCGCTGCTCTCGTGTTCGTCATTGGGAAGGTATGCCGGAATGGCCGGAGAAACGCTGCAGGCCACACTGTCTTTGCCTGACGATATGGAAGCCGCAGCGGTGGAGACCCGGGAAACGGCTCCGAGGATAGACTCTTCTGAAGTGTCGGACGGTCCCTTGATAATGAATGCGATACGTGATGACGAAACAGGAGAGATGGTGGCGACGGACGTAATATCCGCATCGAAAGTGGTCGCCGGATTCCGGAATGTGGCCGAAAGGGCAGGCATGATTTCCATAGCCTTCGATGTGACCGTCCCGTCAGAACTGATATCATCGTCCTGTCAGCTCCGTTTTTCTCCCGTGGTGGAAATGCCGGAAGACAGTATTACGCTGGAGCCTGTAGTCATAACGGGAAGGAATTACCGGAAAAGGCAGCTGAAAGGTTATGAAAGATACAGGAATTTCCTTTCATCCATCATAACTGACAGTATGGTGTTCATAAGACAGGATCAGCTCGAAAAGTTCATCATGCGTTATTTTCCGGAAACGTATGCGATGAAAACGGATTCGTCCGTGGTTCCTGAACCTTTGGCCGAGAATCTCTTCGGCGTGAATCAGATGGGCGCCCTGACACATTATACCAGACAGGCCATGAAAAGAAGAAATGCCAGGAAGGCTGCCGACAGGGATGTCATGTTTTGCAGATATGTAAAGTCCCCGATACCTGAAAGGGCGAGGCTAGATACGGTGATGGAAGCCGGTGAAGGATGCCTGACGTATCGTTACATACACGATATGCCTGCCGTTCCGGGTCTGAAGAAACTGCAGGTCTGTCTTTCTGGGGAAGTTTTCAGGGACGGGGAGAAAACGGCGGAAATGCCATCGCCGCAGAAACTGACGTTTTACGTGAGTTCCCTGTCATCACTCGCAGACAATACTCCGAGATACCTTTTCAAGGTGGTGGACAGGGTCGTCACAGACAATACTGACGCATTTCTGGATTTCGGGAAGGGGAGCGTACGGCTCGATACGCTTCTGGAAAGCAATGCCGCGGAACTGGCCCGGATACGGAAATGTTTCGAAGGTGTTCATTCCAGGAAAGATCTGGTGATGGATTCCGTGACTGTTACGGCGTCTTGCTCTCCGGAGGGAAGCTGGCTGTATAACGAGAGACTCGCCGCAGCCAGGGCGGATGCTGTAAAATCATACATTATAGATAAGGTGTCCGGGCTGGAAAGCAGTTCCGTGAGGTCAAGACATGTTCCTGAGAATTGGGAATATTTCCGGAAAATAGTGGAAAACGATTCCGTCCTGGAGCAGTCGAGCAAAATCAGGATACTGGAACTTTCTCAAGACGCGGACAAGGACAGGGCGGAGGAAATCATGTCCGGAATGCCGGAGTACCGTTACCTGCGGGAAAAGATATATCCCAGACTGAGGACGGTAAGCTTCAGTTTTTACATGCACCGTCCGGGAGTGATGAAAGACACCATACATACCAAAGTCCTGGATACATTGTACATGCGCGGCCTGGAGGCTTTGAAAAGTCTGGATTACAAGACTGCGGCTACTCTGCTCGGCTCATACGGAGACTATAATGCGGCTCTTGCCCTGGCTTCTTCAGGGTATGACGATTCGGCTCTCGATATCTTGGATGCGCTTCACAGCCAGGATTCCAGAACGTATTATCTGCAGGCTGTCCTGCTGTCGCGTTCAGGTGAATACCGCAGGGCACGCGAATGCTTTCTGAGAAGTGTGGAAAAGGACCCGTCCATGGTCCACAGGGCGAATCTTGATCCTGAATTGTCAGGAATCATAAGGGAAAATGATGAGGAATACGGTTTTTTACAATGATTGTTTAATTATAATATGATGGAAATGAAGAAAATGATTTTCAAAACTGCAGGTACGCTGGCCATGTTTTCTCTGTGCGCCTGCGAAATGACATTGCCTGAAAATGCGGAAACTTCCCTTTCTCAGGAGAGGGTCCCTGTCCGCGTATCTGTTTCCGGTACCGGAACCAAAGTTACCGATGTGGGGAATGAAGCCGCCATAAACAATCTCCAGGTGTTCGTGTTCAGGAGCGACGGGACTCTGGATGCGTATTCATCTTACGAAGGCAAGGAACTGACACTGGACTGTACTGTCGGACAGAGGGAGTTCGTGGCGGTGGCCAATGCAGGGGATTTGTCGAAGGTTACCACCAGGTCACAGCTTCAGTCGGCCAGATCCAAGCTGGAAGATAATTCTGTATCGGGGCTGGTCATGACTGGGTCTGCGAGCAAAACCCTTGCTGAGTCGAAAAACACCGTCTCTATTTCAGTGTCAAGGCTGGCGGCGAGAGTTTCAATCAGGAAAATAACGAATGGAATAACTATTCCGGGTTATGCCTCGGTTCCTCTGGTCGTCAAAGGTATTTATCTGACCAATGTGGCGGGCGACAGGCCGTATGTCGGTTCGGGTACGCCGTCGGTATGGCTGAACAAACTCGGAAATCAGGGAGATTTCCCTCTACTGCTCCATAGCGGGACTCTTTCGGCAAGCGTATCGAAGGGCAACAGTTATTCCACGGCGCATTATTTCTACTGTTACCCGAATACGACATCTTCCGACAGTTCGTCATCGTCCTGGACTCCGCGATATACCAGGCTTGTCGTAGAGGCTTCATTGTCAGGAAAGACATATTATTATCCTGTCAGCATCCCGAACATAGAAGCTAACCATACTTATGATATAACTGAACTGAAAATTACGAAGCTAGGTTCGTCTTCGGCAGACCAGCCGGTAAAAACAGGTTCCATGACAGTGACTATCCAGGTCAAGGACTGGGAAAAAGGAAGTTCTACTACCGTGACTATATAAAAGTCCGGCTTGTGCAATCATAAATAATGAATGACAATGCGAAATAAAGGAAAAATGCCGTCTTTGCTCATGTTTGCAGCAGCATTGGCCACGGCTTTGTGCCAGGGGTGTTCTATTAAGGAAGACAGAAGTCTGTGTCCCTGCTCTCTTGTTCTGGATTTCAGCGGTACGGATCTTTCGGCCGCTGATATGGCCGGACTTTATATCCGGGCGGATGACGGCTTCCTTTATTATGACGATGATGTCTCTCCGGACATATTGTATGAAGATAGCGGGGACGGGCTTCGTATGACCTATGAAGTCAGAGTACCGAAAACTGCCGTCATGATATCCGGTATCCTGGGCGCAGGCCGCATGTTCACGCCCGACACCGGCCTGCTGATACCGTTGGGATACGAGTGTCCGGAGATTTTCATGCATTATTCGGAAGTGGATGCTTCCGGTGAAAGGCTGGAAGAAAAAATGGTTTTCCATAAGGATTATTGCAGGATAACGGTCAGAATGCTTACTGACAGCGAGGACTATCCTTTCAGCCTGACCGTAACAGGGAATGCAAACGGACTGAAAGCCGACCGCTCCGTGATGAAAGGTGATTTCTCGGTTTCGTTCGTTCCGGATTCTTCCGGATCCGGAACTGTCTGTGTCCCGCGTCAGGCTGATAACGGTCTGGTGCTCCGGATACTGGATGAAGACAAGATACTCAGGGAATTTGCATTGGGAGAGTATATCGCTGAATCCGGCTATGACTGGTCTGCGGAAAACCTTGATGATGTGGAGATAAGCATCGACTATGCGCACTCTTTCATCAGCATAGAAGTCGATGACTGGACAGGTTCTTTCGAGTATGATGTCGTTATTTGATGATTTTTGGTTGCTAATATAAATTTTTGTATTATCTTTGCACCACTTTACTGAGGCGCAGGTGGCGAAATTGGTAGACGCGCTACTCTCAGGAGGTAGTGCCAGAAATGGTGTGGCAGTTCGACTCTGCTCCTGCGCACGAAAAAGCGGACCGGTATTTCCGGCCCGCTTTTTTTGTATTTGATGATTCTAATATTTGTTCAGAGGCATTCCGTTCATCTTCATGCGTACCTGCTTGCGTACATTGGCGAGAACGGCTTCATGCTCTTCCTTGCCTTCTTCCGATTTCCCGGTCACATAGTCCAGATGGTCTGCAGCACTGCTTAGGACAGTATCGATCAGTGAGACTATGAAGCCCATATCTTTTTCTGTAAGTCCGCGTGAAGTGATGGCAGGGGTTCCTACTCTGATTCCTGAAGTCTGGAAAGGAGATCTGGAATCGAAAGGCACCATATTCTTGTTTACCGTGATATCAGCCTTTACGAGCTCTCTCTCAGCTATTTTTCCGGTCAGTTCGCTGAATTTGGTTCTCAGGTCTATAAGCATGAGATGGTTGTCAGTACCTCCGGATACTACTTTATATCCTTTTGCCTTGAAGGCTTCGGCCATGGTGAATGCATTGGCCACCACCTGTTTCTGATATTCTGTAAACTCAGGCTGGAGGGCCTCGTAGAATGAAACGGCCTTGGCTGCGATGCAATGCTCCAGCGGTCCGCCCTGTACTCCCGGAAATACGCTTGAGTTGATAATCTGCGACATCTTTTTCACGGCACCTTTCGGTGTGGTAAGTCCCCAAGGGTTGTCGAAATCCTTGCCGATGAGAATAATACCGCCTCTCGGTCCTCTCAGCGTCTTGTGCGTGGTGGAAGTGACGATATGGGCATATTTCACAGGATTGCTGAGAAGTCCGGCTGCAATGAGTCCCGCAGTATGGGCCATGTCTACCATGAATATGGCTCCCACGCTGTCCGCTATGTTTCTCATTCTTTCCCAATCCCACTCTCTGGAATATGCGGATGCGCCTCCTATTATGAGTTTGGGCCTGTATTCCATGGCCTTTTTCTCCATGTCGTTATAATCGATAAGTCCCGTCACCTCGTCCAGTCCGTACGATACGGCATTGTAAAGTATGCCCGACATGTTTACCGGAGAACCGTGGGTGAGGTGCCCTCCGTGAGCCAGGTCGAGGCCCATGAATGTATCTCCCGGTTTTAGGCATGCCATCATTACGGCCATGTTGGCCTGGGCTCCGGAATGCGGCTGGACGTTGGCATATTCTGCCCCGAACAGCTGGCACAGCCTGTCTATGGCGATCTGTTCTATCTGGTCCACTATTTCGCATCCGCCGTAATATCTGGCGCCCGGATATCCTTCCGCATATTTGTTCGTGCATACGGATCCGAGGGCTTCGAGAACCTGTTCGCTGACATAGTTTTCAGAGGCTATGAGTTCTATTCCGCTGGTCTGCCTTTCTTCTTCCTTTTTAATCAGATTGAAAATCTGAAGATCCTGTTTCATATCATTAAGTTGTTTTGTAATCAAGGCAAATTTACTCATTTTTTAAAATTTCCCTACCTTTGCGAAGATAAGTTTCGCTCTCCGGGAATATTTTGTCCCGGAACAGGCATAACCCCATAGCCATGTCTGACAGGAAATTACTGAATATCGAACTCGGACGCATGTCTGTCGAAGAATACAGGCAGTCTCCGGAATCCGGGATAGTAGTCGTCCTCGACAATATCCGCAGCGCGCATAATGTCGGTTCCGCGTTCAGAAGCTGCGATTCTTTCAAGGTCGACAGAATCTGTCTTTGCGGAATATGTGCCGTGCCGCCATCCGCCGAAATACACAAATCGGCGATAGGCGCCGAATACAGCGTCCCGTGGGAACATTTCGACAGGACTCTCGATGCTGTTTCCGCATTGAAACGTGACGGCTACTGTATCGTCAGTGTGGAACAGACCGTAAATTCAGTGTCTCTGGATGACTTTTCCATTGCCGGAGGCAGAAAATATGCTTTCGTCTTCGGGAACGAGGTCTCCGGAGTAGACCAGGAAGTGGTGGATGCTTCCGATCTGTCTCTGGAGATCCCTCAGTACGGTACAAAACATTCACTGAACGTTTCCGTCTCTGTCGGCATAGTCCTCTGGGTAGCACACAGACGTTAGGCTGCGGGTCTTATTTCCCGTTCCACTTCAGCGCCTTGAAGAGTTCTACTATCACCAGCGGTATAAATGCCAGTCCGACCACGGTCAGCCATTGCTCTTTCCCCATTACGGAGAAGCTGAATGCTTCGGAGAAGGACGGAACCAGCAATACGGCCAGAGAGAATACCAGGGAGGCGAATATCGCGAAAATCAGAGGCTTGTTCTCCAAAGGATTGAATCTGAACCGCGATTCTGTGTTGGAATGCAGGTTCCCGGCATGTACCAGTTTGGCCGCGATGAGCGAGGCGAATGCCATGGTCTGTCCCAGAGATTCGGCCGATCCGGCGTCTCCGTATATTTCCATCCCCATGTTCTTTCCTATCAGGAATGCTGCGAGTGTTATGGCGCCCATCATGACTCCCTGGTAGCTGATTCTCCATATCATACCCTTGTCCATGAACTGTTTGCCCTTTCCTCTCGGACTTTTCTTCATGATATCCTTCGCTGCCGGGTCGAGACTCAGCGCCAGGGCAGGGAAGGTCTCGCTGACGAGGTTTATCCACAGGATATGGATAGGCAGCAGAGGAATACCCATATTCAGTATCGACGCCACGAACAGAAGAAGCACTTCGCCGAGATTCGTGGACAGGAGGAACAGGACTGTTTTAAGGATGTTGTCGTAGATTCTCCTGCCTTCCGATACGGCTGAAACTATGGTGACGAAGTTGTCATCGGAGAGCACCATGTCGGAGGCATCCTTGGCCACCTCTGTACCTGTAATTCCCATGGACACACCTATGTCGGCCTGTTTCAGTGCGGGTGCATCGTTCACTCCGTCACCTGTCATGGCCACTATTTCCCCTTTTTTCTGCCATGCAGTCACGATCCTGACTTTCTGTTCAGGGGCAATACGTGCATATACTGTATATTTGTCGACGTTTTCATCGAATGTCTTTTCATCGAGCTTTTCCAGTTCGGTCCCGGTTATGGACAGGTCACCGTCTTTATGGATGCCTATTTTTGTGGCTATCGCCAATGCCGTAGCCTTGTGGTCGCCGGTAATCATTATTGTACGGATCCCTGCATCGTGACACTCCTGTATCGCTCCTATGACTTCTTCTCTTTCAGGGTCTATCATGCCTGTCATACCGGTGAAGATCAGGTCTTTCTCCACCTCATCGACATCGGAGGACACCCTGTCCGCAGGTTTGTATGCCATGGCCAGGACCCTCAGGGCCGATGCCGCCATCTTCTGGTTCCTTTCCTGAAGGCCGGCTATATCTTCGGCAGTTATCTTGCGTATGCCGTCGGCAGTCTCTATCTGCGAGCAGACGGACAGTATTTCATCGAGTCCCCCCTTGACATTGATACGGAGAGTCCCGTCCTGCATCCTGTTGATCGTGGACATCCTTTTGCGGGAAGAATCGAAAGCCACTTCCCCGACTCTCGGACAAGCCGTTTCGAGATCCGCCTTGACGACGCCGTACTTTTTGCCGAGTTCTATGAGCGCGATTTCGGTCGGGTCGCCTACGTTTGTGTCCTTGCCTTCGCTGTCCTTGACAGTCTTTGCATCACAGCAAAGTACCGATATCGAGACGAGTCTGTCGATATTGCCGCTGACGGCATATTCCTCGACTACGGTCATCTGGTTTTTGGTCAGAGTTCCTGTCTTGTCGGAACAGATTACGGTGGTGCATCCGAGAGTCTCGACCGAAGGCAGTTTGCGGATGATGGCATTATGCTTCACCATACGTTTCACGCCCATTGACAGGATAATGGTGGATATGGCCGGAAGACCTTCGGGAATAGCCGCTACCGCAAGTGATACCGCAATCATAAGCATGCTGATGACATTCCTTCCGTACAGAATGCCTATTATGAATATCACGACACAGATCAGCACCGATGCAGTACCTATGACCTTACCGAGATTTTCGAGCCTGGCCTGCATAGGCGTCTGGGTATCGGATTCTCCACCGAGCATATCGGCTATCTTGCCTATCTCCGTATTCATCCCGGTCCCGACCACAATTCCTTTTCCGTGTCCGAATGTCACCACTCCGCTCGAATAAGCCATGTTTTTCCGGTCTCCCAGAGGTATGTCCTCGTCAGGAAGCACTTCAGGGCTCTTTTCCACAGGTACGGATTCTCCCGTCATCGAGGACTCCTGGATACTCATGTTCACCGCTTCCGTTATCCTGATGTCGGCAGGTACGATGTCCCCGACCTCCAGTTCTACCACGTCTCCCGGAACGACATCTTCCACGTTCACTACCATGGCTTCCCCGTCCCTGACTACCTTGGCCATCGGAGCTGCCATCTTCTTTAGGGATTCCAGGGACTTCTGGGCCTTGAATTCCTGATATGCGCCGATGAAAGCATTAAGGAGCAGGATGCCCATTATAATATAGGTGTCCAGCAGGCCTTCGCCTGTCTTTATGCCCATTATTCCTGATATTACCGCCGCAATGATCAGGAGTATGATCATGAAACTCTTGAACTGCGATACGAACATGGCGAAAAACGATCTGTTTTTCTTCTGTACCAGTGTGTTCTTCCCGTATTTTCCGATTCTGGAACCGATTTCCTCTTTTTTCAGGCCGCGTTCCGGGTCTGTATTGAATTCGCGGGAAACGTCACCGACGGGTTTGCTGTAAAAATTCTTCATTTTCAGTCAGACGTTATTTTATGTAATCTACGTATTCCGGATAAAAAGCAGACCGGAAATACGGATGCAAAAATAGTGGTAGAAATCAGATTAATTGTTAAGTTTGCAGACTAAAAAATATAGGAAAAGTCGTATTTTTGAATGAAAAATAGAGAAAATGAGAATTTTGGCGGTTTCTCGGTAAACCTTTGCCGCAGCGGTACGGCATCCTTGCGGACAAACGATGCCGTTTACACCGTGGTGCCGGGATGTCTTATGGTCAACATGCTCAACCGTCCGGCAGAACTCCTTTCCCGTTCCGGTGACTATTCGCAGGAATCGGTATCCGTCTCTCTCGACATGCTGCTGGATTTTCCCAGCCCTGTGGATATCGATATCATAAACATGGCGATACGGCACCCTGTATCGGAGCTGGACGAAGCCGTGACTTCCCGTCTTCTGGATTATTATGCTCTGCTTGGAAAACAGGACATTTCCAGAACGGACATCTACGGGAAGGAAATATACAGATCGCTGCTCTATGCGCTGATGCTGGAAATATGCGACCTTTTCAGGTCAATGAGGGAGAGCCGGACCGACATGCCGAAGCCCAGGCAGGAGACGCTTACCGATGACTTTTTCAGACTGCTGGCGCAATATTACCGTCAGCACCATACGGTAGGCTTCTATGCCGACAGGCTGAACCGTACCCCAAAATATCTGTCTGGCGCCATCAGGAAGCTGAGCGGCAGGTCTGTATCGGAATGGATCGCACTGAATCTGGTCAGGGAGGCCAGATCCCTGCTCAAGACTACGGACCGTACAGTGCTGGAGATTTCCGAAGACCTGAATTTCTCCAGTCCGTCGGTTTTCATACAGTTTTTCCGCCAGCACACCGGTGTGACGCCCCTGAAATACCGCAGACATGGATAATTGGGAAAAATTGAATATAATTGAAAAATAATTTGGCAATAAGAAACTTAATTTATATTTTTGCTTGGAATGTGCATACCGACGATTATAATGATTATGGACAGTACGTATTCTCATATTTATTCTGACGCCTCAATTCTGATTGGGGAGGGGTCGCCATATCTGCCTGGCCGGTATGGAATTCTGTAGTATGGAATACTGATCTCGGACTTTCTCTAAACGGGATAATTGGATATGGTCCTGACACTGAAAAGTGCCAGGACTTTTTTGTATCCGTTCGTGAAGGAATCATCACAGCTTTACCAAACTAATACATATCATGAAAAGAATACTGATCGTCTTGACATTCGGACTTATGTCCGTCGCAGCTATGGCCCAGATACCTTCGGTGAATATCGAAGACCATAAGGGTGATGCCTTCAATACCTCCTCCCTCCTTGAGGAGAAGACCCCTATGATCATTTCATTCTGGTCGACTATCTGCAAGCCGTGCATCAGGGAACTGGATGCCATAAACGATGTGCTTCCGGACTGGCTCGACGAGGCTGATTTCAGGGTCGTGGCCGTTTCTACCGATGACAGCCGCTTTACTACCAAGGCACGCTCTCTGGCCGAGGGACACGGATGGTATGATTTCATAAATCTTTACGACACGAATCAGGAGTTCATGAGAGCCATGAGTGTTTCCGTGACTCCGCAGGTGTTCGTGGTGGACGGTGACGGGAAGATCGTCTATTCCCATACGGGCTATGTCCCTGGAAATGAGGAGGAACTTATAGAAGTTATCAAAAATCTGAAATAATCTGTCCGGAAATGAAGAGTGTGCTTAGGAGCATAGTGCCGGCTGTCATTGCCGGAATGGCGGCGAGTGTCGCCGCCCATGCGGCATCGGATGACAACGGGAAGGCGGCGAAAGGTTATCTGAAAGGCAGTTTCGAGACCAATACGACATGGTATCACGATGATGCCAGGACAAATGCGTCTGTTCCGGAAGAGCGGTGGGGATCAAATAATTACATGAAACTCGATTATTATCGCGGCAAATTTTCCGCCGGAATGCAGGTGGAGGCGTATGAACCAGCCCTGGTCGGTTATCCTTCCGAACTGGAGAAAATCGGACTGACGAATCTTTATGTCGGCTGGAAAGACGAGAACTTCGGCATCACTGCCGGTTCTTTCTATGACCAGTTCGGCAGCGGCCTGCTTTTCAGAACATGGGAGGACCGCGCACTCGGACTGAACAATGCTCTTTTCGGAGCCAGGTTTACCTATAATTACAATGATATAGTTTCATTCAAGGCCTTGTGGGGCATGCCGCGTTTCGGTATGGAATATAGCGACACTCAGGTGAAAGGTGCGGATATCAGTTTCGCGCTCTCGAATCTTGCAGGGTGGAATGATGTATATCTTGCGATAGAAGGTTCTGCACTGGACAGGTATGAGCATCCGTCCATTGACCTGGAAGAATCGGGTGCCCTTCCGAATAATTTCGGCTGGTCCGGACGGCTGAATCTGGAGACTTCAGGCTTCTTCTTCAAGGGGGAATATGTCGATGCAGGGAACAAATATTACAACAATCCGTTCATCCAGACATCTTCCGATCCTGCCTATCTCGGCAAGAAAGGCAACGCCCAGCTTATAGAGGCCGGATATAACGGCCACGGCCTGGGCCTGAACGTGACCGCACGCCGTCTGGAGTGGATGGACTCGAAGATAATGACGGGAAACACTTCCACTTCGAACATGTTGAATTATGTGCCGGCCATGTGTACGCAATACACGTATCTGCTGACTACTCTCCATCCGTACACGTCGCGTACAGGAGATTTGAGCGGAAGATTCGTCAACAGCGGCGAGATCGGCGGACAGGTCGATGTGTTTTACAATTTCCGCAGAGGTACTGTCCTGGGCGGGAAAAGAGGCACCAGACTGCATGCTAATTTCTCGACATATTATACACTGGCTGAAGAAGGGACCGCAAAGGCCGGAAACATGCTTTACCGAGACCTCAGTGTCGATCTGGAGAAACAGTGGACGAAAGAATTCAAGATGACCCTCCTGTATTCCATGCAGGAATATAATCCGAGCTACGGTGCAAACAAGAGCACATACCTGTCCAATATCGTGGTGGCTGATCTCCTGTACAAGTTCACTTCGAAATTCTCTACGAGACTGGAACTCCAGTATCTCGCTACGCATGAGGATCAGAAGGACTGGATGGCGGCGCTGCTGGAAATCAACTTCGCTCCGTACTGGAGTATATACGGCAGCGATATGATAAATCATGGCGACACAGGCACTCATTATTATAATATAGGTGTCAGCTATGCCAGGTCGCGAACCAGGTTTTCACTTGCATACGGGCGGTACAAGGCCGGATATATCTGCTCCGGAGGTGTCTGCAGGGCCATTCCTGCATATACGGGAGCTAATTTTACCATAACGACTTCATTCTAAAAGAAATAAAGTAATGAAAATGATGAAAGGATGTTTTATTATAGCTGCTTTGCTGCCTGCGGCAATCATTTATTCGTGCAGCGGAAATGTAGATCCTGAAGGGAACGGAGGAACCGACGCTTCGGAAGGTCCTTATACCGTATCGGTAGACAAGACTGAGCTTGAAGCGGACGCTACGTCAGTAGTAACGTTTACACTCAAGGATGAAAACGGAATAGACCTGACGACAGCGGATCCGTCCGGGGTATATTTCAGAATAGAGTATGCCGATGGCGGACAGGAGTATCTGGACAGGCTCCAGAGGACTTATTCGGCTTTCGATAACGGCACTTATGTCTTCAGAGGCGTATATAAAGGCGTGCCGAGCGAGAATACGGTCACGGTTACGGCAGTAAACCGCAGCAAGTACGAAAAATTCCACAGGAATGTGGCCATATACAAGATGACAGGGACATGGTGCCCCAACTGTCCGTCCATGACTGCCGGACTTAACGGAATGGAAGATGCCGTCAAGGAGCATACGGTCATTCTGGCATGTCACGGCAACGGTTCCGGCAACGATCCTTACCGTGTCGTAGTGGATCCTTCCAAAGATGCGGATCTCGGAAATCTCATGCTTTCGACTTTCGATCTTCTGGGTTTCCCGTCACTCGTGATAAATCTCAACACTACACTTACTCTGAGGACAAGTTCTGCCATAGAAGAAGCAGTCAATGACCAGCGCAGGAATTATCCGGCCACTTGCGGGATCAAGGTCGAAGCCGTCTGCACCGATGGAGAACTGTCCGCAAAGGCTACTCTCATGTCGGACAAGGGAGGGACTTACGATCTCGAATGCGCCCTGCTTCTGGATAATCAGTTCGTGGCGACAGGAGAAGAACCCGACGGAATGTATCATCATATAGTCAGGAGCTATTCCGGTGATTTCTGTTCATATACTTCCGCCAACGCAGTAGAGGTGGCGACCGGTGATGAATATGAAAAGACTTTCAGACTGAGCAGTACGGAACTGGCTTCACAGCCGGAAAACTGCAATATAGTGGTATATGCCCTCAAAAGGCTCGATGACGGGACCACTATGGTCGACAACATCGTTTCGTGCCCTGTGAACGGCAGTGTAGACTATGTGTATAATGAGTAATTTTTTGTCGATGTTCAGAAATTCAGGAAAAATTATCCTGTTGTCGGCTTTCGTCGCCGGCATCGTGTCTTGTTCAGGCAATTCCGATGATGAGATAGTGCCTGAAGGCGTACTCCGCATATTTGCAGACGGGCAGACCGAGATTCCGGCCGACGGCAGTACGGAAGTGGTTTTCCGCGTGATGTACGGATCGCAAGATGTCAGCACTTCCAGTGAAATGAATCTTATCCGGACATTCGAAGGTGATGAAAGCAGGCTCTCTGCCGGAATCAATACTTTTTCGACCACTACACCGGGAATCTATACTTTCACTGCACGATATTATGACGATGGAGCCGTATATACCGACAATGAAGTGACTGTCACAGCTGTCCCGACCGGGGATATACAGACTTCCGAGTGGGAGCAGAAGGTCCTGGCTTTCCAGTTCACATCGACAACGTGCATCGGATGTCCCGATCTGACGGCAGCCTTGAAGAGCATTGCTTCCGAAAGGCCGGGTGTCCTGTGTCCCGTAGCCTTCCATCTCGACTATCAGGGCGCGGATCCCATGACTATCCAGCAGTCGCGACAGTTCGCGGCAGAGTTCATCGGCTCGTCGGTAACCTTGCCTGCCCTGTTTTTCAATATGCACCAGCCTGAGAATGCCATGTCCAACATAAAGGCAGTCATCGATGCGGAACTGGACAGGGAGCTGGACAGTTACGTTCCGGAATGCGGCGTGGCGGTCGCGTCCGAATGGAATCAGGAAGACAGGACGGCTTCCGTTTCCGTAAGGATAAAATCCAACAGTCAGCAGAAGTGTCGTGTCGCGGTATTTCTGGTGGAAGACGGTATAGTCGCGACCCAGATCGACGACCCGGATTATGTGCATGACAATGTCGTCAGGACAGTCCTGTCCGAAGGTATATACGGCGACTATGTGAACGGCAGGATAGCTCTGTATCCTGGAACCGAATATGAGGAAACATACGGAACGGTCATTCCAGATTCATGGAATCCGGAAAACATGAGAGTCGTGGCTGCCGTACTCGTACCGACAGAAGATGGCTCGTCCTATGTGGCTGACAATGTGAATGAATGCAGCCTGGCCGGAGGAGTTTCGGATTATCTGACAAATGAAAATTAACGGATGATGAAAAAGATTCTGTCAATATTGCCGGCGTTGTGCCTGCCGGTGCTTTTGGCTTCATGCACGGGACAGACGGATGAAAGTGCCGGGCTTGAAATTTTTGCTGACAAGACGGTAATATCCGCCGACGGAAAAGATGCCGTGACATTTACAGTCACGGACAATGCTGCCGATGTTACACAGGAGGCTGTAATATATTGTGCCGATGACAATTCTGCAGTGAAGGGGAATACTTTTACTGCGGAGGCTCCGGGACAGTACCGTTTTTACGCCGAATATAACGGAAAGACATCGGAAACTGTTGCCGTGACGGCTGAAGGCGAAGTGAAATCGCTTTACAAGCGCAATTACTGTATAGTGGAATTTACCGCACAGCAGTGTACATTCTGTCCGGACGGTTCCGATTTCCTGTTCGGATATTTTCTGAGGGAAAAGCTGGCAGATGAAACTGCAGTAGTCCTCGCTTTCCACAGCAACAGCATGGGAGACGATATTTTTTATATAGACGGTACCGAGGAAATGCGCTCTGAATTCGGGAGCCAGACTCTTCCTTCATTTGTTTTCGATATGCGCGATTCCGGTGACAGAGGCATATTGAGCGAAGCGTACGAGGTATCGAAAACCGAATATCCGGCACATTGCGGACTGTCTCTGACTTCCGCATTGTCCGGCGACGGAACTTCCGCGAATGTCACCGTCAGACTGACTTCGACCGAGCATTCTTCATACAGGGTAGCCCTCTTTGTAGTCGAAGACAGGATTGTGGCCTGGCAGGATACTGCTCTGGGCCGGCAGGACGACTATGAGCATCGTGATGTAGTCCGTTCTGTCGTTACAGGAAGCTGGAAGGGAGACAATTTCGGCGAACTGGCTTCAGGCCAGGAGGTCGTAAAGGAATATCCCGTAGAGATCGATCCGTTATGGAATCCGGACAACACCGTGATTTGTGCTGTCGCCTACGATGAAGAAGGCTATGCCAACAACTGCCTCAGCTGTCCTCTCGACGGCGGGAATATCGGTTATGAGTTCAATGAATAAAAACCATATAAAATATTAATACAAGATGAAAAAGATTTTCAACATTCTCATGGCTGCGGTAATATCCGTCGCTGCCATACAGTCTCTTTCTTCATGTAAGGAAGACACGTTGGATCCGGACAATACGGGCGGAGGCTCGCAGACTGACCCGTCCCAGTTCCCGGAGCCGCTGGATCATTCTTCAGTGGCGTATCCTATAGCATGGACTCCGTATGTAGTCGAGCAGGGTGCGGACGGCGTGTCCATAGAAGTGACATCGCTTTCAGAGAAGGATTTCACATTCGTATGCCGTCCTGGCTCAGGTGTGAAGTCATTCAAGGTATGTGCATTCCCTCTTTCAGGACTTTATAACCATCTGATAAATCTGGACTGGTCTGCCGGAATTACGTCTGAGGCCGTGGAAGAAATTCTGCGCTCTTATCTGCATGAAGGCAGTTCGGGCGCAGAACTCGGCTATGTCGGCGGTTCAGACCTCACATATAATATAGAGGGCGAAGATGACAATGAGATCGAGATAGTATGGTCGAAGGCAGGCTATACTTTCGTGCCTCCTATCGTTCCAGATGCCGAATACCTGATTCTGGCTCAGGCATATTACGAGGCGGACGCCCAGACTCCGGCCGGACTGTCCATCTGCTATGTGAGGACTCCTCACAGGCCTCTGGACGGAAATCCGGACATCGAGATAGATGTAGAGCCTGCATACGGCGGTATCATTCTGGATTATGCTCCCATGTCTGCCGATGCCGCGGCATTCTATGAATTTACAGGCGTGAAGTCGGAAATCGAAGCATATATCGATGCATTCGGCGAGAGAATGTACCGTGATTATCTCAGAAACATGATGCTTCAGGATGCTTATCCTTTCGACGGGGATGCGAATCCTTTCCCTATGCCGATAGAACTTACCGAAGAGCAGGCTGCAGATGCCATGGCTACGGCTGTGGCTGTGGATGTGAACGGTACTCCTGGCGAGTTGAGGACAGCGGACATCACTGTAAAGCCTATTCCGGAAGATGCTCAGGAAGCATCAGCTACTGTCACTGTGGACCAGAACCATATCGGTTCTCTCGTATTCTGGCTCTCGGCAGATATGGACAAGTACACCAGCGAAGTGGATATCCGCCACTATACCAAAGCTGAATGGGATTCCAAATTCGCAAATGACGAGGAAGCACGCCAAGCCCTCATAACCGAACTCAAGAATGAAGGCTGGGTAATCCAGAATCCTAATTTCAGGTATGACGATTCCATCATGGAAGCTCAAGGCGAAGGTGCAAAGGTTCCTGCCTACAGGATAGACATGAAGGATATCCTTCCTGATACGGAATATGTGATAGCTTATATCGCCATCAACTATTTCGGAGAGGCTGTCGATGTGTATGCTACCGAACCGTTTAAAACCAAACCGAGGAATGTTACGGATCCGTCCAAGTTCAACGGAAGCTTCAAGGTGGAAATCGAGGACGGAACAAGCCCTATAGGATTTACCGTGAAGTTTACTTACGATCCGGAGGAAGTAGCTGCATATTACTGGCAGGTGGTTTCACCAACAGCTGACGGCCAGGCGAATGCAATGAACAATAACAAGCCATGGATACCGGGATTCGTGGAGGGACAGGATAATCTTGACTTCGAGAACACTACTCATGCCGACTGGATAAGGTATTATTTCGAAGGAGTCGACACATTCAATAATCCTCTCTGCAATATCTGGTTCTACAACTGGGATGACCTCGTTTCAGGTACGGACCCTCTCGGAAATCCTGTAAGCAATTCTACTGGAACTACGGTGCTGAACGATGACGGTACGGTTACGGACCAGTGGACTTATGCGGATATGGTCCCTGGTACGACATACGAACTCGTGGCAGCTCCGGAGGACTGGGATGGAAATGTCGGGGAGACTGAAATTTATGAAGGGACACCTGCAGCTCTGAATCCCGGACCGAATCCTGAGGTACAGATGACTGCCCAGACTTATGCCGACGGAAGCGGATTCACCGTGATATTCAATCCTGTGAAAGAAGTCGGAAGAATGCTCATCATGCAGGCTACCACTTCCAACGAAATTTCGGCTTCATGGAGTCCTGCCGATCTGGTAAACGGCAAAGTCAAGGAAGACGGGCTTCTTAACGAGAATGACATATTGTCGACATTGAGAGCTGCCGTACTCGGAGACGGAACTGAGGGCGGAACCGGCGGTATGACATATTATACGATGACGGAAATGCCTTATACAGGTACGGATCCATGTATTACGATGTGTGTCCCTGTAGGTGCCGACGGAAGCACTCCTGTATACGGCGATCTCATATATGTCATATATGACGGACAGGAACTTCATTACAGTGTAGCAGACTTCCTTTAATGGAAAATAACGGACTAAAGATCTTTATATTATGAAAAAACTCGAAATTTGGAGCAAGGCAGCGCACATGGCTGCTGCCTTGCTGGTTACAGGAATCGGTCTCGTGCCGATGACATCGTGCGACCAGTTTGATGATTCGGAACTGAAACAGCAGATCACGGACATCAATGACCGTCTTACCGCACTGGAGACGGAAATGGACACCCAGCTGGCAGCTCTTCAGGCCATAGTGGACGGAAAGACCACTATTCTTTCATGCCTTCTCGACGAGGAGACCGGCATGTACACCATAACCCTGTCGGATAAGGAGAATACCGTAATCGAGATTCCGGCCGTGGGCAATGAAATCGTGCCTGTGCTCACGTATATTGAGGAGGACGGAGTCAAATATTGGGCTACCGTATCTGAAGGCGGCGCCAAAACGGCCATAACCGGTGCCGGCGGGGAAAAAATACCGGTAGAAGCTGAAACTCCGGTATTGCAGCTGGGCGAAAACGGAGAATGGATGGTGTCGGCAGGAGGTACATGGACAAGTCTCGGAGTGACGTCCGAGAATGTCGCCATTTTCGCCAAGGCAGAAGAGACCGAAACTTCCGTAATTTTCACGCTTGCAGACGGCACAGAGCTGGAAGTCAATAAGTTCGATGCTACTGAAGCGGATATTTATCCTCTTGTAGGAAAGCAGTTCTTCGATGCCGGAGAAGAAAGGATAATCGAATTCGTACTTGAAGGCATCTCGAATATCGCTGTCATGGAAGTACCGGCCGGATGGCATGCGTCTACTACCAGATCTTCTCTTACGGTCACAGCTCCTGCCGCAGATGATACGGATGCTGATATTGCCGGTGTCGTAAAGATTCTCGGAGTGACGGCTGACGGCAAGTCATTCATTTCAGAAGTGTATGTCGAGGTCGGCGAACCTGCTCTGGAAATAACCGTATCTCCTGACCAGACGGCAGATATTACTGTAATGGCGAATCTCGGATATGACAACAGTGTCTTCTATGGTGTAATGCCGATTTCAGAGTATTCTCCGGAAGCTGTTGTCAACGGCCTGAACGACGGTTCCCTGATGTATGAGATGACGCAGACTTCAGTGACTGACAAGCCTCTTTCCGAAATTCTCGGTGCAGATCTGGAGGAAAACACTGTCTATACTGTATGGGCTGTAGTAAGTTCATGGTCAGGCTATACTGCAGACGATGTCTACTCGGCATCCTATCAGCCGATAAAAGTGACATTCGAATTTACCAGCGTGAAATTCGATGATGTCCAGATGACTGTAAATGTTTCCGGAACAAATGATTTCGTTCCAGGATTCATCATCAAGGGCGAAGGTGCCCAGACTTTCGATGACATCCTGGCGGCTGCTGCATTGGAAGGCGGCTGGCCTTTCCAGAACTATGGTCCGACATATAACGGCTCGCTGCTCTGGTATGGTTCTTACGAAGGTACTCCACTCGTTCCAGACAGCGATTATATAGTATATGCGCTTCCTCTGATCGACGGAAAGGATATTGCCGCTTATACTGCAGATGATTTCTTCTATGAAGAGATTTCGGTACCCGGCATTACTGCAGGAGGTTCTGTAACCCCTCAGATTACAGAGCTTGCCACTTCGATGTCATCCGTATCCGCACAGATAGTGGCTGACGGAGCATATAAGGTATATGCCCAGTGGATACCAAAGGCCGAATACGAGGCCTTTGCCGATGAGGCGGCAATAGTGGCACAGGTGACTGCATCCGTAGCTCTGTATGAACCTTATTCATTCAGCATCAACGGTCTGGAAGCAGGTGAAGAAGGTTATCTCGTAGCTGTGGCTGTGGACAATGATGCGAAATATGCCGTCGCCTCACAGGAAGCCAATCTGAAGACGCTGACATGGTCGGAGACTACTTCCATTGCTCTCGGCGAAGTGGAAATTGGAATGTCTTCCGTAAAAATACCTTATACAGTTACCGGAGGCAGTGTTACAGGACTCAAATATGTCAACATGACTGCTGAGGAATTCCCTCAGGTCGGCGGAGCCATCGGATGGGAAAGGGATCTGACCGTCATGGAGAAATATCTGGCGGCTGTGGAGCCTGACCAGTATGGAAGTGTTCAGTATGGCGTCACCATCATTCCTGACCAGTATGGAATGAATCCTCTGCCGGAAGACAATGTCATCAATATAGACTATCTGAGTGCAGGACGGGAGTATGTATTCTATCTGGTGGCACTTGATGAAAATGGCCTGCCTACAAAGGGTGTCGAGTGCACATATACTCCAGGTATTGAACCGTCTTTGATTATGAGGGATACTGATGCGGATTATCAGAAAGGTAAACCTACGGTTACGTTAAAGTCAGCGTCATGCTATAATGACATGTATCCTTATGAGTCTTTTTACGATGTAACCGTGGACATTACGATGCCTGCAGAGTGCTCTGAATATTATCTGTGCCCTCTGGATGCCTCTATGACGAGTGATTGGGTAAATGCCTTGTATTATGTCCTGTCAAATGCACAATATAGCGGTATATATGCCACATCCTCATCCAGCGATGTCATAATACCTTTCATAGTTTATGGAGGATACATAGGGCTGGTATGGAAAGACACTGACGGAATGTATCATCAGACGGAATTGACCACTTGCGACTATCAGTTCCTGGGCATTCCGGCTCCCGGTTCGACCGGCGGCTCAGGGGAGTCAGGTGACGAAGGCATAGCTGGAGACAACGAACGGTAATCATTTCCAGACGTATGCCCTGCAGTATGGAAGGGGCGTGGCTTGAAAGCCTTGATGCTTTTGGGTCACACCCTTTTTCAAGGTAAAAACTGAAGTTTTTTCATAGATGACGTGAGTTCGATGAAAAGAACGCAGTGAATTTCAGAGAACTACCTCTTTTATAGGATTCGGGAAACGAATCCGTAGGTAAGTCCTCCCATACGAAGGGGAGGATTTAGGAGGGGTGGCACGTAAAAGGAAAGAGATTTCGAAGAAATCGTAACGTCAGTTCGACGAAGTCTCTGGTCCTGAGTATAATAGTTCGTCGAACTGACGTTAAATACAGATCGATATAAAAATGAGTATCAAAAGACTGCTATTGTCAGTGACAGCGCTTCTGTCCGGGCTGGCGATGTACGCCCAGGACATCATTGTCACTGGAAAAGTGACAGATTCCTCGAACGGCGAGCCTGTGCCTTTTGCGTCTATCCAGATTAAGGGTACGATGACAGGAGCCAGCTCCGACGGGGACGGAAATTATTCGATATCGGCTCCGGAAAACGCCGTGCTGATTTTTTCATCCATAGGTTATGTGGCGACGGAAGTCCAGGTAGCCGGCCTGACCCAGCATGATGTCGTCTTGTCTCCGGACACCCAGATGCTGGACGAGACGATAGTCGTGGCGTTCGGTACAGCCACACGCGAATCGTTTACCGGATCTGCTGCCGTGGTCAAATCTTCCGATATTGCCAAAGTGCAGAATTCGAATGTGACGCGTTCTCTGGAAGGAGTGGTGGCCGGTGTGCAGATGACGACTTCTTCGGGATCGCTCGGATCGTCGCCATCCATCATGATCCGTGGTATAAGCTCCATCAATGCGGGTTCAGAGCCTCTGTATATAGTGGACGGGGTGCCGTATTCAGGTGACCTGAACAATATCAACCCTAACGATATCGAGTCCATGACCGTGCTGAAGGATGCCGCATCCAACGCCCTGTACGGTGCGCGAGGTGCCAACGGAGTCATCATGATCACCACGAAAAAGGCCAAGGCAGGGGATGCTGTAGTGAACATTGACGCGAAGTGGGGCTGGAACTCGAAAGCTCTCAAAGATTACGACTATATCACTGACCCGGGCCAGTATTATGAAGCGTACTACAAGGCATATTACAATTACGAGACTGATCTCGGTTCCAGCGCATCCATGGCTCATCTGAACGCGAATGCAGCCCTCGATGATCTGGGATATATGGTATATACGGTTCCGAGAGGACAGACCCTGATAAATGAGGGAGGACAAATCAACCCTGACGCGACCCTCGGAAATCTTGTCACAATGCCGAACGGAGAGCAGCGCTGGCTCCAGCCGGACAACTGGGTGGATGAGGCTTACCGCAATTCCCTCCGCCAGGAATACAATGTCAGCATTTCCGGTTCGACTGAAAGGTCCAGCTATTACGCTTCTTTCGGTTACCTGAATAACAAGGGTATAGTCAACGGGTCGGACATGTACCGCTATACAGTCAGACTGAAAGCGGATTACCAGGCAAAGAGCTGGCTCAAGACCGGACTCAACATGTCGTATGCGAATTATAACTGGGATTCCGGAGCAAACGAAGAGGGTGTGGTGAACAGCACGTCGAATATTTTCGCCGTGGCGACCAGAATAGCCCCTATCTATCCTCTTTACGTAAGGGATGCCAATCACAATATAATGAAAGACCAGCACGGCTGGTCAATGTATGACTACGGTACGGGAGAAAACGGCGCAGTAAGGCCGAGCTTCTACAACACGAACGCGCTCCAGCAGTCGCAGCTCGATTTCCAGAACAATGAAGGCAATGCCTTCAACGGGACAGGTTTCGTAGAAATCAAGTTCCTGAAGGATTTCACCTTTACTTTCAATGCCGGGGCAGGTGTGGACGGAGTGCGTCTCACGCAGGTCCAGAATCCTTATTACGGACAGTTCGCCTCATCGGGAGGAGTGCTGGCAAAGAACCATAACAGGAATTTCTATTTCAATCTCCAGCAGCTCCTCAACTGGGACAGGACATTCGCCGGCAAGCATCATGCTACTGTCCTTCTCGGACATGAGTCATACAAGACTACGGATTCGTATCTCGGAGCGTCCAAGACGCAGATGATAGCCGGGGACATGTATGAGCTGAATGAAGCCATCATAGACAGCCAGACATCCACCTCGTCGCAGTCCATGTACAATAATGAAGGATATTTCGCCCGCGCGCAGTATGACTATGCGAACAAGATTTTCCTGAGTGCTTCCTACCGTCGCGATGCGTCTTCCAGATTCCATCCTGATCACCGCTGGGGAAATTTCTGGTCTGTGGGAGCAGGCTGGCTCGTCAACGAAGAGTCCTGGTTCAAGGCTCCGTGGGTGGATATGCTCAAACTCAAGGCTTCCATCGGTTCGCAGGGAAATGACAATATCCCGAACTATCTGTATATCGATACATGGAATCTCTATAACAATGAAGACCGTCCTGGCGTATCGTTCAGACAGAAAGGCAACGAGGATATCACCTGGGAGACCAATACGAACTTCAATGCAGGTGTGGATTTCGGCCTGTTCGGCGGCCGCCTTTCCGGTTCTGCCGAGTATTTCTACCGCAAGACCACCGATATGCTCTATTTCTTCACGCTTCCGCCATCCATCGGTTACGGAGGATATTATGACAATATCGGAGACATGAGGAATTCCGGTATAGAAGTCGCCCTGAACGGAAACATCATGCGTTCGAAGAATTTCTCGTGGGATGCATATCTGAACTTCACGCATTATACGAACAAGGTACTCAGGATTCCGGACAAGAACAAGACATCGGTGGTGGAAGGCCATGCCGGATATGCGAGCGGAGAAAGGTTCATCGGTGAAGGCCTGCCGCTGAATACGTTCTACATGCCTAAGTCCGCCGGAGTGGATCCTGCTACCGGAGCCGAACGCTGGTGGATGGAAGAGATGGACGAATACGGTGAGCCGACAGGGAGAACCATTACGACTGATGACTATAGCCAGGCCACTTTCTACCTGTGCGATGACCCTACTCCTGACCTCTACGGCGGTTTCGGAACATCACTCCAGTTCTATGGCTTCGATGTCTCAGTTTCGTTCACATATTCGATAGGCGGCTTTTCCTACGACAGCGGATATGCGTCATATATGATGGCCCCTACCGGAAATACCATCGGGTACAACTTCCACAAGGACGTGCTGAAGGCATGGACACCGGAGAATCCGGATTCTAATATTCCGCGTTTCGTCTATGGGGATGTGAATAACGGCGCCACTTCGAGCAGATATCTGACTGACGCCAGTTATCTGAATTTGCAGAACGCACAGATAGGCTATACGGTACCTGAACATATCACCAGGAAATTCCACGTGAGCAGGCTCCGTGTCTACGTGACATGCGACAATATCGTTTATTGGTCGAAACGTGCCGGATTCGATCCGAGATACAGTTTCAGCGGAACGACGAATTCTGCAGTGAATTCTCCTGTACGTACACTGTCAGGAGGCATTAACATAACATTCTAGTGATGAGAAAGAAGAATATGACAAACAGAATATTGAAGAATTTCGCCATTGTGCTGGCTGTCCCTGTATTGGCGGCCGGATGTATTGAAGAGACGTTCCCGGATAACGGTACCCTTACAGACGATCAGCTGGACGAGTATTCGGTGGAACTGTTGCTGAACGGCCTTCCAGCAGACCTTATATCGTCGAATACGGCAGGGTATTATTCCTCATACGGAGACCAGACTGATTTCGGTTATCCTTCGATATGTCTGAGGACAGATTATATGCTGGCCGACATAGTGTCTCTCGGTACGCCGAACTACAACCAGTTCAACTACTATATCGGATGTCTCAGCATGGGGCCGGACTATCAGTATTGCGGATATTACTGGGATGCGTATTACGCATGGATCAAGGAGACGAATGAAATCATATCCAGGATCGACCATAATACGGAGGACCAGCAGGAAAGGGAGTGGCTGGCTCAGGCCTATACTTACCGCGCCATGTTTTATCTCGATCTTGCCAGGCTGTACATTCCCAAGGAGAACAGCTATGTGCGTGTTTATGCCAATATCAGGAACCTTACGGTACCGATAGTGACGGAGAATACTACGGAAGCCATGGCGCAGAATAATCCGAGGGCCACCAGAGAGGATATGTATGATTTCATTCTTGAAGACCTCGGATCAGCCCTGACATATTTCGGAAATTCATCCTCGTCAAACTATACCGGACCGACATTGGCGGCTGCCTATGGCCTTTTGGCCAGAGCCTATCTGGAAATAGGCGCGGACCTGGAAGATGCCAATGATGACGCAGGTGCAGATGCAGCATACGATAATGCCATAAAATATGCGGATCTGGCTATCACCTCCAGCGGCAGGACTCCTCTTACGCAGGCACAGTGGGAAGACCCTGTGAACGGATTCAACAACGGTGCTGCCAACAATTCATGGATATGGGGTCTGACGCTTACTGCGGCAAACACCACCAACATCATGAATCATGTTTCCCACATGTCTTCCGAGGCTACGTGGGCTTACGGGTGCCGTGTCCTTCCGGGAGCGAGCAGGACTTTCTACAGGAACATCGACGATGCTGATTTCAGAAAACATTCATGGCTCGATCCTGACTGGGATGCTGGTTATTATGACTATAAATTCTGCGGCTCTTCAGAACAGCAGGAGAATTTCAAGTCATACGCCAAGCCTTATACCAACATCAAGTTCAGACCGGCTTCAGGAGAAGTCGACAACTTCACCATGGGAGCATGTGCCGATTTTCCTCTGATGAGGGTCGAGGAGATGTATTTCATCAAGATCGAGGCTACTGCGAAGCGTGACGGCAACGGTATCAATGCTGCTGGCCTGCTTGAAGATTTTCTGAACACTTACCGTTATGTCGACCAGAGCTATACCTGCGAAGCCACAGGACTGTCGGAATTCCTGCAGGAAATGCTTTTCCACAAACGCGTCGAATTCTGGGGTGAAGGCATAGTGATGTATGACCACAAGAGGCTTAATATAGGTTTTACCAGGACAGGAAGCAATTTCGTAGCTGACTTTGCATTCGATGTGCAGGGACGTTCTCCGCAGTGGAATATCGTGATTCCTCGCAGCGAACTCCAGGCCAATTCGGCAGTGACGAATCTGAATAATCCTGATCCGACAGGTTTCTGGTATTGATTATGAAAATAATTCGGAATATATTCTGCCGGATATCCATGCCGGCTGCTGCTGCGGTTCTGCTGATTTCCGCTGCTGCTTGTTCATTGTCTGAATCTCCTGTGAATACCGGAGATTCAGACAATGTATCTTCGAAAATCATGGGAACCGCCGCCGATGCCGCTGCCGGTTCGCTCCTGATTTATGTGGATGAAGAGTTTGCGTCTGAGCTGGCTTCCGTGGTTCCTTCGGACGGTTCTGCCGCTGACGCTTCTGCAGTATTCCCAGGTACCGGAATTTCAGGTATCAGACGTATATTTCCCGGTAGCGACAGGGAAGTCCTGACGAAATCTTCGGGTTCGGACTACAGGTATCACAGATGGTTCAAGGTTACATTCGACGACAGCGAGAGTCTGGTCAGGATGTCGGAAACGCTGGCTGGCAGGCCTGATATCCAGGGTGTACAGTACAATACGATAGTATATCCTGCTGTAGAACCTCAGGTATATCCGTATCAGGGGGCCGGAGCCAGGATTTCTTCTTCGGCTGTGGCGACAGGTCAGTCTCCGGTCTTCAACGATCCGGGTCTTGCCGACCAGTGGCACTATTCGAATGACGGATCCGTTTGCAGGACAGCCAGGGAAGGGGCAGATATAAATGTCCTCGATGCATGGCGTCTGACAGGCGGAGACAGGGATATCATAGTGGCCGTGATAGATGACGGTGTCTGGTATGACCATCCCGATCTGAAAAACAATATGTGGACGAATGAGGCGGAACTGAACGGCGAGCCGGGAGTCGACGATGACGGAAACGGTTATGTGGATGATATCCATGGAGTGAATTTCTGCTATGACGACTATACTCCTGTCACCTGGGACAGAGGTTCCGGACATGGCACCCATGTGGCCGGTACGGTGGCCGCCGAGAATAACAACGGTATAGGTGTTTGCGGTGTGGCCGGTGGTACAGGCAATGCTGACGGTGTCCGCATGATCACCTGCCAGATATTCGAAGGAGAACTGTATGCCACAGTAGACCGTGTGGCTGCGGCCTTCAAATACGCAAAGGATATGGGTGCTGTCATTATCCAGGGTTCTTTCGGATTCGATCCCGGAGCGTACAGGAATGATGCGGATTATAAATTCGGACCGGCGGAAGCGCAGGCTATGGCACTGGACGATTTCATGAATGAAAATGACAATTTCAGCCCGTACATCGACGGCGGTCTGGCTATTTTCTCTGCAGGCAACAATTATACTTCGACTATATGTTATCCGGGAGCCTATACGGACTGTATCTGTGTTACGGCCCTTGGTTCGGACGGACTGCCGGCCCTGTACAGCAATTATGGCTACGGCAGCAATATCGCGGCACCTGGAGGTGAGTCCGGTACTGGCGGTGTGACTACCATCGAAGCCTGTGTGCTTTCTACTATTCCGGAAGGTTTCACCGACGGGGAGTGGGAGCGTGAGACATACGCATACATGCAGGGAACATCCATGGCCTGTCCGCACGTAAGCGGCGTGGCGGCTCTGGGACTCGCTTATGCGAAGAAACTCGGAAAACATTATACCAGAGAAGAATTTGTATCCATGATTCTGTCTTCTGCAAATGATTTGGACGGTATGCTGGAAGGCTCCAAACTTTCACTCAGAGCCGACAACGGTTCTCTCATGCAGATGAATCTGAACAATTACAGGTCCAGAATGGGGACCGGCAGCGTGGATGCATGGCGTCTGCTCATGCAGATCGAGGGGACCCCTTGCATACTGGCTGCTGTAGGGGAAGAACAGGCGCTGGATCTCGATGAATATTTCGGAGGCGGCGCCGAGGGGCTTACTTATCTCGGTGTCGATATTTCCGAGGCTGACAAGGAGGCTCTGGGACTGGAAACGGATCCTGCGATAGAGGACGGAAGACTCGTCATACATCCTACACTCTACGGATCAGGCAAACTGACTGTCCGTGCGGTAGGGGGCGGGACGAATGTCGGAAACGATCTGATAAACGGCGGCCAGGAGATTTCGAAGGAAATATCCATAGTCACCCGCGGCATCGCCGCATCGAACAACGGATGGTTGTAGTTATTAATATGGTTGAAATGAAAAAGACAGCACTTAAGATTCTGTGTATGGCGCTCTTTGTATTGGCAGCGGCAGCCTGCAAGAAAGATGAGGCCCCGTCTGATCTGGACATTTCCGGACAGTGGCATCTGGTTTCCTCCGACAAGATAGATATCGGGGCTGAAGGGATAGACGTATATATCGATTTCAGGACAGGCGGAGACTTCGATCTGTACCAGAAGATAGGGGAGGGACGTTACAGACTGAAATACGGCAGCTATACCGTGACCGGAACACAGGTCAGCGGGACATATTCAGGAGAAATTCCGTGGGGCAGTCAGTATGAGGCTGCCGTAAACGGCAATACCCTGGTACTCACTGCCACTAACGCATCCGGTGAAGTCTGCACATACGAGAAAGAATCCATCCCGGCATCCGTAACTTCGGATGCAGTGGAATTACGTTCGTCAGGAGATTCTGTCTCAAAGGAAGGCTGGCTGTAGCAGGTGTCTTATTTGCAGACCATGATATCCAGTATCATGTTGTCAGTGCTCTGCATGCCTTTCGAGCCTATTTCACCGAGATTCCGGATAGTCTTTTCGATATCCTTTTCGATGATTCCGTCGCTTTCGGAAATGCAGATGCCTTCCATGGCGAGTACGGCAGACTGAAGGGCGCACGATACGCCTGAGGCCACTTTAAGTGCGCATCCTACTTTTGCTCCGTCGCAGACCATGCCGGTAATATTGCCGATCATGTTCTTGATGGCGGAGCAAATCTGTGTATAGGAGCCTCCGCGCAGATACACTATTCCGCATGCCGCTCCGGTAGACGCTATCACACAGCCGCACAGTGCTGACAGCTTTCCGAGGTAACCCTTGATGTGGATTGCTACCAGATGGCTGAGTACCAGAGCTCTGGCCAACTGCTCGTCATCCACGTCGTATTTGAGGCTGTAGGCTATCACAGGCATCGTGACGGTAATTCCCTGGTTGCCGCTCCCGGAATTGCTCATTGCCGGGAGGGTACATCCGGCCATCCTGGCATCTGAGGCGGCAGCTGTCATGGCCATGGCATAGCTCATGAAATCCGAGCCGAAAACCTGCCTGTATTTCTCTGACATAATCGTATGGCCCACACGGAGACCGTAGCTGGCAGCCAGACCTTCTTTGGCCAGGGCCAGATTCATGTCCCTGGACTCCAGTATGAACCTGATATCCTCGAACGGGACTCCGGCTGAAAATTCAAGTATTTCCCTGACCGTAAGTCCGTAATCAAGGGTCGTCTTTGTGCTTTCGTCTCCGTTCCCGCATTCTTCCCGGCTGCTGTCCAGAACGGTATCGTCGAACCATGTTTCCACTATGTTGTCATGGTCATCTTCTATAAGGGCGGATGCACTGTGACCCTCTGCCGTAGTTACATAAGCCTTTACGAACAGTTTGCGCGGAGTATCGGCAAGCCCGACATTCACCTTGCCGTCGGAGACTATCTGTTTGGCACGTGCTATGGCTTCTTCGTTCAGGTCGTGCAGGACTTCCAGCCGGTATTCGGTTTTCCCGCAGACTGCACCGAGTGCGGAAGCGATATGAAGTCCTACCATGCCTGTCCCGGGAATACCTACACCCATCCCGTTTTTCAGGATGTTCCCGCTGACTTCCACCCTGATTCTGAAATCTGCTGTCATCCTCCATCCCTGGCTGCAGCAGCGGCATTTGTCTTCGAGTATTTCCACCGCCTTGGCTACCGCAAGGGCTACAGCGATAGGCTCGGTACATCCCAGAGCCGGTTTCACTTCCTTTTTAATGAGTTCTATGATTTCCGCTTGTCTACTGTTCATCGCTTCCTCTACCTTTTAAATATCCGATAACCGATTTTATTACCTTGTCCAAATAGATTCTTTCAGTGATGGTCTCTATCGGGAATCCGATGCAGACTGTCCTGTACGTCCCGAAATCGCTGCATATCCCCGCGGAAACTCTCGTATCTCCGTATCTCATGAAAGTACAGCCATTTTCAGAGGACGGTATTATTCCGTCCGGAGCCTCTACACTGTATATTCTCGCGTCAGGGGCGGTGTTGAAGCGGAATCGCTCTCCCGTACATCCGGGCGTCACTCTGGCAGGTACGGTCATGACTTCTCCGGTCCTTCCTGCATAATTGGAAACATAACTGAATCCCAGTACGTTTTCGGCGAATGATATTCCTTCCGCCCTTTCCAGGCTGTCTATGGCCACGGGATATATCCTGTCCCAGATATCGGTCCCGATATTGGCTCCGGACACCAGCAGCTTCCCTCCCATGACAGTAAAACGCTCCAGCGCATCGCGCATTTCCCTGCCGAATACACCGTATCTGTCCGGCATGTCGCCTTTGGACGGGACTCTGGCCTGTTTTCCGCAAATCAGATCCATGCACCAGATTCCGGCCACGAGTGTGGTATCATGGCAGAACGCATCTGCGCTTGACGAGCAGAAAGGGTAGCCGGCATCGAGAATGGCTTTACCGTGGACAGAAGGGTAGTCGAACGTATTGCCGGCTATGACCGAGCCGGCCATGTGACTGTACGATGCTCCGAAGCCGGGGTTTGCATTATTCTGCCACAGGGCTTCGCGCGAGTTCTGGTACATTTCCCCCGTAAACGCGATTTCTCTCATATATGGCACGCCTCCGTCCACCCTGTTGTCGAATCCGGCAAATTCAGGAGAGTCGAACCATGCAGGTCCGGAAACCCTGTCGAAATTGTTTACGACCAATATGCAGCTGTCCGTGTCTGAAATCCTTTCAGACAATGCCCCGGCCGGTACTCCGGCGCTCATGGTTTCCGAAGGGAAACTTTTCCCTCCGGAGTTGAAGGCTATGATCCTGAAACTGTAAAGATGTCCCGGAATGAAGTCTATATCAGTGAAATACTTTCCGTCAGGAAGCCGTCCGGCATTTATTGTTTTTCCGGAATCGAAGGCTCCGTCATCCACCCTGGTCTGCAGCAGGAATCCTGTGGCATCCGCAGTCGGCTCCAGCCTGTCCGGCGTTGCCATCCATTTCAGCCTGATCTTGTCTCCGACGAAAGTGGCTGACAGGGAATTTACCGGAAGCGGCTGTACTGCGTAATCGCATCCGTACCTGTTGCTCAGATATTTGAGCATACCTTTGTAGACAGCTCTCGACACGGTGAACCTGAATGATGGGTCGAGCCCGTATTTCATGTCCGCGAAATTCTGATGCGAAAGGAGTTCGCACAGCATGGACGGACATGTGGGAGTGCGGGATTCCCTGTAACTTCTGTCCCAGATGAATCTTCTGTTCCATTCAGGATCGAACTCTTCCCTGATATCCTGCACTATCTGGCTCTGCACCAGATTCGCGAATTCCCGGCTGGTCCTGCGGTCCTCCCCGGACGGAAGTTTCCTCTTGTATTCCGATTTCAACGTATAGATGGCCAGAGTGCCTATCGTAGAATCATTCGGAGTCGTCCCTGCATCGGAATGAAGTGCAAATGACAGGTCGAAAGGAATATTCCTGCCTTCCTCTTTCGGGTTTACATGCGAACCGCCGGTCATATATGCCACCCAGTCGCCGCGGCACATGAAGTCATCCTTGTAGTCATCCTCCAGATTATTCTGACTGAATATCGTGGAATCTATCCCGGCCCATTGGAGCCAGTATCTGGCCCCTTCCGTAAACCGGGGCATTCCTGAGATTTCCGGGACGGAAAATGCATCGCCTTCGATGCTGCGGGCTATGTTCCCGTATCCTCCTCCTATCTTTACGGCATCGGCGGTGACGACTTTTCTCTTCCCGGACCTGGCAGTCATGTTGTCCAGCATCACTCTTCCTTCATTGCCTTCGGCAAATTCGAATGTCCCCAAATACACCCAGGTGCCGCCTCCCATGGTCTGGTTCACCAGAAACTCTGTTTCCCCTCCGAGATGCCTGACTGTATAGTGTGCTGCATCGCTGCTGTTTTTCAATGTCCTGTATGAAACATAAACGGCATATTCCCCGCGCTCCGGAATTTCAGGAATCCACACGGCCTCGCTCCGGCCGCTTTCCCTGTCGGTACATTCCGCCATTCTGGCCGTTCCCATTCCGAAAGGATTGTCCAGCCCCGTGTATGTTTCCTTTGCATCGGCAAAGCCTGTCCCGGCGTCTTCCCATTTTCCCGATTCCGTGTACGTGCCGGTTTTCCTGAGAAATTCCGGTGCCGTATTCATGTTGAAGCTGCTGTCAGACCTGAAATCCGGGTCATTGTCCACGATGACTTCATGCACCTGTATGTCTCTTTCCCTCGGCAGCATTACGTATGCTCCTGCATTTTCCAGCATCGGGACCAGGAACGGCAGTACGTAACTCTGCGTGAACAGGTCTTCCACTGTCTGGAAAAGACAGGGCCTCTGCCATTCCCATCTGCCGTGGGCCTGCTCGTAATACAGTCCGTGACTCTGCCACAGGGCTATGTGACGCCCGTCCAGCCCGTCCGGATATTCCAGGTCTCCTACCCTTTCCACTATAGGGTTGCCTTCCGGAACACGTTTCTTCAGCCTGTAGGTATCGACCGTAGGGAAACCTCCGGCATCGGGCACTCCCGTCACCAGATCCTGGATCTTTTCTCCCCGGCTGCTCACCCGCCCCAGACTGTAACGCCTGTATTCCGGAGGGAATCTTTTTTCGAGTTCTTTCATGAACCAGACGTAGTCGGCGTGAGTCCATGGCAGGTCGCTGAGCGAATTCGTGAAATAGAAGTCGAGGTAATTGCCCCGTCTCATCACATTCCTCAGACCGAGTTCTCCCATGACAGTGGTTCTCGAATGGATGAGAGTATCCAGAGTCCTGCAAACAGGCTCGAAGTCCGTTACAATCTTGCTCTTTTCCTGTGCCGCCCCGCTCTGAAGCGTCAGAAAGAACATCCCCGCCAAAATCACCAGAATCCTCATTTTTCCGATTTTCTCCTTTTTCTGAAAAATGCTTCGTATGTCTGCAGGCAGACAATGGCGGCGGCCAGCCCGCAACAGTCCGCAGCCAGATCCAGCATGTCGCAGCTCCTGTATCCGCTCCATCCCTGCACAATTTCTATCAAAGCACCTGTCGCAGCTCCGGCAACGAATATCAGAATGCTGAATTTAAGATATTTCCGGGCGGTATCGCTGACTTTCGGGAATGCCATGTAAGCTATGAACGGAAAAGGAAAGAAAAGCATGAAATGCAGGACCTTGTCCTTCGGCAGCCCCCACCAGTCATCGCCCAAATCAATGCTGCCCCTGAAATTCCAGAAGCAGCAGAAACATAAGCCTATTATGTAGATGATAAATATTACCTTGAATATGTTGAACCGTTTATTTCGCATATTCATATACTATCTTTTTCATCGCATCGTACTGGGCTTCGATGCTTTGCAGCAGTTTGTACTGTGCATGCGTCCTGACGAGATTGTGGTCCGGACTGACAGTCTTGTAATATGTATCCCCGTCTATATAGTCCATAAGGAAGCGCAGCACCTGCTCGTATGTGATATATCTGGCCGAAAATGCGAGATTCTCTATTTCGGAATCGGTCAGATTCCCTTTTCTCTGCGACAGATACCCTCTGGTATAGGCTTCGAACATTTCCAGCGACATGCTGACATTGTCCAGATTCCTGTCATCTTCCGCCCCTGTATTGGTATAAGATCTTATGGCGTCTCCGAAATCATTGAGCGAAGTGCTGCTCATGCATGTGTCCAGGTCTATCACGCATAGGACATCCCCCTTGCTGTCGAAAAGGATGTTGCTGATTTTCGTGTCGTTGTGGGTCACTCTGGTAGGGATTGTCCCGTCCTCTACCTTGCTCCAGAATGCGAGCATCTCGTCACGCCTGCTGTCTATCCAGCTTATTTCTTCAGCCAGGTCTTTCACCCTTCCTGCCGCATCGCGTTTTATGGCTTCATCCCACTGTACGAATCTCCATCTGATATTGTGGAATCCTTTGATTGTCTCGTTCAGGGGAGTGGTGAAGTCTGAAAGCTGGGCCTGGAACTTGCCGATGCCTTCACCGCCCTTGTAGCATAGTTCCGGAGTATCGGCCTTTTCGTATGTCACTGAACCTTCGATGAATACGCACATGGCCCAGAAATTCCCTTCCGGGTCCTTGTAGTAAAGATGTCCTGCAGGATCATTCTTTTCAGCCTCGGACATGGTTTCAGGCCTTCTTCTGGTGACTGTAAGAACTTCCCTCATAGGGTCTCCTCCGGCAGCCTCCACTTTCTTTTTTATGTGTTCCGTGACGAGTTCTATGTTTTTCATCATTCCCGGAACGTCCGGAAATATAAGATGGTTTTTCCTCTGGAGAATATATTTCGATGCCCCTTCCCCTTCCGTCCTGACGATGAATGTGTCATTTATGAATCCCGGTCCGAGGGGCTTGATTTCCGTGATATTGCCTGTGGTTTCAAATTCATTGGCTATTGCCAGCATTTCTTCCGGTGTACGTTTCATAGTATAGTGTCATTATGGTTTGTCAGAATATGAGCTTTCCGAAATATTCCGGACGGTGGAAGTCCGGATGCGGGACTTCCACGGGATTCCAGCTCAGGAAATGCGGGTGTGCAGTCTTGTCTGCACATTTGTAGAAATTCGCTCTCAGCGATGCCGGGAGACTGCCTTCACCTGCACCTATCAGGCTGAAAGGAATGCAGACAGCTGTCTGCCAGATGAAGATTTCATCGCTGCGGTCCATCTTTTTCCGGTCCAGAGACGAATGCCTGATGATTTGTGCCAGCTCTTCAGTCTGGAAAAGCCTGAAATCCTCTCTGCTTTTTCTCTTTGAAGCCAGCAAAGTCCCGATGCAGTTCATCTCGAAATTGTAATATGTCCCGTCCGACGGGTCGGAAACGAAGAATTCGCAGCAGCTGTCCTCCCAGACCGGTCCGTTGTCTTCCATGGCGTCAGCCCTCAGGTCGAGACCGTACACCCTGTACATCACGGCTATGTGGCTGTCGCTCCGTGCCACGGATATGGCGACGTCGGGTGCGTATGGAAATTCATCGGGCCAGCACACAGTATCGATATGGGCCTTGGCGGCCCCGTTTTCCATTTGCAATGCCAGTTTTCTGAAATCAAGCCGTTCGAGTTCCGGAATGAAAGGTATTCTCAGAGTCTTCATACGAAAAAATATATAACGCAGCCAAATATACGCAGAAGCCGAGAGCAGAACAAATTTATTTGCTATGCCGAGGCGTGAACAGTATATGTGGCCGCAGGCCAAATATACGAAAAGTTGGCTACAAAGCCTGCATGTCGTTAAGTTTTTTGTAATACCCGTTCTGCCTGATGAGTTCGTCGTGCGTTCCTCTTTCCACGATTTCGCCTTCATGCAGGACGCAGATTTCATCGGCATTCTTGATGGTGGACAGCCTGTGGGCTATGGCGATTGTCGTCCTTGTCGTGGTGAGCCTGTCCAAAGCTTCCTGCACGAGTCTCTCGGACTCAGTGTCCAGGGCGGATGTCGCCTCATCCAGAATCAGGATCGGAGGGTTTTTCAGTATGGCTCTCGCTATGCTTATCCTCTGCCGCTGGCCTCCTGAAAGTTTGCCTCCCCGGTCTCCGATATTGGTATCGTATCCGTTTTCTTTCTCCATTATGAAATCGTGGGCGTTCGCTATCTTGGCGGCTGCCACCACCTGTTCCATCGTGGCGCCTTCCACACCGAAGGCGATATTGTTGAATATGGTGTCGTTGAACAGTATGGCTTCCTGGTTCACGTTGCCGATCAGGCTTCGCAGACTCTTTATTTTCAGGTCTTTTATGTTATGTCCGTCTATCAGCACTTCTCCCGAAGTCACATCGTGATACCGCGGGACCAGATCCACCAGAGTCGATTTTCCGGATCCTGACTGCCCTACCAGGGCAATGGTCTTTCCTTTCGGAACGGTTATGTCGATGTTGTGCAGGACTTCTTTCCCGTCTTCGTAAGAGAAGCATACGGACCTGAATTCTATCTCCTTGTCAAAGGATTTGATATCCAGTGCATCCGGTTTTTCCTTGATGTTGTTCTCGGCCTTCAGTATCTTGTCCACCCTTTCCATGGATGCCAGGCCTTTCGGGATGTTGTATCCTGCCCTGGCGAATTCTTTCAGAGGGTTGAGGACACTGTATAATATCACCATGTAGAAAATGAACGTAGGCGCATCGATAGGGGAGGCTTCGCTCAATATCAGCGTGCCGCCGAACCAGAGGACTATCATGATCATGACTGTTCCGAGAAATTCGCTTACCGGATGGGCGAGGGCCTGCCTGGTCGCTACTTTTTTGGATGCATTGCGCAGTTCGTTGCTGACTTTGGTGAATCTGACCATCATCTTTTCTTCCGCAATGAAAGCCTTGATGATGCGCAGTCCGCTCAGGGTCTCTTCCAGCTGGGACATGGTATCGCTCCATTTGCTCTGGGCTTCCAGGGATTCCCTTTTCAGTTTCTTTCCTATCGCGCTCATTCCCCACGCCATAAGAGGTACTACGGCCAGGGTGAAAAGCGTCAGCTGCCAGCTCGTGAATATGAGTGTGCCGAAGTAGAACAGGATGAGTATCGGGTTCTTTATCAGCATGTCAAGTGAGCTGGTGATGGAATATTCCACCTCCCCGACATCTCCGCTCATCCTGGCTATGATGTCTCCTTTCCTTTCCTGGGAGAAGAATCCGAGCGGAAGGTGCATCATTTTGTTGTATACCTGGATTCTTATGTCCCTGACAATGCCTGTCCTGAGCGGAATCATCACTGCGGATGACCCGAAATAGCACGATGTCTTGAGTGCAGTCATGATGCCCAGGAAGAGTCCGAGAATCAGCAGGGTGAGCGATCCGCCGAACTTGTCTATCATCTGGGTGACATAGTAATATGCGTTGTTCACGACCAGCTCCTTGAATCCCATGTCCGGGGTGTTCCACGGTATGAACTCGTAGACATTGGTGTCCATTTTGAACAATATCTGGAGGATAGGGATGATCAGGGTGAAAGAGAATATGTTGAAGACGGCAGACAGTATGTTGAGCAGCACGGCTCCTGCCAGATATATCTTGTATGGCGCCACGAAGCGCTTCATCACTTGCCAGAATTCTTTCATCAAATGTCGGTTTAATCAAATTCGAATCAGCAAAGATAATAACATAATCGGATAATTTCCTATTTTTGCAATCCTAAAGAAATTCTTCCTGTAAGATTTAAGAGGCGGAC
>CALUSC010000001.1 GCA_944323345.1 uncultured Bacteroidales bacterium | reverse complement strand
ATGATATCCCTGTGTCTCCTGCCCCAGATACAGTCTTCACCATCTGTATTGAGCACCTTGTTTCCCAGACGGAAACGAACGAAACGGATGATGACATTGTCAGCCTCGACTACCGTAGCGTAATTCTTGATGCAGATTCCGTCTCCCGGAGCAGTCTGGCCGGCCACAGTGAGATTCCCGTTCTTTATCCTGAGCTGGGACTCCAGCTCAATGATACCTGCCACATCGAACACGACTGTCCTGGCACCGCTTGCTTCCACGGCAGCCCTGAGAGAACCTTCACCGCTGTCGTTCAGGTTCGTTACGTGAATGACCCTGCCTCCGCGGCCTCCGGTAACATACATTCCGCCGCCTTCTGCACCAGGGAATGCCCTGGCCACCCCGTCTTCTTCATTCGAAGGGATCATGAAACGTTCATAACCTTCAAGCGGGACATCAGGATCCGGTTCCGTATCGGGGACTGAGACACCTGGCGTGGCTTTGACCGGGTCGGAATAACCGGACTCTCCGTCCCCTGTCCTGACCCTGACCTTGAACTGATATTCCAGATCTTTCTCCAGGCCGGAAAAAGACGCAGTATTGGCTGTGGTCGCAAACTGGTACACATAAGTACCGTCTCCTTCTTCAAGCCTTGAGGTATATTCCTCCGCACCTTCTACTGCTGTCCAACTGAATGTCAGGCTCGTCTCATCCGCCTGTACCAGCCTCACCCCTGACGGAGGCAGGACTTCTACAGGAATCTCCGGTTCGGCTTCAGGAGCGCAGGCGAGGGCCAGCGGCAATATAACCGATGACAAAAACGATCTTATCTTCATACCTGTAAAATACTTACTGTAACACATCATTCTCCGAATCTATAATGCCAGGCAGTCCTGTGACAGAACCGGATACGGTCACCTTTCCTGTCTTTATCTGCTTCACGACACGCTTGTCCGTATCATCGCGGCTGAGCGAAGCCCCGGCATCCCTGAGCACTGCCTTATAGGCATCCATGACAGGTTCCACAGCCACCGGAGATTTCATGAAAAACGGCTCTGCCGCCGAGATCGCAGAATATTCGGCAGCATAACGGGCGACAGCCTCATTGTCCGGCAGGACACCCTTCCAGTTTCCATTATTGACACGGGATGTGTCGTAAATATTGTCCTTTATATAGAAAGAGCCCGGAATCATGGATGTGGTCTCGGAGGTATAGACCTCGAGATAGCGTCCGTCCAGGTTTCTGGTCGCAGGACCGGGGATGAATATATTGGAAATGACATTGAACCAGCCTTCTTCGCCGCCGTAGATAGCTTTCATGCCCCAGTTGAACACGACGTTATTCACAAATTCGACAGCCCCGCGATAAAAGATGCGGGCTGAGCCGCCGTAGATGGCCGGATGGTCGAAACGAGGATTCCGGCTGTTGTTGTCAGCGATGATGTTGTGGTGAAAAGACACATTACGTCCTCCCCAGATGCCGCCGTAGCCGTGCTCGCCCTTGCGGTGAATGGAACTGTTCAAGGCCTCCGCGATGATGCACCACTGTACGGAAGCGTCCGCCCACGCGTAGAAGGAAGCGTTTTCATCGGTAGCCCAGCTCATGGAGCAATGGTCGATGATGATATTCTTCACGTGACGTGCTCCGAGCGCATCGTTCTCGTCTTTCCCGGCAGAACCCATGCGGAAGCGCATATATCTGACTATCACTTCATCGGCATCAATATACATACCATGGTCGCGGAGTGTTATACCCTTTCCGGGAGCCGTTTCGCCCGAAATGGTGATGTACGGATTCTCGATTTTCAGCGTAGATTTGAGATGGATGTCTCCTTCGACCGCGAATTCGACGATTCTCGGGCCTTCAGCCTCAACTGCATGTCTCAGAGTGCCTTCCTCTCCCGTATCTTCGAGAGACGTCACTAAATAGACCTTGCCTCCGCGTCCGCCTCGGGTATATTTTCCACCGCCGTCAGCCTCTTCGAAAGCCAGGTCGGGTGTCACGGACTGTTCCGTGACAATTTTTCCGTCCCTGACGGCCTTTCCGCCGGAGATATACTCGATATTGTTCGCCGCCTCATATTCGAGCGAAGCCCAGATGAACGGTCCTACACCCTTGCAGTCGTTGTCGATGACCGGTTCGCTGAGATAATATTCGTAAGTGCCGCTTCTCATTTCCTTTCCTCCGAGTCCTGCCACGGAGCAGCATGAAGTTATGGAGATGGTGCCGTCACCGTTTTCCTTCACGAACGTATCTATGAATTTCCAGTAAAGGTCACGTGAATAGCCGCGCCATTCATCTGAAAGCCATCCCTGGCGCACGCCTTTCAGATAGCTGTATACAAACATGGAAGAAGCCGTGGCTTCAAGATAGTTCCCTTCCCTGCCCGGACAGTCGAGCACCTGATACCACATCCCGGTTTCCGGATCGGCGAATTTCGGGAGAAGTTCCATCATGTAGCGGAACTTCCCGATGAGGTCCTGTCTGGCAGGGTGCTTTTTCGGCATATAGTCTATCGTCTCGGCCAATGCCATGACATACCAGCCGCAGGCCCTTCCCCAGGCGTGGGCAGACTGTCCCGTAAGGGAGTCGGCCCAGAACATCTGACGGGATTCGTCCCAAGCATGCCTCGGAAGCCCTGTTTCAGGGTCGAGGGTGTGCCTGAAAGCCACATCGAAATGATTTGCAATGTCGCTGAAAAGGGAATCGCGCTCCTTTTTAGGAGAGAATTTCGCCGTGTATTCCGCATAGAACGGCTGGGCCATGTACAAGCCGTCGAGCCATACCTGGTGAGGATAAATCTGCTTGTGCCAGAATGCCCCTTCGGAAGTCCGCGGCTGCGAATCGAGCTGCTCCCTGATTTTCCTGAGTACGCGGCGGTACTTCTTGCACCCCGTGTCTTCGTACAGCCTGTAATATATTCGCGCAGGGCAGATATGGTCTACATTATAGTTCTCTTTCTTGTATGTAGCCACCTTGCCGTTTCCGTCTGCCATGGTATCGGCCCAGTCCTTTACATATTCCACTGCATAGGGAAGGTCATAGCGCTCCGCCACATCCAGAAACGAAAGCAGCTCCAGGCCAGTGGTATAGTTCCATTTGAGTTTGCCCTGACGTCCGTCTAGCCAGGTGGCTTCCGGATTCCTGAGCATTTCGGAATTCATCATCCTCACGGAATAAGGCTCCGGAGCTTCCGCCGCCGTCATTGTCTGAAAAGACAAAAGCGCACAGGCAGCCATGAATATCAGCGATTTCATATTACTGTTTTTTTTCTGTCTTATGTTCCTTTATATAATCTACCGGCGACAAGCCGAAATGTTTCTTGAAGGATCTGCTGAAATAACCCGGATCGGAGAAGCCGACCTTATAGCAGGTTTCCGACACGGAATACTGGCCGCTCTTCAGATAATAAGTGGCTTTCTCCAGCCTGAAATCCTGGATCAGTTCGACAGGAGACTTGCCGGTCAGCCCCTTGATTTTGTTATACATCGAAGTCCTTCCCATTCCGATGTGCGCAGCCAGCTGGTCTACAGTCACTTCTGCATCGGCCACATTATCTTCCAGCCATGCCTTCACCTTTTTGATCAGATTCTCGTCCCTGTCCGTAATGACGATTTCACCGGGCTGTATCTCCACTTCTCCGGAACTTTTACCGGCCGCTTCGCCCGACTTGGCAAACATGGACATCAATGTACGCCTTCTCTCCATAAGGTTTTCTATCCTCGCAGACAGAAGCTCCATGGTAAAAGGTTTGGAGATATATCCGTCCACCCCGTATTTCATGGCCTTGAGATGAGTGTCGTTCTCATGCTTTGCGGTAATCATGATGATAGGTATATGACTCGTGTTGAAATCCGAGCGGATATGGTTCACCAGACCGATACCGTCCATCTGCGGCATCATGAGATCCGTCACGATGATGTCAGGCATCCATCCCTGGTCTATCAGAGCCAGCGCCTCCACTCCGTTCGAGGCATCGCGAACCTCATACTTGTTTATCAGGGCGTTGTAAATATAGATTTTGAGTTCTGCATTATCCTCGACTATCATCACTTTCAGAGCCCCTTCCGGGAAGGTCGGCTTTACCTTGTACTTGTTCAGACCGTAAGATTCGGTCTTTTCCGCAGAAAGATCACCCTCCACAATCCTTGCGGTATCCTCGTTGAAATGCTCTTTTCCGAGCGGCAGCCTTACATAAAACCTGGAACCCTTGCCTTTTTCGCTTTCCACCCATATTTTTCCGTTATGGACATCAGCGATTTCCTTACAGAACGACAGGCCTATTCCACTGCTGGCCACTCCGTTGAAAGAACTTTCCGATGTGGAGATGAACGGTTCGAAAATAGCTGTCTGCCTGTCTTTCGGGACACCTATGCCGTTATCCTTGACCATTATGGTGAAATCCTGGTCTCCGTCCTTGAAATAAACGGCGACTTCTATGCGTCCTCCGTCAGCCGTATATTTGAACGCATTGGATATCAGATTATATATCAGGGCTTCAATCCTCACCGAGTCCCCCCATATCAGCAAAGAGTCCACAGAATGCGTCAGCCGCATCTCGATATGCCGTTCTATGGACATGTCCTTGAAGTCGTCATACACCTGCTTTACCAGCTGCACTATGTCTATCTGGCTTATATTCAGCTTTATTTTTCCACGTACGATTCTTCTTATGTCCAGCAGCTGGTTCACGAGCGTCATCATCCTCCTGGAATTCTTGTAAACCAGATTCACGCTGTATTCGTCTGGAGATCCGGGCTGCATCCTGCTTTTGACATCTTCTATACCCCCCAGAATCAGCGTAAGAGGGGTTCTGAGCTCGTGCGATATGTTGGTGAAGAATCTTCCCTTTATATCGTTCAGGCTTTCCTGGAGGGCTACGTCGTTTTTCAGTTTCACTGATGTAACGAACATTCTCACCAGAGCCAGCAACACTGCCACTGCTATCATGCAATACATGCAGACAGCCCACCAGGAAGCCCACGGATGAGGTTTTACCCTCAAATCCAGGGATATGGTCTGAGGGTCCGAATAACCGTCCTCAGTATAGGCAGATACCATGAAGGTATAGTTTCCGGCAGGTATTCTGGAATAGGATACGGAAGTATTGCCGTTTGCGGCAGTCCATTCCTTGCTGTAGCCTTTCAGCCGGTATAAATACTTGACATTGCCCAGAATCTTGAAATTAAGGGATGCGAAATCTATGGTGAAGAAAGAATAGTCATGCGGGATCTCCATCCGGCCGGTCACGGGCTTGCGCCTGCCATCCACGGAAAAGCCTGAAATCACGAGCTGTTTGGCTTCAGGTTCGTATGTGAACATATCCGGATCGATATGGTAGATGTTGTTCAGTGTTCCGAAAATGATCGTTCCATCCTCCAGCCTGGTGCACGTAGCCTCGCTGAACGTGGTGGATACGACTCCGTAATATTTCGAATAATTCACTACCGACCTGTCAGCCTTCGATACTTTCGAGATTCCTGTTTCAGTAGACAGCCAGATATTCCCGTTGTCGTCATCCACTGCCGAGAGGACAATATTGCTGCTCAGGCCGTCAGCCTTGCTGACAATATCGAAATACGGGCCGTCTTCCCCGAAAGTCACTTCATTGAGGCCCCCCCCGAACGTACACAGCCACGTGTCGCCGTCGTTGTCGGTAAAGATATAGATGATATCATTGTTTCCTAAAGAATGGATGTCTCCGGGTATCTTCTGGACTACATGAAACGTAGTCAATTCCGGATTTTCGTCAGGATAGAACCAGATAAGTCCGCCTACGGTAGCCGCCAGAAGCCTTCCGTCAGGCAATGCATGCACATACCGTACTTTTTCCCCGACTTCGAGCGGATAGTCCGGGAAATCCCTGTAGACATTGAAAAATCCGGTACTGTCTGTATGCGGAAGCATGGCCAGGCCTCCGCCGTAGGTACCTACCCACAGCCGGCCGGACATATCCTGTGTCACGGAATAAATGTCGTTCGAACTGAGAGACCTCGGATCGGAACAGTCATGACGGAAGCGTGCGGCTACCTTGTAATCTCCGCCTCTGTACGTAAGTTTCAGCAGACCGTCACCCTTGGTTCCGAGCCATATATTCCCGTCCGCATCCTCGAATATAGAATATATGACGCCAAAACTCTCTGATCCGCGGATCTTCCGGCATGAAGACATGTCCGGTTTATAGACAAAGAGTTCCTGGCTCTTGGCAGCCACCCATACCTGTCCTCTGCTGTCTGTGAGGACAGCCCTTATTTCAGATGCCGAGACCGGATCATCGGATTCTGAAGGCGGGACAAGGACTTCTACCTTGGGCGTGATGACGGTAGCACGCTCCAGACCGCGCCTGACCGTAGAAAACCAGAGGACTCCGGACCTGTCCACCGTATAGCAGGCCACTCCGTTCATGAAACGGCAGTCCGGCTGCTCGCGCACATTGTTCAGAGGTATGATGGTATCGGCATCCCTGTCATAGTAACCGAAACCGTAATTGTTCATCTTGATCCACAGCCTGCCGTCCTGCTCCACGACCCTGGCCAGAGTGTCGGCATAATATGACATGACGTTCCGGCTATGCTCATAATGTCTGAACGACTGTCCGGAATCATTCCAGGAAGTTATCCCCGTATGGTCTGTAACTATCCAGAGCAGGCCTTCCGGGTCCGGGAAAGTGTATCTGACACGTCCGATATCCCCTCTGTGGAAACTGAGTGAAAAATCAGAAGTGTCTACGGATGCCACGGTACCGCAGCTGAAAGCCAGGAAAAGGCGGCGATCAGGCTCATTGCCTGTCACGGTCATCGACACGAGCGGTCCGGAGATATTGTCTTTTAAATCCTTATGAATACGCTCCCCTGTATTTTTATCTACAATCAGCAATTCATCATCCGAAGAAAAGATAAGTTTGCTTCCGAACTCCACGAAATGCGACATGTCGGAACTTCGCGTCACGATGGAAGGTACTCCGTCAGCTACCGCAGCCACCCCGTGTTCCGAAACTATGTATATTTTCCCGTCTGAATCTTCGAATATTTCCTTTATCTCTTTTCCGATGACATTGTCGGAGACATTGAAAAATATCTGGGGCACCAGATCCGGTCCGAGTTTGTACAGGCCTATGCCTGACAATGCAAGCCAGACATTACCGTTTTTATCGCAATGATACTTTTCAACTATCGCCTTGGCCAGTTCCGGAGTCAGATCGCCCGGAACAGCGAGAAACTTCTCGTTCACGGAATCGAACCGGTAAATGGAATGGTCATAGGTCGTCACCCACAGATAACCGTTAGCATCCTCGTCGAGCGACAATATCCTGTTGTGGGACAGATTCGAGTAATCACCGGGCTCGACTGTATAATTCACGAATCTGTTGCCGTCGAAGCGGCTGAGACCGTACCATGTCGAAATCCATATATACCCGTTCCTGTCCTGCAGTATCTGGCTGACATAATTGTGCGACAGTCCGTCTTCCGATGAATAGTGCTCGAAAAGACAGTCCAATGGCGCTGCGGAAATCCGCAACGCCAATATCATGAAAACCAAAGATATGATACTCTTCAAACGCATACTGTCAGAATACTTCGCTGAAATACCAGTCGGAAACAGGTCCCAGCACGTTCTCAGGAGTATATTCCTTCAGATCGCCTTCACTGAGTACATGAGACCATGGAACACGGTCTTCCGCAGAGGCGGCACCAGGGCCGGAGTTTCCGTATTCAGCATAGAATGAAGTTTTTTCAGCATCCTTCTTGTTCCAGTTATGCCAACCTTCCGTCAGGATATGGTCTCCAAGCCCGCAATGGATGAAAACCGTTTTCGCGAATGGACGCCACGGACGTCCGAGATACACTCTGGAAGTCGCATCATCATGATACAGACGGCAGTTTCTGAACACGTAGCCGTACTTCTGTCCTTCGGGTGTAGACGCTGCAGTGACATAACTGTTTTTCTTGCTCAGGATATCGCAGTCCTCGAACCATGCAGTGGAAAATCCGAAAATGAAATCCGTGGTTCCTTCGATATGGCAGCCCCTGAAATACTGGCGCTGGCCGGGGCCGAAAGTATAGACCGTGTCCTGGTTGGCCACGAACCTGCAGTTTATGAATGCTACCCTGTCACCGTTTACGGTGATGGCGCATGCCTGGGCTACCTCTTTGGAACTGCCCGAAGTATTCTCGAATGTAAGGTTTTCGGCGAGGAAGTCATTTGCATGAAGAAAGACCGTAGAAGTAGCTGAAGTTCCCAACGGATATCCCGTAGGCCCGATCTTGGTAGCATAGTCAGCCCACGTGATGACCGTCGTCATGGCATCTTCACCTGTCAGATGCAGTTTTTCCTTGTTTGCAGGTATGGTTACCTTCTCCTCATAGATTCCTTTTCTGATACGTATCCTCGTTTCATCCTGTTTGCAATAGTCCGGAGCGGCATTTACGGCTTCCTGTACTGTAAAGAAATCTCCGCTGCCGTCCTTTGCCACCACAAAATCATAGTCGGTAACATGGCATGAAAGCTCAGGTATGACCTCCACTATGGCCGGAAGCAGCAGTTCCACCAGTTTGCGGGCTCCGGCTACGTTGGTATGGGTATTGTCCTTAAGTCCGTCCGGATGCCTCGGACATGTACCCGGCTCTACCCACATGTAATATTTCCTTGAGGCTTCGTCGCCGACGGATTCCAGCCAAGCCTGGGTTATGGCATTGGCATCTATGACCGGCAGTCCGTACTCTTCAGCGACCTGGAATACCGCGGCAGGATAGTCTCCGTGACAGTCCTTTTTCAGTCTTCCTTCATCATCGAACCACCGGCGGGAAACCGGAGTGAACAACACCGGCTTCGCACCTGTCTCCAGGGCGTAGTCTATGAATTTACGGAGATTCTCCTGATATGCCCCGAAAGCGGGAGCATAGCGTTCAGGGTCATCAGTCTTGGAATCATTGTGGCCGAACTGTATAAATAGATATTCACCCGGTCTGAGGTCCTTTTTCACTTTGTCCCACAGTCCCCTGTCGATAAAACTTTTCGTACTCCTTCCGTTCTGGGCGTAATTGACTACACGGACGGAAGTATCCAGATGAGACGGAAGACGCTGTCCCCATCCTCTCTCCGGATTTTCTTTCGACAGATCCTTGTCTGCCATGGTAGAATCCCCCATCAGCCTGAGGGTGATTTTATGCCCGTTCTCCTGACCCTGGGCACTGAAGCCGAGAGCCAGAAGAAAAGACATGATTAACGCAATATAACGGTTCATTTCAAAACTACATTTTCATTTTTATACTGGAAGACATCCGGATCCGCTCCGGAAGCGTCATTACAGTTTTCAAGAGTCACGTTCCGGCAGTTCGCCAGCACATACCCCTGCCCTTCGGCCTGCCGTATATTCACATTCTTCAGCACCACGCCGTCAGAGTAACGGATATCAGCCCCTTTGTCGGCCACGATATCGCAGTTCTCGACGATGATACCGGTGATATTCTTCTCAGGTATGCCGTTGAAATACATTGCACGGCCTGCGCCGTTGCACGTTATGTTCCTGATATGGATTTCGCGGAACTCCGGAGTCGTCACATCGGCAGGGACATACTCTATGTCGAATTCGGACGACTGCTCATCTTCGGCGGCTTCCAGAGCGGATTTTCCGCCATAATGAAGGTCGAACAGCAGAGGTTCGGTCGGAATATCGGTCATGACGATATCTTCTATATGGATATTCCTTACCACGCCGCCGCGGCCCCTGCAACTCTTGAATCTCAGACCGACATCCGTACCCAGGAAGCTGCAGTTCGTGACAGAGATGTTCTCAACGCCGCCGGACATTTCGCTTCCGACCACGAATCCGCCATGTCCGTGGAATACGATACAATTGTCGACTATGAGATTTCTGCACGGTCTGGCACGCTTCCTGCCGTCCTCGTCCTTTCCGGATTTGATGCAGATGGCATCATCGCCCACATCGAAGGATGAGTTGACCAGAATCACATCCTCGCATGAATCTATGTCTATCCCGTCGCCGTTCTGGGAATACCACGGGTTTCGCACGGTAATATTGTTTATAATCACGTTCCTGCACATGAGCGGATGAATATTCCAGCATGGGGAATTCTGGAACAGCACATCTTCCAGCAGTACGTTTTCGCACTCCTTGAGTCCTATGAGCACAGGCCGGAGATATGTCTTTACAGACTCCCATTCTTCATCTGTTTCAAGCCCTTGCGGGACGTTGAACGCATCGCTTACCATGGACCCTCTCCATGAACTGGAATCCGGATACCATACTGAGCCCTTGCTGTCGGTAAACCCGCCTGAAGCCAGCAGATCTTTCCACTGCGATGCTGTCATCTTGGATTTCTTGACTTGACGCCAGTCATCTCCGGAACCGTCTATCGTACCGCCTCCGGTAATCGAAATATTCTTCGCACCGTCGGCATTTATAGGAGGCAGGCATCTTTTGGTATCCAGACCTTCGAAAACCGTATTTATGATCGGATACAGATCCCTGTCCGAAGAAAAAAGGATAATGGCATTCGGGGTGACATGCAAATCAATATTGTCTTTCAGCGTAACAGGCCCGGTAAGCCAGATGCCCTCCGGAACGATGAGATGCCCTCCGCCCAGGGACGAAAGATGCTCTATGGCAGTTCTGAACGCGTCTGTATTTAGCGCCATACCGTCACCCACTCCTCCGAAATCCAGAATACTTACTTCCCTGTCGGGGATTTCAGGACGTGACACCTTTCCCATCTCGAACGGGAGGTTTTCATAAAGATAGTCGAATTCGGCCGTATTTCCTCCCGTTTGCGCACAGCCTGCGGCCATGGAGAGCGAGAGCAGCACAGGTATGGTCATTTTCAGCGTCTTTTCAATGCCGGCGTTCATAACTATGTGGTTTTGGTTTCTGCAAAAGTAGCAACAAGTACCATTCAGCCGATGGACTTTTTATCATAAAAGGATGATTTATCATCAAAAAAGGAGGACGCAACCTCACGGCAAACGTCCTCCGATGAATATGATAAAGGTTATAGTTGACGCAACCTGTTTATTTTACCGTAACCTTCAAAGGATGAGCCTGGGCATACGCGAAATCCTCTACCATTTCAGCCCAGGCTTCAGGAGATTCTATACCTCCTTTGCTCCAGCCTGAACCGGTCCAGACATCAGCCCTCTTGCCGGGAACGATATTGTACTTGAGTACAGCATGGCCGTCCATCGTACCTGCTTCCACTCCTTCCTCGGCGGCATCCACCACGAGACCTACGGAAATATCACCGTCCGCCTCTGGATTTGCGCTGTCTGACGCTTTCTCTGTGAATGCTATATAGTAGTCGCCGTCAGTCCTGGCCACAACATCATGAAGGACAGCTCCCAACACTACAGGAAGTTTCTCTACGGGCGCGTTGAACCAGTTGGAAATCTTGATGAAGTGGGTATTCGCATCTATTGTCATCTCCCTCTTCAGAGTAGTCAGATGGCCGTCCACATCGAAAGGCTTGTATGTAAACAGCACTTTGGTACGGATAGGTCCGTTGCAGATACGGGTATATGTTTCATAGTTGTCTCCGAGCACGATCTTGTCATCTGCATACGGAGCGAGAGCACCGCCACCGAGGGTATTGGCCACCTTGTAGCAATCCATGCCGTCTCCGTGGTCATGATGATAATCGTTAAGCTCATACCTCTTGTCCACGACGAGGGACTCCACTCTCTTGAGCCAGATATCCGGACCGAGAGTCCTCGGATCTTCCAGAGCCGGACCATATACACGTCCGGCAATACGGTTGTTCTCGTATGCATAGTCATCGAGCCTTTCAGGGACGTAGCGGCTGAATACGAGCGTATCGTAAGCTTCGCGCTCACCGGCCTTTACGGCATACTCGACTGTCTTTCCCGCAGGGACAGAAGCCTGGAAGATAAGTTTCACCATGCCATAGTCCTCTGTGTAGACCTGGGAAGGGACCTGCTTTCCGGCAGCGTCCGTAACCACGACATTGTCAGCAGTGATTTCAGGATGCGACGCGACGATATTCCCGAAATCGAGTTCGACTGTCTCGTTTACACGATCCGCTTCAGAATCGTTCGCGACAGAAACCTTTACATCCTGCTGCCCGCAGGAAATCATAAGAGCAGCTGCCACTGCGGCAGCTGCAATAGAAAATATACGTTTCATAACCATTACTGAGGCTGTTTTCCGATATAGGCAAGAATACCGCCGTCGACATAAAGGATATGTCCGTTGACAAAATCAGAAGCGGACGAAGCCAGGAAGACGGCAGGACCCTGAAGGTCTTCCGCATTGCCCCAGCGGGCCGCAGGAGTCTTGGCTACGATGAACGCATCGAACGGATGACGTGAACCGTCCGGCTGACGCTCGCGCAGCGGAGCTGTCTGAGGAGTGGCTATATAGCCCGGCCCTATACCGTTGCACTGGATGTTGTACTCGCCGTACTCGGAAGCGATGTTTCTGGTCAGCATCTTCAGACCGCCCTTTGCGGCAGCGTATGCGGACACTGTTTCACGTCCGAGCTCGGACATCATCGAGCAGATATTGATGATCTTTCCGCCGCCGTTCTTGATCATTGAAGGAATAACAGCCTTCGAAACGATGAACGGACCGTTCAGGTCTATATCTATGACCTGGCGGAACTCCTCTGCCTTCATCTCGATCATAGGGATACGTTTGATGATACCGGCATTGTTCACCAGAATATTGATAGGACCGAGGTCCCTTTCTATATTGGCTACAAGTTCCTGAACCTGATCCTCCTTGGTAACGTCGCAAACATAACCTTTGGCATCGATGCCTTTTTCCTTATAGGAAGCGAGTCCCTTGTCTACAAGTTCCTGCTTAATGTCGTTGAACGCGATCTTGGCTCCTGCCTCGGCAAATGCCGTAGCCAGTGCGAAACCGATTCCGTAAGAAGCACCCGTAACGAGAGCTACCTTACCTTCGAGTGAAAAATTTACCATAAATTCCAGTTTATTAAATTTAAATTAAGTAGAATATTTGACTTCGTCATTTGAGATCCGTCGTAGCGCATCCGTCCATGTCTCCATAGTCGAGATTCTCACCGCACATGGCCCAGATGAACGTATAGTTCTTGGTAGCGCACGCAGAATGGATACTCCATTCAGGGGAAATGACAGCCTGGTCGGCCTTCATCCAGATGTGGCGCGTTTCGTCAGGTTCGCCCATGAAATGGCAGACTGCCTGGTCTTCAGGTATTTCAAAATAGAAATACACCTCCATGCGGCGGTTATGCGTATGGGCCGGCATCGTATTCCATGTGCTTCCCGGCTTGAGTTCAGTCATACCCATCTGGAGCTGGCATGTAGGTACCACTTCCTTCACCAGCATCCTGTTTATGACGCGGTGGTTGCTCTCTTCAAGAGTACCGAGCTCCATGTGGACGGCTTCCGCGCGCGTAGTGAGATGGTCAGGATATGAAGCGTGGGCAGTGGAAGAGCAGAAATAGAATTTTGCAGGGTTTGCAGGGTCGGCGCTTTCGAAAGTGACCTTCCTGGCGCCTTTGCCCAGATACAATGCCTCCTTGTATTCCAGAGTATATTCCTTGTCTCCGGCCTTCACTATACCTTTTCCGCCTACATTGAATATGCCCATCTCCCTTCTCTCCAGGAAATATTCCGAGCGGAGAATATCGATAGGCTTGAGTTCGAGGACTTCCTTTACAGGCATGGCTCCGCCTGCTATCATCCTGTCATGCATCGTATAGACAATATTGATTTCATCAGCCGAAAAAACCTTCTCGATCAGATAGTTTTTCCTGAGCTGGGCCGTGTCATAATGTTTGACATCCTGCGGATGTGCCGCATAACGTACTTCGCTGTTGATTTTCATAATTTATTAAAGTTTAAATATTCCCGATCCGGAAGAAAACGGGCGTAAAGAAAAAATTCACTATCTCCGGCCGTTTTCCATGAATCAGCCAAAAATAGTAAATTTAATCTGAAAGTCAAACAAGATTTTCCAAAAATCTCATTTTTCCGTCCCCGTTCACGGCTTTCCACGCAAACGGGGCGGATACATCGTCACAGAGTGACTCCCGTCTTGAAAATGGCGATTTCCGAATACGATGACTTCTCGTTGCATGTCTTTTCGCCGGAGGCGACAGACAATACGAAATCTATGAAACTGTCGTCTACGGAAGCCACAGGCTTGCCGTCCAATATCGCTCCGGCATTGAAATCTATCCAGCCAGGCTTCGCTGCGGCAAGGCGGCTGTTCGTCGAAATCTTGGCCGTAGGCACGAATGTCCCGAAAGGCGTGCCGCGGCCGGTCGTGAACAGGACAATCTGGCATCCGGAGGCTGCCAATGCCGTAGCGGCTACCAGATCATTGCCAGGGGCGCTGAGAAGATTGAGCCCCTTGCATTTAAGCTGTTCGCCGTATTTCAGGACATCGATGACGGCGGATTTGCCGGATTTCTGTGTACAGCCCAGCGATTTTTCCTCCAGGGTGGATATACCTCCGGCCTTGTTGCCAGGAGACGGATTCTCGTAGACAGGCTGTCTGTTGGATATGAAATATTCCTTGAAATCGTTAATCAGGTGCACTGTCTTTTCGAAGACTTCCCTGTCGCGGCAACGTGACATCAGGATGGTTTCTGCCCCGAACATCTCCGGCACTTCCGTAAGGACGGTAGTACCTCCCTGAGAGACAATCCAGTCCGAGAAGCGTCCGAGCAGAGGATTCGCCGTAATTCCGGAAAAGCCGTCGGAGCCTCCGCATTTGAGCCCGACCTTCAGTTCGGAGACAGGGATGTCCTCACGTCTGTCATCCGTGCATGCTTCTGCGATATCATTCAGAAGACCGAGGCCGTATTCGACTTCATCGCCCTCGATTTTCTGGCATTCCATGAATTTTATCCTGGTTTCATCTACCGGGCCGACCAGTTCCCTGAACGCCTGGAGCTGGTTGTTTTCACATCCGAGGGAAACCACAAGCACACCGGCGGCATTAGGATGACGGACCATGTCCGCCAGTATCTTTCTGGTATTTTCATGGTCGTCTCCCAGCTGGGAACATCCGTAATTGTGAGGGAAGGCCACGACTTTTTCCAGAGCGGGATAATCCACCATGCGGAGCCTGAAATTGCGAACTATGGCTTCCGCCACCCCGTTCACGCATCCTACGGTAGGTATGACCCATAATTCATTCCTTATTCCGGCACGGCCGTCCGGACGGCGGTACCCCCTGAAAGTTGCCGGCACCACGGATTTCTCCACGGATGCAGGCACCGGCTCATATCTGTATTCCAGGACTCCGTCCAGGTTGGTCTTGAGGTTGACATGGTTTATCAGACCTCCCTCCCTGACATCTTCCGTGACATGTCCTATGGGATAGCCGTACTTTATGACATTCTCTCCTTTCCCGATATCCCGCAATGCCATCTTGTGGCCGGCAGGTATTCCGGCAAGCGCCACGATCCTGCGTCCGTCGACAAGGCAGACGTCACCGGCAGCCACATCGGAAACGGCTACGGCCACATTGTCCGCCTGATTGATTTTCAAAACGGCAGCCATGACTCAGAGCACTACTGATTCCACGGCCTTTCTCATTCCTTCATTGCGGATGAGCGCAAGCTTTTCCGCAAGCATACCGGCAAGCCCTGGTATGGCATTGAGGTCTTCACCCCAGATGAACTCGGCTCCGAGCACTCCGCGCGCCACCTTGTCGGTATCGTCTGTCGCCCACAGGTCCTTGAGAAGTTTTACAATGGCAGCATCATCGGCGGGAACTATTTCCGTATCTCCCCTCTTGCCACCCTTATAATATGTAATGATGGCGGCCAGTCCCAGTACAAGACCCTGAGGCAACTCGCCCTTACGCTCCAGATAAGTCTTCAGGCCCGGGAGATCCCTGGTCCTGTACTTAGGGAATGAATTGAGCATTATACTGGTAACGAAATGTTTCACGTAAGGGTTCACGAATCTTTCGATAACGGCGTCCGCAAACTGTTTCAGCTCCGGCATAGGAAGATCCAGGGTCTCGATAAGTTCTCCGTACATCACTTTCCTGACGAATTTCCCGACAAGAGGATCTTCCACGCATTCTTTCACGGTGTCGAGGCCGGAAAGATATCCCACTGGCGAAAGTACGGTATGAGGCCCGTTCAGAAGCGTGACCTTACGCTCGTGATACGGGGCTTCGCTCGGCACGAAAAGGACGTTCAGGCCTGCCTTGTCTGCCGGGAACTCTTCAGCTACCGATTCCGGGGCCTCGATGACCCACAGATGGAAAATTTCGGCCTTTACCACCAGCTTGTCCTCGAATCCTGCCCTTTCCAGAAGCTCATTTATGTTGTCTTTCGGATAGCCCGGTACGATTCTGTCCACCAACGTGCAGTAGACGCCGCAAGCTTTCTCGAACCATGTCTTGAATTCTTCACCCAGGTTCCACAGTTCGATATACTGGTAAATGCATTTTTTCAGTTCCTTGCCGTTCAGGAAAATGAGTTCGCAAGGGAAAATCAGGAGCCCCTTGGCCATATCGCCGTCGAAATGGCGGAAACGGCGGTACAGGAGCTGCGTCAGCTTGCCGGGATATGACGATGCCGGACGGTCTTCGAGCTTGCATGAAGGATCGAAGGCTATGCCGGCTTCGGTAGTGTTGGAAATCACGAAACGTATTTCAGGATTTTCAGCCAGAGCCATATAGTCATCGAAGTCCCGGTAAGGGTTTATACCGCGTGTGATGACATCGATCATTTCGAGTGAATCCACCGGGTTTCCCTTGTCGATTCCCTGGAGGTTAAGGTGATAAAGTCCGTCCTGTTCATTGAGGACGTCCACCATTCCGCGGTCGATAGGCTGCACTACCACCACGCCTGCATTGAAATCTGTGGTCTTATTTGTTTTCCATACGATCCAGTCCACGAAAGCTCTGAGAAAATTGCCTTCGCCGAACTGGATGATCTTTTCAGGATACATGGCAGCCTGAGCGGACTTTCTGTTCAATCTTTCCATACCTTTTATTATTAGTTTATTGTTATATTCCGACAAATATTTTTCCGGATTGGCGAAAGCAAATGTAATATTTTTCCGTGTCCGCTCACGGGCTTTTTATTATATTTGTGGGGATTTGTCAATAATTGACATATTTTTGAATAAATTTAATATCCGGGCATATCCGATAAGACGATATTTGTAAAAACGACAATAATCAGTAACCAAATAAAACAATAAACGGAAATGGATAAAATTTTCTCCAAAGTCAAAGAGAACATCGAAGGCCTTATGGACAGAAGATTCATCAATGACGACTTCATGCTCTCCAACGATTACGCGCGTGAACTCTATCACGAAAGCGCCGAAAAGATGCCTATAATCGACTACCACTGCCACCTCGTGCCGAAAATGATTGCGGACAATTACCAGTTCCGCGATCTGACCGAAGTGTGGCTCGGCGGTGACCATTACAAATGGAGGGCAATGCGCGGCAACGGAGTTCCAGAAGACTTCATCACAGGCAGCAGAAGCAGTTACGAAAAGTTCGAAAAATGGGCCGAGACAGTACCGTATACGATGAGAAACCCTCTTTATCACTGGACACATCTGGAACTGGCACGCGTATTCGGAGTTTATGACGTACTGAACCCTCAGACTGCCAGGCAGATCTACGATATTTGCACTGAAAAGCTGCAGACACCGGAATACAGAGGCCAGGAGCTGATGAAGATGTTCAATGTAAAAGTGGTCTGCACTACCGATGACCCTGTAGATTCGCTCGAATACCATAAATATATTGCGGAGCACCCGTTCGGGGTAAAAGTCCTGCCGGCATGGAGACCTGACAAGGCTATGGCTATAGAGAAACCCGGCTATGCTGAATATATAGGCAAGCTGTCGGAAGTCAGCGGAGTGCAGATAACCGGCTATCAGGACCTGACAGATGCGCTGCGCAAAAGACACGAATTTTTCGAAAGCATGGGATGCCGTCTTTCCGACCACGGTCTGGAGACTTTCTATGCCGAGGATTTCGAAATGGAGGAAATCGATGCCATATTCAGGAAAGGCCTGCGCGGAGAGACCCTGACGGAAAAGGAAATACTGAAATTCAGAAGCGCGATGCTGCTCGATTTCGCCAGAATGGACTGGGAAACCGGCTGGGCACAGCAGTTCCACATCGGTGCCATCAGGGACAACAACACCAGAATGTACAATATCCTCGGCCCTGACACAGGATATGATGCCATCCATGATGTCCAGTGCGCCGCCGCAGGACACAAGTTCCTCAACAAGCTCGCTATGGAGGACAAACTCGCAAAGACCATCCTGTACAACCTCAACCCTAAGGACAATGAAGTGCTGGCGACCATGGCCTATACTTTCAACGACGGCACTGTTCCAGGAAAAATGCAGCTGGGTTCAGGATGGTGGTTCCTGGATCAGGAGGACGGCATGCGCAAGCAGATGAACGCACTTTCCGCCCTCGGCCTTTTCACCAGATTCGTCGGTATGCTTACGGACTCACGCAGTTTCCTGTCATATCCGCGCCACGAGTATTTCCGCAGAATCCTCTGCAGTGTAATCGGAGAAGATCTGGAAAAAGGAAAGCTGCCTAAGAGCGAAATGCCGTTCATCCATCAGGTAGTGAAAGACATTTCATACAATAACGCAGCAAGATATTTCAATTTCTGACCAGTCAGGATATGCCATAAATAAGAAAAACGGCTGTGCTAGCACAGCCGTTTTTCTGTATCGAACTACTCCATGAGTTTCTTGTATTTGAAGCGGTGAGGGGTATCGTTGCCCAGACGCATCTTCTTGTTCTCCTCGTATTCCGAGTATGAACCCTCGAAGAAATACACCTGCGAATCTCCTTCGAATGCAAGTATATGCGTAGCAATCCTGTCAAGGAACCATCTGTCGTGGGAAATCACCACGGCACATCCGGCAAAATTCTCCAAACCTTCTTCCAGGGCACGGATAGTATTTACATCCACATCGTTGGTAGGCTCGTCGAGAAGCAGTACGTTTCCTTCGTCCTTGAGTGTAAGGGCCAGATGCATCCTGTTTCTTTCACCTCCTGACAGGACTCCGCAAAGCTTTTCCTGGTCGGCGCCGGAGAAATTGAATCTGGATACGTATGCACGGGCATTCACTTCCCTGCGGCCGAGTTTCACGAAATCGGAATTGCCGGCAATCGTTTCATAAACGGTCTTTTCGGGATCTATATCCTTGTGCTGCTGGTCGACATACGCAATCCTGACAGTATCGCCTATCTCTATCGTACCTGAATCAGGTTTTTCATACCCCATGATAAGCCGGAACAGAGTGGTCTTGCCGGCTCCGTTAGGACCTATGACACCGACAATGCCGGCAGGAGGAAGAACGAAACTGAGATGTTCGAAAAGCAGTTTGTCTCCATAGCTTTTGGATACATCCTGAAAATTTATGACTTTATTTCCCAGCCTCGGTCCGTTCGGTATGAAAATCTCCAGTGAAGCCTCCTTCTCCCGGGCATCCTGCCCGGCAAGTTTTTCGTATGCACCGAGTCTCGCCTTCGATTTTGCCTGTCGGGCTTTCGGCGCCATCCTTACCCATTCCAGCTCCCTCTCCAGAGTCTTTTTCCGTTTGCTTTCCTGTTTTTCTTCCATTTCCAGTCGTCTGGATTTCTGCTCCAGCCATGAGGAATAGTTTCCTTTCCACGGAATACCCTCTCCCCTGTCGAGTTCCAGAATCCATCCGGCCACATTGTCCAGGAAATAACGGTCATGCGTCACGGCAATGACCGTACCCTTATATTGGTGCAGGTGCGCTTCGAGCCATTGTATGCTTTCCGTATCGAGGTGGTTGGTAGGCTCATCGAGAAGCAGTACGTCCGGCTGTCTGAGAAGAAGCCGGCACAAAGCCACTCTTCGGCGTTCGCCTCCGCTCAATGTGGAAATCCTGGCATCGGAAGGCGGGCACTGCAATGCATCCATCGCCCTTTCAAGTTTGGAATCGATTTCCCAGCCGTCACAGTGTTCTATCTTTTCCGTAAGTTCTCCCTGCCTTTCAATCAATGCCGCCATCTCGTCGTCTGTCATCGGCTCGGCAAATTTCATATTCACCTCTTCATACTCCTTAAGCAAGTCCACGACTTCCTGGACACCTTCCTGCACGACCTCAAGTACGGTTTTTTCCGGATCCATCTGCGGCTCCTGCTCCAGATATCCCACAGAATAGCCGGGCGCCCAGACGACTTCTCCCTGATATGCCTTTTCCACGCCTGCTATTATTTTCAGGAGCGTGGATTTTCCAGATCCGTTCAGTCCTATGATGCCTATTTTCGCACCGTAGAAAAAGGACAGGTAAATGTCTTTGAGTATTACTTTATTGTTATGGGGAAGGATCTTTCCTACCCCGTTCATCGAAAAGATTATTTTTTCGTCTGCCATATTATGATATTTCTCGTGATTATGATTTCCGGAATTTTATTTTTGCTGATTTGCCGGTCTTTTGCGTTTCCATCTCTTATGCGACCATAGCCACCAGGCAGGATCGGACAGTATGGTCTGTTCCAGCATTTTCATGAATTTTCTGGTATACGGGAACTGTCCGCTGTCATCCTGGTCCGGCACTATCGGACAGAATGTCATTCTGTAATGCCCGCGTGAAGGTTTCCTGACATCCAGATAGACGAACCTGGCGTCCGTATGGTTGCCGATAGTCTCGCCCCCGACCAGATAAGGAGTGTCCTGTCCGAGAAAATCCATCCAGTGATGCAGCGCACCCCCTGTCGGACGCTGGTCCGAAATGAAACCTATCACGAATTTCTGTCCGCCGCGTTCTATTCCTATCAGTCTCCGCACGGCCTTTTCCTGCGGTATGCATTCCAGTCCGAAACGGGAGCGTATTTTCAGCATGACCCTGTCCATCATCTCGTTATGCAGATGCTTGTATATCTGGCCGCCCACCAGAGGTTCATTGAAGTGATGGATTATGGCCTGCACCCATTCCCAGTTTCCGTAATGTCCGAGGAACAGCACCACGGAATGTCCGGACCTTATGATTTCATCTACAAGATTCCCGTTGATGACCTCTACCCTGCGGTCGATTTCAGCGTCGGATATGTGCAGCAGCTTGACAGTCTCCACGACGCAGTCGCAAAGATGCCGGTAGAATTTCTTCTCTGTCTGCAATATCTTCCCGCGGTCTTCCGTACCGAATACCAGTTCCAGATTATGCCTGACCGTCTCACGCCTGTACCTGATGATATAATATGTCGGGTAATACGCCAGATCGCTCAATATATACAGAACGGACAGAGGTAGACGGGCAACGGCTTTGAGCAGCCCGAGCACGATGGTATATTTCGTATCTGCCTTCATCTGTTTCATTGCAAGTTCAACTTGCAAAGGTATATTATTTATTCCTTTTAATACATTATTTATTCCCTAATCAGGAAAATTTATTATAAATTTGGCTCGATTCAAAAAGCTCCAAAAGAAAGAAATGACAGATTTTCCTATAGATGCAGTGATCACATGGGTGGACGGAGATGACCCTGCACACAGGGCCAGACGTATGAAATATGCATCCAGAGACCAGATATTGAATGACGAAGTAGGCGGAGACATCAGATATAAGAGTATCGGAGAAATAAAATATTGCGTGGCATCCCTGCTCCGGTTCGCGCCGTTCCTCCGCAGGATATATATCGTGACAGATGCCCAGAATCCCGGACTGGAGCCTTTTCTGGACAGATATTTCAAGGACAGGAAGACCGAGATAGAAATCGTGGACCATCATGTCATATACCGGGGGTATGAAGAACTGCTCCCTGTTTTCAATGCCAGATCCATCGAGACCGTGCTCTGGAGAATACCGGGACTGAGCGAACATTTCATATACCTGAACGATGATTTCCTTCTGGTAGCGCCTGTTTCCCCTGAGGATTTTTTCGAAGACGGCAGGGCGATATGCTATGCATCCAGATTCAGCATATTGTCTGCGCGGATCCTGCACTTCCTAAAACCGAGGAAAAAGGGATTCAAGATACATGGATTCAAGGATTCCATGGTCAACGCGGCTGCAGTGGCAGGGAGAAAACGGAATTTCCTGTATATAGGACATATCCCTCTCGCTTTGCGCAAGAGTACGCTGGAGAAGTTCTACGATGCACACCCGGATATAATGGAAAAGAACATGAGTCCTAAATTCCGCTGCCAGAGCCAATACAATCCTCAGGAGCTGTTTTACCTGCTCGCCGAAAAAAGCGGAGACTGCACGGTCAGGTCGAGGAAAGGGATGGACCTGTATCTCAAGCCAAGGAATGGCAAGGGATATATTACCAGGAAACTGAAGGAGTTCGACAGGTCTGACGCACCGTTCTGCTGCTTCAACTCTCTCGGATATGCTTCCGATGAAGACCAGAAACTGGCAATGGGATGGATCCGCCGGAAACTGGGACTTGACAATACGGCTTCCTCAGAATAACCAGACTTGGAGAGAATATCATGAAAAGGATTTGCGCTATCACAATGGCCAGAAATGATGAGTTCAACCTACGCAGATGGATGGCGTACTACGGCCGCGAACTCGGCATGGAAAACCTTTATGTCTTTTTGGACGGGAAAGACCAGAAAATCCCCGAATGGTATCCGGAAGCACATGTTACCGCATGTGAAAAAATACCGGGAAAAGTCACGGAACTGGACAGGCTGAGGCTGAAATTCCTGTCAGAGCAGGCAGCCGGGCTTCTGAAAAGGTACGACATGGTCATAGGAACGGACGCGGATGAATTTCTGGTGGCGGACCCGGCCAGAGGAATGGGACTGCGCGAATTCCTGAGCAGTCTGGACTGCAGGACTTCCGTTTCAGGATTAGGTGTGGATGTCGGACAGCACATGGGACTCGAAAAGGAAATCGATGCCGGCAAGCCGTTCCTCGCCCAGCGCAGTTTCGGACTTCTAAGCACCAGATATACGAAACCGTCGGTAATATCCCGCCCCGTATCGTGGGGTTCCGGATTCCATCGCATAAAAGGGCACAACTTCCATATCGAACCTGATCTGTACCTTTTCCATTTCGGTTATGTCGACATGAAACGCATCGAATCCAGATTCAACGACAGCGACAGGATTGCCGGAGGCTGGAGCCGGCATCTTGCCAAAAGGGCCCGGACCATAAATATCATCAGCCACAAGGAGGCCAGGGAATGGGACAGATGGACTTCCCTTGCGAGAAAAATCCAGACCGCAGTCCGCCCTCCTTATGCATGGAACAAACCTGCAATGTTCAACCTCAACATAGTCATACGTATCCCTGACCGTTTCAGACAAATAGTTTAACCATGAAAAATTCATCCGGATTCCCGATAGATGCCGTAATAACATGGGTGGACGGGAATGATCCAGCCCATAAGGCAAAGCGTGTCCGCTACGCAAGACCGGAACAGCTGTCCAATGAAGACATAGGCGGCGACACCAGATATGCCAACATCGGAGAAATCAATTACTGTGTGGCTTCCCTGCTTCGCTTTGCTCCATGGCTCAGAAAGATATTCATCGTTACTGACGGACAGGATCCTGCCCTGGGGCCTTTCATCGGCAGATATTTTCCTGAGAGCAGGACGGAAATAGAAATAATCGACCACAAGGTCCTGTACAGCGGATATGAAAATTTCCTGCCCGTATTCAATTCGCTTTCCATCGAAACGGTCCTATGGCGTATTCCTGAGCTGAGCGAACATTTCATTTATCTTAACGATGATTTTCTTCTGGTCGCACCTACCGCACCTGAGGATTTCTTCGAAAACGGCAAGCCTATATGCTACGCATCCTATTTCAGCGTCGGTTTCGCCAGATTCCTCCGTACAGTAAAGCCCCGCCGGCACGGACAGATCAGATTCGGATTCAAGGATTCCCTGCTGAACGCTGCCGAAATACTCGGAATAAAGGACAGGCTGCTTCTTTTCGGCCATGCCGGATTCGGACTCAGGCGCAGTCCTTTCAGAAAATTCTACGAGACACATCCCGGAATCATGGAAAAAAACATGCAGCCACGGTTCAGGGAACCTTTCCAGTATAATCCTCAGGAACTTTTCTACCTTCTTGAATCTACGGAAGGAGAATGTATAGTGAAACCGCGCGAAGGCAGGGACATATACGTCAAACCCCGGAAAGGCTACAGGTATATGGCCCGTAAGCTCCGGTCTTTCGACAGAGCCGGAAACGCCGTATTCTGCTGTTTCAACTCTCTTGAAGACGCATCCGAGGAAGATATCAGACTTGCCGTCAACTGGATAAGGAAAAGGCTAGGCATAGAAGCCTAAGCCTGTTTCAATGAAGCCCTGTATTTCCGGCTCCACTCTCCCGGAGACTGGTTCATGACAGCCCTGAACGAGATATTGAACGAAGCGATGGAATTGAATCCGGACATCTGCGCCAGTTCATTCATTCTCAGGACAGGATTCTGCCTGTACAGTTCTACGGCATACAGGACTCTGAAACGGTTCACATACTGGCAATAGTTAAGGCCGGTAAAACGCTGGACAGCCCTTGATACGTAAGCCTTGTTAGTAAAAAGATGTCTGGCCACAGACTCAATGGCCGTATCTCCTCCGAGATATGGCCTGGACTCCCTGAAATAATCTTCGAGCCTGCCAAATACCTCCATTATGGTATCGCTGTGGATCCGCGCACGCGGCACCGTCGCTTCAGCCTGAGGCGGGAGCTGCGGCCGGACCTCTTCTTTACGGTTATTTACACCGATATGGCCCGACATCAGGCATCTTGACCATTTTCTGCGGCGCGATACGGAATAACAGAATACGAATCCCAGAATCAGGAGAATTGAAAAAGCAAAAACAATTGTTTTCATAAGTGAGACGCATAATAGTAGTAACTGGAACAAAAATACAAAAGAAACCTCTCCGAGAGTGTGCGTCAGGGAGAGGCCATAGCTAACTTTTTCTCTTTTTATAAGAAATTTCTCTTTTTTTACCGTTTTTCATCTTTATCTGCCGGATGGCTCTCCGATTTCTTCCTTCTCCGGCTCTCCCCTCCTTTCAGCACATCGAACCCCAGGCCATAGACCCCCATGACATTGGATACTGAAAGGAAAGCATGCGGATCTATTGTCTTCACATATCTCAGCAGCAGATTCAGATCCGTTTTCCTGGCCAGAATCATAAGGATGTCGCTCTCAGACTTCGTATACCACCCTTCTGCCTGTATCCGGGTCACTCCACGGCCCATGTTTCCTGTAACGGCATCGGCTATCTCCGCATATTTCTTGGAAAAAATGAAAACCTGTACTGACTGTTTAGTGCCGGAAAGGAACAGATCTATGGAATACCCGTTGACAGTGATGAGAATAAGTCCGTATATGGAAGTCGCAAGCTTCTCTGAAAACGGTATGACCGTATCGGTTCCTACATAATAGGACGGGAAAAGCATCGATGACAATATAATCACCACATCCATCAGCAGGATAAGTTTTCCGGGAGATATGTTCCTGTATTTGGAAACGACGAGGGCGATTATATCCGTTCCTCCGGAGCTTCCTCCCTGCGAAATAGTGATACCGATTCCCACTCCTGTCATCACTCCGCCTATAATGGTACAAAGCATTTTTCCGTTAGATACCGCCAGAGCCTGGGATATGGATTCCGGTATCAGAGGAGGAATCAGGTTCAGCATGACGGACGTAATGATTATCGCATAAACCGTCTTGCCGCCGAAGCCCCGTCCCATGACCTTGAACCCTATGAGAAGCAGGATTATGTTGATTACAAAATACGTGTAGCCCATCTGCAGCCCCAGAGCATAATATATGATAGCGCAGATACCGGAGACACCCCCGGCAATAAGATTATTCGGAAGCAGGAATACGGACCAGCCGAGGACATAACAGAGCATTCCGAGAGTCGTCAGCAGATATTCCTTGATTACCGTCCATCCGGAATTTTTCAACTCAACCATTTTTCTGGGACTTTGGCTTTATCTTGATACCTGTTTTCATTTCCTCGAAGCCTTCGCCATACACGCTCGTAGCTGTGGATACGGATACGAATGCCTTGTTATCTATACGCTTTATGGCGGAAACTATCTGATGGAGCTGTGTTTTTCTGGCTACGATCAGAAGGACCTTGCTGTCCTCTTTCGAATACCACCCCCTGGAATACAAGGCAGTCACCCCACGGTCCATTTCATTGATTATGAAATCCGCTACATCTTCATACCGCGTCGAGAACACAAGTATCTGTACCGAAGATTTCCTTCCCAGAAGAAGTTCGTCAATCATGAATGAAAAGGTGATCATGGTAGCGTAACCGTATATCATGTCTTCGATGGTCTTTCCAGGAATCAGCAGCACGGAAGCTATTATGAAAAGATCGGAATACAGATATACCTTTCCCGGCGAAACCGGCCAGTACTTGTTCACTATCATGGCCGCTATATCCGTTCCGCCCGAACTTCCGCCCCTTAACAGGACGATACCTATCCCCACGGCCTCGACAATACCGCCGACGACTGCCACGACAAGTCTTTCGTTGAAATGGGCCACGAGGCACTCATACTCCGGCAATATCTTGAAAAGGACCGTGGAAAGCAGAATGACGTAAATGGTCTTGAATCCGAACCCCTTTCCCAGGGCCAGGAAACCTGCTATCAACAGCAATGCATTGAGTACGAAAAATGAATACGACACCGGTATTCCGGTAGCAAAATATATGATCGTACATAAACCCGTACCTCCTCCGCTGGCAATGCCGTTAGGAATCAGGAACGAGGTCCATCCCATACAATAAAGTATTGTTCCGACCGTAACCAGCGTGTAGTCCCACAGGACAGAAAAGATACGTTTCGCAGACAACATATTACAGGTAAAGTTATTTGATTACAATATTCACGATCTTGCCCGGCACTACGATGACCTTGACTATGTTCATGTCGCCCACATACTTGGCAGTAAGAGGATTGGCCCTTACTTCAGCCTCCACGCCATCTTTGGCCATGTCTTTTGGAAGATCGACAGTGAATCTGGTCTTGCCGTTGAACGATACGGCATAAGTACAAGTATTTTCCACCGTATACGCCTCCACATACTCAGGGAAAGAGGCAAACGATATGCTGCCATCGTGTCCGAGAGCCTCCCAGAGTTCTTCAGAAATATGAGGAGCAAAAGGAGAGAGCAGTATCACCAAAGGTTCCAGAATCTCCCTCTTGTTGCACTTAAGTTCATACAACTCGTTCACCGCTATCATGAATGCGCTGACCGTCGTATTGAATGAAAAACTCTCGATATCCGATTTTTCCTTCCCGATAAGTTTATGGAGGGTTTTCAGTTCTGCCGCAGTCGACTTTTCATCCGAAACGATGAATTTATCCCTGTCATAGAAAAGTCTCCAGAAACGTTTGAGGAACCTGTTTACTCCGTCTATACCTTTTGTATCCCACGGTTTCGACTGCTCTACCGGTCCGAGGAACATTTCATAAAGCCTGAGAGTATCGGCTCCGTAGGTATCGCATATCATGTCCGGATTCACGACGTTGAACATGGATTTGCTCATCTTCTCTATGGCATAGCCGCAGATATACTCCCCGTCCTCCAGAATAAACTCGGCATCCGCGAAATCCGGCATCCACTTCCTGAACGCATCGATATCGAGCCTGTCATTATGGACTATATTGACGTCCACATGTATTTCTGTCGTATCATAGCCGTCCTTGAGACCGTATGAAACGAATTTATTGGTATTGATGATCCTGTATACGAAGTTGGACCGGCCCTGGATCATTCCCTGATTTATCAGCTTCTTGAACGGTTCCTTCTCGCAGACGTAACCGAGGTCATACAGGAATTTGTTCCAGAAACGTGAATAAATCAAATGGCCAGTGGCATGCTCCGTACCTCCGACATAGAGGTCTACATTCCTCCAGTACCCGTCTGCCTCTTTGCCGACCAGGGCGCTGCCGTTATGCGGGTCCATATAACGCAGATAATACGCGCTGCTGCCTGCGAAGCCAGGCATCGTGCTCTTTTCTATCGGCCAGCCGTCGAAAGTCCAGTTCTCCGCCCGTCCGAGAGGCGGCTCGCCAGTCTCTGTAGGCAGATATTTGTCCACCTCAGGCAGCTCCAGAGGAAGCTTGTCTTCCGGCATCGGGGTAGCCACGCCATCCTTGAAATAAACAGGGAACGGCTCTCCCCAGTATCTCTGGCGTGAAAATATCGCATCCCTGAGCCTGTAGTTTATCTTGCGGTGTCCGAGTCCTGTCTTCTCCACATATTCAATGGCTGCCGGTATGGCCTCCTTAACTGTCATTCCGTTCAGGAAGCCGGAATTGCACATTATCCCGTCCTTCGCATCGAAACTGCTTTCGCTCACGTCGCATCCCTCGATCAGAGGAATAATCGGAAGATCGAATGTCTTTGCAAATGCATAGTCTCTGCTGTCATGGGCAGGCACAGCCATGATAGCCCCAGTGCCGTACCCGGCAAGAACATATTCCGATATCCATACCGGCACTTTCTCTCCGGTAAGAGGATTTACGGCATACGATCCTGAAAAGACGCCTGTCACCTTCCTGGTCTCGGCTATCCTTTCCCTCTCGGTCTTTTTTCTGGCCATCGCCAGATATTCGTCCACTGCAGCTTTCTGTTCCGGGGCGGTAAGTTTCTCCACCCAATCGCTTTCAGGGGCAAGTACCATGAATGTCACGCCGAAAACGGTATCGGCCCTCGTCGTGAATATGGTCATGTCGTATTCCTTGTCACCGTTGTATGCCTTGAAAACTATCTCGGCTCCCTGCGAGCGCCCTATCCAGTTTCGCTGCATATCCTTCAGGGAATCCGTCCAGTCCAGATCCTCCAGATCGTCGAGAAGCCTTCCGGCATAGGCCGAAACCCTCAGCTGCCACTGGGTCATTTTCTTCTGTTCTACCGGATAGCCGCCTCGCACGGAGTATCCTTCCTTTACTTCATCATTGGCCAGCACCGTACCGAGCTTAGGGCACCAGTTAACTGACGTCACACCCTGATAAGCAATACGATAATTCATCAGGACAGCGGACTTCTCCTTTTCCGACATGGCGTTCCACTCGTCAGCCGTAAAATTCATCTCCTCGCTGCATGCCGCATCGATCCCGGACGTACCGCAGGAAGCGAATGCGGATTCCAGTTCCGATATAGGCCTGGCCGACTGCCTGGTGTTGTCATAGTACGATGAGAACATTTTGAGGAAAGCCCACTGCGTCCACTTGTAATACGCCGGATCGCAGGTCCTTACCTCCCGAGACCAGTCAAATGAAAAACCTATCCTGTCGAGCTGTTCCCGATATCTGGCAATATTTTTCGCAGTAGTCACTGCCGGATGCTGCCCTGTCTGTATGGCATACTGTTCTGCAGGAAGCCCGAATGCGTCATACCCCATCGGATGAAGCACGTTGAAGCCGCAGAGACGCTTGTATCTGCTGTATATGTCACTGGCGATATATCCGAGAGGATGCCCCACATGCAGCCCTGCTCCTGACGGGTAAGGAAACATGTCCAACACATAATATTTCGGCCTGGATGTGTCCTCCGTAACCTTGAATGTATCGTGAGCAGCCCAATATGACTGCCATTTCTTCTCAATTTTCTTAAAATCGTATTCCATATCAGAATTTTGTGCGCAAATATAATATATAATGTGGCCTGATGATATCACCTGATGCCGAATTTCTTTCTTTCAGACTTCTTCTCCAGACGGAACTCCACCGGAATAGTCATGGAAGTCCTCACCTTTTCGCCCCGCTGTCTTCCTGCCCTCCATTTCGGAGAGGCGCTGACTACCCTGACGGCTTCCTCGTCCAGAAGCGGATCGACGCTTTTTGCGACCCGGACATCCCGGACCTTGCCGTCCTTATCGATAATGAAATTCACCTGTACTGTTCCCTGAATACCGTTCATTACAGCCTCCGGCGGATACCTCAGATACTGGTACACCCATTTTTCCAGGAACTGGCGCGGATCAGTACTGTTCAGGAACATCGGCCTCTGGTCACAGTCATAATACGGGACCACGTCATCCGACATCTCGGCTGAAGGCTTCCCTTCCTCTTTCCAGAATGCGATTTTCCTCCCCGTATTGGCCAGTTCGAGGACAAAACCGTAAATATATTCCAGCTCCCTCTCCATCATCGGATAGTCCAGTATGGATTCCGTGTCCCTTGGGGTATTATGCTCAGGATATTTCCCGGTCGTAAAAAAAACCGCAGGAATTTCCGCTGCGTAAAATGCCCTGTGATCCGAAGGGTAAGGCTCATCCGCCCTCAATTCCGGATATACAGGCTGAAGTCTGTCGGAAAAGGATGCCAGCAGGGAATTCATGTCAGTATTCGATGCAGTATATGCATAAAACCCGTTCTCCCCCGTACCGAGCATATCCAGATTCACCATCGCATCTATAAGTCCTGCATCTGAAAAAGAGCGGTTCAGAAAGTACCATGCACCGGAAAACGTCTCGGAAGAAGCCCCCAGGCCGATGAAAATTACCGACCTCCTGAACAGCAGGGAATTCGTGGAAACCATCCTGGCCAGTTCGAGCATCATCGATATTCCGGAAGCATTGCCGTTGGCCCCTGCATATATCTGCGTGACCTTCTGCCCGTCGACAGTCATTTCGTTCGTTCCCAGATTGTCGAGGCGTGCGCCTACGACAATATAATGGCCGCTCAGAGACTTGTCGTATCCCTGGACAAATCCGTAAACATTGCGCGAAACCAGGGTGTCACCCGGATTCCGCGCAATTCCGAAAGTCTCTCCCTCCCTGGGCGTGAGCATCTCCACGCCATATTCTTCAAGGCGGTCATATACATACTCCGCAACAGCCTTTTCTCCGTCGGAACCGGCCTTTCTTCCCTCGAACGAGGATGACGTTATATACGAAACGTGCTTTCTGAATGCTCCTACCGTTTCACTGTCATACAGGCCAGCATAGGCATCGTATGCTTCGGAATATTGTGCGAAAGAGGTGATACTGAAAAAAACCGCGGCTATAGATGCGGCATATCTGCATATATTCATATCCGGACGACTATTCATTTACAAGAATCCAGACATCAGCTGGACAGAACGACTCTTCCTTGACCCGTTTCAATGAATTGAACACTTCCCTGAGATTGTTCGAAGGGGATATGGCCACGGCATTGAATCCGTTTCTGAAATTCACGAGTATAGGGACATATCCTTTTCCGCGTACTTCCTCAAAAAGGGTTTCCGCATTGTGCCGGCTCCTGAACGAGCCGACCACAATATAATATTTGGAATCCAGACGCGTGGTGAAAAGCCCGCCCATTTCGGATGGGTTCAATATGGTGCCCTTCATCTGCGCAAGCGAATCCAGTATGGCAATGGAATCCTCCTTCTCGGCCTGCACTCTGGCCAGTGAATCTATCCTGCGCTGGCTTGCAGCCTCCTCCGCAGCGAGTTTCTCCAACTTCATCCTTTCCAGGTCGGCTGCCGTGGGGCGTCCTCCCATACGGCGGAACATGTCACACCCGCTCAACGACTGCAACAGCAACACTGCCAGAAAGATACCGCAAATTCTGTGAATAATTCCCATTCTTTTAAGCATTAGCGCATCGTTGCAAATTTAACCAATAATTGCACCTACTCAAAATAAAAGTGCATATATTTGTATCTGAATAAGTCGTGGACTGAACTATGTCATTCTGGAAGAATCTGAAAAACCAGCTGGGTTCGATAGCGAGCCTGGCAGAGCATATAGATACGGCGGCAGCGGAAAAAAGCATCAGAAGCAGCATATACTTCAGGGGACCCAATGTATGGATTCTGGTTTTTTCCATCATAATAGCATCCGTAGGCCTTAACGTAAATTCCATTCCGGTCATCATAGGAGCAATGCTGATTTCCCCTCTGCTCGGCCCTATATTCGGCATAGGGCTCGGTCTGGGAATCAACGATACGGGACTGCTGAAATCATCCCTCAAGAATATACTTGTAATGATGAGCATCAGCCTCGTGGCTTCTTTCCTGTATTTTCTCATCACGCCCCTGAACCTGTCGAACCCTACGGAACTGCTTGCCAGGACGAATCCTACGATTTATGATGTCCTGATAGCACTTTTCGGCGGATTCGCCGGAATATTCGAACTCAGCAGGAAGGAAAAGGGGACCGTATTTTCAGGTGTAGCCATAGCCACGGCGCTGATGCCTCCGCTCTGTACTGCAGGATTCGGACTCGCCAATGGGAATCTGGTATATTTTATCGGAGCCCTGTATCTTTTCACCATAAACTGCATTTTCATAATCCTGGCGACATATCTCACAGTCAAATACATGAAATTCGAGCAGTTCGAATACAAGGATGAAGCTGCGGGGAAAAGAGCCAGAAGACTCATTACCATCGTAACGGTGATAGTCATAGTTCCGAGCATCTGGTCCGCCATAGTCATGGTCCGTGAAAACACATTCAATGAAAACGTGGCTGAATTCATCAGCGCGAACAAGAACATGTATTCCGGCTATATCATGGACTACAAGACGGAGCACAGGAACGGCTCGAAAGTGGAAGTGTTCTTCACCGGGGAACCGCTTTCCGCCTCGGAGAAGAACAATTTCATGGAATCCGCCAAGGAATTCGGGCTTAAACCCGAACAGATAATCATCAGGGAACATGCACTGGGCGAAGGTACGGATGAAGCCGAAATACTGAAAGGCATCTACGAAAGGACAGATGACGAAATCACCAGAAGGGAAAGCGAGATAAAAAAACTGGAAGATGAACTGAGACGGTTGCATTCCAGCGATATACCTTACGAACAGATTACACGGGAAGCCGTAAACCAGTATCCTGCCATTGTCTCGTTGTTCGTGGCCCGCGGAGCGGATGTCGAAGCAAAGGGCTACAGCAGGAAGGATGGCCTTCTGGCCGTAGTCACGACATCCGAAAAGCTCGCCGATGACGAAAAAGCCAGACTTGTGAACTGGCTGAAAATCCGGCTGGGTTCGGACAACGTGACATTGTACGAAATTGTATCATCCCCGGATACGGAAAAGGACAAGGCTTCTGACTCCGGAAAACAGTAAAGCGAATACGGATTTGGGAAAATATCGGAAAAAGAACAGGAAGAGAACCGGTTTAGCGGCTGCTGCGGCAGCTATACTGTACACTGTGTCCGCACCGGCAGTCCTTTCGTATTCCCAGACTACCGGCTGCCTGCCTCCGGTAAATGACGACGCCGTCCTGTACAAGGCTATGGAATCACGCAAGATGCCATCGCGCGACACGATAGTCCTGCGGTTTATAGGCGATGTCATGCTGCATCAGGCTCAAATCGACAATGCCGCAAAAGCAGGCGGAGGTTTCGACTTCTCAGATTACTTTTCGGGGCTGGAAGATGATCTGAAAGAAGCCGATCTGTCTGTAGCCAACATGGAATTCACTCTGGCAGGAGAACCTTACACCGGATATCCGTCGTTCAGTGCGCCTGACGAGTATGCCGAATATCTGGCCGGCTGCGGAATAGATATATTCCTGACAGCCAACAACCATATTCTGGACAAGGGCAGGCGCGGTCTCGACAGGACCCTGTCGGTCTACCGCTCCCTCGAAGACAAATACGGAATCAGAATGACAGGCAGCGCGGAGAACCCGGAAAAGGCACGGCTGAACTATCCGCTGATAGTAAATGTCGACGGATTACGTATTTCATTCATCAATTTCACTTACGGGACAAATTCGGGGTTCGGGAAACCATGGCCAGGTACATTCCTGACGGACAAGGATGCGATAAGCAATGCCATCAGCAGGTCGGAGGAACTTGGCGCCGGACTTATAATAGCCTTGCCGCACTGGGGTGAAGAATACGACACCCGCCACTCTGTCAGGCAGGAAAATCTGGCTGGATGGCTGGCATCCGAAGGTGCGGACATCATCATCGGGACCCATCCGCATGTGGTGCAAGATGCCGGGGTACTGGAAATACAGGACGAAAAAGGAAAAATACGGGACGTTCCGGTATTCTATTCTCTCGGAAACGCCATTTCCAACATGAGTGCTCCGGATACGCAGATCGGACTGATGCTCAGTATTACTGTATACAGAAACAGCTATGGGGACGTGGAATGTATCCGGCCGGAATGCACATTTATCTGGTCATCGCTGCCCGGCAGACTGAAAGACAGCCACACTGCAGTCAAAGTCAAAGACTGCATCGGACACAGGGACAGATGGAAAATGAAATATGAATACGACAAGATGATTTCCACTTATTATAGGATTAAAGAATCAACGGAACTTCAAGACTGATGAAAAAAACTGTAAAACTTGAAAACATAGACCCGGTAGAGATATACGGCGCGGGAAACAGGGTACTCGAAGCGCTGTGCGGATGGTTTCCCCAGCTGAAAGTCATCGCCAGAGGAGACGAGGTCTTTCTGGAAGGATCCGAAGCCGACTGCGGAAATTTCGAGAAAAAGATAGGGATGCTCATAGACAGACGGCTGCACAAGAGGAATCTGACGCCCTACGATGTAGAAGATCTTTTCGACGGGGAGACTTCTCCGGGAAGGCTGGCGGCGCCGCTCGGAGATTCCGTCATCGTACATGGACTGGACGGCAAGCCTATCAGGGCCAGGAACAAGACACAGGAAGACATGGTCAAGGCATATTTCGAGAACGACCTGGTGTTTGCGGTAGGCCCTGCCGGAACAGGAAAGACATACATAGCCATAGCTCTGGCAGTGAGAGCCTTGAAAAGGAGGGAAATCAGACGGATCATCCTGACGCGCCCTGCCGTGGAAGCCGGAGAACGGCTGGGATTTCTGCCTGGGGACCTCAAGGACAAGCTCGACCCTTACCTTCAGCCTCTGTATGACGCGCTCGGAGATATGATACCGGCCAAGAAACTGAATGACTTCATGGAAGAAGGAATAGTTCAGATAGCGCCGCTTGCATATATGAGGGGCCGGACGCTGGACAAAGCCTGCGTAATTCTGGACGAGGCGCAGAACACGAATCTGGGACAGCTCAAGATGTTCCTGACCAGAATGGGCAGCGATGCGAAATTCATCGTAACGGGCGATGCCAGCCAAATAGACCTGCCCGACAAGCGGGAATCCGGTCTGATAAAGGGGATAAATCTGGTCAGGAATATAAAAGGAGTCAGCTGCATATTCTTCAAAAACGAAGACATAGTCCGGCATCCGCTCGTATCCAAAATAGTGAGGGCCTTCGAAACTGCTGAAAAACAGGATTCAGTACAATAAAAATTGCGGGTGATTCAGAATCGGAATCACCCGCAATACATTTTCACTTCATGTCCGACGACTAAAGTCCGTTGGCCACTATTGTAGAGTACTTGTTATATCCTTCCTCATACTGAGTGCCTTTCTCGCGGAAACGGTAATAGATATTCTTCAGATATTCTGCGATGCTGACTTTAACCTGATTGTCCTTTGTGATGTTGAATGCTTTCTCGAAAGGATCTATGGCATTCATCAGAGCGGCTTCGAATTCTTCGATAATCTGGGCATACTTTGCATCGTCGAATTCGTTTGCAGCCTTTTCCTGAAGTTCGAGAGCCTCATTGTAATAGAGGATACCGATACCGATAAGTCCGTACTCATATTCAGGATTGATTTCATTCGACTTCAGATATGCAGCGATAGCTTCTTCCTTGTGTCCGAGTTTGTTGTGGATATCGCCTTCCACATAATAAAGAGAAGCGTTGTTCGGTTCGTTCTGCTTGGCCACATCCAGAAGCTTGAAAAGCTCATCAGGCTGGTCGCCGCTCTCTATGTAATAGTTTATCAGTCCGATAATGATGCTCTGGTTCTGAGGGAAAGCGGCAAAACCTTTTTCGAGAGTGGTCTTGGCTTCCTCGCCCTTGTCCAGATTGGAATAGATGTCCGCAAGTTTTGCGTACACCTCACCATCCTCAAGATAGCCTACTTCGATACATTTCTGGAAGAAAGGTTCAGCACGCTTGTAGTCCTGGGACATCCATGCGGTGAAGCCTGCATTATACAGTGCAAGGGTATCTACTGACGGATTAGGAGCAGACTCGCTGGCCTTGACAGCTTTCTCGAAATTCACGCTGGCAGCTTTCAGGTCGCCGAACATGTAACTGTTCATACCCTGCTCCGTATATTTCGCGGCGATATTCTTGATACCTGCATCTATATCCTTTGTCTTGCTGCCCTTTGCATCCACCTTCACAGCTTCGAGATAAGCTTCGAGAGCCTTGTCGAGAGCATCTGCATAAACCGGCTTGGTCACCTCGATCATGGCAAGCTGCTGGTTCGCGTTGAAATAATAATTCATCGTGCTGTACGTTTCCTTTGTGAACTGCTCGCCGGCAAGTGTCACGTTCTGGGTAGAAGAAGGCTTGTCATTTCCCATAAGGAAAGTCAGTTCCTGCTTGTTCGCACCTATCCAGCCGTTGCCCATAGGTGAATTGTAGGCATCCATATATGCTCCCGCGAGCTTGATCCATGTAGCAGGCTTGGCTGCCTTCTTAGGATTTGCAGTAGCCTCTGTAGCATTCTCTACAGCCTTTTTGGCATCAGCAGGCGACTTTACCTGCGCATCGGCTATCTGGATTGTCAGCAAGACAGCCAATGCCATAAAAATACGTTTCATAACTGTTCTGGATTAAAATTTATCATTTCTTGTCATTTTCCTGCATTCCGGCACCATCCTCAGGCTGGCTTCCTTCTGCCGCAGGACTGTCATCATCGTCATTCCTGCTGACAGCGGAAACGGCTGCAATGGCATCGCCTTCCTTTATGTTGATCAGGCGTACGCCCTGAGTGGCCCTGCCTGCAACCCTGATGTCGGAAACCTTCATTCTGATAGTAAGTCCCGACTTGTTTATAATCATCAGATCATTGTCATCGGTAACATCCTTTATCGCTACCAGTCTGCCGGTCTTTTCAGTAATATTAAGGGTCTTCACTCCCTTGCTGCCCCTGTGGGTCAGACGGTATTCTTCATAGTCGGAACGCTTGCCGTATCCGTTCTCGCTGACCACCAGAATCGTCCTTCCTGATGCATTTTCAGCCTGAGGGTCATGGCAAATCATTCCTATCACCTCATCATCTTCACTGATATTCATACCCTTGACTCCGGAAGCCGTCCTGCCGAGAGGCCTTGCGTCCTCCTCGTTGAACCTGGCGCAGTTGCCGTTCCTGCCCGCAAGGAAAATCTGACACCTTCCATTCGTCATGGAAGCCTCCAGAAGTTCATCGCCGTCTCTCACCGTAATGGCATTGACACCGTTGGTCCTAGGGCGTGAGTATGCCTCGAGAAGAGTCTTCTTGATTATGCCCTTCCTGGTCACGAGCACTATATAATTGTTATTGATATACTCCTCGTCCTTGAGGTTCCTTACATTTATGAAAGCCTTTACCGTATCATCAGGCTCGATGTTTATCACATTCTGGATGGCGCGTCCTTTGGAAGTCTTCGTCCCTTCCGGAATTTCGTAGACCTTAAGCCAGAAACATTTGCCGTTCTTGGTAAAGAGCAGCATCGTGCTGTGCATGTTGGCCACATAAATATATTCGATGAAATCCTCGTCACGCGTGGCGCTGCCTTTCATGCCCACGCCGCCCCTGTTCTGGGTCCTGTATTCCGCAAGCGGAGTACGCTTGATGTATCCGAGATGCGAAATCGTAATGACGACATCCTCATCAGGATAGAAATCTTCAGGATTGAATTCTTCGGCAGACATGGCGATTTCGGTCCTTCTCGGATCGCCGTACTTCTGCTTCAGCTCCTGGAGTTCATCCTTTATGACTCCCATCTGCTTTTCATAACTTGCGAGGATTTCCTCGCAATAGTTTATGAATTTCATCAGCTCGTCATATTCGGACTGGAGCTTTTCACGCTCAAGTCCGGTAAGCTGCCTCAGCCTCATCTCTACAATGGCTGTCGCCTGGGCGTCGGAAAACGCAAACCTTTCGATAAGCTGCAATTTGGCTTCATCGACACTGCGTGAAGACCTGATGATGCTTATGATTTCATCGATGACATCCAATGCCTTCAGCAGACCTTCGAGAATATGGGCGCGTTTGCGGGCCTTCTCCAGATCGAATTTCGTCCTCCTGACCACGACATCATGCCTGTGGCGGACAAAATACTTGATCATGTCCTTGAGGCTCAGAGTCCTCGGACGTCCGTTCACGAGAGCCACATTATTCACTGAGAAGCTGGACTGCAGAGGAGTATATTTGAACAATGTGTTCAGGACCACATTCGAATTGGCGCCCATCTTCAGCTTTATGACGATACGCATACCCTTTCTCGTGGTTTCATCGTTCACATATACGATTCCGTCTATCTTCTTGTTCTCTACAAGTTCCACGATTTTCTCGATAAGCTCGCGCTTGTTCACCATGTACGGAATCTCGGTCACTACGATAGTCTCTCTGCCGGACTCGCTTACCTCTATTTCCGTCCTGGACCTGATGACGATTCTGCCTCTTCCGGTCTCGAAAGCGTCACGTATGCCCTGATGGCCCTGTATGATTCCTCCCGTCGGGAAATCAGGTCCCTTGATATAGTGCAGCAGTTCGTCTGTAGTGATTTCAGGATTATCGATGTACGCGCAGATAGCGTCGCAGGCCTCGCCCAGGTTGTGCGGAGCCATATTCGTGGCCATGCCGACAGCGATGCCGGAAGAGCCGTTGAGCAGAAGCAGCGGAGCCTTCGTCGGAAGTACTGTAGGTTCCTGAAGCGTATCATCGAAGTTATTCTGGAAATCTACCGTATCCTTGTCGATATCGGCCATGACCTCTTCTGTCAGCTTTTCCAGCTTGGCCTCCGTATAACGCATGGCTGCAGGCGAATCGCCGTCCATGGACCCGAAGTTTCCCTGTCCGAACACAAGAGGATATCTCATGCTCCATGACTGGGCCATCCTGACCATTGCATCATACACGCTGATGTCTCCATGAGGATGATATTTACCGAGGACTTCTCCGACTATTCTGGCAGACTTCTTGGTCTGTCCGGAATAACTCAGACCGAGTCCCGTCATACCGAAAAGCACTCTCCTGTGCACAGGCTTCATGCCGTCCCTTACATCAGGCAACGCCCTCGACACGATGACAGACATGGAATAGTCGATATACGAACTCCTCATCTGCCTGTCGATATTGACAGTCTCTATCCTCCCTGCCGGAGTCTCCGGTTCTAACTGATTTATCTCATTATCCATATATTATCTCCTGATTTTTTCACTTAATGCGCCACATGAATGACAGCATCACGCGTAAAAACACATTCTGCAAAGGTACTAAAAAAATCCATCTTCTACAAGTCGGAATACAGTTTATTCCGAGTTTTTAGTACATTTGCACAGCAATAATTCGGCAATATGGAAATCAGGATATCGAGAGAACTCAATATAATAATCAATTTCGCCAGGGACGAGGCCATGAGGACCGGAAGCTACGGCATATCACCCGATCACCTTCTTCTCGGAATCATAAGACACAATGAGAACGGTGCGGCAGAAACCATCCGCGGGCTCGGCATCGACCTCGGCGAACTGAAACAGTATATCGACGACAAAATACGGACAGACAAATACATCCCGTTTTCGGAATCAGAAAAGGTATCTCTTTCCAGAGGCGCATACAATATCCTGAGTCTTACGATATTCGAAGCCACCAGAGCTGAATCCGACATAGTAAGGCCCGAACACATGCTGCTCGGACTGTGCAGGGATTCCGTCAGCAGTTTCGGACTGACATGGCTCTATGACAGGGGCATTGATTACGACTGCGTCAGGAATTATCTGGAAGCCGCCGGTCTTCTCACACCGAAAGGCGGCGGACATTCAGAGAGCAGCCGGACAGAAAATGCAGGAGACGGGACCGGGCAGGAAAACGCATCGCAGGACAGGGATACATCCGTACTCGGAAAATACGGCTATGATCTGACCCAGGCCGCCATCGACGGCAAACTGGACCCTGTTTCCGGACGCGAAGCCGAGATAGAGAGAGTCATCCAAATACTCGGAAGAAGAAAGAAGAACAATCCGATGCTCGTCGGAGATCCAGGTGTCGGCAAATCGGCCATAGTCGAAGGCATTGCCCTGCGCATTGCCGGGGGAGATACGACGCCGGCACTTCTCGGAAAAAGAATCATCTCCCTCGACATGGCTTCCATCGTGGCCGGAACCAAGTTCAGGGGAGATTTCGAGAAACGGCTCAAATCCATAATCAACGAAATAAACGGGAATCCCGACATCATACTGTTCATAGACGAGTTCCATACCATAGTCGGGGCAGGAGGTGCGAGCGGCAGCCTGGATGCGGCCAACATACTCAAGCCGGCACTTGCCAGAGGCGAGATACAATGCATCGGAGCCACTACAATGGACGAATTCCGCAAAATCGTGGAAAAAGACGGGGCGCTCGACAGAAGATTCCAGAAAATAATGGTGGAACCTACGGATATCCCGCAGACGCTGAACATCCTCAAGCTGCTCCAGATGAAATACGAATTCTTCCACCTCGTGACATACACGGATGAAGCTCTGGAAGCATGCGTAAAGCTTTCAGACCGGTACATAACGGACAGATGTCTGCCGGACAAGGCCATAGACGTAATGGACGAGGCCGGTTCGATGGTCAGGCTGAGACATCCTGAGAAAAAAGCGGACGACCTGCCTGAAGTCACGGAAGAAGACATGGCTGCGGTAATATCCACCATGACCGGCATCCCTGTACGCAAGGTAGCATCTTCCGAAAGGACAAAGCTCATGAAAATGGAGGACAAGCTGAAAGAGCGCGTCGTAGGTCAGGATGAAGCCATAGGAAAGGTAGTCAAGGCCATACGCAGGAACAGAGCAGGCATCAAGGATCCGCACAGACCCATAGGTTCATTTCTGTTCTTCGGCCCTACCGGAGTAGGAAAGACACAGCTGGCAAAATCGCTGGCAGAATATCTGTTCGATACGGAAGACTGCATGGTAAGGATAGACATGAGCGAATACATGGAAAAATTCACCGCATCCAGACTCATCGGAGCTCCTCCGGGATATGTAGGATTCGAAGAAGGAGGGCAGCTGAGCGAAAAGGTCCGCAGAAAGCCATACTGTGTCATACTGCTGGACGAGATAGAAAAGGCGCACCCGGACATATTCAACCTGCTGCTGCAGGTACTTGACGAAGGCCGGCTTACCGACAGCAACGGAAGGACGGTGGACTTCAGAAACACCATTCTGATCATGACATCCAACGTAGGCAGCCGTGAGGCCGATGAATTCGGCTCCGGACTCGGTTTCACCACAGGTGCAGGCTCTTCGGGAAACAGGAAGAAAAGCATATTGGAAAAATCCATCAGAAGGCTGTTCCCTCCTGAATTCCTCAACAGGATAGACGAACAGATTTTCTTCAATCCCCTTTCCAAGGAAGATCTTGGGAAAATAGTGGAGATAGAGATGAAAGACCTGAGGAAACGTGTCGCAGAGGCAGGATACCGGCTGACCATATCCGCCCCGGCAAAAAAGATAATACTGGACGCCGGTTTCGATCCCGCATACGGTGCCAGACCTCTGAAACGCGCCATCCAGAAATATATCGAAGATCCTGTATCCGAATTCATAATTTCGGACAAGACGGCAGGCAAGGACAGCGGCAGCAGGAGCGGGAAGCATCTCTGCATCGTAGCCGACAAACAGGGAAACGGCACGATAGCCACTATGAAAGACTGACGCCTGTGACTTCCAGGTCGAGTTCTTTTACCAGGTCCATAAGATTGGTGAAAGACTGTTCGGAAGAAATGTAAGAACAGATGGATTCGAGTGAAAATTCCGTATTTTTCATGGCATTCTGTTTTTTAGTATGGTTTCTTTATTGTTTACGATGCAAAATTACCGTTAAGATGTACCAAAGTATGGCACAAACAAAAATAAGACTTGCAATTTTCGATTTGGACGGCACACTGCTGGATACGATAGCGGACCTGGGGCATGCCTGTAACTTCGCCCTGGAATCATGCGGATGCCCTCCCAGAGAAATGTCCGAATACAACATGCTGGTAGGCAAGGGCATATATAATCTGTTCAGAAGTGCTCTTCCTGAAGCCATGAGGACCGAAGAAATGGTCATGAAAATGAAAGGCTTCTTCATACCATACTACAACATGCACAAGACGGATTACACCAGGCCATACCCCGGAATCCCCGAAATGCTCGAAAGAGTGGAAAAGGCGGGAGTCGCCCTGGCCGTGGCCTCAAACAAATATCAGGAAGGAACCGAAGCCCTGGTAAAGCGGTTTTTCGGAGAAAGAAAATTCGTGAAGATACTGGGGCAACGGGACGGAATGCCCATAAAACCTGATCCGGGAATAGTGAGGGAAATAGAAGACGCCTGCGGAAACATCTCACCCGACGAAGTATTGTACGCGGGAGATTCTGATGTGGACATGGAGACCGGGAGGAATGCCGGAGTCCTGACGGCAGGAGTACTGTGGGGATTCAGGACCAGAGAAGAACTTCAGGCCTGGAATCCGCATGCATTGTGCGGGAGTCCCGAAGAACTCGGAGATATAATATTGGACAAAACAACAATTTGAAACACAAATTAACGCAACGATAATGACAGAAAAAATCCTGACGGCAGTTTTATTGTCTGCCGTATTGGCGGTATCAGCCGCAGCCGCACCGGTAAAAGAACCGGAAATATTGCCTGACGAGACATTCATGTTCGCCCAAAGAGACACGTGCGAACTGTTTATGGATATCTATGAACCTGCTGAAGGCAGTGAAGTGACCGTAGACGGCAAGGAAAAGCCTACGATCATTTTCGTATTCGGAGGCGGATTCATCACCGGCAGCAGGAACGAAGTGTACTACACCCCGTGGTTCAGGCACATGACCGATGAAGGATACAGAATAGTGTCGATAGATTACAGACTGGGACTCAAAGGAGCCACCAAAGTAGGCATAGTACAGGTGAACATCCTGGACAAGGCCATCCACATGGCGGTAGAAGACCTGTTCAGTGCCACCCGTTTCCTGATCGACAACTCCGATGAACTCGGCATCGACCCGTCGAACATAGTCATAAGCGGATCATCAGCCGGAGCCATAACCGTGCTGCAGGCCGATTACGAATTGTGCAACGACACGGAATATGCATCAGTCCTTCCCGAAGGATTCAGATATGCCGGAGTGATGTCTTTTGCCGGAGGGATACTTTCGAGGAAAGGCAAACTCAGATATGCCGAAACGCCTGCCCCCACACTGCTGCTGCACGGCATGGAAGACAGGCTTGTAAATTACGGCCAGATAAAATTCTTCAATCTGGGCTTTTTCGGTTCGGACAAGATAGCCGCGAGATTCAGCAAGTTCGGATACAACTACAACATACTGCGCTACACAGACTGCGGGCATGAAATCGCCAACATCATGGACGACAGTATGGAATACCAGTTCAAGTTTCTCCACGACAATGTAATCAGAGGCGAGAAATTCATCGTGGACATGATTATCGACGATCCGGCCATCATGCCAGTCGGAAGCAACTCCCGCAAGGAACTGTACGGAGGGAACAACTAGTCCGTCATCCTGTCGAGGGAAAGTTCTATGAGTTTCCTTACCTGAGGCTTGTAATCAGGATTGCTGGATTTGAGAAATCTGTTCGCTATTATGCAGCATACCGTGCCGGCATTGTGTCCCAGATGGGCCGCTATGCCGGCAATGGCGGATCCTTCCATCTCGAAATTTGTTATCCTCCATTCCCCGAACCTGAACGAGCCGAATGTATCCAGCATGTCAGGCATGGCCAAAGGCATGCGCAGCACTCTTCCCTGGGGCCCGTAAAAACCTGAGGCCGCAATCGTCATACCCTTTATCGTACAGTCCCTGAATCTGGATATCATCTCCTGCCCGGCACTGACGAAATAAGGATCAGGAAGATGTCTGTTCCAGTGAGTGTGGGCCTTGAAAGCCTCTTCGATATCCGGCAGCGCTATCGCGTCCCTGTCTGCATACCAGTTCAACAGTCCGTCGCAGCCTACGGAAATATGCGAAAAGACGAAAGAGCCGAGAGGAATATCCGGCTGTACTGCTCCTGACGTTCCAATCCTCAGGATATTAAGTGATTTTTTCACGGGGCAGATTTCCCTTGTGGAAAAATCTATATTCGCAAGAGCATCGAGTTCGTTCATCACGATATCGATATTGTCCGTACCGATGCCTGTAGAAAGGGCCGTTATCCTCTTTCCCCTGTATTTTCCAGTCACGGATACGAACTCTCTGGACTGATGTCTGAACTCCTTGTCCGTCAGATATTCTGAAATAATATCCACTCGTCCGGGATCTCCGACCAGAATTATGTTGTCGGCAAGTTCCTCCGGCTTCAGATGAAGATGGAATACTGACCCATCGTCATTTATTATCAGTTCCGATTCTGCTATCATGGCATCGAATATTATATATGCAATTTTCAAATATAGTTTTTTAAGATGATTTTTCCTATTTTTGCACTGACGAAATTTTAACCGGATAAAAGAAAAACCATGTGGCAGAGAATACAGACACTATATCTGGCGATAGCTACAATACTGATAGGATCGCTGTTTTTCAGCAAGTTCGCGACAGTCTTCGGTGAAGGCGAAAGCGCCATACTTTACAGGGAATACACCCCGTACCTGCTGTTCACCATCATGACATTCCTGGCGAACCTCATAAGTCTCGGACTGTTCAGGGCAAGACTCATACAGATGCGCCTCTGCGTCATTTCGGCCATTGTGCTGATTGCTTTCCAGATATGGATAGGAGTAAACTACTTCTTTCCTCCGGAAGAGGTGAAAGGGAACATAGTATTCTCGTTTTCCGCCGTATTCCCGGTAATCGCCGCCATACTCGACATACTCGCCGCAAGAAATATCTTCCTGGACGAAGCCATGGTCCAGTCGGCCTCCAGACTTCGTGCCGCCAAAAGACACAAAAGGTAGGAAATTACAGACTTTCAGAGACTTTTTCAGGACTGTCCTTCATAAAGCGAGAAAGGACATCTTCAGTGTATGTCCTGGAGACAGGCAACGGAGGTATGGCATCATTGTCCAGATCCAGCCAATACATGTCCTTCTCCTTCCGCAGGACCTTCACTCTGCCGAGATTCACGATATACTTCCTGTGGCATCTGACTAAAAACGTCCCCCTGAAACTCTGCTCCACCGTTTTCAGACGGCATCTTACCATATAGGTTTTCAGCTCGCCGCGCGCATCCAGATACCATACCTTGATATAATTGTCATCGGACTCGACATAATAAAGATTGTCCGTACTTACGGACAATCTGAGAGCTCCGCTGCTGTCGAAAAGCGTCACCTTATCCGAGTCTCTTGCAGGGGCTGCATCGTCGGAAATGACGTTTGTACAGTTCATGAGGCTGATAGTGCGGTTCTTGTCCATAATGGTAAAATACATACCGGTAATAATATATGGTATGATAAGGGCAATGGAGCCGTAAAGCAGGGATTTCCCGAAAACCGAAGACCATGACTGCCCCTCGGGATGAATCACATCTATCGTCACGAACGTATAGAAAGCGCATATCAGCACCACCTCCATGATACACCAGAGGACATATCCGAGATATGTGAACTCGCAGAACTTGCCTGCCTTGTACATCAGTGTCCTGCTTCCGGCCAGAATCAGTATGGACATGAAGGCGAAACCGGCGGTAAAAAGGAAAGTCTGCGAATTTCCCAGGCCGAACCATGCCGTATCGGAAAACGGAATATAGATATTCAGGAATATCAGGGCAAAAAGCACAGAAAAGGTCACAGTACCGACAAGTCGGTTCTTATCAAGAAGATATCCTGGGAGTTTCCTATTCATCAGCTCTCTGTTTTATTCTGCAAATATAAGAATTTCGCCACAAATAGTCAAATTTCGCCACTTTTGGGAAGTGTAAGCCACAATTTCAGACTAATTGCCACAATTATTTCACACTTCCGAAAATACCGATTATTTTTGTGCCGATTTATGGAATTTTTGTTAGATTTTTATTATGAAAATAGTTGGAACAGGAAGTGTAATTCCGAAAAAGATCGTAACTAACGACATGCTTTCAGAATTCCTCGACACGAGTGATTCATGGATCTATCCGAGAACCGGCATCAAGCACCGCCACGTCATTTCCGACGAAAAGCTCGAAGACATGGCCATCGAAGCCGCCAGGAAAGCTCTCGACAATGCCGGGATGAAGGCGGAAGACCTTGATTTCATCATCTGCTCGAATGTCGTAAACGAATATGTGACTCCTTCGCTCAGCTGTATCATACAGGGCGGAATCGGAGCATCCTGCCCGTGCATAGACATCAACTGCGCATGCGCCGGATTCATATATGCCCTCGATCTTGCGGAATCATACAGCAAAGCCGGAAAGGTGAAGAATGTCCTTATCGTGTGCGCGGAAGAGCCGACGAGAATGACAAGCTGGAAAGACAGGAACGTATGCGTTCTCTTCGGAGACGGTGCCGGAGCGGCAGTCCTGACGGAAGGAAACAATATTAAAGGTACGAAACTGTCAGCTGCAAGCGCCACCGACAAGCTCTATCAGATCCGCACACTGGAACCGACTCCTTACGTGACCAAGGAAGAAGTGAACATACCTCTCCAGATGAAGGGACAGGATGTGTTCAAATTTGCCGTCAAGGCATCCAGCGGAGACATCAAATATCTGCTCAACGAACTCAACATGACGCCTGACAATGTGGACAAGTACCTGCTGCATCAGGCAAACATCAGGATCATCAATTCCATCAAGGACCAGCTTGAGCAGCCAGAGGAAAAATTCCCTCACAATGTCGAAAGCCACGGAAACTCATCATCGGCAAGCTGCCCTATCCTGCTCGACGAATGCAACAGGAACGGAGTCATCAAAAAAGGTGACATCATAGCACTCAGCGCATTCGGTGCAGGATTCATTTCAGGCGCCGCCATTATGGAATGGTAATTCCGGAAAATGAAAACGTACTAAAAACCATACTTGATGATAAAAAGTAAAATATGCGAAATGCTGGGCATCCGCTACCCGATCATTCAGGGCGGTATGGCCTGGATAGCAGACGCATCTCTCGCAGCCGCGGTATCAAATGCAGGCGGACTCGGACTGATTTCCTCGATCAATGCCGGAACTGAGGCGGTAAGGGCTGAAATCAGAAAATGCAGGCAGATGACTGACAAGCCTTTCGGCGTAAACATCATGCTTCAGGCACCGAACGCAGCTGAAATCGCAAATATGGTTGTCGAAGAAGGCGTTAAGATTCTTACCACCGGTGCAGGATCTCCTGCACAGTACATGGACATGTGGAAAGCCGCAGGAATACAGGTGATACCTGTAGTGGCTTCCGTAGCGCTCGCGCTCAAGATGCAGGCTCTGGGAGCCGCTGCAGTGATAGCCGAAGGCGCCGAATCCGGCGGACATGTAGGAGAAGTCCACACCATGGCCCTGGTTCCGCAGGTAGTCGATGCAGTAGACATCCCGGTAGTGGCCGCAGGAGGTATCTGCGACGGCCGCGGAGCTGCGGCGGCATTCATTTTCGGCGCTCAGGCCGTACAGGTAGGCACCAGGTTCATCGCTGCCGAAGAATGTACCGTAAGCCAGTACTACAAGGACCAGATCCTGAAAGCTACGGATATTTCCACCATCGTGACAGGCAAGACACTCGGTCATCCTGTCAGATCTCTCAAGACCGTATTCTCCAAGACTTTCGCGAAAATGGAGGCAGATCCTTCCGTCCAGCCTGACGAAATACTGGCATACGGGACAGGAGCACTCCGCAAGGCCGTAAAAGAAGGAGATGCCAACGGTAGCTTCATGGCCGGAGAATGTGCGGGCATGGTGAAGAAGATCGAGCCTGCAAAGGCCATTGTCGAAGACATAATAGGCGGAGCTGAGGAAATCCTGGCACACGCTTCCGATCTTCTTGCATAATTTCGTAACTTTAACGTTTTATTAACTGACAAAACTGAAAAAAGATGAATAAAAGAGTAGTAGTGACAGGTATGGGAGTCATCTCCCCTGTCGGAAACAACGTTGCCGACTTCTGGAAGAACCTTCTGGACGGCGTATGCGGTATAGACTTCATCAAGGCATTCCCTACAGAAGACCTTCCGGTAAAGATTGCGGGTGAAGTAAAGGATTTCAATCCTGCAGAGCACGATATCGAACCTGCATTCGCCAGGAAACAGGACAAATTCACCGTTTATGCAGTGGCTGCGGCAAATGAAGCCATGAAACAGGCCGGGCTCAATTCCAAGGAAGGAGGAAACATCGATCCGTTCAGACTCGGTGTCTATGTAGGTTCCGGAATCGGAGGCTTCACCACTCAGTACAGGGAGACGGAAAAGATGATAAAGGACGGAGCCAAATGGATCTCCCCTCTCTTCATTCCTACGATGATTTCCAACATTGCCGCCGGAAACGTAGCTATCCGGAACAATGCATGCGGACCGAGCCTCGACATCGTGACTGCATGCGCCACTTCGACTCATGCCATAGGCGAGGCTTACCGCGCCATCAAGCACGGTTATGCAGATGCCATCATAGCAGGCGGGGCGGAAGCTGCCACCATTCCTCTCGGAATAGCAGGCTTCGCCAATGCCAAAGCCCTCTCGAAAGCTGAAGACCCTAAATATGCATCTCTTCCGTTCAACCTCAACCGCGGCGGTTTCGTAATGGCGGAAGGTGCAGGCATGCTCGTGCTTGAGGAATACGAACATGCAAAAGCCAGAGGCGCACAGATATTCGCCGAAGTAGTGGGATACGGGAACACTAACGACGCCCATCACGTGACAGCTCCGAGACCTGACGGAGTGACACAGGCAAAGGCCATAGAAATGGCGCTCTCTGAAGCAGGATATGACGGAGAGAAAGACACTCTGTACATCAATGCACACGGTACAGGCACTCACCTGAACGATGCATCGGAGACAGCCGCATTCAAACTCGCCATGGGTGAGGAAAATGCCCGCAAGGCACATATCAGTTCTACCAAATCCATGACAGGGCACATGCTCGGTGCAGCAGGTGCGGTAGAATCCATTGCCAGCATACTGGCACTGAAGAACGGTATCGTTCCGCCTACCATCAACCTCGACACTCCTGACCCTGAGTGCGACCTGAACTACACTCCTAACCAGCCGGAGAAAGTCGATCTGACCATCGCCATTTCGGATTCGCTCGGTTTCGGAGGACATAACGGCTGTGTTGCTTTCCGTAAAGCAGAATAAATCGATTACCGCTAGAATCTAAACCATATTTGAAATGAACAGAGAAGAACTCAAGGAATATTTGCCTCACAGGGAGCCGATGCTTCTGGTCGATGAGGTGGAAATCGATGAAGAAGGCGTAGCCCATGCCAAATACAGGATACGTGAAGACGAATTCTTCTGCCGCGGACATTTCCCCGGCAATCCTATCGTTCCTGGCGTTATCCAATGCGAAATCATGGCCCAGAGCTGCGTATTGCTCGTGAAAGATGAAGTACAGGGCAAGACTACTCTCTACACCGGAATCAACAACGTGAAGTTCAAGAATATCGTTCGTCCGGGAGATCTCTGCGAAATCACGGCGAAACTGACCGGGAGAAGAGGGAACATCTTCTTCACTGAGGCATCTCTTAAAGTCAACGGCAAACTCTGCTGCAGAGGCGACCTTTCATTCGCGCTGGCGTAGTTTGGCGCAGACAAATCCGCAAAGAGAGAGGGTGACCCGGAATCTTTCTGGTCACCCTCTCTCTCTTTATCAGCTGCAGGCGGATATTTATTCCACCTCGCATCCGCTGAAATAGAAATCAGAAGCCGCTTTCTCCTTGGGAAAACAGAAATATGTAATCTCAGCCTCCGAACATACCGTTCCGTCATGAAGGATACGCGCATCGAGAATGGCGAAGTTTCTCTTCATTTCACGGATATGGGAGCGTACTTCGATCTTGACATCAGGTCCTGTAGGAACAGGCTTTCTGAACTTGATGTCCATTCTGGTAGTCATGCCGGAAGTCTGCAGCTTGCGCGCAATGACCCACATCGCGATTTCGTCCATCAGAGTGGACTGTATGCCGCCGTGAAGAGTGTGCAGCCATCCCTGATAATCATCCGAAGGATTCCAGTATGAAACCACTTCGTCGCCGTCTTCGTAAAATTCCATCTTGAGACCGTACCTGTTCGACGGTGCACATCCGAAACAATTGTAGCCCTGATCCTCCAGGCCGAGCCACGGGTTAATTATCTTTTTCATCTCCAGTAAGTTTATCCAAAATTTCATACAGTTTCTCCCTGCAGACACATCGTACGGACTTGAAATCCGCGGGAACTGCAGGTCCGGCTATCATAATGCAGTCCAGACCGGCATTTCCTGCCGAAACTACTCCGGTCATCGAATCCTCCACCACTACCGTTTCATCAGGCGCGAGCCCTGACAGAGTGAGGGCCTTGAGGTAGGGTTCGCCGTCTGGCTTGCCGCACAGAACATCGTCAGCGGTCACTTCGGCTTTGAAGATATCTCCAAGACCGTAATGCCCGATTACCATATCCACCTGACTGCGTGAAGAATTGCTTACCAGGACCATAAATACTCCTTTCCCGGACAGCATGTCAAGGACTTCACGGATCCCCAGTTCCATAAAGGTATATTCCGACATGAGGGAAGCGTACAGCCTGTCTATTTCGGAAATAAGACTGCCGAGCATATCGGAAGAACGATATCCGCTGTCTTCCAGAACCCGGCGCATCGCTTCCTTTGTGGAAAGATTCAGTCCGTCATATTTGCGAAGCAGGGACAAATCCAGGGAAAAAGAAGCTGCAACAGTATCGAGGATATTGCTCCACAGGGACTTGCTGTCTATAACGACGCCGTCCATATCGAAGAATACGCCTCTGACCGTACTTGCCATAACATTCTCCAGCTTATTCCCAGAATTCGAAAAAATGATGGACAGGGCCATGGCCGTGGCCTATACGGTAATGCGACCCGGCTTCAATGGCCCGGGCGATATAATCCTTGGCATTGCGCACCGCATCATCCAGACAGAAGCCTCTGGCCAGAAAAGCGGCTACGGCAGAAGACAGGGTGCAACCTGTACCATGCGTATTGGCGGTAGCCAGACGAGGGGATTTCAGTTCAAGGACATTGCCGGTTTCGGCATTATAGAATACATCTGTCAGTTCCTCGTCAGACAGATGGCCTGCTTTCAGCAATACAGACACTTTTCCATCCTGTGACAAGAGCCTGGCGCATTCAGGCAATTCTGACTGGGATGTAATCCTCTTCCCGAGAAGTATCTCCGCTTCAGGGATGTTAGGGGTTATGACTCTTGCATACGGTATCAGCACAGTCTTCAATGTCTCGACTGCATCGGCTTCCAGAAGCGGATCGCCGGATGTCGCGACCATCACGGGATCGAGTACAATATTGCTGATGTCATATTTTTCCAGAGTCTCTTTTACGGCGATAACCAGTTCGGAACTGTGAAGCATGCCTATCTTGACGGCATCGGCTCCGATATCGTCCAGCACGGAGCGTATCTGCCCTGTGACAAAATCCACAGGTATAGGATGAACGCCTGTCACCCCTACCGTATTTTCATCCACTACTGCCACCACGGCCGTAGCTCCATAACATCCGCACGCGGAAAATGTCTTCAGGTCGGCCTGAAGGCCAGCTCCGCCGCTGGGATCGCTGCCGGCTATGGACAGCGCCACCCTGTATTTCTTCAGATTTTCCATTTTTCCATTTCGTATGCGCTGTTCCAGAACAGCCATTCCAGTTTAACTCCCGTAACGAAGGCTTCTGTCATCCTGCCACGCATGACAGGTGTGGCACCGGCGGCCGCATCATTGCACAAAGCCACAAGTTTTTCCGTCGGTTCATCGAAAGAGGTACTGCCATACGTTGCAATCCATTTACCGTACGGGTTGGTCTCAAGAGCCGGAAAAGCAGCCTCGAAAACGGCCTGTCCCACCCTGCTGTACACGGTAAAACACGGAAGGACGGAGGCCAATGCCACCTCAAGGGGCTCCGACACTGCCTGTCTCCACAAATGTGAGGAACACAGCAGACATGCCGGAGAAGGCGGACAAGAATGAACTGCGGCCTCTCCCGGCTCATGAGAGGCGAAGCGGGAACATTGTCCGGATACGGACATATAAAAATCGTGAAGAGCCTTTTCGGCATCGAGATTTTCCCGGGCAAATGTCATGAACAGACGTGCTGCTTCCGGATCGTCGAAACGTGAGGACATGACTGCCATAACGCGACAGTATTCCCTGAGATAAAGCGAATCCTGCTCTATATAATACCTGAACCTGTCGGGAGAAAGGTCTCCGGATGTCAGTCCGACAATGAAAGGATGTGCCAGAATCTGCAGGTATACAGGCTCTGCCGCCTGCCAGGCCTCGTCGCTCCACATGACTCTCAGCGTTTATACCCGCAAATGGCGACATAATCGCCTGAATCGCAGCCGGGAACCGGTTTCTGTATATAGTCGCCGGAATTCAGGGGATGCGTAGTCAGGGTCTGGGCAAATTCGAAGTCCGAGAATCCTGCCTTACGCATGGACTCCACTTTCTCTGCAGTGGTCCTCCAGCATGCCTTTGTCACCAGTTCAATAGGATAAGGATCTTTCGGCTGAACACCTTCCAGCAAAGAATGGTCCCAGGTGCCGAGAGCTTTGGCGAGGTTATACAGGACTCCGTATGAGCTTTCTTTCGGGATATCTATCAGTATTGCCTTGCCTCCGGGTTTCAGTGCATCGTAACTGTGCGAGAGGGCCAGATCGAGGTCGGTTATATAGCCCGGACATCCGTTGTACAGAATCGTGTCATAGGAACACGGCGCGGCTATATGATCTTCTGCCGTAGCGACAGTCACGTTCATGCCTCTGGCTCTGGCTATCTGCGCCATGTCGGAAGAGGGTTCCACGCCGTCTTCTATCAGAATATCGTAGTCAGTACGGAGAATCCTCTCGAAAAGACCGCTTCCGCAGCCGATCGAGAGGATCTTTTCGTTTTTACGGAGGAAATATGCCACCAGGGCGGCTTCCGAATAGAGGACATTCGTGTTCTCCAGAAACCATGCGTCATATTTCTCCGCGTATTGGTCGAAATTGTTGTTCTTCATCATTATCAGGATTCCTAAATGCTGTTGACTGAAGCCGACTAAAGGGTATTTGCTGCGTTACGCCCATATTCGCTTTGAGCAGAATAGCGCGTAGCGTGCGCTATTCTGCGGCTGCCTTCAGGCGCTCGGCATTCTCCGCAATCTGCAGCTGGTCTATCACCTCCTGTATCTCACCGTCCATGAACACAGGCAGATTATACATGGTATAATTTATCCTGTGATCAGTCACGCGGGACTGAGGATAGTTGTAAGTCCTGATTTTCGCGGACCTGTCACCCGTGGATACCATAGTCTTGCGCTTGGCGGAAATCTCGTTCAGATACTTCTCGTACTCCATGTTGTAAAGCCTGGTACGAAGCTCGGCGAGAGCCTTGTCGAAATTCTTCAACTGAGATTTCTCATCCTGGCACTGGACCACGATTCCTGACGGGATATGCGTAAGGCGGATAGCGGAATAAGTCGTATTCACCGATTGTCCTCCAGGACCGGAAGAGCAGAAAGTATCTTTTCTGATATCATTCATGTTCAGCTCTATATCGAACTCGTCGGCTTCAGGCAACACTGCCACTGACGCAGCAGATGTATGGACCCTGCCCTGGGTCTCGGTCTGTGGCACACGCTGGACGCGGTGCACTCCGGACTCGTATTTGAGCGTCCCGTACACATGGTCGCCGGAAATCTTGCAGACTATTTCCTTGAAACCTCCCGCAGCGCCTTCCGACTGGTTCGTGACCTCCATTTTCCAGCCTTTCTTTTCGGCATATTTGGAATACATTCTGAAAAGGTCTCCGGCAAAGATGGCAGCCTCATCGCCGCCAGTACCTCCCCTGATTTCCAGAATGGCATTCTTGCTGTCCTGCGGGTCGGCAGGAATAAGCAACAGCTTTATGTTCTCTTCCATGGCAGGAATCTTCTGCTCTATGTCTGCGACTTCCTCTTTGGCCATCTCTCTCAGCTCCTCGTCTTTCTCAGTCGCCAGAATCTCCTTGGCCGAATCGTAATCGTCCATCATTTTCTTATATTCGATGCCTGCCTTGATTATAGGAGCCAGTTCCTTGTACTCCTTGTTAAGCTGCACGTACTTTTTCATGTCCGAAATCACTTCCGGATCCGAAAGCTGTTTCTGCAGATCCTCATATTTTTCCTGCAGTCCCAGGATTTTTTCTATCAACGTATTTTCTGACATATATTTTATTTCCGGTAATCTTGTTTGTTTATCCTATCGTCTTTACATAGCAACGTCTCCGCATGTAGAGCTCATGTTCGTATTTCTCCCACACGAAAGATGCGGAATTAGTATCTATCTGAGGATTCGTTATCGCCCATTTCACGCCGGATTCACGGTACTTCCTCGCCATGATACTGTGGTAGACGGACGAGACTCCCGTATTCTGCCATTTAGGAGCAGCGCCGTTTATCATCAGATCGATGGTATCGAATTTCTTCAACGCCTTCAGGAAATGTATCCATCCGAACGGGAACATGGAACCCTTTGCCTTCTGCAGAGCCTTCGATATGGAAGGAAAAGATATGCCGAAAGCTGCAATATCCCTGTTCTCATCGAGAAGGAAGCAGCATAACCTCTTATCCAACAGGCCTATAGTCTGATTTGCCTCATCCTCTATCTCTTCATCGGTAAACGGAATGAAATTATATACGCTTTCCGCAAAGCTTTCATTGTAAATTCTGAAAAATTCACGCACGAGCGCCCTGTCATGCTTCAATGTATCGATATCTCCCTCCACCAGTTTGTACCTGGACATCAGGCGGTCAGCCACAGCCACCATCTTATCCGGAAGCTGCTGGTCTGCCCTGAGCTTGTACTGTACCCAGTCGCATTCTTTCTCATATCCGAGCGCGGTCACCAGGTCATTGTAGTACGGATAGTTGTACAGGCAGTTGAACGGAGCCAGATTCTCGTAGCCTTCCACCAGCATGCCCTGCTTTCCGAGAGTATTGTAATAGAGGGGCCCGTGGATTTCAGTCATGCCGTTCTCCTTTGCCCATTTCTCGGCCGTACCGAGCAACAGCCTCGCCACTTCGATGTCATTTATGGTGTCGAACCACCCGAAACGCGCCCTTTTCTTTCCGTAGCGTTCGTTGTACCTCGGATTTATCATGCCGCAGATACGGCCGACGACCTTTTTCCCGTCCAGCACCATCCACATCTTTCTGGTGCAATATTCGAGTGACGGCGCCGCCGTCAATGACTTTTTCTGGTCTGCGAACAATGCCGGAACATACTGGGGACAATTCCTGTACAGGTCATTCGGAAACTTGATGAATTTTTTCAGGTCACCGCCTGAGACCACCTCGACTACCTTATAATCTGCCATAACTATTCGTACTTACTTTAGTCAAACTGCAAATATACGCAGAAACTGAGAGCAAAGGAAATTTATTTACTTTGCCGAAGTGCCACAGTATATGTGACGCGACAGCGGCAAATATACGCAGAAACTGAGAGCAAAGGAAATTTATTTACTTTGCCGAAGTGCCACAGTATATGTGACGCGACAGCGGCAAATATACGCAGAAACTGAGAGGAATGGAAATAAACTTGTTTAATTTCCATTCCCGAAGTGCCACAGTATATGTGGCCGCAGGCCAAATATCGCAGAAGCCGAGAGCAGAACAAATTTATTTAACGTGAGTTCGATGAAAAGAACGCAGTGAATTTCAGAGAACTACCTCTTTTATAGGATTCGGGAAACGAATCCGTAGGTAAGTCCTCCCATACGAAGGGGAGGATTTAGGAGGGGTGGCACGTAAAAGGAAAGAGATTTCGAAGAAATCGTAACGTCAGTTCGACGAAGTCTCTGGTCCTGAGTATAATAGTTCGTCGAACTGACGTTATTTAACAAGTCCCGCAGGGACCGTGACTGGAAGGAGCGACATCCCCTTAACCGAGTGAGACATAGCGGAGTGTATTCCGCGATATCCGAGGCGGAACGAGGAAAAGCTATGAAACAGCTTAATAAGGGTCGAGAGCGAGCAGCGTGATTTTTGTCTGAATCCTTTGATTTTTAGAATAATTTTATGTAATTTCGGAATTCAATTCCGATTTTGCATAAAATGGATTATATAACCAGAAAAATAGAACAGACCATAAATGAGGCGGCGCGATATTTTCCGGTAATTGCCGTCACCGGACCACGGCAGTCAGGGAAAAGTACGCTGCTCAGCCATCTTTTCCCTGATGCAGTAAAACTTTCTCTGAAAGATGTGAATGTCAGAAGCTTCGCTGAAAATGACCCGATAGCTTTCCTGAATCAGACCAACAAACCGATTTTCATTGATGAAGTACAAAAAGTGCCGATGCTGTTCGAGTACATCCAAGGTATCGTAGACAACCATCCCGAAAGAAAGTTTTTCCTTTCAGGCAGTTCGAATTTCGAACTTATGAAATCATTGTCCGAATCTTTGGCGGGAAGAGCCGGAATATATGAACTTATGCCGATGTCTTATGAAGAAATATCGTCATTTCAAAATGAAAAAGATCTGAACACATTCCTGTATGACGGACTGTTTCCCGCAGTCTGTGCTGGAAAGAATATATCCAGGCTTTTTTATCCGTCGTATGTCAAGACATATTTGGAAAAAGACATCCGCGACTTTCTGCATATAAAAGACAGCATGCTGTTCTTCAAATTTCTAAAGTTGTGCGCTGCGCGTATCGGTTCGATTTTCAACGCGAATGAATTATCAGGAGAAATAGGTGTCGACAGCAAGACTATTTCTGCGTGGTTATCAGTATTGACTGCTTCTTATATCGTATATCTTCTTCCCCCATATTATGGAAACATATCAAAACGCCTCGTGAAACGTCCGAAACTGTATTTTACCGATCCCGGACTTGCATGCTGCCTGCTTGATATCGAAAGCCCGGGGCAATTGTCAAGAGACAAGATGAGAGGAAACATTTTTGAAAACTATGTAGTCATGGAAGCTGTCAAGCACAGAATGAATAAAGGCAGGGAAGGCGGAGTATATTTCTACAGAGACAGCAACGGCAATGAAGTGGATCTTCTCTTAAAAGAAGAAGGAGAAATAAAGGCATTTGAAATAAAATCCTCCATGACATACGTTCCGGAATTTGGAACTGCACTGAAGAAACTGTCCGGCTGGCTTGCTTCCCCGGTAGTCAAGAAATGCATCGTATATAACGGAGATTTTGAAAACAGTGCGGGAGAGATTGAAATAATCAATTATCGGCATCTACGATTTATGTAATTTCGGGATTGAATTCCGATTTTGCATAAAACCTGCAAATAAAAAAGAGTACATTCTGCTGCTTCCGGGTCAGACAGGTTTCCGGTCCGAAAGCAGCGAAGCTATTGCCGCCTGGGCACAGGCGCACCCGAAGACGGCGGGAATATAGGAAATGGTTCCGGCGTTCGATTTCTTGTTCTTCTCGTCGCAGACGATGAAAGCATCCTTGTCAGGCAGTTCCTCGGAAAATACAGCCGTCACTCCCCGTCTGATACCCATCCTGCGCAGCCTTTTCCTGACGATGAAAGCCAGAGGACAGTTGAAAGTCTTCGAAATGTCCGATATCCTGATTTTAGTCGCATCCATTTTAGCCCCGGCCCCCATCGATGAAACCACAGGGATGCCTCTGTCGAGGCAATATTTAATCAACGCAAGTTTCGGCGCGATGGTGTCTATCGCATCTATCACCACATCGGGCTTCCAGTCCGCGAAAACAGTATCCACAGCGTCGGCCTCCAGATACTTTTCCATGACCTGCAGGTCAATGTCTGGGTTTATATCCCTGAGTCTTTCGGCCAGCACCTCGCATTTGAGCCTTCCGATGGTGGAATCCAAGGCCAGAAGCTGCCGGTTCTTGTTTGTAACCGACACCACGTCACTGTCCATGACAATCATCCTGCCCACCCCTGCACGCGCTATCATCTCTGCCGCAAAACCTCCGACACCCCCGGCCCCTATTACGGCCACAGCAGCACGGGCCAGCCTGTCCACTCCGTCCAGGCCGATGAGAAGAGCAGTCCGCTCCTTCCAGGCAGGAATCCCGGATGACTGAGCTCCTGCAGGCATCACAATATCCGCCTCCATCAGAGTCCCTTTGCCTTAGCCTCGTCCCAGATGGCATCCATCTCTGCCAATGTCATGTCTTTCAGGCTTCTGCCCTGCCTGATGGTGTGTTCTTCCAGATATGTGAATCTCTGCCTGAATTTGTGGCAGGTACGCTCGAGAGCCGTATCCGGATTCAGTCCGTAGAGCCTGGCGGCATTGACTATCGCGAAGAGATAGTCACCGAGCTCGGCTTCTGCACGGTCTTTGGCGGCTTTCTTGTCTTCGTCGGACGATACGGTCTCCATGGACTGGAGTTCTGCCTTGAATTCGCCGAGTTCCTCGCTGACCTTGTCCCATACCTGCTCTTTCTGCTCCCAGTCGAAGCCCACGCCACGGGCCTTGTCCTGCATCCTGTAGGCTTTCAGGAGAGGAGGAAGGGTCTCCGGAACTCCGGACAGGACTCTCTTGTTCCCGTCCTTTTCCTTCAGTTTCAGCTGTTCCCAGTTCTTCACCACCTCTGCGGCATCGGCCACCTGAGCAGTGGAGAAGACATGAGGATGGCGGTATATGAGTTTGTCACACAGATGATTGATGACATCCACGATGTCGTATGTACCGTTCTCCTCCCCTATTTTGGAATAAAAAAGGACATGAAGAAGCACGTCGCCGAGCTCTTTCGATATGTTCGCATCGTCTTTTTTCAGTATGGCATCACTGAGTTCGTATGTCTCTTCAATGGTCTGAGGCCTGAGGGACTCTGTAGTCTGCGCCCTGTCCCACGGGCATTTCACTCTGAGTTCATCCAGTATGTCGAGTATTCTGCCGAATGCTTCGAGTTTTTCCTGTCTGCTTTTCATATCAATGTATCCAATAATTATTCTGCATGGCAATTTGACGAATGCAAAATTATAAAAGAATGTTCAATAATTCAGCTGTACCGCCAGCCATTTTCACCGAATATGATTTTTTATTAATTTTGCAATTCACGAACAAGACAGACATGAAAAAAGAAATCCACTATGTATCTGCCGACGAAGCAGTCAAAGTCATCAAGTCAGGAGACCACGTGCACCTGAGCAGCGTGGCCAGCGCACCGCAGATCCTGATCAATGCAATGTGCCGCAGAGGGGAAGCCGGAGAAATCAAGAATGTGAAGGTGCACCACCTGCATACCGAAGGTCCGGCTCCGTACTCGGATCCGAAATTCGAAGGCATATTTTTTCATCAGGGCTTCTTCATCGGGGCGAATGTCCGTAAAAGCGTACAGGAGGGCTATTCCGACTACATACCTGTTTTTCTGGGTGAAACACAGAAACTGTACCGTTGCGGAGCGCTTCCGTGCGATGTAGCCATGATACAGGTATGCCCGCCGGACAAGCACGGCTACGTATCTCTCGGCACTTCGGTAGACGCCACCCTGGCCGCCATAGAATGCGCCGGAACCGTAATCGCCGTAGTGAACAGGAATGTACCGCGTGCCTGGGGACAGGCCATGATACCGATGGATCTCATCGACATATTCGTGGAGGATGATACTCCGCTGGTTCCCGGTCATTTCAGCCAGCCTGACGAAGTGGAGACATCCATCGGGAAACACTGTGCGGAACTTATAGACGACGGCTCCTGTCTGCAGATGGGAATAGGAGCCATTCCGAATGCCGTCCTCGCACAGTTGGGAGGACACAGGCATTTGGGTATCCACACCGAAATGTTTGCCGACGGCGTACTGGAGCTGGTAGACAAGGGAGTGATCGACGGCACAGGGAAAGTCACCGACAAAGGGAAAATAGTGGCTACATTCCTCCTCGGTTCAAAGGAGTGCTATGATTTCATAGATGACAACCCGATGGTCGCCATGATGGATGTCGGCTACACGAATGATCCTTATGTAATATCCAAAAATCCGAAAATGGTGGCCATAAACTCTGCCGTGCAGATAGACCTTACGGGACAGATATGCGCCGATTCCATAGGTACGAAATTCTACTCCGGAGTCGGAGGTCAGATAGACTTCGTGTACGGAGCTTCGCTGTCGCAGGGAGGCAAAGCCATCATAGCCATGCCTTCAAGGACCAGGAAAGGCGTGTCGAAGATAGCGCCGGCCATCACTTCCGGAGCCGGAGTCGTGACCACCAGGGCGCATGCACACTGGGTAGTTACAGAATACGGTGCAGTGGATCTCTACGGGAAATCCATGCAGGAAAGGGCCAAACTGCTCATCGGCATAGCCCACCCGGACGACAGGGAGATGCTCGACCGCGCCGCCTTCGAACGGTTCGGTCCGCACTACACTGCCGTATCCATATAATTAGAAAGGCCCGTCTTAGACGTTTTGAGTCAACCATCTGCTGTTGCTTTGACGCCATCCACGGCCGCCATCATTTAACAATATCAGCAGTCTCCCCGTGAACGTATGAGACCAGGTCTTTCGGGCTGACCCTGAACTGAAGACCGCGCACACCGGCACTGACATATACTGTATCGAAATCCAGGACAGTAGAATGAAAGTACGTAGGGAAAGGCTTTTTCATGCCCACCGGAGAACACCCTCCTCTGATATAACCTGTCACGGGAAGAAGATCCTTCATCGGAATCAGGTCGCATTTCTTGTTGCCTGACACTTTCGCCGCAGCTTTCAGGTCCACTTCACCGTTTCCCGGAATCACGCAGACGAAATAGCCAGTCCTGTCCCCTGACAGTACCAGGGTCTTGAAGACCTGCTCTACCGGTTCTCCGAGCTGCTCCGAAATATGCGTTGCCGCCAGATTGTTTTCATCCACCTCATACGGCACCAGCTCATAAGTTATACCTGCCTTGTCCAGCAGACGTGCAGCATTGGTTTTCTCTATTTTCCTGTTTTTGGACATATCGGGAGCGGACAGGATTATCTGATCATGAAGTTTTCGAAACGTTTTGCCGTATTCAGCTCAGCTTCCTTGGTAGAAGCGGCCACTACTGTGGTAGAGACGGATGACGCCGGTTTCGAAATGATGCGGATCATGTCGGGAGTCACCTCCATAGGGCCGAAATCTCCCGTCTTATAAAACATTCCGGCTCCGATAGGTATAGGCGATTCGGAAACATCGGCAGGGTGGATGCCCCATGCGAAAATAAAGCCGTCTCCGCATTTCACCGTCTCGCCGGGATGATAGTTCACGCCTGTGAGGAACATGACTTCCTTTCCGGACAATTCACTGGCAGTCACCACAGCCGTACGGGTTTTCCTGCTCATGTCTATTCTTATGGATATGTCTACCGTATCTTTCATATACGGGACACCGTAAGCTATCATCTCAGCGAAAGATCCGTTCTTGGTATCCCCCACTCTGGCCGTACGGCCCCTGGTAGCTTTCAGTTTCACTTCAGACTTTCCGTCCCACAAAGCTATTCCGCCCAAACCCACAGTCTTGCCGACCCTGTACTCATCGCAGCCTGCCCCGTATTTTTCCTGCTGTTCCGCAGTAGGATACCATTTGTACTGCTCCAGTTCCAGCCCGCGTCCGGACTTGGAATACACATCTATCGCACCGCTGTCATTGAAATATATGCGAAGGGCGAAATGCGTATTCTCCACAGCCGGTCCGTGATGTCCTACTTCCTTATAAAGATCCGCTTCCTGTGAAACTATCTCACTGACCTGCACTCCGTCCTTTTTCCAGAAAAGGCTCTTGGAAGTCTGCGCCCCGGCCAATGTACAATACACCAATACCACTGCTGTTGCAAGAACTTTTTTCATATATTCCGATTTTAATGCAAAAGGCAAATATAATTTATTTTTCCGGAGAATTTTCAAAGAAAGAGAAATGTACATTGCCGTATTTCCTTTCTTTCAGGAAACGCGGATGATCCGTAAAACGGAATTCTGCCGGATGCTCCAGAATAAAATAACCTTCCGGGACCAGCACGTCCGCAGCAAATACCTGATCTGGGATAGTATCGAGTCCGTCGATAGAATAAGGAGGGTCGGCGAATATTATGTCGAATTTCTTTTCGCAGATTTTCAGGAAATCGAACACATTATGCCGGACTACCGTTATGGCATCCAGTCCGAATTTCCTTGCCTGCGACTTTATGAACGACGCACTCGAAGGGTTCATTTCCACGCAGACGATGTCGGATGCACCTCTGGAAGCGAATTCGTATGATATGGAGCCTGTCCCTCCGAACAGATCCAGAACAGCAAGACCGTCGAACTCATACTCGTTATCCAGGATATTGAAAAGGCCTTCCTTGGCAAAATCCGTAGTAGGACGCGCCGGATATCCCTGAGGGGGCACTATCGGCTTCCCCTTCAACTTTCCTCCAATTATTCTCATTACAGATAATCTACCGACTTGAAATACCTGTACAGCGACATCTCGTCCTCTTCTTGCAGCGGAGTCCTGAAATAAATCGTGGTCATTTCGGGATTCAGCTGCAGCTTCTTCATAGCCAGAAATATGAAATATTCCGCAGTCACGGAATCCGAAGCCTGGTATGAATTGCACAGCAGCAGGCTCCTGCCCTGTGCAATGACGAGATAAAGATAACCGTCGGCTACCGATGCCACCACCTTGTTATACTCCTGTATGGAATCCAGAGCCTTCAGCATGTACCATACTTCAGGCAATACTTTTGTCTTGAAACCGTCTGATCTGACAACAGTTTCCGCAACCGCCCTGGACAGAGTCTCCCCTATGGAATTCGAATAAACCAGAACCGCCTTCAGATGCGGCAGTCGTTCGAACGTCACATAATCCGAATCTTCCAGCTCCGCGACATCCGAAAGTACGGAGCGGGCGGAAAGAGGGTCGAAAAACTGTTCGGGAACCAGAGTGAACTTCGGGGTGAACAGTGAGACCGACACGTCGTCATAGCGCCTCCGGAACCGGGAATCAGTAAAAAAACGGTCAGCGCTCACCCATCCGGATGATACGCTGACACCGTTCATATCTGTTCTGGAAACATATCCTGCCAGGGAAACCTGTACGGATATGCTTGTCCTGCCGTTACTCCCAGTTTCCTGCATTGTTGTTAGGTGCAGTGACACTTCCGACCTTGAGTCCGGAGAAATCGGCAGTTCCGTATTTCTTCTCGTTTCTTTCCTTTTCCTGAGCGTCAAGGTTTATCCTGAGCTGGTTATCCAGACCTTTGAGAAGAGACTTGTAAGTCATGCTGGCCTCGAAGAGAGGAACCTTCACACCGGATACTGTCTTGACTACAGCCTGCATGAGTATCGAATCGCCATGCGAGAAAGGTACGAAAGCCAGGGAATCAAGATCGAAGTCCTTGCGGTCGTTGAAAAGAGTATCCCTTACAGGAATCTCATTCTCGATCCTGAACACAAGATGTTCGCCTTTCCTGTAAAGTTCGAGCATCTGCTCAGGCTTGATACGAGGATTACGTTTCTTGAGTCTCTCGGTATTGACCACCGCTATCGAGTCATCGTTGGAACCGATCTGCATCACCACCTTCATGGATGAATCGGTAAAGAATGATTTGAGAGTGTCGAACGAGGCAGTGAATTTTCCATATTCGGCCTTGTAGGCATTCTGCAGAGTACGGATATCCTTGAGTCTCTGGATAGCGACGGCTTCGCGGGCCGCCTTCTCATTGTTGAAACGCACAGGTTCCATCACGCTTTCGACAATCAGGTAAGCCAATCCGATGATGGCAAGCGGGAAAATGAGGTAGATAAGTACCTTCTTGAATATTTTCATAATTATTTTAGTGATTTAATTATATTCAAAATTCCGGACAAAGTTAAAAATTTGATTTATCAAATGCAATATAATTTGTAAATTTGCGCCCACATTAATGAAGGAAAAACTTTCCCGGCGACAATATATTGAATATATGGAAAATATAAATCCTGCAATAGTAATGTCCATGCGGACAATGACTGAAAAGGCAGAGAACATAGCCATAGTGACGCACATGCATCCTGACGGCGACGCCATAGGCAGCTCCATGGGACTTTTCCACTATATCCGGTATACAGGCAAGACCCCGACGGTAATCCTGAATGACAGATACCCCGATTCGCTGTCGTTTCTGGCAGGAGAAGGAAAGGAAAGGATTTCCGTCTATGAAGATTCCCCGGAGAAAGCTCTCGATGCCATACGGCGCAGCGATCTGATATTCTGCCTGGACATGAACTCCTTCGGCCGGGCTGAAAACCTGGAAAAGGCACTCAGGGAAAACCGCTGTCCGAAAATTCTCATCGACCACCACCTGAACCCGGATGCCGGAGAGTTCGATCTTGTCTTTTCCGTAACTGAGATTTCGTCTACTGCCGAACTGCTGTACCATATACTGATGTCATGTCCGGAAATATGCGGAGATGCCTCCAGACTCCCGGTAAAGGCGGCCGAAGCGCTTCTGGCCGGAATGACCACGGACACGAACAATTTTTCGAATTCCGTGTTCCCGTCCACGTTCAGGATGGCCTCGGAACTGCTGGGAGCCGGCATTGACAGGGATGCAATAGTGGCATCCCTGTACAATAATTACAGGGAAAACAGATTCAGGCTCATGGGCGAACTTCTGCACGAAGTCATGAAAATCACTCCGGAAGGCGCCGCCTATATGATAATAAGCAAGGAGCTGGCAAAGAAGTACGATCTGAGGGAAGGAGAGACGGAAGGGTTCGTGAATATGGCGCTTGGCATAAAAAATGTCAGGATGAGCCTTCTGCTCAAGGAAGAGGACGACAGGTTCAGGGTGTCTGTCAGGTCAAAACGAGGGATATCGGCAAACAGATGCGCCGCGCTGTATTTCAACGGAGGCGGGCATGAACTTGCGGCAGGCGGGAAACTGCTCAAGGAAAAGGATCTGGATGGAGGAGGACCTGAAAAGGCGGCAAGCTATACGGAAAGAGTTACGGGAAAATTCCTGAATGATATACAGTAAAGGATTTATGGGAAAATTTTTCAGATATTGCCTCATGGCGGCAGCGGCATTCTGCTGTATGTCGGCATGCAAGAAACAAAGTCTGGAGACGACGTATTCCTCACAGGAAGACAGGATCGATTCATTCATCGAAAGTCTGTCCTCGCAGGACCCGGCGCCCAGGATAGTGCATAATGGAGGCTCCAACAGGATAGTCCTGACAGAAGGAAGCGGAGAAGAGCTCGCGAAAGGGGGCACTGTATCATTCTATTATGCCGGATACATATTCAGCGGAAGCGCTCCGTCAGCAAGTAACCTCTTCATCACGAACAGGGAAGAGACTGCCACCGAAAGCGGATGGACCCTGACGTCGCCGGATTATGGCATCCTTACAGTCACACTCGATGACGACTCCTCGCTGGTGGAAGGCCTGAGAAAAGGCCTGGCCGGTGTCAGGGGCGGTGAGATCTGCTATATCGTCTTTTCCGGAAAATACGGATTCGGCGACAAGATCATCGGGAATATTCCAGCCAATTCTGCCTTGATTTACCAGATATGGGTCGAAAGCCTGACAAATGACTGAATCCAGCCGGGACCGATGTACCCGCTGACAAATTTATCTGTATTTTTGCACGACAAAATTTTAGAAGATGAAATCAAGACTTTATGCATTAGCATTACTTACAGCCGGAACCCTCGTGAGCTGTGCCGTAAAAGAGGAGACCCAGGCCAATGAAAATGAGAAAGCATACCTCGAAGCGTGGATACACACCCATCATCCTGATGCCGGAAAGGCCGGGATGGGCATATACATCCTCGACGACGAGCCTGCCGGCAGCGGCAAGGCCGTAGAACTTCCATGCTACGCCAGAGTGACATATACCATACGTGATCTGGACGGAAACATATCATCCACATCGGATTCCACTGTAGCCAAGCAGCTCGGAGAATATGACAAGTCATACTATTACGGACCGAGAGTCTGGTCAGTACACGAAAATTCCCTGAACAAGGGTATCGAAGACATGATCATCGGAATGACGGAAGGAAGCAGCAGGGAAGCCGTGATTCCAGGATGGCTCCAGACCTACAACAGATATGATTCCGAAGAAGAATATCTGTCGAAAGTCAAGGACAACAGTCCGCAGATATATTCGGTAAAAGTCATCGAAGTCACCGATGACATTATCCAATGGCAGATAGACACGATGGAACGGTACTCCGCCAAATATCTGGATGGCGTGGATTCGCTGTTCTACGGATTCTATTACAAGCAGCTTTCGGCGCCGGTCTCGGACGAAACGCTTCACACCGACACCACCATTTATATTAATTATACGGGGAAACTCCTGAACGGCCAGGTATTCGACACTACCGATGAAAGGATAGCGAAGGACAACAACATTTACTCATCCTCCAAGACTTATGCTCCGGTAGAAGTCACCATGTCCGCCGATTCGACGGAAGTGAAGCTGGACGACAGCGACATAATCACCGGCTTCGCCAAAACGTTATGGGAGATGAAGCCTATGGAAAAAGGCATAGGCATGTTCTACTCCGAATACGGCTACCGCACTTCCGGCAGCGGATCGCTGATACCTGAATACGCACCGCTGGTATTCGAAATCGAAATTGTGGAAAATCCTGACGGGGAGGAAGAATAATGGCAGGAAACCAGGCAATTCCATTGGAACTCGGCACGGAGAAGATCGGCAAGCTTATCATGAAGTACGCCGGCCCGGCCATAATCGCCATGACCGCATCTTCTCTGTACAACATGATAGACAGCATCTTCATCGGCCACGGAGTCGGCCCCCTGGCCATTTCCGGACTTGCTGTCACATTTCCGCTCATGAACCTTTCCGCAGCATTCGGAACTCTGGTAGGAGTAGGTGCGAGCACCATAATGTCGGTACTGCTCGGCCAGAAAAACTATGAAGTGGCGAACAAGGTGCTCGGTAATGTCGTAGTGCTGAACATTATCATAGGTCTGGTATTCATGAGCGTATCCCTGGCTTTTCTCGACCCGATACTGTATTTCTTCGGAGCCAGCGAAAATACCATAGTCTATGCCCGCGAATATATGCAGGTAATCCTGCTCGGAAATGTCGTGACGCACCTGTACCTGGGTCTGAACAACCTTCTCCGTGCATCCGGGAATCCGAGGATGGCCATGAATCTGACCATACTTACGGTGGTGCTCAACCTGATACTCGCTCCGATATTCATATTCGCACTCGGCATGGGCATCAGAGGAGCCGCCCTGGCCACGGTCATTGCACAGCTGGCGGCACTTTTCATCATACTGAGATATTTCAGCAACCAGGGCAGACTGCTGCACTTCCGCAAAGGAATATTCAAGATGGATGTCAGGATAGCCAAGGACTCTCTGTCCATCGGACTTGCACCGTTCCTGATGAACTCGGCAGCATGCCTTGTGACGCTTTTCATCAACCAGCAGCTCAAGAACTATAGCGGCGACCTGGCGATCGGGGCTTACGGCATCGTGAACAGGATATCGTTCCTCTTCATCATGATAAACATGGGTCTCAACCAGGGAATGCAGCCTATTGCAGGATATAACTACGGGGCCAGGAAATATTCCAGAGTAAAGGAAGTATACAAGAAGACTGTAAAATATGCCACTTTCGTGGCAATGATAGGATTTGCGGTGTCCATAGCTTTCCCTCACGCAGCCGTATCGGTGTTCACATCCGATCCTGAACTTATAGAACTGGCTGCGAAAGGGCTCGTCCTGATAAACCTCATGCTGCCTCTGGTAGGATTCCAGATGGTGACATCAAATCTTTTCCAGTGCCTCGGCATGATAAACAAGTCCATCATCCTGTCCATGTCCAGACAGCTGCTGTTCCTGCTGCCCCTTCTGTACGCGATGCCTCTTTTCCTGGATGCAAAAGGGATATGGCTGTCGTTCCCTTTATCCGACTTCCTTGCATTCCTCCTGACATTCATAATGTCTCTCGGTCTCATGAAGAAACTCAACAGACTCCAGGACGGAGATGACCCGTCCATCCTCGGCAGTAAACTATAATACTATGAAAGATAAAATCATCATAAATCTCGGCCGTCAGTTCGGCAGCGGCGGCAAGCAGGTCGCAATAGAGCTGGGAAAGAAGCTCGGTATCCATGTCTACGACAATGACCTTATCACCAAAGCCGCAGAATCGAGCGGCTTCAGCCCGGATGTATTCAAGAAAAAGGACGAGAAACGGAATCTCTTTCCCGTTTCGTCGTTTTTCGCCACCCAGACTTTCGGCGCTCCGAAGAATTTCCTGAACGGCGAGAATCTTTTCCAGATACAGAGTTCAGTCATCAGGGAGATCGCCGAAAAAGAATCCGCCGTCATTGTAGGACGCTGTGCGGACTACATCCTGAGGGATCTCGGCTGCACCGTCGACGTTTTCATAACTGCTCCGCAGGAGAACCGCATCGCGAGAATCATGGAACGGATGGGGCTGGACAGGGACAAAGCCGTAGAACTGATGGAAAAGACCGACAGGAAAAGAGAGACGTATTACAATTACTATACATTCGGCAACTGGGGCGTGGCATCGAACTACGACCTGTGCATAGACTCGTCGATTCTCGGCATTGAGGGCACGGCCGACTATATTATAGATTTCGCCACGAGGGCAGGTATTCTCGGCAAGGAGGGGAAATGAGCAGAAAAAGGCTGATAATACTCTCACCGGTCATTCTGACCATACTTCTGGCTGCGATAATGCTCCCTCTGTCATCTTCTTCCAGAGACAGGGAAAGGCACGAACCAGCCAGGCCGAAGATTATCAGTCTGAATGACAGTCTTACCAACGAGATGTCATCCATCCCAGGCCTTGAAGGCATGGACAATACCATAGAAAAATTCCTGAAAAGGTGGGAAATCAAAGGAGCTTCCATCGCCGTCATGAGGAATGACTCCCTGCTTTATGCCAAAGGCTACGGCTATGCGGACGAGGAAAAAGGGGAAATGATGGAGCCCGGGAATATCCTCAGAATGGCTTCGGTATCGAAACTGATTACCGCTACCGGCATCATGCTCCTTCAGGAACAGGGGAAACTGTCTCTCCGGGATACAGTATTCGGTCCGCGCGGCATACTCGACGACTCGCTGTTCACCGCCGCCATACGCGAAAAGGCGAAATTCGGCATAACAGTCGAGCAACTGCTGAGGCACAAGGCGGGATTCACATGCAGCCGCGGGGACCCCATGTTCTCCACGCGCGACATAATAAGGCAATTCAGGCTGGACGATGCCCCGGATCACAGGACCCTGGTAAAATGCGTTCTGAGCAGGCCGCTCGGTTACCGTCCCGGAACATGGCAGAGCTATTCCAACTTCGGATATCTGCTCCTGTCCATGATAATTGAGAAAGTCAGCGGAACGGATTACGAGACATTCATAAAGGAAAATGTCCTGCACCCGGCGGGGTGCTATGACATGCATCTGGCGGAAAACTACTACGAGGACAAATACCCGAACGAAGTCAGGTACTACATGCATTCCGGGTCTGAACCGGTGGAGGAATATAATCTCAGCGGCAGGATGGTGGAAAGATGTTACGGTGCAAATGACATACATGCATTGTCCGGAGCAGGCGCATGGTGCGGCTCTCCGGCAGAACTGTGCAGATTCGTGGCGTCCATAGACGGCAAGCCTGAAATAAAGGATATCATCTCACCCGAAAGCGTAGCCGCCATGACAGAATATTTCGATCCGGCGACTTATTCTCTGGGATGGAACGACACCAAACCGACAGGAGAATGGACACGCACAGGCACACTCGGAGGCACAAGCGCCCTGGTGAAATATTTCCCTGACGGAGAATGCTGGATAATAATCACAAACACAAGCACATGGAAAGGTCCCGGCTTCTCCAGGTATACAGAGGGCCTGTTCAGAAAATGCAGGGAACTCTATGGAGACGAGCTCCCTGCCAGAAATCTGTTCAGCGGTAATAATGTTTGATTTCCGTCTCTCCGGAAAGTACCGCATACCCGTTCTCGGCCAGAGAATCCATCTCGTTTCCTCCCGGATAAACCTCAACAGGAGCTATGAAAGATACTCTTGACGATATCTTTTCCATCAGAGCGTCGTTGTAAGCAATGCCTCCGGTCAATATTATGACATCCACATGCCCGGATACGACTGCAGCGAGCGCTGCAATGTATTTGGCAATACTGAGGCAGAAGCCTTCAATGAATACTCTGGCACGGTCATCCCCTTCATCGGCCATCGCTACCACCGACCTGAAATCGTTCGTACCGAAATACGCCACCGCCCCGCCCTTGCCGACGAGCTTTTTCTTTATTTCATCCTTCGTATACTTACCGCTGAAGCACATCTCGATGAGCGGGAACGCAGGAACGGTACCGGCCCTTTCCGCACTGATAGGACCGTCACCGCCGAGAGCGTCATTGGTATCTATGATCCTGCCGTCCCTGTGGAGTGTGACCGACGTACCGCCGCCGATATGGGCCACTATGGCCGTAACGCTGCGCGGCGCAATGTTTTTCGACTGGGCGTAATGCCTCACAACTGCCCTGGAATTCAGGGCATGGCACAATGCCCTCCTCGGAAACTCAGGGATTCCTCCGATCTTGGTTTCGGGAAGCATCTCGTCTGCCATGGGAGGATCGGCCATGTATGCCCTGCACACTTCAGTGATCCCTGCCTCTTTCCTGGCATCGTTCACAAGCACTGCGATGTCGCAGGCCAGAAGGCCGCACAGGTTGCATGCATGTACGCCGTTATCGCAGAACCTGAGAGCGTTTTCCAGAGTTTCGTTTATTTCATAGACTCCTGTCTCCATCGGTGACACGAGTCCCGACCTGGCCATGACCAGATCTATGTCTACAAGCCGGATATTCTTCGACAAAAGAAACTCTGTAATGGTAACGAGTCTCATATGGCCCTGATCCATTACAGAGTGATATCTTGCCAATTTGTCCAGACTGTGGAAGATATTCTCCTCGAATATCTTCCTGCCTGAATCATAATAAGCTATCTTAGTCGTGGTAGATCCGGTGTTGAGCGCCAAAATCCTGCCGGACATAAGAAAGTCTTATTTAGCTGCCATAGCGGCAATAGCTATGGAATTAAGCTTGGTATCGATGCTGTCGGCACGGCTCGAAAGGACGCAAGGCACTTTGGCGCCTACTACCATTCCGGCCTGATGCACGCCTGCAGCAAGCTTTGAATTAGTCTTGTAGAATACGTTGGCTGACTCGATATTCGGGAAGAGAAGGCAGTCTGCGTCTCCAGCTACCGGGCTTACCAGATGCTTGATCTCCACTGATTCCTTGTCGATGGCCACATCGAGGGCGAGAGGTCCGTCAGCCACGCAGCCCTTGATTTCACCCCTGTCCACTTTCTTGGCCAGGACGGCAGCCTCCACACAGGCCGGCATCTTCTCCAGCATCTGCTCGGTAGCTGCTATGATGGCCACCTTCGGGCAGGCGATACCCATGGAATGGGCGGTATTCACCAGATATGTAAGTATGGCTTTTTTCTGGCTGAGGTCAGGAAGAGGGATCACGGCCATGTCTCCCAGGATGATGAGCTTGTGGTAGTTCGGATTCTCTATAACCGATACATGGCTCAGGACAGCCTTCGGAGGAAGAAGCCCTGTCTCCTTGTTCAGGATGGCACGCATGAACTTGTCGGTACTGCAAAGGCCTTTCATCAGGATATCTCCCTGTCCTTCACGTACCATGTACACGGCCTGAGCCACAGCCGGAAGCTCGGACGGATTGTGTACGACCGTGAATTTGCCCATGTCTATATTATCCTTTTCGCACTGCTCCCTGATCAGGGTTTCATCACCGACGAGAGTAGCCTCTATCATTCCGAGATCGACAGCCTTTGCTGCAGCCGCAATGGTATGGCCGTCGACGCCCCAGGCGGCAATCATTCTCTTTTTCGCACCTCTGCCTGCAAGTTCGGCAAAGATATCTTCAAATTTGGTAAACATCTTTATCTGTGGTTTTACTGGTTATTTTCATTGACGATATGCATGGTATCCTGTGCTATCACCAGTTCCTCGTTGGTGGTGATGACAGCGACCTTTACCTTCGAATCGGGAAGGGATATGAGAGTATCCTTGCCTGTAGCTACATTTGCCTCATAATCGAACTTTAGTCCGAGATATGAAAGGTTCTCGCATACCCTGCGGCGCAGACGGCTGTTGTTCTCCCCTATTCCGCCTGTAAAGACGATGAGATCCACACCGTTCATCACGGCAGCGTAGGCTCCGATATATTTGGTTATGTCGTATACCAGTTTCTTGAGGGTAAGTTTGGCCTTCTTGTCACCGGCATTGGCGGCATCGTTCAGGTCGCGCGCATCCGAAGATATGCATGAAAGACCGAGGAATCCGCTCTTCTTGTTGAGTATCTTGTTCACCTCTTCTGCGGAAAGGTTTTCCTTTTCCTGGAGATAGGTCACGATTTCAGGGTCGATGCAGCCGCACCGTGTTCCCATTATGATGCCTTCAAGCGGAGTGAAGCCCATCGACGTATCTATGGATTTGCCGTTGGCGATAGCCGTAATGGAACTTCCGTTTCCGAGATGGCAGGTGATTATCTTCGAATTCTCTATGTCGAGACCTGTGAATTTGGCACCCTTGGCAGAAACATACTTGTGGCTCGTACCGTGGAAACCGTACCTGCGGATACGGTACTTCTCGTAATACTCATACGGAAGAGCGTACATATAGGCATAGGACGGCATGGTCTGGTGAAAAGCGGTATCGAACACGGCCACCTGGGGAACAGTAGGAAGAACTTCAGATACAGCCTTGATTCCCAAAAGATTGGCAGGATTATGCAGCGGTGCGAGATCAGAACATTTCTCTATTTCAGCCAGAACTTTGTCACCGATCAGCTGGCTGCAGAAAAATTCTTCGCCTCCGTGCACGACACGGTGACCTACCGCCTCGATATCTTCAAGAGTGGAAAGGACTCCGTATTCCTTGTCGAGAAGGGCGTCCAGAACGACTTTTATGCCCACCGTATGATCAGGAATAGGCATTTCCTTCACATATTTCTCTTTTCCGGCCGTCTGGTGCTTTATGCATCCGGCATCCATTCCGATTCTTTCGACGAGGCCCTTGGCCATAAGATCGAACACTTCGTCGCTTTTCATATCCAGAAGCTGGTACTTCAGTGACGAACTTCCGCAATTCAATACAAGGATAATCATATTAGTAAATTATAAATTTTAATCTGACGCGATTTTTCGTATATCAATGCAAAGTTATAAAAATAATGAGTACTTTAGCAAAAATTCAGAAGAAGAAAAGATATTTCTGGATATACTTGTCACAATTATTCTGAAAGATGGTAGAGGGGAAAGAATCTGTGCTGTATGCATTGCCATTCTGCGCCGGTACCGTTACCGGCATTTTCGTCTGCGGACAGGAAAATTTTTATTCATCGAGGATATTCATTACGGCGGCCGGCTCCATGCTGGCCGGTCTGGCCATGGCCTCGGCTACCATATTGTGCCTCCTGAAAAGGAAGGCCCTGCTGAAAGACATCCTCGCCTGTTCCGCAATATTTTTCTGCGGTATTTTCTGCTGGTCCAACCACATGCTCATTGCCATAGCTGCAGATGACGGCAGCTATGGCAATGTCGGTATTGCCGGAAAGGCGACAGCCCCGGCAGCTGAATGGCTGAAAACGGGGATAGATTCCCTTCCTCTGGAAGATTACGGGCACAATGCACTGATCAAGGCATTGGTTACGGGTGACCAGTCTGACGTACCGCCGCCGGTAAAGGCAGCATTCAGGAACAGCGGGGCTTCGCACATTCTGGCTCTTTCAGGCATGCATCTCGCCATCATTTATCTGATACTGACGAAAATGCTGTCGGTACTGGGACAGTCCGGAAAAGCAGACATCACGAGATTCGCCATAATCACAGGGTCCACGCTGTTCTATTCGGTAATGACAGGCTCTTCACCGTCCATAATCAGGGCGTTTCTATTCATTCTCCTGAGGGAGACCGCCGTGCTTTCCGGAAGAAAAGCGCGTCCGGTCAATATCCTTTGCTTCGCCCTGACAGTCCAGTGCGCGATAAATCCGGAAGTGGTCACATCCGCGAGTTTCCAGCTCTCATACCTGGCCATGTGCGGAATTTATTTCCTCTACCCGACACTCCGTGATATTTATCCGGCAAACGTACCTGTCCTGAAGAAAATATGGGACAGTGCCGCCATGTCGATAGCATGCCAGGCTTTCACGGGGCCGCTCGCATGGGTGCTTTTCGGCTCGGCCCCGGTATATTTCATCATCACCAACCTGATAGCTGTACCGCTTACTTCGGCCCTGATGCCTGTGGCTCTGGCTGCCGTATTTCTGGACAGCTTCGGAATGTGTCCGGGATTTCTTGCCGGAGGCATAGACCTGTGCTGCATGGCGGTCATACGGAGTCTGGAAATAATCTGCAGCCTTCCCTGATGTCATTCAGCCATAGTTTCAAGGACCAGACCGTCAGAGGTCCATGTCTTCATCATCCCGTCTTCATCATATACCAGGCAGCCTTCCAGATCAGGCCGGGAGAGGATAAACGCCTTCGCGGCCTCGAAACCTATCACCATGCAATAAGTGGCGAGGGCGTCCGCCTCGGTGGCATCTGAGGCTATGACCGTAGCACTCAACAAAGAATGAGTGACAGGATACCCGGTCAGCGGATCGATGGTATGCGCGTATTTCTTTCCGTCACGGACATAGAATTTCCTGTAATTTCCAGATGTCACGACACCGCACGGCGCAGGGCCGGCCCTGAATACGCCCTGGAGGTCCTGCCCTGGAGTGTTGTTCCCGTCTTCCGGCCTGTCCAGGCCTATACCCCACGGCTGGCCTGCAGGATTGAGACCTTCACAATAAATTTCCCCGCCTATGTCCACAAGCATGTGGCAGATTCCGGCAGAATGCAGATATTCCGCGACCAGATCGCAGGAATATCCCTGGGCTATGGCGTTGAAGTTCAGTTCCGGCAGCGCATCTTCCGCAAACCCTTTCCCATCGGCCGCCAGCATTCCGGCGGAAGCGTATCCCCGGCTGTCGGTAACTATGGTATCAGCAAGTCTGGACATGCCCGTGCGCGAAAGCACTTCCATGACTTCCTCGCGGGAAGGGAGTGAGTCCGAGGTAAATCCGAAACCCCAGATATCGAACAGAGGAGCGCACGAAACATCGAATCTTCCCTGCGTCTCCTTATAATATTTATATGATTCGGCATAAAGATCCTTGAATATGCCATCCGGAAGGACTTTTTCGCCGGCATTGAAACGGCTGAGGATAGAACCTTTATTATAACCTGATACGGAATTGTTTATGGCATCCAGGACTGAATCTATCCCGGCCTTGATTTCAGCAGGGCGCAAACCTGTCATTCCGTCTTTTCCGTTCAGATTCAGTTTTACGGAATACATGCCGCCCTGGGCATAACCCGAAATGGCTATATACCTGTCCCTCGGAGAACAGCAGGCTGTCAGCAGGCAAATGAATGAGAGAAACATTATTCGTTTCATGTTCGGTCGGATTGTTTTCGTGTTGCGAATTTAAAGAAAAAAAACGATGGTGCGGAAATAAAAAATTCACTATATTTGCCAAATTGGATAATAAAGAAAATGAATATCGGAAGAAATATAAGGCCAGTCATTGCAGCGGCACTCGCGATTTTTGCGGCTGCCGCATGCAAGAAAGACGATGAAGATGAAGAAGTATTGCCGTCATTGAGCGGACAGCTCAGATTCGAGGCGGAAAGCTATATATCGAAAGGTGCGGAACTTACCATGACACCTTCTGGAGTAACCCATCCGGAAGGCAAAGGGCTGGGGTATTACTGGTCGGTGTCGCCTTTGACGGAAAAGAACGACACCACGAAATACGAGACGGACGACCCTTCGGTAACCGGTACGTTTTCCTATGAGTTTCCGGACAGCCTCGGCACATTCAAGGTGACATGTTCGGCGTTCGCCAGCGGATATTATTCCACTTCATCATCAAAATACGTCACGACCGTAGACCCGGATGAATCCCTCATAGACATGGAACTTGGGTACGAAGGCGAATACGGTTCCATGACTGATGACAGGGACGGACGTACATACAGGACAGTCCAGGCAGGGAATCTCGAATGGTTTGCGGAAAACCTGGCTTACGCCGGAACCGAAGACGAACCGTGCGGACTGCCGTACTACAACGCAGAAGCGATGTCGGATGTATTCGGAAGATATTACACATGGAATGAGGCCATGGAAGCATGCCCCGACGGATGGCATCTGCCGTCTGAAGAGGACTGGCTGGACCTGGGAAAGGCACTGTCCGATGCTGAAGATGCGGAAAGCCTGGAAATCTACAAAGGCTTTCCTGACATAACAGGCAAGATGATGGTGGATGCCAAATTCAATTCAGAAGACAATGAAATGTGGGAATACTGGCCCGACGTCAAAATCACCAACGAATCGGGACTGTCAGTGATTCCATGCGGATTCGCCAATGTGAGCGAGTCTGTTTCGGGTCCTGTAGGCACTTTCGAAACAGCATACATGTTCGCGGCATTCTGGACATCTACCGAAAATCCGCAGAACCCTTCAGAGCAGGCTATCGTAAGATACATTTACTGGGACGCCCCTATCCTGCAGACAGACAATACCCCTAAGACATCTTTCGCCACCACCGTAAGATGCGTAAAAGATTAATCACCATATCATGAAAAAAGGACTTATCATAATTATCGCAGCAGTCGCCGTTGTCGCCATCTGGGCGGTTTCAGGTTATAACGGACTGGTATCAAACGAAGAAAATGTCAAATCCGCATGGTCTCAGGTAGAAAATGTCTACCAGAGGAGACTCGACCTCATACCTAATCTCGTAGCGACCGTAAAAGGATATGCCGAACATGAGCAGGAGACCCTGGAGAGTGTCATCGCGGCAAGATCCAAGGCAACGCAGGTAACCGTAGATCCCGACATGCTTACTGAAGAGAACATAGCTGCATACCAGGAAGCCCAGGGAGAAATAGGTGCGGCTTTGGGAAGGCTGCTTGCCATTTCCGAAAATTATCCGGACCTCAAGGCAAACAGGAATTTTTCCGAACTCCAGGCGGAATTGGCCGGAACTGAAAACAGGATAGCTACAGAGAGGCGCAAATACAACGAAACTGCAAAAGCCTACAATACCATGGTGCGCAAATTTCCGCGCAATATCCTGGCATCTGTTTTCGGATTCAGCCAGAAAGGCTATTTCGAAGCGGATGAAAATGCAGCCGCTGCTCCGAAGGTAGAATTCTGACAATCCCCGTAACCTCTATGAAACCCCAGGATTTTCTCAACAAGGAAGGCCGGGAGCTGATCGTCTCCGCCATCAAGGAGGCGGAAAAGAACACGTCCGGAGAAATCAGAGTGCACATCGATGACGTATGTAAAGGCGATGCATATAGCAAGGCCATCGAGGTATTCTACAAGTTGGGTATGGACAAGACGGTATCGCGGAACGGGGTTCTGATATATGTAGCGTGCAATTCAAAAGTATTCGCCATCGTAGGGGACAAGGGGATCAATGACGCGGTACCGGAAAATTTCTGGAATGACGTGTCAGCGCATATCCATGACAGTTTCGCGGCCGGTCATTTCGCAGAAGGACTTGCAGATGCTGTAATGATGGCGGGAGCCAAGCTCAAAGACTATTTTCCCTATACTCCCGATGATGTGAACGAACAGTCCGATGAAATATCTTACTAAAATATCAGGATTCCTGGCAGCTTCAGTCTTTCTGATGACTGTCACCATTTGTCCTGCCGGAGCATTCCCTGAAAAACCGTATCCTCCCAGACTGGTCAATGACCTGGCCGGCATACTATATTCTTATCAGAAAATAGCACTGGAGCAGAAATTGTCTGCATTCAGCGATACTACGTCGAATCAGATAGCCGTAGTGACGGTCAATGATCTGGAGGGATATTCTCCTGCGGAATACGGCACTGAAATAGGTATCAGATGGAAAGTCGGCTCTTCGGAATTCGACAATGGCATAGTCGTGCTGGTAAAACCGAAAACGGCGGACTCTCAGGGACAGGTCAATATCAGTGTCGGCTACGGCCTGGAAGGGGCCATTCCCGACAGCTACGCCAAAAGAATCATTGACAATGAAATGATCCCATACTTCCAGACCGGTGACTATTACGCGGGAATAGACAGAGCATGCACAGTCCTGATGAAGCTGGCATCCGGAGAAATCTCGGAGCCGTCCGAAAAAAAGGATAACGGTGCCTCTTACGGCATGTATACGTTTCTTTTTCTGATGTTGCTTGTAATATTGCTCAGCAGACGTAAAGGAGGTGGAGGGAACGACGGCAACGGCGGCAGGAGAAAATTCATAAACGATAAGGAAGATTTTATCAAAGGTCTGATAATAGGCAATATACTTAGCGGAAGCGGCCATGACAGGCACTCTGGAGGATTCACAGGCGGATTCGGCCCCGGAAGTTTCGGTGGTGGTTTCGGGGGTTTCGGAGGAGGAGACTTCGGAGGAGGCGGAGCAAGCGGGAACTGGTAACGCAATGCCGAAGTCACTGCAGAAGGGACACAGTCTACCGCTATCTGAGATCTGTCACGACATAGCTGCCGTCAAGGGAAGACGTATCGAATGAAAAGCGTCCGGAATCGGAACCCGGAGAAAACGAGAAAGACGGGATAGTGAAATCTGCCACTGTCCCGTTTTCCGTTCTGAAGCCGGCCGACAGCAGACGTCTTCCGTCAGAGGCCAGGCTGATTTTCATCTCGGAAATACCGGTCCCGGCGGATTCAGGAACCAGAACATAATCAAATCCTGTATCCGTACAAGATACGCTTTTTACGTGGAACATCCTGTCGAAGTGACCGACAAGCACAGCAGGATTCACCGTATAGTCCGGGTTCTCCGGATCGTATGACTCTATGACGACTTCCATGCTCTGTCTGTCCACAGTCCAGCGGGTCTTTCCGTCACAATATATTTCAAGACCGTCACCGGACATAATATAAGCCTCTCCCTGCATTTCCACTTTTCCACTTCCTGTCACTTCCGTTCCCCTGTCGATTATACTGTAGGAATATGTGAAAGTCACTGACGATTCCGATACTTCGGTCACAAACCCTGCCAGGATTTCATCGGCCCGGACGTCAGGCGAAAACTGCATCCCCAGCAAAAGAGCCGGCATTATCATCAATATTACAGACATGGCTACCCGATAAAAGATTTCAATATCGGTTCAAGTCCGGCAAGATCTTCCACAAGCACCTGACGCGGCTTCGAACCTTCCTGAGGCCCTACTATTCCGGCCGCTTCCAGCTGATCCATAATCTTTCCGGCTCTTGCATATCCGAGACCGAGCTTGCGCTGCAATGCCGAGGTAGAGCCCTGCTGGGTAGTCACCACAAGTTTGGCTGCTTCTTCGAACATGCTGTCCAGATTCTGCATGTCTATCATTCCGCCTCCTCCGCCTTCGTCGTCCGACGCATTGACCGGAGGCAGATAATAAGGCGTATTGTATGAACGCTTGTAGCCCTTCTGGTCAGCTATGAACCTGGTGACCGAATCTATTTCCTTGAGGCTAATCAGAGCACATTGTATTCTTTCCGTATCTATGCCGGAATAATAAAGCATGTCTCCCTTACCGATAAGCCGGTCTGCTCCAGGAGAGTCTATGATAGTGGAGGAATCCACTCTCGTGGAAACCCTGAAGGCTATTCTGGTAGGGAAATTCGTCTTGATAAGACCGGTAATGACATCGACTGACGGTCTCTGTGTGGCGATGATGACATGGATTCCGGCTGCACGGCCTTTCTGCGCCAGACGGATGATGGAAGTAGTGATACTCTTGGCAGTATTCTTCATGTTTCCGCCCATGCCGCTCGTCATGATAAGGTCTGCATACTCATCTATGACCACCACAATATACGGCATATAATGATGACCTTCCGTAGGAAGCAGATACCTGTCGCGGTATTTGTCGTTATACAGCTTGACATCGTTCACCATGGCATTGCTGAACAGCTTGTACCTGCTGTCCATCTCTATGCAAAGAGAACGCAGCACCTGTTCGGCCTGTTCGGCGTTCTTGACTATGGCCCTGTCCATCTCCTCCTTCTCATCCGCCGCATCGGGAAGGACAGCCAGATAGTGCTTCAGAAGACGTCCGTAAACATTGAACTCCACCATCTTCGGGTCAATGAAGACAAATTTGAGCTCAGACGGATGCTTGGCATACAGCAGGGAGGTCACTATCACGTTAAGGCCTACGGATTTACCCTGTTTGGTAGCTCCGGCCACCAGAAGATGCGGGGTATCCGCCAGATCGAATACCTTCACCTTTTGTGTAATGGTATAACCGATGGCTACAGGCAGCTCGGCCTTGCTGTTCCTGAACGCATCGTCATTCAGCATGGATTTGAGCGGCACTATGGATGCCCTGTCATTCGCCACTTCAATTCCTACCGAGTCGGAAAGACGCACCACGCGCACACCTTTGGCGTTCAAAGACATAGCTATATCCTGTTCCAGATTCTTGATGGCCGATATCTTGACACCCGGAGCAGGGACCACCTTATACAGGGTCACGGTAGGTCCAACGCATGCAGTCACTCTCTCGACCTGGATTTTGTAGCTGAGCAGGGTGGCGCGGATTTTATTGTTGTTCCTTTCCAGCTCTTCAGTGGCCACCTCATGACGTCCTGAAGCGTAGTCATCAAGCAGACTGAGCGGAGGGAATTCATATCTGTCCAGTTCGTCACGCACATTTATGCGAGGCAAATCCTTGGTCACCTTCGCAGAATAACCTTCGCCTTTCACGACTTCAAGCCCAGGTCCGTCATCAGAAGACTCTTCCTCTACGATTTCCTGCTCCGGTTCGTCATCAATAATATCATCCGGAAAATCATCTTCCGGCAATATGCCCTCCTGTCTTTCCGCTTCATCGATATCCTCGTCCAGAGGCTCGTCCGCATCCTGATATCCGTCACTTCTGTCTGTCATAAAATCGTCTTGAGGCATGGCGGATTCTTCAGCTGCCGCATAAGGCATGACGGCCGGTGCTTCTTCCTGCCCGACAGATTCTTTCTTCTCCCCTATCCGGGACAGCCAGCAGGAAAACCTTCCGCTGACGAACAGCAGCCATACTGTCAGGAATATCAGCAATATGACAAAAGTCACTATTCTGCCTGTCAGGTTAAACAGCCACGACACGGTCACGGCTCCGCAATCTCCGCCGAGACCGCCGCCGAAAGCGGTACTGCATCCTGTCACATCGGCAAAAAAAGCCAGAAGCAGAGAAAAGACAAATGCACCGGAAACGGACACCAGAAGAGTTCTCAGGCAGCTGCGGCCTTTTTTGTCGAAAAACAGACGGTATGAACAGACGGCAAAGAAATACACTATGGCAAAACTGCCCAGTCCGAAACATCCGGAAACCAGGAAAAGCGCCCATCTGTAGCCGAGCTTGCCGGCAAGATTGCCGACAGGAACGTCGCCGTCCATCATATCAGGATCGGAAAGCAGGCTCTGGTCCGCTTTCCACGTAAAAAGATATGAGAATACCGCAAGGAAGGTAAATATCGCCAAAGCGCATGACAGCAGCCCGGCTATCTTTTTCAGGACCTTCTTCTTCTCTTCATCAAGCTCCGAAAAATATGAAAAAAGCCTTCTGCCCGTATTCTCTCCGGTCTTTTTCTCCTGTTTTTTCCTCTGTTTCGCCATATCCGTTCCGGCAATCTCCGGTATTACTGTTTTCTGTTGTTTTTCAGACGGTTGTTTTTGCGGAGCATATTCTTAGGCTTCTGATTTACTGCTCCCGGACGGTTGAAGACCTGGTCGGAAGAAATTCTGGACAGATGCATTCCTTCCGGAATCCTGATGCGTCCGTCGGAAAGTTTGACGATGTCATTGAATATTGTCTCGTCAGAGACACTGTCCTTGTTCCATATCAGATATTGCTGTCTCATATAGACGGCAATGGAGCGTATCATGGCTTCCTTGGCCTCACCGTCTTCCTTTTCAGCTATGAGGTTTATGATATTCTCGATATTTCTCCCGTAATGGGCGACCTTCACCGGTCTCCTCTTCATGGGAATTTCCACAGGTTCCACATTCAGGTCTTCCGGTTTCGGCGCAGGATACGGAGAATCCACATCGAGGTCGAAACCCGATATTATGAACATGTGGTCCCAGAGTTTGTGCTCGTAATCATCCTGAAGATGGACCTGCGGATTTATGGTTTCCATAACTCCGATGACGGCCCTCGCCTGCCTGTTCCTTTCATCGCGGTCAGGAATGGTCTTGACATACTCTATCATCTTCTGGACATTGCGGCCATATTCAGGCAGCTGGAGCCTGCGTTTCTGTGTATTGTATTTGAGCTTCAGGGTAATGTCCCCGTTTTCTTCCCGGTTCTCCATATCGTAAAAATTTGATGCGGTCGACAATCATCAGTCAAACCTGACAAAGATATTAATTTTTCAGGATAAATAAATTAAAAATCATATCGCCCGGACTATTTCATCATCCATGACATACCAGAGATACGCGGAGACGTCTTGATATCCCTTCCGTCTCCAGATATCCGCATATCTGAGAATCTGACGCACGTGTGAGTTTTCCTGCGCGCCGAACTTATAGTCTATGACAGTCACTTTACCGTCATCATGCAGCAATACCCTGTCGGGACGGAAAATGCTTCCGTCGGAATCTATCAGGGACACTTCATTCAGTACTTTCGCACCTGTTTCAGAAAACCAGCCGCGGGATGAGACCCGGGACAGTTTGTCTGAAAGTATCGCCAGCGCGTCCGTCCCTCCCTTTTCGTCCAGGATTCCCGCCGCCACGGCATCCGATACGGCCTTTTCCAGATCTTTCCCGCTCTTCACGGAAGACAGTATCTTATGCAGTATTATGCCTCTCAGCCTGCCGGAAGAATAGAGTCCCGTCTTGCCCTCTTCGGAAAAATAGTCGGAATTCTCTGTACTGAAAATCAATCTGTTTCTTGGCTTTTCACCAGCTTCCGGCTCCGGATTCAGCGGATATGACGGATATCCCGCCGGAAGAACGGTCACGGTCCGCGGTACGGTCTTCGACAGAGGTATTGCCGGGACTTCACCGGCACGGTATGATTCAGACACATCCTCGCCGTCGTAAACGCCTTTTCTGAAGCCTGACCGGACGCCGTATCCGTGAAGCCATGCATACAGTATCTGGCTCATGTCCTTGAAATCAGGAATGTCATTGTCAAGAGATTTGACGAATTTGGCTGAAGGAGTCGAAGCTATGATATGCATTCCCCTGACCGCCCTGGTCAGAGCCACATAAAAAACATTTATATTGTCTATATATTGCATCAGTCTCTCGCGGGAATAATCTCCGGCAAAAAGAGTGGCACTGCAGGAAGCTGACAGATTCACATCGAAAAGACCTGTACCGGCAGGTTCCAGCGGCGTATCCCTGAAATCCGGACAACACCACACGTCAGTCGGCCTGTACAGCGTGACGGTCTCGGCAAACGGGAAAATCACATAATTGAAGTCCAGCCCTTTGGATTTATGTACGGTTATTATCCTGACTGCGTCGGACAATGCAGGCGAACTCACATCCGGATCGGCATCCTCCCAATATGCGAGAAAATCGTGCAGTGAATTGCCGTTTTTCGACACGAAATCCAGGATACAGTCCATGAATGACTGTACGTAAGTGGCTTCGCCGTCCGGCATTTCTCCGGACAGGGCCAGAGAACGTATAAGCGATTCGCACAAATCCGGCAATGAGCGGTATGTATCGGGAAGGGAGACACGCGAAGACAGGGCCAAATAGCTCCCGACCGTATCCTGGGGATTATCCATATATGCCATCAGCGAGGCAAGTTTCCTGACAGTTCCGGAGGCTTTCACTTTCAGAGAGTCATCAGTAATGACAGGGACCGAATGCCGGATCAGATACTCGGCCACACGGGCGCCTGAGCTGTTGTTTCTGACCAGGACAGCCATGTCTCCGTATCCTGCCCCGGACATGTGCAGATTCTGCACGGTCTTCAGAACCAGCGCTGTCTGGGAATCCTTTCCGCAGAAGGAAACATCCACAAGTCCCTGCTCTCCGGACTTGGAAGCCGTTCTCTGGCACACATCCGAATATATGTCCGAGATGACGTTTCCTGAGCCGTATGTCATGTCCAGGCTGGAGGCGGCATACCGGAAAAACATGTTGTTGAATTCCACTATTCTGCCGTAACTGCGGAAATTGCTGTCCAGCACATCGGTACGGCACGGCGACATGTCCTCTTCCAGAGTCCGGTGCAGCAGTTTCCATTCAGATCCGCGCCACCGGTAGATACTTTGTTTCACATCGCCTACTATAAGATTGTCAAACCCCTGGGCATTGCTGTTTTCCAGCAGGGGACGGAAATTTTCCCACTGGATTCCTGACGTATCCTGGAACTCGTCCAGCAGGAAATTTTCATATCTGACTCCTATCTTTTCATATACGAAAGGAGCATCCGACCCGTCGATTATATTTTTCAATATAAGGTTCGAGTCATCTATACTGAGGACATTCTTGTCCCTGAGAACAGTCTCGAAAGAACTGTTTATGTCCGCTGAGACGCCCAGTTCATACAGCTGTCCGGATATCAGTTTCGCCGTATTGTATACTTTGTATTCATCTTCGAAAAGGCGGCAGAAATCTCCGAACTGCTGTTCGAGGCCTTCAGACTGTCCGAGCTTTTCCTGCCTCCCGGCTTTCGCAAACCAGGAATCGCGGTCAGCCGCACGTTTCAGGAACGTATCAGGAGCCTTTATCCAGTCATTGTTTCCGATATCGGAATAATCATACAGGACCTTGGGAAAACTCCTGTAGAAGTCTCCAGCCTCCAGACCGCAGGCATGCATGGCTTCCACGGCTGCATGCGCCGAAGAACAGACTTTTCCGTGGAAAGATTCCACTATATTTCCGCACAATTTTCCGAGACTGCGGAGATTCCGGTAAGAATACACCTCAGACTCGTCTATATTCCATTTCTCCACCATTTCCCTGTGCGCTTCCGATTTCAGTCTCCAGGCCATCTCCGAAAGTTTCTTGTCGATATTGTACCGCTCGCCTTTTTCGACCTGTTCCATGGCACAGTCAGTGAGCCAGTCCAGCAACTCCGGGGATGCTTCTGTCAGGGAATCGAGAATCCTGTCCACGCATTCATCTATGAGCACACGCTTGTCCAGTTCCACCTGATACGACGAAAACTGTCCTATCTCTCTGGAAAAAGCTTTCAGCGTCTGCTGGAAAAACCTGTCTATCGTACTTATGGAAAATGCGCTGTAATCGTGAAGGATATTGCAGAGCAGTTCTTTGGCAGATTCTTTCAGGCTTTCCAGAGTAATCTCTGCCCCCGGCCTTCCGGGCAGTTCCCTTACGATGTCGTCTGGATTGACCCCTGCCATTTCTTCAGGAGAAAATCTCCCCGGAACAAACCATTTCAGATAACCGGACGATTCAGGGTCGGAAGATAGGATATACAGCTCACGGAGAATCCTGTTCTTCATCTCGTCAGTGGCCTTGTTCGTGAACGTAACAGCCAGGACATGCCTGTATGCGTACTTGTCTTTCTTCCTGAACAGCAGAGTGATATATTTCCTGGCCAGGTTGAATGTCTTGCCCGAACCGGCCGAAGCTTTCATTATCTGTATCATCTTCCGCAAATGGTTTTAAAGTCACAGAACTCACAGACAGAGACATCGTCCGTCAGAGTGAACGGCACGGATGCATCCGTCATTTCTGAAAACAGTTTCTCCAGACCGGCATCCATGGATGAAATGAAATTGTCCGGTACCGGGAAACTTTCAGGCAGTCCCGAAAACAGATTTCTGGTAGAATACACGCAATTCTCCAGGGCGAAACCTTTCATCGAACAGTCCTGCATGAGAAATTTGTCATAAATGTACAGCTGCAGGGCGATTTTCGGCCTTTCCCTGGCTGTAGCCGAGTGAAAAACAGCTTCGGCTATCCTTTCCGCATTGAAAGATGTTATCATGACCTCATCTTCCTTCACATTCCCCGTCTTGTAATCCACGATTCTCAGCACGCCGTCGGAAAAACTGTCGATCCTGTCCACGACACCGGTCAACCTGAAACCGCCGAAAACTGTCTTGTAAGCCTTTTCCAGTCCCAGTATCCGGAAACTCCGCTTTCCTGAAGCTTCCAGCAATTCCTTGTCTGCCGACAATGTCTTCATGACATAACGGACAATGACATCGGCCGCCACCAGATTCCGTCCCGACACCTCAAGCGTATGCATCCGCTTCATAATCTCGGCCTTCACCTTCTCTTTTATATCCCTCAGGCAGCCCAGCCATGAAGACAGATACTCGGCATCCACTGTCCCGGTATCATAAATGGAATGCATCATCTCATGGTAGACAGTACCGAAAAGGCCGTCGTCCAGAACTTCCGAAACCTCGTCCGGCTTTCCGAGTCCGCGGATCCTGTCATAATAGAATCTGGCCGGACACTCCAGATACTTCTGCAGTGCAGTGGCCGAAAATTCGATATTTCTGATTTTCCTGATGTCATCTTCCGTCTTGGGAATGGACGCCGGTTCCGCCGATTCCGACAATGCCACGCTGACTACATATCTGCGGACCGGAATATCGAAATGATAAACCAACTGCTTTATATACCGGCTCTCCTCCCCTGATTTCAATCCTTCGGTCCTGGAATCATACAGCAGCCATACGTTCGAGGCCCGGGAAAGCATCCTGTAAAAATAGTAGGCCCAGACGGCGTCCTGATATTCGTAGGTAGGCAGTCCGAAACCTTTTCTGAGCTCAGGAGGTATGAAAGATGAAGATACGCTGCGGCGCGGGAAAACGCCCTCGTTGGCAGACATGATGACTATATTGTCGAAATCAAGGGCGCGTGTCTCCAGCGGCCCCATGATCTGCAGACCCTGGAGCGGCTCTCCCTTGAACGGGACCGATACGGGAGAAAGTATCTGTTTCAGTATCCTGACATAAGTCTGCGGCCTGACCGGAAGATTTATCCTGCCGAGAGATTCAAGCGTTTTGTAGAACCTGGTCGCAAACTCTATTTCCAGACTGTCCGGTCCTTCCCTGTCCATTGCCGCCACTGCCGATTCTATCACTTCTTCAAGATATGCGGCGAACCTTTCGGAAACCTCCTGCCCCGCTTCGGAACGGTCGGTAATGACAGGCCGGAAAATCACGGAACAGATACCGCCGGCAGCAAGATCTTCTGCCGGTATATAAAGTTTCGACTCTGCGGCCACCCTCCCGATGATATCCGGATTCCTGACGGCAGCCCTGAAAATGCGGTCTGAAAACAGAGCTCTCACAGGCTTGTGATAAAAATACCAGACATTCCCTTTCTTCCTCATGTTCATCTGCAGGTCCGCAACCCGGAACATGAACATATAGAAAGAGCTCGATGACATGGGGTAACCCATCGTGACGTTTACGTCGCGTATTTCAGGCGGTATGGTATCGAGTACTGTCATCAGCAGGCCTTCATCCGGAAGGACCACGGCACAGTCCGCACCGTCCTTTTCCGGATTTCCGGACAGGACGCCGACCCTGGAAAGATCTCCTTCCGTATATTTCCCTGCAATCTCCCTGAAAATATGGGGAAGCTGTTTCACCTGGCCGGATGCCGAAGGGACACTGATCACCCTGATATCAGGCACAGATACACCTTCCCTGTCAAGTACGACAGACTGGGGGAATTCCTTTACGTTCTCCTCCATGAAAAAGGATGATTTGTTATACCTGTCCCTTATCATGGCTCCGGAATAATCCCAGCAGAATTCGGCCAGCGACGCATTCATCATTTTCCTCATTATGGTCTTTTCGCATTCATTCAAGGCATTAAGTCCCGTAAAAACGAATTTCTCCGCGTATGGGAATACTTCTCCGAGGATCCCGGAGGCCGGTTCGGACGTGAACCTTTCCGCAACTTTCCTGTATACCATGCCTTCATAGGCCATTCCTTTGGCATCGAGTCTTTCGCGGAATGAAACATACAGAGGATATAGGATATTCCATATCCGGAGGAATTTTTCCTTCACTTTCGGATTTTCCGACTTCAGATCTACGGTCAGGCGTCCGGCCCTGTCGCTGAAATGACTGACGAAAGTCTCTATCGCCTTCCTCTGCCTGTCGGAAAGGTATGAATACGAATCCTGAATGGATTTCAGATCCGCTATATTCGCAAACAGCCTGTACGGATCAGCCAGATATTTGTCCACGTCATTGAAGTCACCCAGGATAATATCGCCCCAGAATATGAATTCGTCCAGTGATTCGGCTCCGGGAAACAAGGAAGAATAAACTGTATGGAGCTCTGTCAGCAGAGATATCCTGTCCGTCGGCGAAATGTCGTATATGCGGTATATGAAATCATTGACAGTGCACGTCTGCGGCACTGTCAATGGCCTGGCTTCCTTTCCGGATGCGGAGATTCCAGCTATTATGTCAGAAAGATATTTTATGAAAAAGACTTCCGACCGCCTGTTCGGAAAAATGAAGCATGTATTCTCGATGGAGCCTCTTTCATAATATGCCGAGGCGACCTGTTTCAGGAAAGGTGTCACTGTCATTGAAATTTATTTCAAAATTAATCCATAAAAATTTAATTGGAAAAAAATTTGGATTTTATCGGAAAAAGGCTACCTTTGCATCGTAATAATTTTGAATTATTCAAATTTAGAAACAACATAAAAGGATTTTTGAATATGAAAAAGAAATTCAGATGCCTCGTATGCGGATACGTTTATGAAGGTGAAAGCGCACCGGCAGAGTGCCCTGTATGTCACGCAAAATCAGACAAGTTCGTAGAAGTTACAGAGTCCGAAGGCGAAATCTCCTGGGCTGACGAGCACAGGCTCGGAGTAGCGAAGGATATCGATCCGGAAATTCTCCAGGGACTGAAAGATCATTTCGCAGGCGAATGCACGGAAGTGGGAATGTACATCGCGATGAGCCGTCAGGCCGACAGGGAGGGATATCCTGAGATCGCCGAGGCATTCAAGAGATATGCTTACGAAGAGGCTGACCACGCCGCACGTTTTGCGGAACTTCTCGGAGAAGTGGTATGGGACACCGAGACCAATGTCAGAAAGAGAATGGAGGCAGAGGCAGGTGCTTGCGAGGACAAGCTCCGCATCGCAAAACTGGCCAAGGCTCACAATCTCGACGCCATCCACGACACTGTGCACGAGATGTGCAAGGATGAAGCCCGCCACGGAGCAGGTTTCCAGGGTCTGTATAACAGATATTTCAAGAAGTAGTCTCAGTCTGAGACTCGTCTCAATAAGGGTGACCCGAAATATTCCGGGTCACCCTTACTTCTTCTTTTTGGGGCACCCTCCTGAGATTCTTCCTTTTGAATATCAAGCCGACAGATGGCAACCTGCCGGAACGGATCGCAAATCTTCCGGAAAAGCCAAAATTTACGTATATTGCGCCCGGAAACTGACCGGAAGCGGAACCGACTGGCTTCGGGCCCTGCGGCTACCGGCTGAATGAAATATTTTTATGGGAAAAGCAGTATTTCTTTTCGACCTGGACGGAGTAATCTTCGACACGGAAGGTCAATACACAGATTTCTGGGACGGTATCGGCAGAGAATATCTCGGAGACCCGGATCTGGCGGCAAAACTAAAAGGCGAAACCATCGCCAGCTCTCTGCTGAGATGTTTTCCTGACGATGCGGTCAAAAGAGAGGAGGTAAGGGAAAAACTGTACGGTTTTGAAGCCGGAATGACTTTCGAATATGTACCGGGTGCATACGAATTTCTCGTATACCTCAAAAAATATGGTTATGACACGGCTGTCGTTACCAGTTCGAACAGGGACAAGATGGCCAAGGTCTACAAATCCAGGCCTGAAATACAGACCCTTGTCACCAGGATATTTACCGGAGAAGAGTTCGCCAGGTCAAAACCGGACCCTGACTGCTATCTGCTCGGAATGGAATTTTTCGGAGCATCGCCTGACGACACTTATATTTTCGAGGACTCTTTCAACGGACTGAATGCCGCCAGAGCTTCGGGAGGTCATGTAATCGCTCTTGCCACAACCAATGCCAGGGAATCCGTAGCTCCTTATGCCGATTCGGTAATGGACGATTTCTCGAATGTTGCAGACGACCTCGGACGTGCGTTCGGCCTTCTTTTAAAGAAACAGTAATGAAAAGAACCGTATTGGCATCAGCCATATTTCTTATGGCTATGGTTGCGGCGGAAGCCCGCGATTTCCAGAAAAATATTTTCAGCATACATGCCGGAGTGAATATAGGTAACGCCATGATGAAATCCGGTGCGGGGAAATTTTTCACTGAACAGCAGGCAGGACTTTACGCAGGCGGAAGCTATCAGAGGCTGCTGTCCGATATCGTTCCGGTTTATTTTGAGACTGGAGCGGATATTTCACAGTACGGATACAAGATTACGGAAGATGCCGGATTTTCCCGGTTTTCGATATGGTATCTGCAGGTACCGCTGATGGTGAATTACAAGTTCGCTTTAGGAAATTTCACGCTTTCTCCGGGGATAGGAGTAGTCGGCTCGTTCGGAATGGCAGGGTCCTCCGAACAGGAATATGAATACAGCGACTTTCAGACTGGAGAGGAGACGATGCTGACTGACAGGTATCGCGTATTCGGCGATTTCGACAGCCGGACAGGACAGGGCGGGTATCTCAGAAGAGCGGATATCGGATTAAGAGGTTCAGTCCATGCCGGATGGAAAAGAGTATCCATAGGCATAGCATATACTGTCGGATTCATGAATCTGGCAAATACCGGAGAAAAAGGGGTTTATCCGAATGGAACCGTAATAAAAGACTTCGGGACCCTGACCATATCCGCCGGCTTCAGCTTCTAAGGTATCGGGAATGGATTTCGGGACAACGAAAAAAGGACAGCCCTGATGGACTGTCCCGCTTGGTAGCGGGGGAAGGACTCGAACCTCCGGCCTCCGGGTTATGAGCCCGACGAGCTACCAACTGCTCTACCCCGCGGTATTGGACTGCAAAGATAAGGACAATTTTTAAAAATCCAAAATTATTTAAAAAATAATCTTTTTTGTCTTTATTCGATGCCTACAAACTTCAAAATACCTTCAATATCATCTTTCCGGAAGCTTTCCTGAGCTCCTGACGACATATTTTTCAGATTCACGACCTCCCGGGCCATTTCGTCACCTCCGGTAATGGATATGAACGGGACAGACTTCCTGTCCGCATAATCGAACTGCTTCTTGAGTTTGGCAGGTTCGGCGAAAATTTCACAGGAAACACCGGACTCACGCAGACTACGGACTACAGGAAGCAGATATTTCACTTCCGCGGCCCCCATGTTGGCAAACAATATCTTCGTAGCTGAAGTGACATCCTCCGGAAATTTATCCAGACCTTTCAGCACATCGTATATCCTGTCAGCTCCGAAAGAAATTCCTACGCCGGACATATCAGGCAGTCCGAAAATGCCGGTCAGATTGTCATACCTGCCGCCGCCGCAGATGCTCCCTATCTCGAAATCCTTCGCTTTCACCTCGAATATGGCACCTGTATAGTAGTTCAGGCCTCTTGCCAGCGACAGATCGATTTCCACTTCCTGGGAAATACCTGCAGCATCTGTCAGTCCGAACAGTTCTTCCAGCTCATCAAGACCTTTAAGGCCTGTCTCCGAAACAATTCCCGAAACAGACTTGCCTTCCATAAGAGCCCTCATGGAAGAAATCTTCTCCTTATAGTCCCCCTTCAGAGTCAGGACCGGCTCTATCACAGCTATGGCATCATCTGTCAGGCCTTTCTCTCTCATTTCCGCCTTCACGGCTTCAAGACCGATCTTATCTATCTTGTCTATGGCCACAGTTATGTCGACTACCTTATCCGGGAAACCGGAAATCTCGGCCAGACCGGCCAGGACCTTCCTGTTGTTTATCTTGACGACCACATTTATCCCGAAAAGCATGAAGACCCTGTCGACTATCTGGACCAGCTCCAGTTCGTTCAGAAGGGATCTGGAGCCAATCACGTCAGCATCACACTGATAGAATTCCCTGTAACGTCCTTTCTGAGGTCTGTCCGCACGCCATACCGGCTGGATCTGATACCTTTTGAAAGGAAAGGAAAGTTCATTCTGATGCTGGACGACAAAACGGGCGAACGGGACTGTCAGGTCATACCTCAGTCCTTTTTCACAGACTTTGAGCGATAACGACTTGCTGTTGTATCCTCCGTCTTCTGTCCTGAATGCACCGAAATCCACTCCGGAAAATGCATCGCCGGAATTCAATATGCGGAACAGCAGCTTGTCTCCCTCGTCCCCGTACTTGCCGAGAAGCGTGCTCAGATTCTCCATGGCAGGAGTCTCGATAGGCATGTAGCCGTAAGTTCTGAACACGGATTTTATAGTATCGAAAATATAATTTCTGCCGGCCATCTCTGCCGGGCCGAAGTCTCTTGTACCCTTCGGTATTGACGGTTTCTGAGCCATAATCCTGAAAAATAAGAACGCAAAGATAACAATTCAGCCGTGAAAAGCATCACAGACAGAAAGTTTTTCAATCAAAACGGCAGGGGATGACAGAAATTCTTCCGCCATCCCCTGCCGCAATGTATCAAAAGTTGCAGATCGTCTATGACAACAAGACAAACGAAGAGAGAACAAGAGCCACTATAAGAAAGGCTCCGACTCTTTTAAGTATTTCCAGAATCAATTCTCTCATTTCGTTACGTATTATTAATCAAACACTGCCTTATAGATGCAATGAAGTGCCGCAATGTTGCAGAAAAGAAAGAATTTTTCCGGAATATTTTTACCGGGCATACCCGGCATCACTTTACCTGTACCAGTTCATACTGACGGACGCCTAATCCTATTTTTTCCGCATGCGCCAGACAGGTCTTGTACTCGGTATTCGGATTCGTATTGTCGAAATGGTCATGATGATCATGGAAATCCGGCTTCGACATCTCGTCTGTAAGCTGGCTGCCGGGAAGCGGAGTCTGTTTCAGGCAGGCATCCACACAGGCCTGGTCCAGAGCCAGCGGATCGAATGAGGCGAACATCCCCACGTCCGGGATAATGGGAGTATCATTGCCGGAATGGCAGTCGCAAGTCGGAGATACGTCGCATATCAGGGAAATATGGAAATTCGGACGGCCGTCCACCACCGCTTTGGTATATTCTGCCATGCGGCAGTTCAGCTCCTTGCCGGCGGCATCCTGGGCGAAGTCGATAGCATCGAAGTTGCAGGCTCCGATACAACGGCCGCAGCCTACGCAATTTTCCGTATCCACAGACATTTTCCTGCGGCTTTCATCGAAAACGAGACCGTCATTGGCACATTCGCGCATACATCTTTTACAGCCGCGGCATTTGTCCTGATCAATAATCGGCTTGCCGTTGCAGTGCTGTTCCTTCTTTCCTGCACGCGATCCGCTTCCCATGCCTATATTCTTGATAGTACCGCCGAAACCTGTCATCTCATGCCCCTTGAAATGCGAAAGGGAAATGAATATATCCGCATCCATTATCGCACGTCCGATCTTTGCGGCAGTTACATACTCACCGCCATGCACAGGCACTTCGATATCATCCGTACCTTTCAATCCGTCTGCGATAATCACCGGACATCCGGCACTAAGAGGCGTAAATCCGTTCTCCCATGCACAGTAAAGATGCTCCAGGGCATTTTTCCTGCTTCCGGGATATAGTGTATTGCAGTCGGTAAGGAACGGCTTTCCGCCCAATTCCTTCACCACGTCAGCCACAGCCTTGGCATAATTCGGTCTGAGAAAAGTCATGTTCCCCAGTTCTCCGAAATGCATTTTTATAGCTACGAACTTGCCGTCCATATCGATCTGTCCGATACCGGCAGCCTTGACCAGCCTTTTCAGCTTATGTGTCGGCCCTTCATCCGGCCTGCACCGGAAATCAGTAAAATATACTTTTGAAATCTTCTGTGATTCAGCCATATCAGAATCCTTTTGATAATTGTTCGACAGAATGCAAAATTACTAATAGTTTTCATGCAGCCGCACAAATTCCGAAAAAATTCATTTACTTGTTCCGCGTACCTTCCGATGCCGACAAAGTTATGACAGTGATTTCGGACGGCACTCCGATCCTGGCGGGAAACATGGTCTCCCCAAGACCGTCATTCACATAAAGGTATTGGCGGCCGTATGCCGTCTTCTCGCTGTACAGACCGCTGTTCTCCCTGAATACAAGCCGGCTCGGCTCCAGACCGAAAAAGCGGCACTGGGCATTGTGGGTATGTCCTGAAAGCGTCAGGCCTATGTCAGTTTTTCCCAGCACTTCCGCACGCCAATGAGTCGGGTCATGCGAGAGCAGAATCCTGAAATCCCCGCCGGTCCCCTCCATCGCCTTCTGCAAATCGCCGTGAGTCGCGAACTGCCGCATCGCCGAGATATTCTCCACCCCTATTACGGATATGGTATCGACCTTTTCTGTGCCCTGACGGGCAATGTCGATATGGGTGTCATCCAGAAGTTTCCAGCCAAGACGCCGCTCCCAGACCCTGACTGTATCCACAGCATCGAGCATTTCCTGCTCGGACGACCAGTCGTTATATGGGCAATAATCATGGTTTCCCATAACAGAGACTACCCCGTCTTTCGCCCGAAACCTTCCCAGGACATCCGCATGAGGCGATATCTCCAGTGGATGGGTGGTCACCAGGTCGCCGGTAAAGGCTATCAGATCCGGATTTTCCGCATTTACCCTGTCTACGATTTTTTCCAGAGCCTTTCCTCTCGACTTGAACGAGCGCAGATGCATGTCCGATATATGCACGATCCTGTAGCCGTCAAAGGATGCCGGAACATGCTCGGACACTATCTCGACATGATTCACCGCCACCTGGTTTCTCCCTATCAGCCAGCCGTACAATATCACCGCCGGAGGTATCGCGAGCGCCCACAGGCCGTTCAGGAAAACTGTCCCGAAAGATACGCCGAACGCCGCGGCCACGCCTGCAACTATCAGCAGCAAGAATACTGTCGCCAGGCTTGCAAAGCCAAGCACCGTCAGCCCGAAAATGAATTCCATGGATAATGATAAAATCTGAAAAAATTTAAAGATAATAAAATTGCCGCGGAATCCGCGGCAACGATGAGTTAAATACGGGAAAATTACAAATCCTCCTGTCCTATTCCATTACAGAGTCCAGCCGGCTGTCCAGTTGTCATCCGCAGATACTGCTCCGCTCTGGCCGACTTTGCCGATGAAATTGTCTGTAAAGACACTTGAGAAATCATAATCGGCAGTATTGCCGTCAGATACGAAATCATCGTTGAAATATGTGCCGACATTCTTATCCTGGTCATCCACCACTTCATTCACGAGTTCGCCTGAAATGTAAGTGTTTTTGATTGACGATGTTCCGTCAGCAAACGAAGCGTCGGTATAGGTGGTCTCAAGTGTGATCGGCTTAGACTTTCCTGTCACAAGAGCATATTCGAGATTTACGTAAGTTCCTTCACGGAAACGGAGGCCTCTGGCATTGTCAGCGCTGCTGTTGCCCACGAATGTAGCGTAACGGACAGTAGGGTGAGCTACCGGAGAAGCTTCGTTGTTGTCGCCGTTGTTGTCGCACTCCATCAGGCAGTCGCACTCAGCCACTGACTGGTAAGCCACGATATACTCTGCAGTGCCGTTCCATCCTTCTGTCCAGTCGAATGAATCGTCGGTGCAATTCTCCACGATGCAGTGGTCGATATTGGCAGCACCTCCGAAGAACTCGATACCGTCATCGGAACCGTCGAGAACCTGTACATAAGATATCTTGGTGCCGTTTCCTACGCCATAAAGCGACAGACCGTTAGCCTCGTGCTCTGAATCCAGGGCAAGACCTGAATACTGGATGCGCACATACTTGAGGCTTCCGGAATTGTCAGAATCATTGTTTCCGCCATAAAGGGCACCGCCGATTTCAGAAGTAGTCTCGCCTGAAGCGTTGGTATGCGCATATCCGCAGATATGAAGTCCGCCCCACGCGCCTGCCTTCTTTTCTTCTGCCGTCAGCGTGATAGGCTCAGACTCGGTACCTTCGGCAATGATCTTAGCACCCTGTTCGATAAGGATGTAGATGATGTTGTTTCCTGCAGCGGCTGAAGTGACAGTCGTTCCTGCCTCGATGGTGAGTGTCGCAGGAGCTTCCATCTGGAGGCTGCCGGTCAGGGTATATTCACCTTTTTTAAGAGTGAGGTCGTTTGAATAACGTCCGCTGATTTCTCCGCCTTCGAGAACCACTGCCTCGCCGTTGTTGCCATCAGTTCCTTCCTTCTCGCATGATGAGAAACCTGCCACCATGCCCATTGCAGCGGCTGCCGCTGCGAAAAATTTAACTGTTTTCATACTTTGAAAATTGGTTTTGTATTGTTTGTTCATTTTTTCTTCATGCGCTCCGCGCAATGTCAGAGCGAATAACTTATGCCGATTTCGAAGCCGGTGCCGATTCTCCACTGTTCGACATCCACTGTCCTGCCTGCATTAGGGATTTCCTGCTTGAACCTGATGGTGGAGTCCAGTATGTTGTTGAATGCCATCTTCACCGAAAAATGTTTGTCGATATTATAGGTCGCCACGAAATCGAGAGTATTCAGAGGCATCTGTTTCACATCTCCCAGCCCCATGATGCCGACAGCATGGATTCTCGGTCCCTGGAGGTTGTAAAGCAGGGCCAGACTGAGGCTCGAACCGTTCCGGAACTCAGGGGTATAGCTGATATCTGCGTTCGCGAGGTATGGAGACGCTCCCTGAAGTGATCTCTGCTGGTTCGTGTACACTCCCCCTTCCGGAAGTATCACGTTCGTGTACATGTAGGACGCGTTTGCGCTGACTGCCAGATTCTTCACTATTTCCTTGCGGAACTCGACTTCCACACCTGCGGCTATACCGTTGTCGGCATTCTGGAATGAATGTTCGGTAGCTCCGCCGGAGAGTCTCTGCGTCCTCTCGATAGGGTTTTCGAGGTATTTGAAATATGCAGTCACAGCGAACATGTCTGTATTTTTCTCCGAAAAGAGCTCATATTTCAAGTCGAAGTTGTAGTTGTATCCGTTTTCGAGCTCCTCGTTACCTCTTATCTGCGCGCCTCCGAAACTTTCCTGATAGAGGAAAGGTGCCATTTCTATGAATGACGGCCTGGTGATAGTGCGTGACAGAGAGAGCCTCAGCATGCTGCTCGCTGTAACATCATATTTTACATTGATAGCCGGGAAGAAGTCGAAAGCGTCAAGATTTCTGGTGAGGTTTTCCACGTCATCGTTGTAGTCAACGCTCTGGCGGCTGGCTTCCATACGGAGTCCTGCATTCAGATACCACCTGTCGCCGAATTTGAGATCAGTTTCTATGAATCCCGCCCCGATGATGTTCGAAGCGTCGTACTGGTCTCTGTCGAACTGGCTGCGGTTCACAGATATCAGTCCGTCCTGCAGATTCGCGAAGTTCAGGTACGCATCCGGATTGTGGAAATCCGTCACCGGATCATTGATGTTCCTGACATCATAGTAGAATCTGGTAGTGCGGAACTTGCGGACCTTGTCTTTGGCCGAAAGGCCGAAACGGACCTTGTTGTGTTCATTTATATTGTATGTCGCCTTGATATCGGCCACGAGTTCATTTTCGCTGAGTTTTCCGAAATATCTCTGGGTCTCCTGCTGGTTCAGCTTGAAGAAATACCACTGGTCATCGGCTCCGCGGCGGTACATCACCTGGCGTCTGTCCGGTTCGTCGCTGGCGGACATGGTATAGGAAGCACCCCAGTCTATGAGCCATCTGGCCGCTTCATGATGTCCTGAAAGCTGGTAGTTCTGAAGGGTATATATGTGTGTGACCTGGTTGCTTCCTATCAGGTCATAGGATTCCTGGTAGTCGATGCCGTGCCTGTCGAGATGCGAGTCCTTGGCGTTTCTGGCGAAAAAGACGGTCAGACCTATATTGTCGCTCTGGCGCAGAGTATAGTCGAGGTCCACGAGAGCGGCGATGTCTATTTTCTGCCCATAGCTGTCGTATGTGTAATCACTCTGCATGCTGCCGGCCGAACTGGCTTCATAAGTCCTGTAGAAGGCATCTGTCATGGTCTCGTCTCCGGTCTTGATGCTGGCCGAAGCCACCAGGCTGAGAGTCTGGTTTCCGACAGGGAAACTCTTTCCGAATCCTATGCCGCCGTCGAGATCCGGAAGCGGATTTCTCCTATATGTGCGGAAAGTCGTGCCGAAGATGTCTTTCGACTTCACGTAATCCTGGAAGGCTCCGTATGCTATGCTCTCTGCCTCGGGGTCAAGGCGCTGTGTCAGGAACAGGCTTTTGCCGTCCATCCTGTAAAAGTCGTTTGCGAGAGTCTGGAAGTATCCTCCTGTGGAGAACGATACATTGAAGAAATCTTCGCTCTTGCCTTCTTTCGTGCTTATATCCACGTGCGCTCCTGAATAGTCCGCATACGAACTGGCTTCATATACCTTGCTGACAGTGATATTCTGTATGGTAGAGGCCGGGAATATATCCAGCGGAATAAGCTTGTTGTCCGGGTTAGGCGATGCTATCGGCAGGCCGTTAAGCGTGGTGGTGCTGTACCTGTCACCTAGCCCGCGGACGATGAGCTGGCCGGCGCTGGCTATGGATATCCCCGACAGTTTGGCCACGCTTTCCTGGGCATTAGAAATTCCTTTCAGGCTCATTTCCCTGGCTCCCATGTTTTCTATGGCGAAACCGGAGGTGATTCTCTCGTTCTGAAGCGCCTGGAGCGATTCGAGAGACTTGCGGCCCGTCACTACGGCATTCTGCAGCATTTCGCCGTCCGGAAGCATGAGTATCGTCAGAGCATTGCCCGTCAGGGATATGTTTCCGGCATGTTCAGGGTTCACGTCGAGTTTCATGGAGCCGCCTGCAGTGACTATCGAGAACGGCACAGTCTTGTATCCTATATAGGAGACTTCGAACGGAGTATTGTCTCTGAGAAGATTTATGATGAAGCTTCCGTCCAGATCTGTTATGACTCCTTCTGTGGTGTTGCTCACCATAATTGCCGCGCCGATAAGCGGCTCCTGTGTTTCGGCGTCTATTACTATACCTTTAAGAATGTCTCCGGCTTCTTCCGGAGCTGCGACCGCTTTCTGGGTCGTGATCTGGCCGAAAAATACGACAGCGATGGCCAGAATAAGTTTCAGTTTTCTCACTATGCTTCTTTTTTCTTATTTCCGGCGGCAAAGGTATGGTGAGAATTTGTCGGGATTTTTACGATAAGGTTACGATGTTATTAACGAGTATTAAGTTTGTGTTAATTTGTGTTAAGTTTAGGTTACGGATTTATCATATTGGCAGATATTTTTTCCGGACCAGAGAAAACAGGTCCGGAAATAAATACTGCCAATATTCTTGTTACGCGTTGAATTAATCGTGAAATAAACCTTATATTTACAGTGAGTAAAAATACTCATTGCACTGAGTAAAATGTAAAAACATGTATAAACGAGCAGAATATCAAACTATTACACAGAGAATAAAAGAACCGAGAAAATTCATTCAAGTCGTAATGGGTGCCCGGCAGATAGGCAAATCCACTGTGGTCAAGCAAGTGCTTCAGGATTTGGATATACCTTTCCTGTCCTTTTCTGCCGACAATGTTCCTGCTACGAACAATGCGTGGATTTCCGACTGCTGGGCGGCCGTACGTAGCTTAAAGGAGAGCAGGGCGTGGGAAAGTATCATCCTCGTAATTGACGAAATACAGAAGATAACGAACTGGAGCGAGGCAGTAAAGAAAGAATGGGACGATGATACGTTTCACGACCGCAATATCAAGGTGCTGCTTTTAGGGAGCAGCAGGATATTGCTGGAAAAAGGTTTGTCAGAATCCTTGGCCGGACGCTTTGAAGAAATCCGCATGAGTCACTGGAGTTTCAGGGAAATGCAGGAATGCTTCGGTTTCTCGCTCGACCAATATCTGTTCTACGGAGGCTATCCTGGTGCAGCTGCCTTGATTTGCGACGAAGACCGCTTCGGGCAATACATCCGGTCGGCCATCATTGAAGCAACTATCAACAAGGATATTCTGATGGATACTCCTATAAGCAAACCGGCCCTGCTTCGTCAGACTTTCGAATTGGGGGCCGCCTATTCCGGTGAATTGCTTTCGTTGAACAAAATGTTAGGAGCGCTTCAGGATGCCGGGAACACAGTAACTTTGGCTGGATACATCAATTTACTGGATGAAAGCGGCCTGCTTTGCGGACTCCAGAAGTTTGGTGCAGATATGGCAAGGAGACGTGCAAGCATCCCTAAGTTGCAGGTATATAACAATGCATTGAAGATGGTATATAACCCGTTGACATTCGGGCAGGCGATACTTGACCGCAAAGCATGGGGGCGCATTTTTGAATCCGGCATAGGCGCCTGGCTGGTAAGCCAGGCTTTTGTACATCATTTCGAAGTGTTTTATTGGCGTGAACGGAATGATGAAGTGGACTTTATTCTACGTAAAAAAGGTTCTATAGTCGCTATTGAGGTTAAAAGCAATGCGGAAAAGCGCACAGCGGGATTGGATATGTTCCGGAAACTCTTTCATCCGCAATCGGCCTTTATCGTAGGAGATGGAGGAATCAATGCAGAGGATTTCCTTTCGATGGATATTCGGAGTCTGTTTTGAATCTTTATTGATCAATCTGCCGATAGAAAGATATTTGATATCATATTGGCAGATATTTTTCCGGACCAGAGAAAACAGGTCCGGAAATAAATACTGCCAATATTCTAACTATAGAAATAATTCATATATGAATACTGATGAATCAGAACGGCTCTAAAACGAAGATAATGAATTGATTTTGCATCGAGAGAAATAATTCCTAAATTTGAATTTGAGTAATGACGAATGATCGGATTCCGAAAAAATACCACAGAAAAATGTTTTAAGAATATGAACGAAGAAGAAAGACAAAAATTCAACGAAAGAAACAAAAGAATAGACAGAATATTAGAAAGAATTCGTGAAAGGCACCGTATCACCACAGAACGTTTTAATAAAACTATGGCTGAATTTCAGGAAACGCTGGAGGAAGCAATGAAAAGAAGCGGCTATACTAAAGAAGACCTTGAAAATTACGAATTCGAACACGGAAACGATTATCAATTATGGAGCCGAGAACGGATCAGGACGCATATGAACCAGATTTCGATGGAGAAAAGAAGGGCTGATATCATAGCGGCCCTTATGGGACAATACGCCTGTATCAGGAGCACCGTGGCTTTGACTAACCCTGATTTTGACAAAATACTCAAAATCATGAAGATGGAACATACTGACGAAAATATTTACTATATTGGAGACATAGCAAAAAGCCTTCTTAAAATCATCAGAAATGAAGAATGACTTATGGAATGAAATATGCTTCGAATTGAATGAATGCAGAAAAAACAATGCCCTGGAAAAAGACTATGAGAATGCGGTAGTGAACTGCATGATGCTTCTCGGATGGAAAAAGTTCAAGGGAGAAATCGAATGCCAATATCCTGTACAGGCCGGTCATGAAACGAAATATGCAGACATCGTCATTCTGAAAGACGGGACAGAACAGTTCGCCATCGAAATAAAACGGCCTTCCCATATTCTGCAGGACCAAGACGAAAAACAATTATTTTCGTATATGAGACTGTTGAAAAGCAAAGTCTCATTCGGACTTTACATTGGTAACATGATACGGTTATATTATGACGATTCTGATTCGCAGCAATTCCCGGAATCTGTTTTTTCCCTGAAAATATCCGAAGATAATCCTGACGGCATCATATTTACTGAATTGTTCTCCAAGGAAACGTTTGATGCTCAGCGGCTAGCCGATTTCTGCAAAGAACAGAAATCACGGATACTCGAAAAACGGAAGATACAGGAAGAGATCAAACGGTTATTGTCTGACAATACCGGTGAAATATTCAAAGACCTTCTCAGGAATAAATATGTGGGAGAAGGACACTCGGAAGAGTGGGCAGACGCAATCCTGTCTCAGATCATAATCAATGTCCTGCCTCTTGTTAACACACCTGTCCTTAATCCTGTCCATGTCCCGGAATCAGGTAGCAGAACAGATAAAACAAGAGTCTACGACAAAACCCGATACGGGCTTCTTGGAAGCAGACCTCTGCCAAAAAACAGGTTCGTACTGGAGACGGTAAGGCATTTTGTCAGATGCAACCCTGAAAAATACATGACGTATGAAAGGATATTCAACAGACTCCGCGATGATTCTCAGAAAGTTATTCTTCCTGTAAACTCACTCACCGAAGAACAAAGGTTACGCAGATATTTCAGCCATGAACCAGACTGGCTTACGAGTACGGACGGAGTCACCTTTGTCGTAAACAATCAATGGACATACTGGAACATCATTCCTGTGGTAAAATTTGCTCAGGAGCAAGGATACAATGTCATCGAATACTAAGCATCATTTATACAGATGATACTTTGAAGAGAGTTTGCGGAAAGCGGCTTCGTCCTTGCGCCAGAAATCGCTGATGTCATCGAAATCGTATGATTTCGAAAAGGTCTCCCGGATATAGGATGAGCCGCAGACCTTGTCGAACAGGCCTATGCCCGTAGCAGTTTCGAACGGCTTATGGTCCGGATACAAAGTCGCTATAGCCTCCATCACATGGAACTGCACTTCGGTGATCCTGGCGGCGTCATAATCCGTGAAGAAATACTGCACACCCTGCACCAGCCGTCCGGCAGAACGGCCTGAAAACGGATTGAAGTAAATCGTCCTGAAAGCCACACCAGGCAGACGGAGCGCATCCAGATACTCTTTCAGACTCCCGGCATCTATCCACTCTTCCGCAAACACCTGAAACGGCAGAGTATAGCCTATGCCGATATTCAGGAATCCGTACAGCTCTCCGCAGATACCCGCGGCACAGTAGCTCTCCGATGACGAAGAATACGGGATATTCGGAGACGGCAGCACCCACGGCAGCCCTGTATCCTCATATCTCATGCTCCTGCGCCACCCCTCCATCGGAATCACAGTAAGGCTGCAACGCGCAGGCTCCTGATTCCCCAGCTGTCCCCGGTTCAGGCCTTCCGCATTGATCATCAGCGCCAGTTCACCCACAGTCAGGCCATATACATAAGGTATTCTGTACTGGCTCACGAAAGAAAAATACCCTTCCTCCACATAGCTTCCCTCGATCTTGTCACCTCCCAGCGGATTCGGCCGGTCAAGCACCATCACCTCTATCCCCTGCTCCGCACATGCTTCCATCACCAGTCCGAGAGTACTTATGAAAGTGTATGACCTCGCGCCCACATCCTGGATATCGTAAACCATCACATCTATCCCTTCCAGCATCTCCGGAGTCGGCTTCCTGGTCGCACCGTAAAGCGAATACACAGGAAGACCGGTAACAGGATCTTCAAGGTCATCCACTTTTCCACCGGCATAGACATCTCCCCTCACCCCATGTTCCGGACCGAAAAGGGCTATCAGATTCACATCAGGCGCATTGAAAAGGATATCGACAGTAGAACGCAGGTTCCTGTCCACCCCGCTCGGATTCGTCACCAGACCCACATTCTTCCCTTTCAGACCCGGAAATCCTCTTTTCTCCAGAACTTCCACACCCGGCACGACTTCTTTTTTTGCAGAAGATTTCTTTCTGTCTGCGCCGGATGCCGGCGCAATGACTCCGGCCAATAGAATTATTATTGCGGATATCGCAGCAATCGTTTTATTCCTGTTCATAATCTTTTAATATCAATGTATAACTCCATGCCTGCCTGGCGTTTTTCCCGATGGGTCATTTTTTCCCGAACCCGGAATCCACCTTTACGAATGCCGTGACTGCCACCGTGGCGAAACAGCATATCATTACCATCCAGAAAAAGTCAGTATATCCGAGCCACTCCTGAAGATAACCGGCGAACATTCCCGGAATCATCATGCTCATGGCCATGAAAGCCGTACAGAGTGAATAATGCGCCGTCTTGAATTCTCCTTCGGAAAACATTATGAGATAAAGCATATAAGCAGTGAAACCGAAACCGTAGCCCAACTGGTCCAAAGCCACGCATGCACTTATAATCCATACATTCTCCGGCTGTGCCATTCCCAGATACAGAAAAACGGAACACGGGAGCGCCAGACTCAATGCCATGGGCCACAGGACCTTTTTCAACCCCCATCTGGCAGCAGCCATGCCACCGAGAATACCTCCGACCGTCAGTGCCGCCACACCGACCGTACCGTACACCAGCCCTACCTGTCCGGTCGTCAGGCCGAGTCCGCCTGCTTCCACCGGATCCAGCAGGAACGGATTCAGCATCTTCACCAGAAATGCTTCAGGAAGACGGTAAAGCAGCATGAATGCTATACCGACAATGATTTGCTTCTTGGAGAAAAACGTGACAAACGTACGGCCGAATTCACGGAAGATTCCCGACACGCGTCCTGAACTCCCGGTCTGAGAGAGATGCGGATGATCCGATACAGGATGCGGAAGGATGAAAGTATGGTACAGAGCCATTGCGCCGAAGATGACGGCGCATATAATCATTGTGACAGTCCAGGAGAAAGGAATATTGCCGGACGATGACTCGACGAGTCCGGCAATGAACACAAGGGCTCCCTGGCCGAATATGGTGGCGAGCCTGTAGAATGTGCTTCTGATACCGACGAAAAAGGATTGCTGTCCCTGGTCGAGAGCCAGCATGTAATATCCGTCGGCAGCTATGTCGTGGGTCGCCGAGGCAAAGGCAGTTACCCAGAAAATCACGAGAGCGAAGACGAACGGGGATACCGGCGCATGCCCTGAGGCTATGGTTTCAGGAGCAAGCGGCGGCAGCGAGAAAGCTCCGAGCAGCATGGCCGCAGTCATCAGAAGCTGCATGCCTACTGTCCACCAGCGCTTGGTACGGATAATATCCACAAACGGGCTCCAAAGCGGTTTTATAACCCAGGGAAGATACAGCAGACCTGTGAACATGGCCACATCGCCGTTGGACATGCCCATTTTCTTGAACATGATGACGGATATCGTATTTACCAGGACATAGGGAATGCCTTCGGCGAAATATAGTGTCGGGACCCATGCCCACGGGCTGATATTTTTTTTCATATCGTGACTCCTGGATAATAATGGGAGAGAATTTCCTTATATGTATACCCTTCCGAGGCCATGACTGCCGCACCGATCTGGCACAGACCTGCTCCGTGTCCCCAGCCGGCTCCGCGGAGCCGGACTTTCGAAAAGACTGTCCGCTCCCCTCTTCTCGCTTTTTCCACAATTTGTCCGGCATCGAGGACAGCGCCGTCATTGTCTATGTAATCCACTGCAAAAGCCGAACTTTTCAGATGCGACTCCGACAGACTTCTTCTGATCTCCAGCTCTTTTCCGACAGTTACGGACCGCAGCGAGCCGATGACTTCCAGCAGGACTATTCTTCCTGACGTACCGCGCCGCACCGGGACGAGAGCCTGGATCTCACCGACATCTACACCTGATCTTCCGGCAAAAAGACGTGAAATCTCATCTCTTCCGTACTCTACTTTCCAGCGGAAGAAATCTTCCGTCTCCATATCGTATGAATTAAGCACCTGTGACAATACGCCGGCAGTGGCCCTGCCGCAGAAATATTCATCTCCGGCTCCGGAAAGCCATCCGAGGAAAGCGTCTTCTTCCGAAAGATCGGCCTGTTCCGACGGTTCTGTGTCGGAAATACCCTGCAGATAAGCATAATCGATATCATCCCAGCAGGAACTGAATTTCTCCATCACACCTCCGCAACATTTCGAGAACCTCGCATCGCAGATCTTTCCATCGTACATAAGGACTTCGCCCCATGTGGCATCGACAGCCTTCCTGACAGCATCTCCCGTAGCTCTGGTCAATCCCTGATACCTCTGGCAATGATCGTCAGCACAGACATCGAATTTCCTGTGGTCTTCCCTGTCGTACCATCTGACGATCCTGTCGCCGTCCCGGTCCTTGTCCGTATTGAGTTCCGCATCCAGATACGAAATTATCGACGGGACATCCTGCAGTTCCGCAGGGAAAGTCCTGCCGCCGGACCTGCCGTTGCGTCTTTCTATCTGGCTGGTTATCCATGAGCGGGATATGACTGCATGGGCTTTCAGGAATTCCGGAGGAGCCGAAGCCTTCATCTCCGATGATATCACACTGACCAGATAGTCTTCGATCCCCAGGACATTGACAGCTGTCAGCCGGTCGTTGTCCACAATGATTTTCAAGGCTCCGGCGAACTGCTGGTCTTCCTTTCTCTCCCAGTGGAAACCTATTCCGATCGATACGCCGTAAAGACGGAACGAAGGCTCGGCAAACATTGTGGAAAGGGTGCCTGCTTCAAAGAAAAGCTCATCGTACAACGAACCGTCATATCTGATTTTTCCTTCACTGTATTCAGCCTTCCTGGGACCCGCCCCGTCTGTAATTATCTCGAATATGATTTCCTTTGCCGACATTATCCCCACCGACACATCCGGCTGGCTTCTGGAAAGTCTCTTCAGCATCATGGCTTCCGTTTCCGGCTTCAGGGAAACTTCTTCCAGCAGATTTCCGAGCATGGAAGCGTCTATCCTGCCGAATTCCTCTTCTACAGGGACTACCAGGCATCCTGCCATATCAGCGCATCCGGGACTCATGGTCAGATGCTCCCTGCCTTCCGCATGATAATGATGCGACCTGTGGGCGGATCTGAAGACAACCGCAGACCTGAACTCTCCGTCCCTGAACCAGACAAAAACATTGCACATAGGCTCAGGATGCGACCGGGAATCCCACTCGGCGCAGTCCAGAAGACGATAGAAAAGTTTGGCCACCGACTTGGATGTCGTACCTCTGACCACGAATATACCGTGAAGATATTTCCGGTATGAAAAAAGCTCCGCATCCAGACATGAAGCTACATGCACGAGAGCATCCGTCCCGTCCCCGGACGAATATGCGTCCAGGCATGAATCGATATCATTTTCCAAAGGAAGCTGTCCTCTGGCCGCAGCCTGGAAATGATGATGGTCAGGTGCGGAAGCCCCGCATTCGGGGCCGTTGTAAAAGACGGTAAAGCCCTGGAAAGCACGCGCCAGGTCGAGCATATCCACATAACGCCTCCAGATGGACTGCGGAGTATGCTCTTTCATGGCTATGACCAGATGGTTCTTCAATATGGGATAAGGGTTCAGCAGGATATCGTACTTTCTGCCTTTCCTGCCCTCGAAGTCCCTGCTTATCTGCTCAGGAGGTCTGTTGTCACGGCACAGGAAACACTTCCTTTTCTTCAGTGATTCCGCGTCCGTCCGGGCTGCGGAAGAAACTATTCTGGCCGGATTATGCTGGAGGATGACATCGAGACCTCCGATCTGCATGGTCCTGATACGGACATTCTTCAGGGCACGGAAATTTTCACATGCTCCCGGCCACAGCGACAGCTGCGTATTTATGAACTTGTCAAGAGTCTTCACGGTCTCGCCTTTTTCTTCAGGGCCCTGTTAATTCTGATCCTGGCTTTCATTTCCCACGTCCTGAGCCTGTCTTTATAGTAATGGTTCGCATTCACCCTATCGATATCGAGGGCTGCATCCGAATTTCCGCTCCACCTTCTGCAGCAGTACAGCACGTCATATATCCGGCCTATCTTGTATTCACGGCTTATTCTCAGCCCCATGGCATAATCTTCACCGTAACTCGTATCAGGAAAACGCAATTTTCTCACCAGGCTGGTACGAAATGCCCTCGGAGCCCCGAGACCGTTTATTCTCAGCGCATTATTAGCTCCATTGGCATCAGTCCACTCCTTATGGTCTATAACTCCGGGCGGAATCGGAGAAAGGGAAAAATCCGTCATCAGATAAGTGCCTACCAGCATGGCGCATTCCTGTCGGGCGAATTCATCCACAATCCTTTGAAGCACATTGTCCGAAGAATATATGTCATCGCTGTCGAGCTGGACGGCAAATTCACCGCACGCATCGCTGTCTATCGCATAATTCCAGCATCCGCCTATGCCATGCCCCGGTCTGTCCGGCTTCAGATGCACGAGACGGCAGTCATTGCGGGCCATTTCCGCGAGCACTTCCGTGGTACCGTCCGTTGAGAAATTATCTACTGCTATTACATTGAAACTGAACGAACATTGCTGAGACAGCGCACTTTTTACAGCATCTGCCACTGTCCCTGCCCTGTTATATACCGGAATTATTACGGAAGCCTTTACCGGAAAGTTGTCTCCGGGACAGGAAGGGAAGGTTTTCCTGTTTTCAGGCGACACCCAGGCCCCTGTCTTCTTCAGGTATGCCGTACAGATCTGCTCCATTTCCAGCTGGACTTCACGGTTTTTCGGGTCCACATAATCGAACTGCCTTTCTCCGGATTTCCTCATGTCGGCAGCCCTGGCCGTGTACAGGAACTCGGTAATATGCTCTTTCTTTTTCATCGCAAGCCTCAGGGCATACAATGCACCGTACCTGTAACCGTCCGGCATTTTCCTTACGGCTTTTCTGAACGATGAAGTACGGAAGAAAATGACAGGCCCGAAATCGAAATCATCCCTCAACGCCCCTTTCTGGCAGTCTATCAGAGGATGCTTCCTGACTGACTCTACGCCAGATTCATTCGTAAACCGCTCATAATAATCGGCATAAGCCATATCCGCACCTGTATCCTGCATGACCGAGAGGAAACGGGACACGGAAATATCCTCCATGTGTCCTGAATCTTCCCTGAGATCCAGGACAATATATTTTTCATCGGCATATTCTGCAAGCTGTTTCATTGCTGCAGACGAGCGGAACGAGACTCTTCCGCCGTCAGGAAGATGCATTCCGGCATGATAGTATCCTACCGTTACCGGTCCGGATTTCGATGGATTTTCCAATATCTGTCTATTTTATTTCCAGGACATCCGGGTGCCGGTTCCGATGTTTTACAGCAGAGCGGCAAGACTGCGGCCTATCCTGGTGAACTCCTGTTCAAAGTTAGGGGTAAAGACTGATTTTCCAAAGTTTTCTTCTATTTCTTTCATGCTCCAGTAACGCCCGTAATCCACTTCATCCCTGTCCGGCTCCAGGGAAAAATTACCGACGGCAGCGAATACATTGACCATCTCGCGCTCTATTTCAGACTCGAAGACATACGACTGCAGATATACGGGATTGAATTTTCTGAATCCGAGTTCCTCCGAAGCCTCTCTGAACAAGGCTTCCAGAATACTTTCCCCGTAATCGACATGCCCGCCGACTGCAGTATCCCATTTGCCTGGCTGTATGTCCTTCAGCATCGATCTTTTCTGGAGATAAAGACACCCGTTCCTGTCCAGGATATGCAGATGTACGACAGGATGCAGCGGCTTGGCGCCGCCATGGCAATACCGGCGCCCTGCGCGGCCGATGACGAGTCCGGAAGGTTCTATTACCGGAAACCACTCGGACTCACGCTCCGCGCAGTTCCTGGTATCTGCTGAAAAAGGAGGAAGTTCCGGAGCAATGTCTTCCGGATATACCAGTTCAAACATAATTGCAACATCAGGCGATGGCCATGCTTCCCGCCAGAATCAGGGCCACAGCGATTATCAGGATTTTTATGGATTTATACGACGGTTTGTAATCAGTGTCGCAGGCCCGCAGCGCCTGCAGGAAAAATATCACCATGGACGGTATGCAGGCTATCGCCAGCAGACTGTCCTCCGGGATATCGAATATCCCGATCTTGGAAATGTCTATTACGGACCAGTGGAGAATCAGTATGAACGCGAAGAAATTGATTTTCTTATTGAATGTCATGAGCATGCCGAGCATGTACAGAGCCACTGAACTCGGCAGCATCGGCGTCGTGATCTGAGGGAATACCAGTCCCCTGGATACCGAGATGAAAGGATATGCCAGAGGCAGCACAAGCATGATTATTCCCAAGACTTCCGACTTCCCGGATCTCTGGAACGTGGAAAAACCAGTAGCCAGATCATACAGCCACGACAGGGCTATCAGACACCAGAAAATGGTCATGACATTCGAATAGTCACGCACCGAGCCATAAGCCATATAGTATACGAAAGCTATCCACAGCGAAACAGCCACCATATAGACTTTCATGGCAGTTTTCGCCCACGGAGACGGCCGGAACCACAGTATGACGGCAATGACTGCAGCTACAGCCGTCAGCGCTATCTGCCACGGCCATGTCGCCGCATTGTACTCCGCTATGGAATTCCAGAAAACTTCTTTCATAATCCAGGTTAAATGAATCTCGACCCTCTTGTCATGGAATTTGCCCTTTCCCTCAACAGGAACACCGGGACTGTCGCCCCTACGGCGAGCATGAAAAGTACGCTGAACGATACGGCACCGTTGAATATCATCTCCTGCAGATATTCGCTCCCTCTGGTCGGAGAAGATATTTCCTGAAAAAACATTATCAGGGAAAATACGGTCTTGTATGCATAAGTACCGGGAACCATCGGCAGCAAGGCAGGAATATAAAGCACGGTCATCGGGCAGAAAACTTTCCTTCCGAAAAACACGCTTCCGGTGCCGATGATGAATGCGGCCACCAGCGACGCGGACACGATATCCACCCCCAGAAAATTCATAAGGCAATATCTGGCGGCATGCCCTACGGCAGCCAATATCGCTATGTACGGAAACGCCCGCATCGGCGGATCTGAAATGGAACCGAACCCCATTGCCGCGACAGCGGCGAACAATCCGTCTGAAATTATATCCGTTGCAATCATAACAAACTGTCTTTAACAAGCATGAGAGTGACAGACATGCCTATGGCAATGCATATTATAAGCATGAAAGCGTTGACCAGCCGGCTTATCCCTATCTGTATGTGCCCGTCCGTTATGTCTATAAGACCGTTTATGAGCGGAACTCCCGGTACAAGATAGAGGACGCTCGTAGCCAGCGCTATCTCAGCAGTTTCTATTCCGAGGGCAAGAGCCGTGGATGCACAGATGGACGCCACGAAAGCCGATACTATGAAAACGATATAATGGTTCACCTTCTTGCGTGTAAGATGCTGCCTCGTGAAGAAACCTATCATCGTGGCAGTAAATGTAATGAGCATGGCCCAGATATCCCCGCCGAAAAGACGGCAGAAAGACGCGTTGGCCAAAGATGCCATGAACAGCACGAATATCGGATTCATCTTCGGTCTGGCCACTATTTCGTCGAATCTGCTTTCGATTTCCTCCAGCGTCATCTGTCTGTCGTGCGCTGCCCAGCTTAGGGCACTAAGGTCCGCATTCCATTCGAAACTGATAGGAAATGCCGGAATATCTATCACTCTGGTATCCTTGATCCCGTCTTCGGCATCACTCACAGTCAGCGTAGCGGTTTTCTGCGATGTATGTATGCTGACGCCCACACCCAGGGCCGAGCCGATACGTTTGCTGTTCCTCACTACTCTGGACGTGTGCACTCCGGCACCCAGCATATAAGAGAGATAGCGAGCTATGAAGTCCGCTATCCCTGTCACGTTTTTCTGTGTCATACCTTTATATTCCACGCCTGTAGACGGCTAAGCCACAGCTATCAGAATAAGAATCTGCGCCACAAGCACCCTCATGAACATGGCCAGAGGATATACGGTAGCATAACTTACCGAAGTATAATTGGTACCGTATGCATTCTGTGCAAAGGCGAGAACCGGCGGGTTGGTGCAGCTTCCTGATACGAGGCCGCATATCTGGTAGAAATTCAGTTTGAAGACCAGACGTCCCAGCACAGCTATGAGCGCAGTAGGAATCAGAGTTATGAGAGCACCGTAAAGAATCCACCAGTAACCTCCGTTGACTATGGAGTTTACAAAATTCTCTCCGGCTCCGAGACCTACGGCTGCGAGGAATATCGAAATACCTATTTCGCGAAGCATAAGATTGGCACTCATTGTAGTGTAAGTGGTAATCTTAAGCATAGGGCCGAAATATCCGAGGAGTATCGCTATGATGAGCGGACCTCCCGCAAGCCCGAACTTGATAGCCTGAGGTATACCCGGGATCATTATAGGAATGGAACCGAAAAGTACACCGAGAGCTATTCCGAAGAAGATAGGGATAAGGTTAGGATGGTAAAGGCCTGTCCTGGAGTTGCCCACGAATTTCGCCACCTGGTTTATGTCGCTGTCATGGCCGACCACTACCAGAGTATCTCCCATCTGGACTATAAGTTCAGGATTGGCCACCAGATCGATGCCCCCGCGGTTCACCCTCGTGATGCTGACACCGTATGTAGACCTGATCTTGAGTTCCTTAAGTCTTTTTCCGGTCATGGAAGTCCTCGTGATAGTGACCTTTCTGACAGACATGGATGCGTCTATCCTGTCCCAGGCTTCCTTAGGCATATCTATAAGTTCTCCGAAAAGCATTGTCACCGCTTCGACCGAATTCTGGGCAGTAACCACCAGCACATCATCGTCGACATCGAGCACTGTCGATGCCACCGGAACTATCACTTTCCCGTCCCTGTACACTCTGGATATGATGAACTTGTTTTCTATAGCCTTGCTTATCTCCAGTATGGTCTTTCCGAATATCGCAGGATTCTTGACGCAGAATGCGACACGCTGGGGAGAATCCATTCCGACTTCCCTGCTGTCCATTTCATCGGACTCTTTCTTCAGATCTACCCTGAAGAGAGCCTTTGTAAGCATCAGGACCAGGATTACGCCAAGCACACCTATAGGATAAGCCACCGCATAACCGGAAGCAAGCGATGAAGCCACATCCGGAGAGGCTGCTATCTCGTGCACGAATGAACCTGAAGTGGCATCGAGGTAAGTCTGCTGGGCAGCACCGAGACCGGGAGTATTGGTAACGGCACCGGACATGACACCGGTAAGCGTGACTAGATTCTCCCCTGTGACCAGATGGATGACATAAGTGGTAATAACACCTGTGAGTACAAGCGCCACTGCCAGCAGGTTCAGTTTAAGTCCCCCGCTCTTGAAAGAATGGAAGAAGCCGGGCCCGACCTGCAGACCTATGGAAAATACAAAAAGTATAAGTCCGAACTCCTTGAGGAAATGCAGCAGCGAAGCATCTGCACGGAAGCCGAAATGACTGAGCAATATTCCGACAAAAAGGATCCAGGTAGACCCCAAAGACACCCCTTTGACCTTCAGCTTTCCGAGCATGAGGCCGATCGCTATGACAAGCGCGAGGAGCATGATGGAATGCCCTGTACCCTGACCAAAAAACAATTCTCTCATGATATAATTTATTTTCTACAATATCCGCGGCTGTCAGAAAGCAAGTTCCACACAGAAAGAAGACTTGTACCTGCCTTCTCCATCCGGAATCTTTCCTTCTATATAATATGTATCTCCGGCCGAAGCCCGGAACAATGATACTGACTCGTCAGGCATGACCTCATGGTTGAAATTGATCTTCAATTCCTTCAGAGGCTTTTCCCGAGTCACGTCACTTGATACGGCATCCATCGCCCACTGTACATACATGGCATTGTTGGCATGGCCGTTCAGGTCGACATCGGAATACGACACTTTATGGACTGACGCCGGCTCGGCTGCACATTGCGACGGTATCCTGACCTTGTCGCACGGAGTATCCAGGGCATGCTCCCGGCAAATACTGTCTTCATCCAGCAAAGCATCTCTCGTGAGGCGCCTGGTATCCATATTGACTACGAGCCAAGAAGTCGTGGCTACGGCAAGATCCGTCTTGTCCTGTTCGTCCGTCATTCTGAAATCCCTGAGGTAGAAGAGTCCTTCCGGCCCCTTGTGCCATGTCCTGAGATTTACGGTCTCACGCCACTTGGGGTGACGCAGAAACTTTATATGCATTCTGGAAAGTACCCAGGCCGTTCTCGTCCTTATCATGTCATCATATCCGAAACCGAGAATAGAAGCATGGCAGTTGGCCATTTCCTGAGCGTAATTCATGAAAGACACCGGCTTGAGTAACTGTGCCGCATCTGTGTCATAGCATGGGATTCTGAGAGTCTGATGATAAATATTATTCATAAATATTACTATCGCGCGCAAAAGTAATATTTTTATTGTCAATACGCAAATCGCACCGGAACTGAAATACCGCCGCCTTATGAAGCCTTGAGATACTCCAGAATCCGGAGCTGCTCTTTATTATAAAGCAGGCTGTCGAATATACCGGGGAAAATGTTGCTGAGCACAGCATAAAGAATCAGCAGCGCTACGATGACCGCTATGGCCAGGCCTGCCGCTTTCAGCCAGAATGCCAGACGCGTACTGCCGGCTGGTCCGGCCCCGGCAGGGGATTCCGGCAGGCATACCGGACCTTCAGGCCCGACTGACGGTTCTTCCAGAGGTTCCTGCTCCTGATGAGATCCGGAGTCTTCCTGGGATTCAGAGTCTTCAATAGGTCCGGAATCCGAAGAAATTATCGACTTGAGGTTTTCAACCGCAGCCGAAAGCTCTTCCTTTGTCTCCTTATGGGTTTTCAGGGATATCGGAGCCAGCCCGAAACCTTCAGGATAAATGTCCAGATCTTCATCAGGCACGAAAAAGAAATTGTTCTCCTTTGTCGCCCTGAGCCGGCCTAAACCCGGAAAAACCACGACTTTCTTTTCTTTGAGTACCTGCTTCAATTCTTTAAGAAAATCCGCAAGGACATTCTCTGCCAGCTCTTTGCTTATCTGATTTGCAGCGGAATAGAATTCCGCCAGAGACGAATCCTCTTCGATTCTCTGACGGAAATACAGCCTCCTGTAAGGAGGGTTTATCGTGAATCCCTTGTCGGAAAATGTCGCCGGGACCATCTCCGCCACGAATGTTCCCAGCCCCGGCAGGACTACCTTGTCCCTGTCGAGAATCACCTCCTTCACCATTTTAGACAAAAGATCTATGTCCATAGAATCGAATAGGGTTAAAAATTTTCACAAATATAGAAAAAAAGAGCAGAAAAATTTGCAGCAATGAAAATTTGTTGTACCTTTGCAATCCCGAATGAGAAATAAACCTCTCACGGAACATGAAAACAAATTCCTGAATAGCTCAGTTGGTTAGAGCATCTGACTGTTAATCAGAGGGTCCCAGGTTCAAGTCCTGGTTCAGGAGCCACTAAAAATCAAGGAGTTACGAAATTTTCGCAACTCCTTTTTCTTTTTACGGCACCGACAGAAGCACCAACATTACAGTCTCATGACCGTCTAGCTTCTGACTGCACCGAACCGCCCGGACAGTATGGTTTCCACCGCACTTACCTTTTCCGAAAGCAATTCATCGGAAACAGCCTCACAAATAAAACGGAGATACGGCTCGGTATTGGACGGCCGGATATTGAACCACCATTGAGGGAACTCGACACGGTAACCGTCGAAATCCATCATTGCGGAAGGTTTTTCCGCAGCCGTAAAGAATTCGCGGACGGCATCCATGGCGCCTTTCTTGTCTTCTACCCTGAAATTTATTTCTCCCGAATTCTTGTAACGGGCAATCCCGGCTATCAGACTGCTGACAGAAATACCTTTTTTCTTCATATCAGCGACCACGTTCAGAATCAGTATGGAAGCCAGAAGGCCGCTGTCGGAATAAAAGAAATCCCTGAAATAATAATGCCCGGCCAGTTCACCGCCGTAAACGCCGTCCAGTTCCCGGAGTTTGCGCGCAGCAAAAGCCCTGCCGACTTTCCACGTGTGCATCTCCGCACCCATCGGCACAAGGTGTTCCCCTACAGCTTTCGAACTTCTTATGTCCTGAAGGACAATACCTTTTTCACCCCTCTTTTCAAGGAAATAATGTCCCAGCACCGCTATCATGAGATCCGGAGAAATGAACTCGCCCTTTTCATCAACAAACATCACCCTGTCGGCATCTCCGTCATAAATGACTCCGATGTCGGCGCCTGTCTTTTTTACAAGAGCCTTGAGAGCTTTCACATTCTCAGGGACGAGCGGGTTAGGCTCATGATTAGGGAATCTGCCGTCCATTTCATCGAAAATATATGACGGGGAATCTCCGAATATCTTCCTGGCGAACATCACGGACATGCCGTTCGACAAGTCGAAAGCCAGCCTGAGTCCGCTATAATCGTCCTTGTATCCTGTCAGAAAATCCAGATAATCTTTTCTTATATCCATTTCACGGATGCTGCCCTTGCGCGATGAAGAGACACACGGTCTCCCTTCATCTATCCAGGCCTTGATCTGCCCCAGTCCATTATCCAGACCGACAGGAAGAGCGTTCTCCATAGACACCTTCAATCCATTGTATTCGGCCGGATTATGGGAAGCGGTAATCTGGACGGAAGCCTTGAAGCCATACTTTGCAGTACCGAAATAAACCATGGGCGTGGTACTGAGACCGAGATCACAGACATCGGCCCCGGAGTCCGTAATACCCCTTACCAGAGAATCATGTATCTCCGGTGACGATACCCTGCAGTCACGCCCCACAAGCACTTTGTCGGCGCCGAGAAGCTCCGGAAGAAAATACCCTACCTTATAGACGGTATCCTTGTCGAAATCCACATTGTAGATACCTCTGATATCATAAGCATGAAACGCTCCCATAACACTGTTTTTAAGTAACGCCGTCCAATATAAGAATTTTTTCCGTAAAGGTTACTCCAGTCTGGACTTGTAATTCGTGGAAACCTTCCCTTTCGTTATGTTCATCAGCTTCTTTGCAATCATTTTCCGCCTGATGGGGGCTACCCTGTCGACGAACATCTTGCCGTCCAGATGGTCCAGCTCATGCTGGATCATACGGCAGGCGAACTTGTCGAATTCTTCTGTCACCGGTTCGAATTTCTCGTTGAAATACTCAACCTTGATCTTTTCAGGTCTCCTGACATCCGCATAGATTCCGGGAACGCTCAGACACCCTTCGGAATACTCCCTGGTCTGCTCACTCTCCTCCACCACGACAGGATTTATCATAATTCTTTTAAAATCTTTCAGATAAGGATAGGCTTCCACCAGATCCCGTCCATCCACGATCAGGATTCGCGAAGACACACCCACCTGAGGGGCGGCCAGACCGCAGCCGTCGGCGGAAGCCAATGTCTCTTCCATATCCGCGACAAGGGCGGAAATCTTTTCCTTGTCCGACAAGTCGGCTTCGGACGCGCGCTCCCGCAGCACTTTCGAGCCATACAGAAATATAGGCAACTTCATATTATGTCTTTTCAATTATCGGTTACTTTCTTTTTTTCCTTCTTCCTGAACAGAACATCATATTACCGGGAATATTTTCAGGAACAATACCTGCGTCCGGCCTGGAGGAGGTCCTGTCCATGTAACTCTGCAGAATTATGGCTGCGCTTATCTTGTCCACGGAAGATTTGTCTTTCCTGTCCTTCAGGCTCATGCCCCCGTCGATCATTGCCCTGTGGGCAAGGACGGACGTGAATCTTTCATCCTCAAGTTCCACCGGAATATCCGGAAAATTTTTCCTGAGCGATTTTATGAAAGCCTCGACATCTGCGGCAGCCTCGGAAGGCTTGTTGTCCATATTCACGGGGTATCCGACCACGAACATGACTACATGTTCTTTTTCGGCGTAAGTTTTAAGATAATCTATTATCTTTGCAGAATGTACTGTATCCAATGCGGACGCGAAAATGCCGAGCGGATCGCTGACTGCGACGCCCACTCTTTTTCTGCCGTAATCTATACCGATGATTCTGTCCATATCGGATGCAAAGGTAACACAAAAATATATGGCACAACATAACAAAAAGGAAAAAATCAGGAATTTCCGGCTGGCCCTTGTAGATGACGAGACGCACAAGACCCTGCTGGTCGCAAGATTCAGCAAGACCAATTTTCTCATCGCAGCCGTTTCGGCCGTTGTCATCATCTGCCTCGGCATTTATGTTGTCGTCGCCTATACTCCGATCCGTACGCTGATTCCAGGATATCCCGATGCCAGAGCCAAGAGGGCTGCCATCCAGAACGCCATCAAGATAGATTCCCTGGAACTGCTCGTATCCAGGTGGGAACTGTACTCGGAAAATATGAGACGGGTACTCGAAGGCGAAGATCCTGTGAGGATAGACAGCCTGATCAAGAAAATGGCCCAGTCCGGGAAAACAGAGATTTCAGACAGACAGATACGTGAAAAGGATTCTATCCTGAGGATGAATGTAAGCAAGGAGGAACAGTTCGGGCTCTCGGTTTCGAAAAGCCGGAACCTGCACATAGAAGGCACGCACTTTTTCTGTCCGCTGAAAGGAATCATCACACAGGGGTACGATCCTTCGATACATCCGTACATAGATATTACGGCTCCCGCCAACTCCCTGGTCCATGCAGTGCTGGACGGTTCGGTAATCTATTCCGGGTGGAGCGACGATTCGGGCTACACCATCCAGATACAGCATGCCAATGACATAATTTCCATATACAAGCACAACCAGAAACTGCTGAAGAAAGTAGGTGACAAGGTATCTGCCGGTGAGCCTGTGGCCATAGTCGGCAACACCGGGACACTCACGACCGGAGAGCATCTGCATTTCGAACTGTGGTACAAGGGAGAGGCCGTAGACCCGACAAAATACATCAACTTCTGACAATGGAAAAAAGACGAATAGCCATTCTGGGATCGACAGGCTCCATAGGGCGGCAGGCTCTGGATGTAGTCCGCCAGCACCGGGACCTTTTCGACGTAGAGCTGATAACAGCGAACAACAGCAGCAGTCTTCTTATAGAACAGGCAATCGAGTTCGATGCAAATAATGTCGCCATTTGCAATGAAGACAAATACAGGGAAGTGGCCGACGCCCTGCAGCCGCATTATATAAAGGTATTTGCCGGCATGAAATCCGTATGCGAACTGGTCGCAAGCGAAAATATCGACATAGTTCTCACGGCAATGGTCGGTTTCAGCGGGCTCGAATCAACCGTTGCGGCCATCAGGGCCGGAAAGACCATAGCCCTGGCAAACAAGGAAACACTTGTGGCGGCAGGCGGCATCGTCACCGGCCTGGCCAGACAGAACCATGTTCCCATATTGCCGGTCGATTCTGAACATTCCGCCATTTTCCAGTGTCTGCAGGGAGCGTACGGAAACACCATATCCAAAATCCACCTCACGGCTTCCGGAGGGCCTTTCAGAACCTGGGATAAAGACAGGATAGCCGCAGTTACCTTTGAACAGGCGCTCAACCACCCAAGGTGGAACATGGGAAGGAAAGTCACCATAGATTCCGCCACCATGATGAACAAAGGCCTTGAACTGATCGAGGCAAAATGGCTGTTCGATATCAGCCCGGAAAAAATCCGGGTCGTAGTCCATCCCCAGTCCGTCATACACTCCATGGTCGAATTCGAAGACGGAGCCGTGATCGCCCAGCTGGGGCATCCCGACATGAGGGAACCGATCCAGTACGCACTCTCCTACCCTGCCAGACTCACGCTCGACAACAGGAAACTCGACTTCGCTGAACTCGGAGAACTGACGTTTTCAGCACCTGACACAGACAGGTTTCCTGCTCTCGGCCTGGCGTACGAAGCCATCGGGAAAGGAGGGAACATGCCATGTATCATGAATGCGGCGAACGAAGTGGCCGTCCAGGCATTTCTCGAAGGTAAAATCGGTTTCTACGATATCAGCGACATAATTTCCGGGACGATGGCTGGCGTGGATTTTGTTAAGGAGCCCGACCTCGACACGATTTTCGCGACCAACGCCGAAGCACTGGCGAAAGCCGCAAGCATTCTCGATAAAAGATAATATTTAATATATGGTACTGTTGATGAAGATATTGCAAGTCATACTTGCACTTTCGATACTGATTCTCATTCATGAGTTCGGACATTTCATCTTCGCGAAAATGTTCAGGATAAGGGTAGAGAAATTCTACCTGTTTTTCGATGCCGGATTTGCTCTGTTCAGGTTCAAGCCGAAAAACTCTGAAACCGAATACGGCATAGGATGGCTCCCTCTCGGAGGATACTGCAAGATTTCGGGAATGATAGACGAATCCATGGATACCGAAGCCCTTAAGAGCGAGCCGAAACCGTGGGAGTTCAGAAGCAAGCCGGCATGGCAGAGACTACTCGTGATGTTCGGAGGCGTGCTGTTCAACTTCATTTTCGCCATCATCATTTACATAGGGATACTCGCAGGCTGGGGTGAAAGCTATATCAGCAATGAGGACAACAGCATATACGTAAACGAGCTGGCATACGACATGGGGTTCAGGAACGGTGACAGGATACTGAAATTCGATGATTATACGCCTGAACGTTTCGAAATGCTGCAGGCAGACATGGCCAGGCAGACGGCCCGGAAAGCCACTGTGCTCAGGGACGGGGATACTCTTGACATATATATCGACCAGAACATGATAGGCGCAGTCCTGAATACGCCGGGAATGTTCGATCTGGCGATTCCTTTTGTGGTGGATACCGTACCGGGAACTTCACGGAATTTCCATGCGGGACTGCAGAAAGGTGACAGGATTACGGCCATCGACGGGAAGCATATAGAATTCCTGCAGGATTCCAGAAGCATTCTCGAAGGATACGAAGGGAAAGACATCTACATAACTGTAGTCAGAGACAGGGATACGCTGCAGGTTCCGGTCCAGGTAGACACTAACGGAAGGCTCGGCATATACGCGTCTGTCCCCGGTGTCAAGACCAAGGAATATTCCGTCATCTCGGCCATTCCTGCGGGAATAAAACACACGTTCAACACAATAGGAGGCTACATACAGGACTTGAAGCTGGTATTTACGCCGAGTACCGAAGCATACAAGTCAGTAGGGAGTTTCATCGCCATGGGACAGATATTTCCTGCCGCATGGGACTGGTACAGATTCCTGAACATCCTCGCCCTTCTTTCCATAATGCTCGGAGTCATGAATCTGATACCTATACCGGCATTGGACGGAGGACACATATTATTCACTTTGTATGAAATGATTACAGGGAAGAAACCTAGCGACAAGTTCCTGGCTGCCGCCCAAATGATAGGAATGGTGCTGCTTCTCGGTCTTATGGTACTTGCCTTCGGCAATGACATAGGCAGACTTATCAAATGATTTTTTTAGTAAATTGCGCATTATACCTGAAAATAAAATTTACGACATGAAAAGAATATTTATATTATCGGCAATAGCAGCGATATCCGCACTTGCCGGGTCATGTGGAGGTAATGGCAGGAAACTGCTTCCGAATGTCAGCGGCAAGGCAGGAGAAGTCATTATCGTGATAAACCAGAATGAATGGGAGGGAGAAGTCGGCAATTCACTGCGTGTCCTTCTCGCCAGCGACTGCCCGTTCCTGCCGCAGAAAGAACCCCTGTATACCCTGGTAAACATCGCTCCGTCGAATTTTTCGAATATCTTCCAGATCCACAGGAATCTCCTGCTTGTGGACATAGACCATAACATAGATTCCTCACGGGTAGAATACAGGACAGACGTATGGGCAAGTCCCCAGTGCGTAATCAATCTTCTGGCAAAGGATGACGAGACGGCACTCGACCTGATCACGACTCAGGGCAGGAATATACAGACAATGCTCGAACAGGCGGAAAGAGACAGGATCATAGCCAATTCGAAGAAATACGAAGAATCATCGCTAAGGCCGGTCGTATGCAAGTTCGCGGGAGGTTCCCCGTATTTCCCTGCCGGGTACAAAATCAAGAAACAGACTGCCGATTTCCTGTGGATAGCGTATGACACACAGATACTTCAGGATATTTTCGTCTATAAGTTCCCGGCTACTGGCGAGGGCGATTTCGAGCCGGAGTACCTGGTGGCCAAAAGGAACGAATTCCTCAAGAACAACGTTCCAGGAATGTTTGAGAATACGTACATGACGACCAGTACGATCACCATGCCTTCCGTAGAATATCTGAAGTACAAGGGACGCGACTTTGCCGAAATGCGTGGATTCTGGGAAGTCTATAATGATTATATGGGAGGGCCGTTCGTCTCTCATGCGTTTTACAGTCAGGACGGGAAGGAAATAATTGTACTCGAAGGATTTGTATATGCCCCGAAGTATGACAAGAGGAATTATCTGAGAGAGGTGGAATCTATTCTTTACTCATTCGAATGGAATAATTCAGGGAAAAAAGAGTAAAAATATTTTGAAGGAAAAAAAATAATACATACCTTTGCACTCCCCAAATGAGAAAGAGGGGTTCTTCCAGAATGATGACAGGCATTAGATTATTCGGAAGAAACGAAAAAAGTTTGAAGTTTGTTTTGAGGCAAGTTCAAGGCTGCCGAACGACGAGGACGGGAGTTTACTCATTGTAAATGACCGACGAGAAGTGAAGGTCAACGATGAAATTGCCCGAAAGAAACGAAAACCGGTGGGTTCGTATAACGGTTAGTACTCAAGATTTTCATTCTTGCAATAGGGGTTCGATTCCCCTACCCACTACGAAATATAAAAAATAAAAACAATGGCAAATCACGCATCAGCAGATAAGCGTAATCGTCAGAACGAAAGACGCAGATTGCATAACAGGTATTATGCAAAGACTACGAGGAACGCCATCCGCGCCCTCAGAAATACCACAGACAAGGCTGCAGCAGAAGCTAACGCACCTAAAGTTTATTCAATGATTGACAAACTTGCAAAGATAGGTGTCATCCACAAGAACAAGGCTGCCAACCTCAAGAGCGGTATTGCAGTTTATATCAATAAACTTTCATAAGCATCAAAGTAACCTTTAAAGGTTTTCAATAGCTGAAAAAGAAGCTGTCGGGTGGCAGCTTCTTTTTCATAAAAAATTCAAGGCTGTTTGTTTTGAGGCAAGTTCAAGGCTGCCGAACGACGAGGACGGGAGTTTACTCTTGTAAATGACCGACGAGAAGTGAAGGTCAACGACGAAATTGCCCGAAAGAAACAAAAAATCGGGATGTAGCGCAGTTGGTAGCGCACTACGTTCGGGACGTAGGGGTCGGGCGTTCGAGTCGCCTCATCCCGACCAAAAAGGAAAGCAACTATCTGAACCCAGATAGTTGCTTTCCTTTTTCTCCACATTGCCGAATTTGGGCAATATAAACGAAAAGTCCCTGAAAACCTATGGATTTCAAGGACTTGGAAGGGTGCCCAGTCGGATTCGAACCGACGACATTCAGAACCACAATCTGACGCTCTAACCAACTGAACTATGGGCACCATATTCATTTGGGACTGCAAAGATACACAAAATAATGATTCTGTCAAGAGCATAAGGCAATTTTTGTTTTCTTTTTTCGAATTTGGGTTGACTAACTGAAAAAATCTATATATTTGCAGGATTGCTGAAATTAAGCACGAGTCAGACAATAACTGTTAACTTACTTCGGTTACGGGCCGGAATAGAACAAAACAATTCGATATGAAGAGAGAAATAAAATTTTCTCTGGTCTACAGAGATATGTGGCAGTCGTCAGGAAAATATGTTCCGACAGTAAGCCAGTTGAAAGAAGTAGCTCCAGCCATCATTGACATGGGCTGCTTCGACAGAGTTGAGACCAACGGCGGCGCCTTCGAACAGGTGAACCTTCTTTTCGGAGAAAATCCGAACAAGGCCGTACGCGAATGGACTGCGCCTTTCAACAAGGCGGGTATCCAGACCCATATGCTCGAAAGAGGCCTCAATGCATTGAGGATGAATCCAGTCCCTGCAGATGTAAGGGAATTGATGTATAAGGTAAAATGCAAACAAGGGACGAATATATCCAGATCATTCTGCGGTCTTAATGACCACAGGAACCTCAGGCTTTCAGTAGAATACGCCAAGAAAGGAGGAATGATCTCACAGGTGGCCCTCTCCATTACCAACTCACCTATCCACACTGTGGAATATTACATGGATATCGTGGACAAGGTAGTAGGCTACGGATGCGATGAAATCTGCCTCAAGGACATGGCCGGCATAGGACGTCCTACCATGCTCGGAGAGCTCACGAAGTCCATCAAGACAAAATATCCGCACATAAAGGTACAGTACCACGGACATTGCGGTCCAGGCTTTTCCCCGGCTTCAATGCTTGAGGTAGCCCGTGCAGGTGCTGATTATCTCGATGTCGCAGTTGAACCGCTCTCCTGGGGCAAGGTTCACCCGGATGTCATCACCATAAGGGAAATGATGAAAGCTGACGGCTTCCTCGTAAAGGACCTCAACATGGATGCTTACATGGAAGTGCGCCGTCTCACCCAGAAATTCATCGACGAATTCCTCGGATACTGGATTGACCCTAACAACTCCCACATGAGTTCGCTCCTCGTAGGATGCGGCCTTCCGGGAGGGATGATGGGATCCATGATGGCCGACCTGACTGGATTCCGCGGAGCCATAAATGCTTCCCTCAGGGCACAGGGCAAGGATGAACTCAGCGTAGACAACCTTATGGTAATGCTGTTCCAGGAAGTGGCATACGTATGGCCGAGACTCGGATATCCGCCACTCGTGACACCGTTCAGCCAGTATGTCAAGAACACTGCTCTGATGAACCTGATGAACATCCTGAAAGGCAAACCGAGGTGGACTACCATCGACAAGGATACATGGAACATGATTCTCGGAAAGATGGGAAAACTTCCTGGCGAACTGGCTCCTGAAATCGTGGAACTGGCCAAGGAGAAAGGTCTCGAATTCTACACCGGAAATCCTCAGGATGCGTTCCCGAACGAACTCGACCATTTCCGCAAGATGATGGACGAGGAAGGATGGGACTACGGCCAGGATGATGAGGAACTCTTCGAATTCGCCATGCATGAGAGACAGTACAGGGACTACAAGAGCGGCGTAGCCAAGGAAAGATTCAAGAAAGACCTTGAAGCCATGAAAGAAAAGGCCGGAGCACCTGTAATCATCACCAGGCCTGTAGTGGAAGTCCCTAAATATGACGTAGAGAAGATCGCGGAGAAGTTCCCGAACGCGAAGCCTGTACAGGCCCCGGTAAAAGGCCAGCTTCTGTGGCAGATCGACGTGGACGACGCTTCTACGGCCCCTATAGTCGGAACGGAAGTCAAGGCCGGAACGGCAATGAGCTACATCCAGACCTACTATGGCATGGAAGAAGTGATGCCTGTATGCGACGGCAAGATCGTGGCTGTCTGCTGCAAGCAGGGAGATTTCGTCGCTAAAGGAGAGATTCTCGCCTTTGTAGAATAACATTCCAGTCATACGGAACATATCGGAAGAGAAAAATCTCTTTCAGAAAAAGAAAAAACCGGAACAGGATAATCCTTTCCGGTTTTTTTATTGCTCCGCAGCATATACCTTTACTGCCGCATGCCGGATGTCGAACCTGATAAAAAGATATGTTGAAAATGAAAATCTCTGAAATGAAACCGGAAGAAAGACCGAGGGAAAAGATGGCGGAAAAAGGAGCGAGGGCACTGGGCACTCCGGAACTGCTGGCTATTATACTGCGTACGGGTACAGGCCGGAAAAACGCCCTGGAGATAGCATCGGAGCTGCTGGCATCGGCAGGAAACAGCCTGGCAGGGCTGGCGGATTTTTCCGTGGACAGGATGAAGGAAATAAAAGGAATAGGCACGGACAAGGCGATATCCGTCGCGGCGGCCATGGAACTTGGGAAAAGATTCGTATACGAGAAAAGTACCTGTAAAAAAGAGTCCGTAACCTGCGCCGGACAGATTTTCGACATTATGTTCCCAGTCATGAAAGGCCTGTCGCACGAAGAATGCTGGATATTCTTCCTGAACAGGGCGAACTATATAATCGCACACGAAATGCTCAGTTCAGGAGGCATGACAGCCACGGTACTCGACGTGAAGATAATCATACGGAAGGCCCTCGAAAAAAAGGCACACGGGATCATACTGGTACATAACCACCCTTCAGGGAATCCGATGCCCGGATCAGCAGATGTAAAGCAGACCATGATGTTGAAAAAGGCAGCCGAAACATTCGAAATATCGCTAGTCGACCATATAGTAATCTCTGACGACAGGTACTACAGCTTTGCCGATGAAAAACTGTACAGCGCAAACACGACTTGTGACCAATGGAAAAAATAGATATATTTGCAGCATATACAAAACCGCTGCTATGAAAATCATCAATCTGGGCGAGAACAATACTGCTCTCAACAAATTCGTCGCACAAATACGTGACATAAACGTTCAGAAAGACAGGATGCGTTTCCGCACTAACCTGGAACGTATAGGAGAGATATTCGCATACGAAATCAGCAAGACCCTGGACTATTCGGAAAAGAAAATATACACTCCGTTAGGCATAGCCAATATCAATACTCCTGACAACACGATAGTAGCGGCTACCATACTCAGGGCAGGCGTACCTCTGCACAAAGGAATCCTGAATATCTTCGATGAAGCGCAGAACGCTTTCGTGGCAGCCTACAGGAAATATGACAAAGGAGATGACTTCCATATCAATATCGAATACGCCAGCAGCCCGTCTCTCGACAACAAAACACTGATTCTGGCAGATACCATGCTGGCGACAGGAGCATCGCTTGAAATAGCCTTCAACAAACTGCTGGAACACGGAGAACCTGCCTACACGCATCTGGTATGCCCTATCTCCAGCGTATATGCCGTGGAATATCTTCAGAAGAATCTTGCGAAAGACAACATAACGCTCTGGGCTGCAGCCATAGACGAAGAACTGACCAGCCACTCATATATCGTACCCGGACTCGGAGACGCAGGCGACCTGGCATACGGAGAAAAAGACTGACGGAACCGGAATCGATTACAGTTCTTTACGCATGCGGGCCTTCGGGATATTCAGCTGATCGCGGTATTTGGCGATGGTACGGCGTGCCACCTTGTATCCTTTCTTTCCCATTTCAGCCACCAGTTGGTCATCCGTAAGAGGATTGCGCTTGTCTTCAGCATCCACGCACTCCTGAAGGGCTTTCTTGAGTTCGCGCGTAGAAACCTCTTCGCCTTCGGAATTCTCCATACCTTCTGAAAAGAAATATTTCAGGGAATAAATACCGAAATGGGTCTCGATATATTTGCTGTTCACGACCCTTGATATGGTAGATATGTCAAAGCCGGTACGCTCCGCGATATCTTTCAGGACCATAGGCTTCAGATGCGACTCGTCGCCATCCATGAAATAGTCGTGCTGATAGTCTATTATGGCCTGCATGGTACTATATAACGTATTATGTCTCTGCTTTATAGCCTCCACAAACCATTTCGCGGAATCCAGTTTCTTCTTCACGAATGCCGCCGCTTCCTTTTTCTCACGCTCTGAAGAATTGGCCGCATCCATAAGAATGTCAGCATACTTGCGGTTTACTTTCAGTTCAGGTATGGAAAACCTCGGCATGGTAAGCTTGAGTTCGCCGTTGTCCAGAGTAAGGACGAAATCCGGAACAATCTGTTGGGCCTGATCACTGTATGAGTCATCTATCTGCCCGCCCGGTGCCGGATTAAGTTTCACTATCTTGGCGATGGCGGCCTTCAGATCCTGCTCCGTCATGCCCGTACGGGCAATAATCCTGCTATAATGCTTGCTCGTGAATTCCGCAAAGAAATCCCTGAGGATTCTGGTGGCATTCACCACGTCAGGAGTCTGTTTCAGACATTTTATCTGCAGGAGAAGACATTCCCTGAGATCTCTGGCACCTACACCTGCCGGTTCGAATTCCTGAATGACACCGAGCATGGCCTCCACCTCTTTCTCGTCTGACTCGATGCCGGCCCTGAAAGCCATGTCATCCACCAGGCTGTCCACGTCACGCCGCAAATATCCGTCATCGTCGAGACTTCCTATGATGAAAGCCGCCACGGCATGCTGATGGTCGGTCAGGTTCCTGAATCCCAACTGTTCCATGAGACTCTGCGTAAAACTTTCCTTTACCGAAAAAGTATTGTAGACAGGCCGTTCATCCTTCCCGTAATTATTGACTTTCAGCTTATAACTCGGAATAGGATCATCATCCTTGTACTCAGACAGGGAAACTTCCCTCGGAGCATTGTCTTCGTCGTCTTCTTCACCGGCGGTATTTTCCTCCAGGACAGGGTTTTCCTCCAGTTCTTTCCTTATACGCTGCTCCAATTCCTGCGTAGGCAGCTCTATCAGCTTGATAGTCTGTATCTGCAGAGGCGACAACTTCTGCGTCTGTTTCAGTTCCAGTCCTTGCTTAAGCATGGCACCCCTCCCCTATAAGCTAAGAGCGGCAGACTGCGGCTCCTCTGCCAGTTTTCTGAGAATCCTGACCGTATCCAGCCGTGCCAGCGAGTCCTTGTCAAGAACCGGATACTCTATATTTTCCTTTACTATAAAGGCTTTCGGAAAGACACCTATTATCTGCTGAAGGAAACTCATAGCCTCGGACTTGGTCCTGAAGTCCCCTACGGTGATCTTGAAATACGGGTTTACATAACTGCGATATGCAGGCACCCCCGGATACATGGCCTCGAACGACGACAGCATTTCTTCCGATTCATGCCTGGCAGTCTGCCTGTTATCGAAAAAAATCCTCACCCTGTACCCTGTATAAGGACGGAAAACGTTATTCTCCAATGTCTTTTTCATCGCCGAAACGATGGATGAAGACTGGTATATATTCACATCGGAAACATCGCCTCCCGACTTGGAAGGCATAAGATCAAATATATTCTCACCTACCAGAGACGTGTCTACCCTTTCTGCCGGAACGAGCACGACGGAATCAGCCAGTTCATAACCTTCGGGTATTGTCTGCACTGCTGCAGACAATGAATCCGTCTCCTGCGACAATGCAGGCCAGGAAAACGACAGCAGCAATCCCAGGACCGGCAATATGGTTTTACTAAATGCTTTCATATCTGACTTTGCTAAAAAAATCCGCGACAGGCACACCTTTGATATCGATTTTCTTTTTCACGCCTCCCCGGATCCTGATTTTCATGGATACATCCATGGACAGGCGGTCCGGATCGAAACCTGAAGCCAGCGACATTATCTGCATGAAATTCATGGAAGGACTTAGGGATGCCCTTATTTCCACATCCACTTCAGATGTCTCCCTGCCCGGAACCGTCACCTCAGGAGCCTGGAAAGTCCCCAGTTCCTTTCCGTCCATATATACCGTACCTGCGATTCCGGAGACGGTAATTTCATTCACCGGATTATGCACTGTCACGGCCAGCCCTGCGTCCACGGACTTGAGACCGGCAGGGGAAATACGCTCCAGCCTGCACGAGTCCACTCTTATGTCCCGGTACCCGCCGCAGCCGGAAAACAGGAGCAGCGATACGAGCAGACACAGGAGGATACCGGCGGTATTTTTCCTAAATCCTATCATCGAAGTATCTGTTTTTCAGCGGAGAGCGGCCCCGACCGCGTCCTCCGCGCCGGACACAAAGATACAAAAAAATATATTTTCGCAATAAATACTATATTTGCACCTGCATATAAATCCAGACAATGCCGGAAGAACCATGAAGAATATACGACCGATATCAGACGAAAAAAGACCTAAGGTATACATCGAGACATACGGATGCCAGATGAACGTAAACGACAGCGAAGTGATTCTGTCCATCCTGCAGGACGCTGGTTACGCATTGACGGAAAGCATCTCGGATGCGTCCGTCATCCTGGCCAACACCTGCTCGATAAGGGACAATGCGGAGCAGCGGATATGGGGGCGTATAGAGCAGTTCAGACTGCAGAAGGAGAAGAGGGGAAATGTCATCGTCGGCATCGTAGGCTGCATGGCGGAGAGACTGAAAGACAAGCTGCTGGACAGCCATGTCGTCGACCTGGTGGCAGGACCCGACACATACAGGACATTGCCGGAACTCATCAGGGCGATCACTCCTGACTCGCCGCAGATAAACGTCCGGCTGTCACATGAGGAGACATACGCGGATATCACCCCAGTCAGAATGGACAAGAACGGCGTCTCGGCATATATTTCCATAATGAGAGGCTGCAACAATGTCTGCTCTTACTGTATCGTGCCATATACCAGAGGCGTGGAAAGAAGCAGGGACCCTCAGTCCATAGTCCGCGAGGCTGAAGAGCTTTTCGCAAACGGATACAGGGAGGTCAACCTCCTGGGGCAGAATGTGGATTCATACCTTTGGAAAGACCCGGTCACGGCAGACAGGGACGTGAATTTCGCGCAGCTCCTGGAAATGGTGGCGAAAATCAGCCCGGATCTCAGGGTGCGGTTCTCGACATCGCATCCGAAAGACATCAGCGACGAAGTCATCTACACCATGGCCATGTACGGCAATATCTGCCGGCACATACACCTGCCCGTGCAGTCGGGCAGCAACGCCATGCTGGAGAAGATGAGGCGCAAATATACGAGAGAGTGGTATCTGGAACGGGTGCGGAAAATCAGATCCGTCATGCCGGACTGCGGGCTTACGACAGACATCATAGCAGGTTTCTGCGGAGAGACGCAGCAAGACCATCTGGACACGCTCTCGCTCATGGAAGAAGCGGCATTCGATTCCGCATTCATGTTCCAGTATTCGGAACGTCCCGGCACGCTGGCAGCCAGGAAATACCCTGACGATGTACCGGAGGCTGTCAAGACCGCAAGACTCAATGAAATCATAGCTCTGCAGAACAGGCTCAGCAGGGAAAGCAACGAAAAGGAAATTGGCAAGACGTTCAGGGTTCTGGCCGAAGGCATATCCAAAAAGAACAGCGGTGAACTTTTCGGCAGGACCAGCAGCAACAAGGTCTGCGTCTTCCCTGCAGGAGGACACAAGACAGGAGACTACGTCGAAGTCGAAGTACTTTCCTGCACGTCGGCCACCCTTATTTCCAAACTAGTATAGCACAGACATGGGAATAGCATCTCTGATCGGTTATATTTTCCTGATTCTGCTGATAATAGGGACCATCCTGGTCATCCTCACGGACGAAGACGGGGATTCCGGGAAAAAGATAGCATGGATAATAGTGGTCGTTCTGGTCCCTGTCATAGGCGTATTGTGCTACATAGTATTCGGACTTAATCCTAGACGGAGTAAAGAATACGAACGGTACTCCAGAATGTTCCATGAAGAATTCTCGAAATATTCAGGACAGAAACCATACGGAAAACTGTTCGGAGAACACAACAGGGAAAAGATAAGGGAAGGCTACCGGGAACTGTCCGTCCTGCTCTCGCACAGCAACGGTACTACTGTAACCGACTGCAACAACGTCGAAATCATAACATCAGGGAAACGGAAGTTCGAGGCCCTGGTCCACGACCTGGAAAACGCCACGGACCATATACACATGGAATATTTCTACTTCCGCAAGGATGACGGGAGCAGGAAAATAAAGGAAATCCTGATGCGCAAGGCAAGGGAAGGCGTGAAAGTAAGGTTCATCCACGAGAACATCGCCAACATAGACATAAGCCCGCGCTACTACAACGAAATGAAGAAAGCCGGAGTGGAAGTGGTCAAATTCACCAATTCACGCTTCAGTCTGCTGAGACTCAGTGCCCGGCTCAATTACAGGGATCACAGGAAGATAGTGGTCATAGACGGAAAGATAGGGTATACGGGAGGGATGAACATCGGGGACGACTATTTCGTAAGATGGCGCGATACTCACATGCGGATTACCGGCAATGCTGTCTATGCGCTGCAATACAGTTTCCTGTACTCGTTCTGCAGTTCAGGAGGCAGGATTCCCGACAATTTCCACGAAATGTTTCCCGAACATGATTCGGGGCAGAAACGCTACGAACTCGTACAGATAGTTCCGGACCAGCCAGTGGACAGATGGCCGGTACTGCACATGGGAACAGTATGGACTGTCCAGCACAGCCGGCAGTATATCTATATCCAGACCCCTTATTTCGTTCCGCCGGAACCTCTGCTCCAGGCCTTGAAGTCTTCCGCACTTAAAGGGGCGGACGTCAGGGTGATGATACCGCACAAGGCCGATCTTCCGTACATGAACCTGGCGAACAAGTCATATTACAGCGAATGCCTCGAAGCCGGCATCAGGATATTCGAGAAAAAAGGGAATTTCATCCATTCCAAGACAATAGTTTCGGACGACTATCTGTCTGTCATCGGCTCCGCCAATATGGACTACCGCAGCCTGGAACTGAACTACGAGATCAACGCCTATATTTTCAATGAAGATACCGCCGTCAGGAACAAGGAGATATTCATAAAAGATCTGGAAGAATGCGATGAAATCACATATGATGTCTGGAAAAAACGGCCGTGGTATCTCAAACTGGGACAGGCGCTCGTGAAACTCTTTGCACCGCTTCTGTAAATCAGATGATTTCCAGCATCTTCCTCACCATATCCGATGCTTCGTCCTTCATCATCAGACGGCTGTATTCCCCTACCGTTGCGGAAAAGGCTTCCATATTCTTCCTGTCAAGCGGCTCTGCCGGCGGAGACTGCATTTTCAGCGGATTTATAGGAGTCCCGTTCTTCCATACCCTGAAATCCAGATGCGGGCCTGTACTGCGTCCGGTAGAACCTACATAACCTATCACTTCTCCCTGTTTCACCCTCTTGCCGGCCCTGATGCCGGAAGCATAGCGCGACAGGTGAAGATACGCAGTGGAGTAAACGGAATTGTGTCTGATTCTTATGACATTTCCTCCGGCGCCCTCGTTCCTGGCACTGGTCACCACGCCATCACCTATCGTGACTACCGGGGTTCCTTTCGGAGCCGCATAGTCCACTCCGGTATGAGGCTGGACACGCCTCGTCACGGGATGACGCCTGGCGTAACTGAAACCCGAACTGATTCTGGAATAATGCAGAGGAGCTTTCAGGAAAGCCTTTCTCATGCTCTCCCCTTTCTCGTTCCAGTATATATTGCCTCCGTCATGCTGGTCGAACATTATGGCAGGAAAATCCTCTCCCCTGCTTGAAAACAGGCAATACCGGACAGTATCCACCGCCACTACTTCTCCGTCGCAGGTCTTTTCATCGTAAACGACCCTGAACCTGTCACCTTTCTGCAGCCCGAAAAAGTCCACCGTCCAGGCATAAATATCGGAAAGAGTGAGTATCAGCATGGCCGGTGCACCTGCGGCAATCATGTCGTTCCACAATGACGATTCTATGGTGACATCTGCATACTTCGTCTCGGTCAATATCTGTTTCTCCACATAATAGGCCGAATACGGCCGTCTGCACCTGAATACCACGCTCTTTATCCTGTCTATATCGTATGCCAGATATTCCAGGGTCCCGGAAGGCGATGTCCACGTCCGGTAGGCGTTCCCTATCCTGATGGAGGTAACGTCGAAGGTACTGTCGCACGCGGCGGAAAGATTATAGGCTTCCTGCGCCGTGAGGCCGTTGCGCATCAATATGGTAGAAAAGAAATCCCCTGACCTGACCTTGCTTTCCCTCATATCGAGAGTGTCCGCACGGAAGCCCCAGAATCCATCCGTGCACTCCGTGTCCACGTCATGGCTTTCCGCCGTCCGGGCATCTTTTTCCCCTCCGCATCCCTGCATGAGGAACAGAGGCAGCAAAATCATTATCCACAAGAATTTACGACTGGTCATATATATCTTCATCAGCTGGTTCACCGCGAATTTATGGCAAAAAAAAATCGCATCAAAGGATTGTTGATAAAATTGTGGAATTTTTTGGAAAATAGTGGAATAAAGTGGAAAATTATTCTTACTTTTGCGCCAGACAGATTATAACGGAATGGCGAAGTTCATAGGCGAATATACGGTCAAGATCGATGACAAGGGCAGACTGGTTTTCCCGTCGGCCTTCAAGAATGTCATGTCTGACGGTGAAGAAATGAAGTTCGTCATCAAGAAAGACATTTTCGCGGACTGTCTCGAAATGTACACTTACGCAGAATGGGAAAAGCAGTCGGAGGATGTAAAGTCGAGGCTGAATTTCTTCAACCGGAAGCATGCCCTGTTCTGGCGGGAATACATGCGTGACCGCGCAGTAGTGGAGCCTGATTCGAAAATAGGCAGGATTTCCATTCCGAAAAAACTGCTCGAAGCCATCGGCGTCAACAAAGAAGTCGTATTCGCCGGAAGCGATTTCAAGATCGAAATATGGGCCAGGGAGAAATACTCCGAGACCGTCATTTCCGGAGAAGAATTCATCGCCCTCGCAGAAACTCTTCCGGAAAACAGATAGGGAGGCCATGACATGTCCGGATATCATATACCAGTTCTGCTTCATGAAAGTGTAGACGCCCTGGTCACAGACAGGTCGGGAATTTACGTGGACGCCACATTCGGCGGAGGAGGACATTCTGCAGCCATCCTTGAAAAACTGGGGCCAAAAGGAAGACTTCTGGCATTCGACCAGGACAAGGATGCCATTGAAAACAATCCCATCAGCGACACGAGACTGACATTGATCCGGAACAATTTCCGGTTCATCAGGAATTTCGTGCTGTATGAAGGCCACACATCCGGAGTAGACGGAGTGCTGGCCGACCTGGGAGTCTCCTCCCATCAGTTCGATACGGCAGACAGGGGTTTTTCATTCCGGTTCGACGCACCGTTGGACATGAGGATGAATTCCGAGGCGGAAATGTCGGCAGCCGACATATTGAACGGCTACGGCCAGGATGAACTGGAGAAAATACTGAGGCTTTACGGCGAAGTGGAAAACAGCAGGAAAATAGCGGCGCTTGTATGCAAGGCCAGAGACAGGAAAAGCATAAGCACCACAGGAGACCTGTACGGGGCGATATCGCCGGTTCTGCCCAAGACGGCAGAACACAAGTTCCTGGCCAGAATATACCAGGCGCTGAGGATCGAGGTGAACCACGAAATGAAGTCTCTGGAAAAGTTCCTGTACGGGGCGGCGGAATCGCTCAGACCGGGAGGAAGACTGGCTGTGATCACATACCATTCACTGGAAGACAGGATGGTAAAGAACTTCATCAAGTCAGGGAATATAGGCGGCGAGGTGGAAAAAGACATTTTCGGAAACCTCAAAGCCCCGTTCAGGGCTGTAAACCGCAAACCAGTATTGCCGGCTGAAGAAGAAATAGCCGGCAATACGAGAGCGAGGAGCGCAAAACTGAGAATTGCGGAAAAAACGGAAGAGGAATATGGGCGAAGAGAAGAAAAACAGGCTTGACGGCATACTCAGATCCATCGGCCGGGGAGAAATCCTGTTCACGCTGAAATGCGACAGGTTCTTCCCTCATATCGTGTACATATTCTTCCTGATTTTCCTGGTTCTTCTGCTGAACCTCATGATAGAGAAAACCATGGTGAAGGTAGAAGAAAACAAGCAGGAAATCTACGACCTGAAAATAGCGCTCACGCACAAGAACACCGAGCTGATAGGTCTAGAAAAGCTGAGTACCGTACAGGAACTGCTGGAGAAATCGGGATCGGACCTCGGCATACCGGATGATCCGGCGGTATTCATAAAGAAAAGATAAAAGGACTATCCCGCTTATGGAAGAAAAGACGACAGGACAGGAAAACATGAAGGACAGGAGCGGCAGGATCGACATGACCCTGTTCGCCATTTATATGTTCTTCATCCTGCTCGCGGCAGTCATCATAGGAAGGATAGTCTACATACAGATATTCTACAAGCCGGAAAGCATATATGTCGAACGGTTCACCACCGGCAACAGGAAGGTGGTAATCGAGCCCGAACGCGGGGCCATACTGTCGCACGACGGAAAGACTCTGGCGGCATCCACTCCGAAATACCAGATAGCGATGGACTGCACAGTCCGCAAACAGGAGTTCATCGAAATAACCGACAGGAAAAAGGGCGACAGACTCGAAGCGGAGTGGCAGCAGAAGGCCAGAGAGCTAGCCAAAGGCCTTTCCAGGATATACGGAGACAGGACAGCCGGCGAATATTACAAGATGATAAGCAGGGCCAGAAGGGACAACAGGCAATACATCAGGATCGGCGGGCTGATAGACCACGATACGATGCAGGAAGTCAAGGCTCTGCCGCTTTTCGAAGAGGGAAGCTACAAGGGAGGGCTTATCATAGAAAAATACGACAAGAGGATATATCCTTACGGTTCTCTGGCGAGAAGAGTCCTCGGTCATCTGGATGACAACAATCCGAACAACGACGATGTGGGCATAGAAGGCAAATATGACTACGTACTGCACGGGAAAGAAGGAGTGGAATGGCTCAGGAAGGCCGACAACCGCGAATATATCCGCGATTACGACAGCACTTTCGTCGAAGTGGAAAACGGGAAGGACGTGCGTACCACACTGGACATCGAACTGCAGGACATCGCCGAAAAGGCTCTGAAAAGAGGTATAGAAGGCCAGGAAAACATAGAGGGAGGATGCGCAGTGGTTATGGATGTAAGGACGGGTGCCATTCGCGCGATGGTAAACCTCACTCTGGAAGCCGACGGGAAAGGCCGTGAAAGGTACAATTACGCGATAGGAAGGGCGGACGCGCCAGGCTCTGTCTTCAAGGCCGCCACCCTGATGACGCTGCTGGAAGACAGGAAGGCGGCACTGTCGGATGAGGTGCCTACATTCAAGGGGAAATGGTCGTACAACGGAGAGCGGATGCCAGACGATCCTTATCTCAAAGACTGGAAATCAGACAAGATTTCCGTACGGGAAGGTCTGGAAATTTCCTCGAACCAGGTTTTCCGTTATCTGGTCTGCACTTCGTACGACAAGAATCCGTCCCGATTCATAAACAAATACTATGAATACGGGTTAGGAGACACTTTCGATTTCGATCTGACCGGACTTGCATCCCCGGAAATCCCCATGCCGGGGACTCCTGCATGGAGCGGAAGCACGCTGCCTACCGTATCGTACGGATACAGCATCAAAGAGACTCCCCTGCATATAGCCATGTTCTACAATGCCATAGCGAATAAGGGAAAACTGATGAAGCCTTATCTGGTAGAAGCCATTGAAAAGGACGGAAAAGTCGAAAAACGCATCAGGCCGGAAATACTGAACGGGTCCATCTGCTCGAAAAGCACTGCAGACAGCCTGGCCAGCGCTCTCAGGTCGGTAGTGACTGACGGGACAGGGCGCAGGCTCAAATCGGCCAAATGCGAAGTGGCAGGCAAAACGGGCACCGCGCGTATTCTCGTGAATTTCACCCGGAACGGAAAGGCCGTATCAGCCTACCAGGATGATGAAGGCAGGAAAATGCACCAAGGCACATTCGTCGGGTTCTTCCCGGCAGACGATCCGCAATACACCGCCATAGTAGTCGTATACTCGAAACTGTCCAGGATGAATTTCTACGGAGGAAGCATTCCTGCCGAAGTGTTCAAGGAAATAGTCAACAGCATATACTGCCTCACTCCCGGGTGGGCCGGAGAGCTGGAGGCCGGAGGAAAAGTACCGGAAATGCCGGCCACCAAACTGGAAACCGGAGCGGACATGCTGGAACAGATACCGGACATCAAGGGACTTGGGCTCAAGGACGCTCTGTATTCACTCGAAAACTGCGGATACAGATACGAATACGATGGATACGGCCACGTAGTCAGCCAGAGTCCGGCAGCCGGAGCCAGGGTAAAGAAAGGGACAACTGTAAAATTTGTATTGAAATAACGAATATCATGGATATAAAAACAATCATTGCAGGCTGCGGAGCAGTCGCGACATACGGGAATCCGGATACGGAAATCAAATCGGTGACCGATGACTCCAGAAAAGTATCGGAAGGCTCCATGTTCGTGGCCGTGAAAGGCTTCGCGTCGGACGGCCATGCCTATATCCCTGCCGCTCTGGAAAAAGGCGCGGCTGCAATAGTTTATGAGGACGACAAAGCCCTGGATGCCGCAGGAGGCAGAAAAGAAGGCGTCGTATATGTAAAAACGGGGTCTTCGCGGCATGCCCTGGCCATCATAGCCGCCAATTTCCATGACAACCCTTCCAGGAAACTTTCCCTGGTGGGAATTACCGGAACCAACGGGAAAACTACGACAGTAACCCTGCTGTACCATCTGTTCAGAAGTCTGGGATACGAATGCGGGCTCCTGTCCACTATCGCGAATTATGTAGGGACACGGCGCAGCGAAGCAGTCAATACCACATCGGATCCCCTTACGATAAACTCCCTGCTGGCCGAAATGGCAGATGCAGGCTGCGAATATTGCTTCATGGAAGTAAGTTCGATAGGTATGGAGCAGGAAAGGGTGGCCGGACTCGAATTCAAGGTCGGAATCTTCTCCAACCTGACGCACGACCACCTGGACTACCACAAGACATTCGCCGAATACCTCAGATGCAAGAAACTGTTCTTCGACGGACTTTCCGGAGATGCCGTCGCCATCACCAATGCCGACGACAAGAACGGAATGGTAATGGTCCAGAACACGAAAGCCAGAGTCGTCACCTACTCCTGCAGGACAATGGCTGACCATACCTGCCGCATAATCGAGGAAAGTTTCGACGGGATGCAGCTCAACATAGACGGAAGGGAATGCTGGACCAGCCTGATAGGACAGCACAATGCCTACAACATCCTGGCGATATACTCGGCAGCCGTAAGCCTCGGAGCTGATCCTGAGGAAGTCCTGGTAGGAATAAGCAAGCTGAAATCAGCGCCGGGACGTCTGGAAACCATCCGCGGGCCACGTGATATCTCGGCAGTCATAGACTACGCACATACTCCCGATGCCCTGGAAAACGTACTGGTCACACTCAGGGACATAGCTCCGGAGCGGCAGCTGGTCTGCCTGTTCGGATGCGGAGGAGACAGAGACAAGACCAAAAGACCTGAAATGGCTGCAGTCGCACAGAAATACGCTGACAGGATAATAGTGACATCCGACAACAGCAGGACAGAGAAGACCGAAGATATCATGGAAGACATAAAAGCGGGAATGGATATCAAGGGCAGGGCGAAGTCATTGTTCATAGCCGACAGGAAAGAGGCCATCAGGACAGCCCTCATGACAGCTTCCGAAAGCGCTACTGTGCTGCTGGCCGGCAAAGGCCATGAAACTTACCAGATTCTCGGAAAGGTAAAGCATCATTTCGACGAGAAGGAAATCGTCACTGAGATATTCGGGGACATGAAAAAAATGTAATTTATGCTATATCACTTATTCGAAGCACTGAAGGAATACGACATCCCCGGACAGGGGCTGATGAGCTATCTGACTTTCCGGGCCATGATGGCAAGCGTGACGGCCATGCTCATCTCCCTGATAATAGGGAAAAGAATCATCAGATGGCTGCAGAAAAAACAGATAGGAGAGGAAATCCGTGATCTGGGACTTGAAGGGCAGATGCAGAAAAAAGGGACGCCGACCATGGGGGGAATCATCATATTCATCGCCATTATGGTCTCGGTCCTGCTTTTCGCGGACCTGACCAATATATACACCATCATACTGCTCGTCACTACAGTATGGTTCGCAGGGCTCGGCTTTACGGATGACTATATCAAAGTGTTCCGGCACAACAAGGAAGGGCTCAGCGAGAAAGGGAAACTGGTCAGCCAGGTCCTGTTCGGTCTCGGTCTCGGACTGACAGTATGCTTCAGTCCGGACATCGTGGTCAGGGAAAAGGTGCAGATGGATGACCATGTACAGGCGGAAAGCGGCATGCAGGAGAAGACCGCGGCATCGCAGACCCTCGACATAAATACCGAATTCAAGGTAAAGACCGGCGAATGGAAAGAAGAGGATGTGGTCAAGAGCACCAAGACTACCCTGCCGTTCATAAAGAACCATGAATTCGACTACAAATGGCTGTCTCCGTTCAGGGGCGCCTTCGGATGGTACTGCAAATGGGCCATATACGTACTGATGATAGTTCTCGTCATAACGGCATGCTCGAACGGCACCAACCTCACGGACGGGATGGACGGGCTGACTACCGGGACATCAACGATAGTCGTAGCCGTGCTAGGCATTTTCGCATATCTGTCGGGCAACATAATAAATGCACAGTACCTCAACATAATGTACATTCCCGGCACCGGCGAGATCGGAGTCTTCATGGCTGCATTCGCCGGAGCTCTGATAGGTTTCCTGTGGCATAATTCATACCCGGCCCAGGTATTCATGGGAGATACCGGAAGCCTGATGATAGGCGGACTCATAGGAGTCTGCGCCATCCTGATCAGGAAAGAGCTCCTGCTGCCGGTACTCTGCGGCGTCTTCTTCGTCGAGACGCTGTCGGTCATGATACAGAGAAGCTATTTCAAGTTCACGAAAAAGAAATACGGCACCGGTCGCAGGGTATTCAAAATGACGCCATTGCACCACCATTTCCAGAAAGAGGGCATAGACGCCCTGATTACAAAGCCAGTAAGGGCATTGCCGGAGGCGAAGATAGTCGTCAGATTCTGGATAATCGGAATCATACTGGCCGTATTGACCATTGCATTGCTGAAAGTAAGATAGAGGATAAGACAAGATTATGAAACGGATTGTAGTATTGGGAGGCGGCGAAAGCGGAGTCGGAGCTGCCGTACTGGCAAAAGTCAAAGGTTTCGATGTATTTCTTTCCGACAAAGGGAAGATAGCCGGCAAATATGCGGAAGAACTCAGGAAATGGGACATTCCATACGAGGAAGGGCAGCATACCGAGTCTCTAATCCTGAATGCCGACGAGGTGATCAAGAGCCCCGGCATCCCGTCTGCCGCACCGATGGTCGAAAAAATCGCGGGGGCAGGCATAAACATAATCTCCGAAATAGAATTTGCCGGAAGATACGACAATGCCAAGAAAATATGCATTACCGGAAGCAACGGCAAGACTACGACTACCTCGCTGATATACTATCTTCTCCAGAATGCCGGACTGAACGTAGGCCTCGGAGGCAATATAGGAAAGAGCTACGCCCTCCAGGTCGCAACGGAAAATTTCGACATCTATGTTCTGGAACTCAGCAGTTTCCAGCTGGACAACATGTATGATTTCAAGGCCGACATCGCGATAATCACGAATATAACGCCGGACCATCTGGACAGATACGGACACAATCTCGAAAATTACGTGAGGGCCAAATTCAGGATAACGCAGAATATGAGCAGCGATGACTTCTTCATATTCTGCTCCGACGATGAAATCACCATCAGCCATCTGGACAAAATCGTGACCAAGGCCAAGATGCTGCCGTTCACACAGAAAGGAGAAGTTCCGGAAGGTGCATTCGTCCGTGACGACAAAATGATAGTCCGCTACAATGACAGCGAATGCGACATGTTCCTGCAGGAACTGGCACTGGGCGGCAGGCACAACGTATACAATTCGATGGCAGCGGCTATCGCAGGAAAAGTCATGAACATAGACAACAAGACCATAAGGGAGGCACTGTCCTCGTTCCAGGCGGTGGAGCACAGGCTGGAGAAAGTCCTGAGCGTAGGCGATGTCCTCTATATAAACGATTCGAAAGCCACGAACGTGGATGCCGCATGGTATGCACTGGAATGCCAGACCAGACCTGTAGTATGGATCGTGGGCGGTACGGACAAAGGAAACGACTACGGGCCGCTCATTCCGCTGGCCAGGGAAAAAGTAAAGGCCATAATCTGCATGGGACTGGATAACAGGAAGATACACGAAGCGTTTTCATCAGTCGTGCCGCAGATGCAGGACGTCACGTCGGCAGAAGACGCCGTAAGACTGGCCAGCAGGCTGGCTTCTCCGGGAGATGTGGTGCTGCTGTCCCCTTGCTGCGCGAGCTTCGACCTGTTCAGGAACTATGAAGACAGGGGCAGACAGTTCAAGGAAGCGGTACGGAATCTATAACAAGTACGGAAAATGGAAATGACGGACAAGGACAAGGTCAGTCGGAGCTTCTGGAGTTTCTTCGACAACTTCAAGGGAGACAAGGTGATATGGATGATAGTATTGCTTCTCATCCTCATATCGCTTGTCACCATATTCGCGTCAGCGTCCGGACTTGCAAAAGGCGACACGACTCGCCTGGACATTTTCTTCTCGCAGTTCAAGCTGGCCTGCGCCGGGCTGCTCATAATAATCGCAATATACAATTTTCCGAACATTAAGCTGATCCGCTTCGGCGCCAAGATAGGGTTCCTGTTTTCGATGACGCTTTTAGTCTGCCTGATAGCCGGGATAGGCTCGATTACCGTCAACGGAGCCACACGTGCCCTGCAGATAGGAGGAATGCAGATATACATCTTCGAAGTGATAAAGGTAGCGATGGTCATGTATCTGGCCTGGGCGATAGATGCGTACAAATCCGATTCGTTCAGACTGCCGAAAGCGCTTTCCGTACTGTCGCCGAAACTGGCCTTTCTCGAAAAACCGGTTTCCAAGAGAATCCTGTACATCTATCTGCCGGTACTGGCAGTGGCCGCCGGCATGTTCAAGGGCGGAATATCCAGCACCCTGTTCACGGGACTGATCATGTTCATAGTGATTTTCCTGGGAGGAATGCCAAAACGCGAAATCTTCGGAGCTCTGGCCATAGGATGCTGCATGATAGGACTTTTTGTGGGACTGCATTACGCATCGGACGGAAAGATTTTCCCCCGTATCGGCGTAGCCGTGGACAGACTGACCCTGCACAAGGAATACAGGCTCATAGAAGAGGAGAACAGCCGGGAAGCGATGGAAGCCATGCGCGGGGAAACGCATGTGTGGAGCAAGGAGTACCAGGAAGCCATAGACCGGATACGGCAGCCTGAAAGCGCCAAACTGGCCATCAAGGAAGGCGGGATACTCGGAAAAGGTCCGGGGAACAGCACCCAGAAATACTCGGTGTTCGCGATTTTCAGCGACTACATATATTCCTTCATCATCGAAGAATACGGGCTGTGGGGAAGCATAATAGTCATAATACTGTACCTCAGTCTTCTGGCCAGAGGATGCATGATAGTAAGGCTGTGCGACACATGCTTCGCCAAAATAGCTGTGGCCGGCCTGGTGCTGCTCATTACCGGCCAGGCCTTCATGCACATGATGGTAAATGTGAACATCGGGCCTCTTACGGGACAGACCCTGCCTCTGATAAGCCACGGAAGCAGTTCGTTCCTGAGTTTCAGCGTGGCATTCGGAGTACTGCTGTCCATCAGCAGGCTCGCCAAGAAAAATCTGGATGCCAGAATAGCGGAAATGCAGGCTGCATCCGTAACGGCCGATGAAGAGAATCCCGAAGAAGACAATAATACAGGACAAGACGTACTATAAGGTATGGAAAGGAAAAAACTCAGAGTGATAATAAGCGGCGGCGGGACAGGAGGACATATCTTCCCTGCCCTGTCCATAGCGTCCCGCCTGAAGGAAATGAATCCGGAAACGGAAATACTTTTCGTCGGAGCGGAAGGCCGTATGGAAATGGAAAAAATACCTGCGGCAGGATACAGAATCATAGGACTTCCGGTGGCAGGACTGCAGAGAAGCCTGTCGCTCTCGAATCTTGCCCTCCCGTTCAAAATACTGAAAAGCCTGCGGATGGCAGGCAAGATCATAGAAGAGTTCCGTCCGGATATAGCTATCGGAGTCGGAGGCTATGCCAGCGCTCCCCTTCTCTGGGCTGCGGAAAGGAGGAAGATACCGACTCTCATCCAGGAACAGAACGGATACGCAGGCCTGACCAACAGAATCCTGGGGAAAAAGGCAGACAAAATATGCGTCGCGTATGAAGGCATGGAAAGATTCTTCCCTGCCGGGAAAATAGTAATCACGGGAAATCCCATCAGGAAAGAAATCGTGCCGGCTACAGAGGAAATGAAGGACGAAGCTTTCCGGTACTACGGCCTCGACCCTGAAAAGAAACACATTTTCATCGTCGGAGGCAGCCTGGGAAGCAGGACACTGAACCAGTCCGTCATGAAATGGATAGAAAACGGACGACCGGGCGGTGAGGACATGGAAATCCTGTGGCAGTGCGGCAAATACTACAGGAAAGATACGGACGCCTTCGCTTCCGCGGCAGGGAACGGCATGAAGTCCGTACATTACACCGACTTCATAAAAAGGATGGATCTGGCATACGCCATGGCCGACGTAGTGATTTCACGCTCCGGCGCAAGTTCTGTTTCCGAACTGTGCGCAGCCGGAAAAGCCGTAATATTCGTACCTTCGCCGAATGTGGCGGAAGACCATCAGACGCACAATGCGATGGCTCTTGTCAGAAAAGACGCGGCAATGCTCATAACCGATGCCGATGCACCTGAAAAACTGATGCCGGCCGCCTGCAGTCTGGTGGCGGACAGCGGCAAATGCAGGAAAATGGAGAAAAACATATTGGCACTGGCCAGAACGGACGCCGCAGACAGGATAGCGGACGAAATATACAGACTGGTAAAAAACTGAAATCAGGAAATGGGAAAATACACCGACATATATTTCATAGGTATCGGCGGGATAGGCATGAGCGCCATAGCCAGATACTTCAAGTTCAAGGGATACAACGTATCCGGATATGACAGGACGCCGTCCGAGCTTACCGGCGAGCTGGAAGCGGAAGGGATAGCCGTACATTATGACGACGACCCAAGCATGATTCCCGGAGACGCAGCCGGCACACTTGTCATCTACACCCCGGCCATCCCGCATGACATGGGAGAACTCCGGTATGTCATGGAGCACGGATACAAGGTTCTGAAAAGGTCACGCATCCTGGGAGAAATCACACAGGGGCAGAGATGCCTGGCCGTAGCCGGGACACACGGGAAAACGACGACAAGCACTCTGCTCGCGCATATTTTCGAAAGCAGCGGAGAAGGCTGCTCGGCATTCCTGGGAGGAATATCGAAAAATTACGGCAGCAATCTTCTGACATCCGCAAATGACGTGGTGGTCGCGGAAGCCGATGAATTCGACCGCTCTTTCCTGCAGCTCCACCCTGAAATCGCCGTAATTACGGCAATGGATGCCGACCATCTGGACATATACTCCGACCTGGCGCATGTAAAGGATGCATTCAAGGCATTCGCATCCCAGGTCAGCGGGACCGTAATAAAGAAATACGGGCTCGACATCGGTGCCGGAGATACCGGAGCTGCAGTGCTGACCTATGCATACGATGACGTCAGAGCCGATTTCCACGCCAAAAACATCAGGAAAGACGGGTGCGGATATTTCAGATTCGACCTGGCATATCCCGACGGACTGATTGAAGACTGTACGTCGGGCGTACCGGGATGGGTGAACGTGGAGAACGGAATAGCGGCAGCGGCCATTGCCCTGACCTACGGTCTGGCACCTGAAAAGATACGCGGTGCTCTCGCCACATTCTCCGGAGTGAAAAGAAGATTCGACATACATTACAACAGGCCCGGACACGCTTACATAGACGATTATGCACATCATCCGGCTGAAATAGCGGCAGCCGTAAGTTCCATCAGGGACATATTCCCGGACAGGAGGCTTACTGCAGTATTCCAGCCTCACCTGTACACGCGCACACGGGATTTTGCCGCGGATTTCGCCGCGGCTCTGGACAAGGCGGACAGACTGATATTGCTGGATATTTATCCGGCAAGGGAAGAACCTATACCGGGCATCACTTCGGACATCATTTTCGACCGTGTACGGAATGCCGGCAAGATTCTTATCAGCAGGGAAGAACTCATGGACACCCTTGAAAAAGAAGATATCGACATTCTCGCCACATTCGGCGCAGGAAACATAGACAGATACACTGACGCGATAACGGAAATGATGGAAAGACGTTACGGAAAATGAACCCGTCGGAAAACATAATCAGGACCATTCTCAGGGCAGGCGTACTGGCAGGCATACTCGTCTGCCTGGCGGTAGCGTACGGTACCGCCAGGGCATCCAGGAACGGGACGCTGTGCGAAAGCCTCGACATCACAGTAAAGGACAGTACCGAAAGCCGCTTCGTCACCGAAAGGGATATCAGGGAATATATTGTCGCCGAATACGGCAATATTGACGGGATACCCGTCAATGATCTGGACCTGAAAAAAATAGAAACCATACTCGACGCCCAGAGCGCCATCCTGAAAAGCGAGGCGTACTGCACCACAGACGGGAAACTGAACATATCCGTCACACAGAGGAAACCTGTAATGAGGTTCCAGAAAGGCAATTCGAGCTTCTACGCCGACGGGAACGGGTACATATTCCCGATGAAATCCGGCAGAGCCAGTTATGTGGTGGTGATAGACGGTGCGATACCTCTCGGACTCGACGGAAAGAAAGGAAAAGCTGTTTCCGGCAAGGAGGGAGAATGGCTGAGACGTATGACGGAGCTCGTAAACTACATGCTGGAGCACAGGATATGGGAAGAAAACATAGTCCAGATACATGTCAGGGAAAACGGGGACCTGATACTGATACCGAGAGACGGACGGGAAAAGTTCATCTTCGGCAAACCGGTGTCCATAAAGGAGAAATTCACACTTATGGACTGTTATTACACAGGCATTGTCCCGGCGAAGGGAAAGGACTGCTACGGGACCGTGGACCTGAGATATGAAGGACAGATTATCTGCAAATAAGTAATTCAATATATTATGGAAGACAGACATATTGTTGCCATTGACCTGGGGTCGTACAAGGTGGCCCTGGCTGTTGCCAAGATCAACGGAGATGATATCCAGGTGATTTATTACAAGGAGATCCGTTCAGCCGGCATCAGAAACAGCTATGTGTTCAACTCCATGCAAGTAACCAAACCGCTGTCCGTACTGGTGGAGGATGCGGAAAAGGAACTGAACATAAAAATCACGCAGGTGGTGGTAGGCATGCCGAAGTACAAGGTACACCAGGTGACAAGCCAGGCCAAGATGGAACTCGATGCAGAGGAATGCATCACGGAAGAAGACGTGAATATTCTCAAGACTTCCGCCCTGGACAGCTATCCGCTCGACAATCCGAAAACGGAAGAACTCTTCGGGGCCGTAGCCCAGTCGTTTTCCACCGGAGAAGATTTCCAGCTCGTGGAAAATGACATAGTAGGGATGCCGAGCGAAATCCTGGAAGGGAACTTCAAGGTATTCATCGGGAAGAAAAGCGCCCTGCATGCCCTCGACGTGGCGTTCAACAATCTCAAGATAGGCATAGCGAAAAAATACTTCACTCCTGATGTCCTGGCCAAGGCAGTACTCACGCAGTCCGAAATGGAGAACGGTGTGGCGCTGATAGATTTCGGAGGCGGCGCGACTTCAGTATCCATATATTACGGCAGCATAATGAGGCACTATGCAGCCATTCCGTTCGGAGGCATGTCGATAACGTCGGACATAAAGAGCGAGTGCATGATATCCGACCATCTCGCGGAAAACATCAAGCTGGCCTACGGAGCCTGCATGCCTGACAAGCTGCAGAACCTGAGCGAAAAAGTGATTCAGATAAACAGCGGCAACGATACCACGCCGAACAAACAGCTTCCTGTGAAATATCTGTCTGAAATCATAACTTACCGCGTAAAGGAAATAGTGGAGGCCGTACTGTACGAAATAGAGCAGAGCGGTTTCGCCGACAATCTGCGGAACGGAATAGTCCTCACCGGGGGCGGAGCGAACCTCACCAACTGTGCGAACTACATAAAAGAGCTGTCAGGATACAGCGTCAGAAACGGATATCCGAGACATCTTGTATCATCCATCGGATGCGATGAGATACACGAGACGAACGCCACTGTCTGCCTGGGACTTGTACTGGCCGCCAAATCAGACAAGATCACAGACTGCATACAGGGGGAAAGCACGGTGCACATAGGCGATACGGTAACCCTCGGGGACGGAGAAACTGACCGGAGAGCGGAAAACCATGAATCGGACACGGCTGGAATGCAGGCCGGAGATCCTGAGATTTTCGCTCCAGGAGAAATAGAGGAAGTCGAAGTCGAAAAGAAGGAAAAACCGAAAAAGGCCGAACATAAAGAGAAAAAGGAAAAGAAAATCTCATGGTTCAACAAGATGTACAAGACCCTGTTCGACGAAGACACCAACGTATAACCATAAAGGACAATAGAGATGAGCGACATATTACCTACTGACTGGAAACCCGGGAACTCGATAATCAAAGTCATCGGAGTGGGCGGAGGCGGCTGCAATGCAGTGACCTACATGTACAACCAGAAGATTCAGGGCTGCGATTTCATAGTATGCAACACCGATTCGCAGGCGCTGCAGAAAAGCAATGTACCGTCCAAACTGCAGCTCGGTCCCGGACTGGGCGCAGGATGCGATCCCGTAAAGGGAAGGAACGCGGCTCTCGAAGCTCAGGAAGCCATAAGTTCGGCAATCATAGAATCCGGCACCAAGATGCTCTTCATCACTGCCGGGATGGGCGGAGGTACAGGTACCGGCGCGGCACCGGTGATAGCCGACATGGCGAAAAAGAAAGGCATACTGACTGTCGCCGTGGTGACCCTGCCGTTCCTGAACGAAGGGAATGAATCGCTGTCCAAAGCCATAGACGGCATACACGAACTGGAAAAATGCGTAGACAGCCTCCTGATAATCAACAATGAAAAACTGTATGACTACTACGGTGACCTGCTGATCCAGGATGCCTTCCCGAAAGCTGACGAAGTACTGGCCACGGCTGTACGCGGAGTGATAGAAATCATCACTACCGCAGGACATATTAACGTGGATTTCCAGGACGTAAGCACCATGATGAGAAACAGCGGGATGGCTCTGATGGGATGCGGACACGGCACTGGAGAGAACAGGATACAGGATGCCATAAGGGAAGCCCTCGAATCTCCGCTGCTGAACGACTTCGACCTGAAGACGGCGAAAAACGTACTGATAAACATTACGGTAGGGAAAAACGACAAGGGACTGTTCATGAAAGAACTCGATTCCATAAACGCGAAAATCAACGAATACACCGGCAACGCCAATAATTTCAAGCGCGGCATCATATTCGACGAGAACCCGGAAACCGGAGACAAAATCAGCATCACCGTGATAGCTACCGGCTTCAAGATGAACATGCTGAGTTCCATTACCGATGTCAATCTCGGAAACCTCATCATGATAGACAATGATTTCGTCTACGACCGCAAGGCCGCAAGAGCCAACGGTATCGAATTGGCCGAAAATCCGGCCAATATAAAAATCGGCTACAATGACAGCAGCAATGTCCGCAAATTCCATTTCGAAGAAGGCGAAGTGCCCGTATTGATCGTCAAGGACGGGCAGAGCATCAGCAGCCTGGAATCGGTAGCCGCGATAAGAAGGGCCCTCAGAAAGGAGAATTAACGTGAAATTCACTATCTTTGCAGCCTGAATTTTGGAAAAACACAGGATTATGGACAGAAGGACAAGAGTAAGATTTGCGCCGTCGCCGACAGGGCCTCTCCACATGGGCGGAGTCAGGACTGCACTGTACAACTATCTGTATGCGAAACAGCACGGCGGTGACTTCATCATAAGAATCGAGGATACCGACTCCCACAGGTTCGTGCCCGGAGCCGAAAAATATATCATAGAAGCCCTGAACTGGTGCGGGATAATACCTGACGAAGGCGTGGATGCCTCCGGCAATGTGGTGGAAACGGTATCAGAAAAACATCCGCATGCACCTTACAGACAGTCCCAGAGACGCAGTATCTACAGGAAATATGCGGAAGAATTAGTCGGGAAAGGATATGCCTACTATGCTTTCGACACCGCTGACGAACTGGCCGCCAAAAGGGCTGAAATGGAAGCTGCCGGCCAGACGTTCATCTACAACCACATCACACGCAAGTCGCTGAGGAACTCTCTTTCCATGCCGGAAAGCGAATGGCGGCCCTTGCTGGAAACCCACACGGACTGGACCATACGGTTCATGATGCCTGAAAACAGGGTCGTGAAGATGGATGACCTCATCAGGGGGCATATCGAGGTGAACACCGACACACTCGATGACAAGGTATTATGGAAAAAGGCCGATGAACTGCCTACCTACCATCTGGCTAATATCGTGGACGACCATCTCATGGAGATTACGGAAGTAATCCGCGGAGAAGAATGGCTGCCGTCGCTGCCGCTCCATTATCTGCTTTACGAGGCTTTCGGATGGCAGGATACCCAGCCGCGTTTCGCCCATCTGTCCCTGCTGCTGAAACCGGACGGGAAAGGCAAACTGAGCAAGAGGGACGGAGACAGGCTCGGATTCCCGGTATTTCCTCTGAAATGGACGAATGCGGAAGGAGAAGTTTCCAGAGGATACCGAGAAGACGGATATTTCCCTGAGGCTTTCGTGAACATGCTGGCCATGCTCGGATGGAATCCGGGAGACGACAGGGAGCTGTTCACCATGGATGAACTGACGGAAGCGTTCTCACTGGAGCGTGTCATCAAGTCCGGTGCGAGATTCAATCCAGACAAGGCCAAGTGGTACAACAAGGAATATCTGCGCATGAAATCGGATGACGAACTGACGGACCTCTTCATTCCTGTGCTGGAGCAGCATGGAATGCAGGTGGTCGGATGTGCCAAATGCGCACTGACTGCAGGTGCGGAAGTGACCGTGCAGGGAGCCGATTTCACAAATCACATCTTCACCCGCGACTATGTACGCCGGATAGTGTCCCTGATAAAGGAAAGGGCGACATTCGTAGCTGATTTCTGGGACATAGCGTCCTACCTGTTCACGGCTCCGGTATCATACGTGGAGAAAGACGCGGCGAAATTCTGGAAAGAGGAGAATTATTCCCTGGCATTGAAAACAGCGGATTTCATACATGACTTCAAGGGAGAATTCACGAAAGAATCTCTGGAAGGGCCGCTCGAAGAATACATCCGGGGCAACGAATGGCCGATGGGCAAGGTAATGAACTGCCTGAGACTGGCTCTGGTCGGGGCTTCCAGCGGTCTGGGAATCGCCGACATCGTGACCCTGATCGGAAAGGAAGAGTTCGCCCGCCGCATGGAAAACATCAAGTCCGCACTCGGATGCTGATTTCATTTTCCTTTCAGATTCACAATATACCTTTGACCCAACATTAAACGCCAAAATCATGAAAAAGTTTTTATCGCTTCTGGCTGTATCGTTCGCATGCATCCTCGTACTCGGAAGCTGCGAAGAAAGCCGGATAAGGGAAAGCAAACTCCCTGAAGCAGCACAGGACCTGATCAGCCGGTATTTTCCCGGAATCAAGGTAAAATATGCCGAAAAGGAAATCGATGACGGGATCAGGACGTACAATGTCAAACTGGCAGACGGAACTGAAATAGAGTTCAATGAAGCAGGCGAATGGACAGAGATAGACTGCGACTTCGCCACGATTCCGGACGGGGTATTGCCTGAAAAGATTTCAGGTTACATTGCGGCAAATTATCCTCAGACAAAAGCCTACAAGGCTGAAAAGAAGTTCGGAGGTTATGAAATAACCGTTACAGGAGGTTACAAGCTCTTCTTCAACAATAACGGGGATTTCATCCGCTGACGCTACGGTATAATCGGCGGAAGGGTGACAAATTCAGTCTCCGGCCAGTTTTCCGACAGATAATCTCTCACATAGTTTTCGGTATCCCGCTGTATGATCTTGTCTTCATCGGCGGGATACATGTTATATACGAGGGTATGGAGTTTCATTCCCCTTCTCTGCACTGCCTCCAGGCTGAGCAGGAGATGGTTTATGCTTCCCAGACGCCCTGAAGTGACGAAAACCAGAGGATAACCGTGTTCCGCGGCATAGTCGATGGTCAGGCATTGCCTCGTCAGAGGCACCATGAGGCCTCCGGCTCCTTCGAGCAGGACAGCATCATAGCGCCGCGAAAGCTCTTCCGTCGCCTTCTCTATCTTTCCTAAATCTATCGGCCTGCCGTCTATTTCCGCAGCCAGATGCGGCGAACACGGATAGCTGAAAATTTCCGGCATGGTCAGTCCTTCATGGTCTTCGGGAAGCAATCCGCAGCCCATGATACGCCTGTGAAGTTCTATATCTTCCGATATCCCGTCATTTCCTGTCTGGACGAGCTTCTGGGTAACGGTCTTCACTCCCCTTTCATTCCAAAGCTTGGCCAAATAGCCGGTGGCATAGCTTTTCCCTATTCCGGTATCTATGCCGCTCACGAAATATACATTATTCATTTTCATAACATTCCGAGATTATTTCGCCTGAAGTTCGCCGACGATTTTCACGAGGGCCGACGTGAGACGAGAAAGCTGCTCAGGAGTGATTATGTATGGCGGCATGACATAGACCAGGCGCCCGAAAGGCCTCACCCATACTCCTTCCTCGACGAATCGTCTCTGCATGAATGCCATATCCACAGGTTCCCTGACTTCTATCACGCCGATGGCACCCAGCACACGCACGTCATTGACAGACTTGAAGGCCGCCGCAGGAGACAATTCATGACGGAGCTGGTCTTCTATTGTGCGGATGCGCACCTTCCAGTCCTGGCTCAGAAGCAGTTCTGTGGAGGCCTTGGCAACGGCGCAGGCGAGAGGGTTGCCCATGAATGTAGGTCCGTGCATGAATGCGTGGGGATAGTTGTCCGATATGCCGTTCGCGACCTTGTCGGAGGCCAGGGCAGCGGAGAAGGTCATGTAACCTCCGGTCAATGCCTTGCCTATGCACATGATGTCAGGCTCCACGCCGGCATGTTCCCATGCAAAAAGCTTCCCTGTCCTGCCGAAACCTGTGGCTATCTCATCGAAAATCAGGAGTATTCCGTACTCGCGGCACAGTCTGGCAGCCTGCCGGAGGTATTCGGGATGATAGAACCACATGCCGCCTGCGCCCTGGACTATCGGCTCAAGTATCAGCGCGGCGATTTCTCCATGATGTGTTTCGAGGATTTCCTGAAGAGGTCTGATATCCTCCGAATTCCACTCGCCGCCGAAGCGTGACGAAGGGGATGGCACGAAGAAACGCACCGGAAGGGCGCTTCCGAAAAGGCTGTGCATTCCTGTCACGGGATCACAGACCGACATTGCATTCCATGTGTCGCCATGATAGCCGCGGCGTATGGTCACGAAGTTCGTTTTTTCAGGATGCCCGGTGGAATACTGGTACTGGACTGCCATCTTCATGGCTACTTCCACGGCCACGGAACCGCTGTCGGCATAGAAAATCTTGTTCATGGAAGGCGGGGCTATCTTCAGAAGCAGCCGTCCGAGTTCTATCGCGGGGCCGTGTGTCAGTCCGCCGAACATCACGTGCGACATTTTCTGCAGCTGGGCCTGTGCCGCGGCGTTCAGGACCGGATGGTTATAGCCGTGGATGGCGCACCACCAGGACGACATTCCGTCTATCAGGCGCCGCCCGTCTTCAAGGATTATTTCACATCCTTCGGCCCGGTCTGCCTTATAGACAGGCAATGGATTCGTGGTGGATGTATATGGATGCCAGAGGTGTTCTCTGTCGAAATTGTCTGCCGTTGTCGTCATTCTGTCATAAATTCTGTCAAGTCCTTTCGTCTCTGTTCCGCCCGCCAAATATAGCAAATTAATCCGAAGATGCGCGACTAAGGCCGATTTCGGGGTCATGCGGTGTTAGTCCGATTATGACACACATAAAGAGACTGCACCAAAATTTAGCATTTTGGCACAGCCGCCCGAATCATTGTATCTGCAACAGCGGATTACTTCAGACCCATGCTCTTGGCGATACCCATCTGCAGGCCGCGGAGCTCGGCGATACCGCGCATCCTGCCGTAATATGAATAGCCAGGATTGCTCTTGCGGTTCAGGTCGTCGCACATCTGGTGCCCATGGTCAGGACGCACAGGGATGGAAACATGGCGGCGCTGCTGCACCTCCAGCAAAGCCTTCATCATGCCGTACATATCCACATCGCCCTCCAGATGATTAGCCTCGTAGAAATTGCCATCGGCATCACGCTTGGTGCTCCTCAGATGGACGAACCCCACCCTGTCTCCGAACTCGTACATCATGGAAACCATGTCATTGTCCGGACGGACACCGAAAGAACCGGTGCAGAGGCACAGACCGTTAGAAACGTTAGGAACGGCGGCGACGAGCTTGCGGAAATCCTCGGCAGTCGAAAGTATCCTCGGCAGGCCGAGAATCGGATAAGGCGGGTCGTCAGGATGAATCACCATCTCCACGCCGCATTCATCGGCCACAGGACATATCTCCTTCAGGAAATAAATCAGGTTTGCGCGGAGCTGCTCGGCATCCACGCCGTCATAGCGCGCCAGAGCCTCGCGGAACTGATCCAGAGTGAAACTCTCCTCGCTGCCAGGCAGACCTGCAATCATATTTCTGGTCACCAGCTCGATCTCGGCCTCGTCCATCTTCTCGAAACGGGCCTTTGCACGCGCCTTCTCGACATCGGTATACTCTTTTTCGGCGGCAGGACGCTTGAGAATGTACAGGTCGAAAGCCATGAAGGCATCCTTTTCGAAACGCAGGCCGCGCGAACCGTCAGCCATCTCATAAAAAAGATTCGTCCTCGTCCAGTCGAGCACAGGCATGAAATTGTACGTGACGCACTTGATACCGCAGGCGGCCAGATTCCTTAGCGACTGTTTGTAATTCTCGATATACTTCTGGAAATCACCGGTCTGAGTCTTGATGTGCTCATGGACAGGAACACTTTCCACCACGCTCCATGTCAGCCCCGACTCGGCGATCAGAGCCTGTCTTTTCTGAATTTCATCCACGCTCCACACTTCCCCGTTCGGAATATGATGGAGGGCATGCACTATGTCAGTGACGCCGGCCTGCCTGATAAAACTCAGGCTGACAGGATCATTCGGCCCGTACCAGCGCCAGCTTTCTTTCATCAAATACATAATTCTTTCTTTTTAGGTGCATCTGCGATGCAATATAAATTTTCAAGATGCATCTGACGATGCAATAACAATTTAAATAGAGAAAGCGTCGAAACCGCCGTCCACGACAGCCACGGTGCCTGTCACTGCCTTCGAAGCATCGGAAGCCAGCCAATGCAGGGTTCCGAGCAGTTCCTCCGGTTCCAGGAATCTGTTTATAGGTGTATGGGCCAGAATAGTGTGCGACCGTTCAGTCAGGCTTCCGTCCGGATTTGTCAGAAGAGTACGGTTCTGGTTAGTAAGCAGGAAACCTGGAGCGATGGCATTCACCCTGATACCTTCGCCGAATTTCATGGCCAGCTCGGCGCACAGGTATTTGGTCCAGTTGGCTACAGCCGCTTTGGCCACACCGTAGCCGGCCACTCTGGTCAAAGGACGGAGAGCCGACTCGCTGGCGAAATTGATGATAGAGCCGGACTTCTGCTCTGCCATTGCCCTGGCGAAAACCATTGTAGGAATGATGGTACCGAAAAGATTCAGCTCGGTGACCTTCTTCACGGCCTCGATGTCGAGGTCGAAGATAGTCTTGTCAGGCGGAACGGTCGCAGCAGGCATATTGCCGCCGGCGGCATTCAGAAGAATGTCGATTCTGCCGTATTTTTCCATGATTTTGGCATAATTGTCCTCCAGGACAGCCTTGTCCAGAACATTGGTAGGGAGAAAGATGGCTTCTCCTCCGGCTGCCTCTATTTCGGATATGATGTTGTCGGCGATGGAAGCCGAACGCTCGAGGTCCAGAATGACGACCTTGGCTCCCTGGGCTGCAAAATACTTCACGATAGTGGTACCCAGAATCCCGCATGCGCCGGTCATTACCGCTACCTTGCCCCTTATATCAAACAGATTTTCCATAATATTTAGTGTACAATAATTATTTTTCCATGAAACATTTTCAGAACAACACTCGTGTACGTGCACAAATTTACTGAATATTTTGCTCAATCCAACAAAAAATACAATATTTGTATTAATAATATTTTTCTGCAACAAATTTATTCATATCAGGGACGAGAAATTCTCGGAGACGGATAACGAATACATACACAAATGGCTAAACAGATAAAGATAAAGGAAATCGCCAAGATGGCCGGAGTCTCGGCAGGGACAGTGGACAGAATCATCCACAACAGAGGACACGTATCACCCGAAAGCCAGGCTGCAGTCGAACAGGCACTTGCAGAGACAGGATACAAATACAACCTGCACACATCGGCAATCTCGTTGAAAAGAGAATACAGCCTGATCATCACCATCCCCACAGCAGTCGAGGGAGAATATTGGGGATTCGTCCAGAAAGGAATAGAACATGCCCTGGAAGAATACTCGGACATCGCCATAGACCACAGCTATGCATTTTACAACCAGTTCGACATATTTTCCTGCAAAAGTGCGTTCGAGCGCATCCCTGACATGAAACCGAGCGCAGTACTGATAGGAGCTACATTTGCCTCGGAAACCAGAATCCTGTGCCGCAGACTTGAAGATGCCGGAATTCCGTACGCATTCGTGGATTCGGTCATAGAAGACACCCACCCGTCAGTGTCATATTCATCTGACCAGAACATCTGCGGAAGGATAGTCGGAAGACTGCTGAATCTCATGACTCCGCGCGATTCCGAACTGGCCATATTCAGCACGAGAAGAATAGGTAACGAACGCGCGCTGAACTCCATGGCCAGAATGACCGGACTGCATGCCTATTTCAAAGGAATAAAATCCAGACGTGTGATAAAGGAATCGAAGGTATCCGTCATAGAGCCTGCAACCTCCAGAAAGGACATTCTGGATTTCCTGCAGAAAAATCCTGACGTAAAAGGAATTGCGGTGCTCAACTCACGCGGATACATCCTCGCAGACACCCTCGCCAAAAACGGCATAAACGATGTCAAGGTAGTAACTTTCGACCTGACGGTCAATAACATGCGCTGCATACAGGACGGCACCATTTCGGCCATAATCGGACAACGTCCCGAACTGCAGGGATTCCACGCCGTCAAGGCCATGCTGAGGATTCTTCTGTACAACATAAAGGAAAAGGATGCCCACCACCTGATGCCTACCGACATAATAATAAAGGAAAATCTTCCGGTGTACAAGGAAATATTCATAGACTGACACTGACATATATTGTACGATAAAAAGGGAGGCAGGCTCATTCGAGCTTGCCTCCTTTCTCATCGTACAATTCATTCTGCAGGACCGAAAAATCGGAAATCTCTTCAAGTCTGATCTTGCACTTGTATTTCCGTTTCCACTTTCCTACGATGGAGAACATCCCTCTGGTGAGATATGCCCCCAGTATAGGACCTGTCTTGAGCGTAAAAGACTTGATTCCCTTTTCGGAAACATAAAAGGCAAGTTTCCGTTCTATCGCATCATCTATAAGCAGACTCGGCGCTATCTTTCCCGTGCCGTGGCATACCGGACATGTTTCCGCAGTATTGATTTCCGTCGCCGGCCTTACCCTCTGACGGGTTATCTGCATAAGTCCGAATTTGGTAAGAGGCAATACATTGTGCTTGGCCCTGTCGTTCTGCATCAATTCCTGCATATGCTTGAACAGCATATTTCTGTGCTCAGAACTCTCCATGTCGATAAAATCGACGATCACAATGCCCCCCATGTCTCTCAGCCGCAGCTGCCGCGCTATCTCCTCTGCAGCAAAGCAGTTGATGTCGTAAGTATTCTGCTCCTGTTCCTTGTTCTTGGAACGTGTACCGCTATTGACATCTATGACATGCAATGCTTCGGTATGCTCTATCACAAGATACGCACCCTGCCGGATAGGAACCACCTTTCCGAAGGAACTCTTTATCTGCCGGGTGACCTCGAAATGGTCGAAAATCGGCTGACTGTCCTTATACAGACGGACTATCTTCTCCTGCTCCGGAGAAATGAGCGAGATGTATTTCCTCGCCTCTTCATACACCGATTCGTTGTTTATATAAATATTAGAAAACGAATCGTTCAGAAGATCCCTCAGTACTGTGGTGGTCTTGCTGTATTCAGTAAACAGCGGCTGGATGCTCTTGGACTTGGCAATTTTAGACCAGGAACCTTCCCATTTGTCTATCAATGACATCAGTTCCGCATCGAGAACGGCTGCATTCTTGCCTTCCGCGGCAGTCCTGATGATGGCACCGTAATTTTTGGGAAGAATATTCCTCACAAGGGTCTCCAGTCTGCGCTTCTCTTCCTTGGAAGCGATTTTCTGGGATACGCTAACCTTCTCCGCAAAAGGAAGAAGGACTATGTTACGTCCTGCCAATGAAATTTCTGCAGTCAGTCGAGAACCTTTCGTGGAAATCGGTTCCTTGACGATCTGTACCACCATCATCTGCCCCGGTGTCAGCACATTTTCTATCCGGCCTTCCTTCTGGAGGATAGGGCCGACCTTGATTCCGGAATACAGGCTCTTGCTGTCAGTGTTCGGATTTATCTTCCTTATAAATTCGTCAAAAGCACTGAAATACAGGCCAAGGTCGAGATAATGGACAAAAGCTTCTTTCTCGTCTCCGATGTCCACAAAGGCTGCGTTCAAGGCCGGAAGCAACTTTTTCACCTTTCCGAGATAGACATCACCTACGGAATAGTTGTGGCCCTGGCTCGACTCTTTGTTAAGCTCGATAAGCTTATGGTTTTCAAGCAATGCTATCGAGACTTCCGTCGAATTGACATCGACAATAAGATCTTTTACAGACTCCATCAATTATTATTGGCTTCAGTATAAAAAACAAAGGGGTGCCATCCAGACACCGCCTTATGTTCGGCTCACTGCGCACGACGGCGCAGACCTGAGAAATTACTTTCTCTTCTTATGCCTGTTCTTACGCAAGCGTTTCTTACGCTTGTGCGTCGACATCTTATGTCTTTTTCTTTTCTTACCGCTTGGCATAATCAAAAATGTTTAAAAATTATTTCTTTACAATATTCATGAATACCTTGGCCGGTTTGAAAGCCGGGATATCATGTGCAGGAATTGTCAAAGTAGTTTTCTGTTTGATATTTCTCGCTGCCTTTTCTGCCCTGTGCTTGATTATGAAGCTGCCGAAGCCTCTGAGATACACCGGATTCCCCTTAGCCAAAGAATCCTTTACACTTTCCATAAACGCCTCTACAACAGTCTGCACTGTTATTTTCTCGATCCCTGTCGCTTTAGCGACTTCATTTACAATCTCTGCCTTTGTCATTTCTATAATTATTAAAAAACAAACTTTCCGCTAATTCGTGCAAAAGTAGATTTATTTTTTTAATATTCAAAATCTAACCTGATTTTCTTGTAAAAAAAAACATGCCTCTGCCGTGCGTCCGGGGGCGTTCGTGCAACGTTTTCATCATCATATTTTGCAGAACGGATAAAATTCGCAATATTCGCAGACTGAACAGAACCCTTCAATCGCATATATTAACGTGAGTTCGATGAAAAGAACGCAGTGAATTTCAGAGAACTACCTCTTTTATAGGATTCGGGAAACGAATCCGTAGGTAAGTCCTCCCATACGAAGGGGAGGATTTAGGAGGGGTGGCACGTAAAAGGAAAGAGATTTCGAAGAAATCGTAACGTCAGTTCGACGAAGTCTCTGGTCCTGAGTATAATAGTTCGTCGAACTGACGTTATATTATAATATCAATATGGCAAAACAACTCACTATCGCTGATATAGCGAAACTGTCCGGAGTCTCTGCCGGGACTGTGGACCGGATCCTGCACAACAGGGGCAAGGTGGCTCCAGCCACAAGGGCCGCCGTGGAAAAAGTGCTTCAGGAGAGCGGATACAGATTCAACATACACACATCCGCCGTCGCCCTGAAAAAAGGCTACAGGATAACTGTCACCATGCCGTCATCCGTAGACGGAGAATACTGGAACCAGATGCTGAACGGAATCGGACATGCACTGGATGAGTTTTCCGACATAAAACTCGAATGCGGTTTCTGCTTCTACAACCCGTTCGACATGTATTCCTGCAGGACTGTATTCGAAAGCATTCCGGCACAGGAACCAGATGCCGTCCTCATAGGCCCGGTTTTCCCCGATGAGACCATGAAGCTGTGCAATTCACTGAAAAACAGAAACATTCCTTACGTTTTCGTAGATGAAGACATTCCAGGCTCCTCCCCTGTCGCATCATATTCGACTGACCAGACAGCATGCGGAAGACTCATGGGCAAACTTCTTCATTTAACATCCACCCCCCCCCCATTCCGAAAACTGAATATTGAATACGGGCTGTTCCAGCCATCGGCGACCGGCGCAGAATCATCATACAAACAGGAAAAAAGAGAAGCCGGTTTCACAGGTTATTTCTCAGAAGCCGGGCTCTCCGGAAAAATCAAAAAGGCGGATATTCCTCTTCTGAATCCGCATGAATGCGAAAAATCGGTATTGGGATTCCTGCATGACCATCCAGACATAAACGGCATAGCCCTCATGCATTCCAGAGGCGACATCATCGCCGACATCCTGAACAGAAACCGCATGGAAGGGATCACGCTGCTGGCCTTCGACCTGACAGCCGGGAACAGGAAATGCATAATGGACGGAAAAATGACGGCCGTCATCAGTCAGCATCCGGAGATGCAGGGATTCAGTGCCGTCAAATCCATAATAAGATATCTGCTGTACAAACAATGCGACAAAAAAATCAGCCACCGGATGCCCATCGACATCGTGGTGGCTGAAAATCTTCCCTACTGCAGAAATTACCTGGCGGAACTGTAAGGCTCGCCTGTCAGGGTAAGGGTGGCGGATACCAGCCCCCGGGCTTCGGCCTTCAGGACCATATCGCCCGGTACTTCGGAAGACCGGACGATGACTGTTAGTTTTCCGTTGAAAAGATGCATCTCCGGTTCCTGGAACGGGTCGAGACAGGTCGGATCCCCGTTCGCGGCAGCCATGAACGTACCGGCTCCGGTGACATCGAAATGCACAAGCCTTCCATCTAAAGGACAGAAGTTGCCGTCCTTGTCCACGGCACTTACCGTCACATAGGACAAGTCCTTCCCGTCAGCCTGCAGTACAGTCCTGTCAGGCTCCAGCACCAGACGGTAAGGTTCGCCTGCCGTCCTCACGGTCTTTTCCTGCACCGGATTCCCGGAATCGTCGTATGCCACGACTTTGACTTCACCCGGCTCGTAGACAGCATCCGGCCACATGAGGCGGTACCTGGACTCGGCCGGAGTGTTGACATCTCCGAGCGTTCCGGCGTATGACGTATAAAACGAAGCGAATACACTGTCCACAGGTATCGCAGGACCGTCTTTCATCTTCTTCTGCCGGCCGTAGCTTTTCCCGTTTATGAAAAGTTCGGCCTCAGGCCAGCTGGTATACACGAAAACAGGGACCTTCTCCCCTTCATACCCTTCCCAGTTCCAGTGAGGCAGAATATGGAGGGTGCTTTCCTTTTCGTTCCATACACTCCTGTAAAGCCAGTATCTGTCTTTAGGTATGGACGCCAGGTCTATGATGCCGAACATGGAGCTGTGGTTCGGCCATGAATCGGTGCCGTACGGACTCGGTTCGCCGAGATAATCGAATCCTGTCCATACGAACTGGCCGAGCACCCAGTCGCAGTCATCCGACAGGGCAAGGTCCACGTCAGGGATATTGGACCAGCCGCAGGCTTCCACATCATAGGCGGAACACTGATGGTCTTCATACAGTGCACTGTAACGTTTCATGACAGGAAGCTTGTACACTCCCCTCGAACTTACAGTGGAAGCAGTCTCCGAGCCCAGTACAAAACCTTTCGACAGAGAGTCGAACACTTCCTTATACCTGAATGTCCTGTAATTTATGCCAGGTATGTCTATCATGTCGGCAAAGCCGTTTTCCAGAATACAGTCCACCTGATCCATGCCGCAGGTAACCGGTCTGGTCGGATCTTCCCTGTGACAGATATCCTGAAGGAAGGAAGCGACCTCATATCCGGAAGGATCGCACTGCGTAGGGACTTCATTGCCTATGCTCCACATTACTACGGACGGATTATTCCTGTAGTTGTGAAGCATGTTGACCATATCCTTCTCGGCCCATTCGTCGAAAAACCTGTGATAACCGTTCTCGCACTTGGCTATGTCCCATTCATCGAAAGGCTCGATCATCATCATGAAACCCATTTCGTCGCACAGCCGGACAAGTTCCGGAGCAGGCATATTATGAGTAGTACGGATAGCATTGCATCCCATATCCTTCAGCATGACGAGCTGCCGGCGGAGCGCTGCCTCATTGACGGCCGCACCGAGCGGGCCGAGGTCGTGATGGTTGCAGACTCCTTTGAACTTTGTCTTTACGCCGTTAAGGAAAAATCCCCGGTATGGCACATATTCTATAGTCCTTATGCCGAATACCGTTTCATAATTGTCCAAAAGATGTCCGTCTTCCGCATACAGCTCGGATACAGCCCTGTACAGTTCCGGAGATTCCGGAGACCACAGACGCGGATTCCTGACAGGGATATTCTGCTCCACCGTAGCGCTTTTCGGGCCGAGCTTCACTTCTGCCTCCGATGAAGAGGCTACAGAACCGTCCGGAGCATATATTTTCGTGAGCAGGCGTATGCTTCCCTGCATTTCAGGAGCCGCCACGGTAGTCCTTATCTCGACCTGGGCCTCATCTTCCGTAACGGAAGGAGTAGTGACATACGTGCCCCAGACAGGTATATGCACGGGATCAGTCAATATCAGACGGACGTTTCTGTACAGGCCCGCCCCAGGATACCACCTGGATGAAAACGGCCTGTTTTCCAGGGCTACAGCCAGAAGATTCTCGCCTGGACGGACGTATTCCGTGACATCGCACCAGAATGAATTGTAACCGTATGGCCAGAAACACACCTGCACCCCGTTCACGAACACTTTCGCCTCGCTCATGGCCCCGTCGAAAAGAAGTACGGCATTCTTGCCTTCAGGTACGGAAAAAGTATTGCGGTAGAACCCTTTTCCGATATACGGCAGTCCGCCTGTCCTTCCGGTCTTGACAGAAGCCTGCTTTTCGAGATCCTGTTTCACGGCCACCACCTGAATATCGATTTCCCTGTCGAAAGGACCTTTTATCGCCCAGTCATGAGGGACTGTCACATCTTCCCAGCCCGAATCGTCGAATCCCGGAAGAAAGGCACCCAGCTCTTCCCCGCGGGAAAATTTCCAGCCTTTTTCAAGCAGGACTTCAGTGCGCTGTGCCAAAGCGGCAACACTGACGAACATTGCCGCGGCAGTGCATAGTATGGTCGAAGATATTTTCATTGCAAACATATTTTACATCAGTCGGCAAGGGTAATCTTCACTTTCTGATCCTTCACTATTATATAATAGTCTCCCGGTTCGAGGAATCTCTCGCCTTCTCCGTTCACGAAAGAGAGATCTCTCATCGGATCGATTTCAAATTCGAAAGTATGCGAGTCTCCTGCCGGAATCAGTTTTTTCTCGAAAAACTTGAGTTCCTTGACCGGACGCGTGATCGTCGAATAAGGATCGCAGATATACCACTGGACAGTCTCCTTTCCGTCCATCTCGCCGGAATTGGTTACTGTCACCTTAGCCGTAATCCTGTCTTCTGCCGTAAAACGGTCCGCAGACACCGTCACTTCCCCGTAATCATAAGTCGTATAGCTGAGACCGTAGCCGAACTCATACATCGGAGTGCTCGGAATATCCTGATAAAGTCCCTGGGAGCCTCTTCTTCCGCTTTCCCTGTGATTATAATATACAGGTATCTGGCCTGTAGTGTAAGGGAAAGTCACGTTCAGACGGCCTGAAGGATTGTATTTCCCAGTCAGGATGCCGGCAACGGCTTTTCCGCCCATTACACCCGGCTGCCATATCTCAAGTACGGCATCGGCTGCCGGTGAAATGCGGGTCAGGTCGAGAGAACGGCCGTTGGAAAGAAGGACGACCACAGGCTTGCCGGCCTTTACGATTTCAGCCAGGAGTTCTTCCTGAATCGAAGGTAGAGCAATCGTGGAACGGGACGCATTCTCGCCGCTCCATTTGCGTTTTTCTCCGAGACAAAGTACAACGACATCAGCCTGCGAAGCTACATTTACGGCCTCCTGAAATCCAGATTTGTCATCACCGTCGAAATCACAGCCGGCGGCATACGAGACCGCAATTCCTGACTCTTCCGACAGTCCGTCGAAAATGCTGATTACATCCTCTGCGCGGCCGCGGCCGAACCAGGATCCGAGAAGATCCTCCTGATTTCTGGCAAGAGGTCCTATCAAGGCTATTTTCTGTCCGCTTTTCAACGGCAGCACATTATTCTCGTTCTTCAAAAGCACCATCGATTCCAATGCTGCCCTCTCTGCAACTTCAAGGCTTGCCGGAAGAAGTATCCTTTCATTCTCCGGCTTTTCTTCCGTATATGGATTTTCGAAAAGGCCGAGCCTGAACTTGAGTGTCAGCACGCGTCTTACCGCATCGTTTACCCTTTCCATCGGAACCTTACCCTCGTTCACAAGAGCTTCAAGATGTTCCATATACAGATTATCTACCATGTCCATGTCGAGTCCGGCATTGATTGCATACATGGCTGCTTCCTTTCCGTCTTTTGCCATCCCCTGGTTGACAAGCTGCACGACGGCGTTCCAGTCTGCCACCACGAAGCCGTCATGTCCCCATTTCTCTTTAAGGACTTCAGTCATGGTATAATGATTTGCAGATCCCGGGATTCCGCTGATATTGTTGAACGAACTCATAAGTGTGGCGGCACCGGCCCTGACACCGGCTTCGAAAGATGGAAGATAGGTATCCCACAAAGTCTGGCGGGAGATTTCGGTCGGGACATAATCTCGTCCTGCCTCAGACGCGCCGTAGCCGACATAATGTTTCAGACAGGCAGCGATATTGTAGGGCTGTGAAAGATCGTCTCCCTGATAGGCTTTCACGGAAGCTGCGCTGAACACCGAGGTCAGATAAGGATCTTCTCCGTATCCTTCAGCGATTCTTCCCCATCGGGCATCACGCGCGATATCCACCATCGGAGAGAATGTCCAGTTGATACCGGCATCGTATGCTTCCTGAGCCGCCACGCGGCATGCCTCTCCGGCAAGTTCCGGATTCCATGACGCACCCAGAGCCAGAGGAATAGGATACACCGTCCTGAAACCGTGGATGACATCGAAACCGAAGAGAATAGGAATTCCGAGCCTTGTCTCTTCCATTGCCTTTTTCTGCATGGCATTCCTCAAATCGGCCCCGTCACCGAAATAAATCAGGGACCCGACTTCGCTCGGAATCTTGCTGACGACTTCATCAATATTGTTTACATTGTCATTCCTTCCGAGAGTGTACTGGTTCAGCTGGGCGATCTTCTCGTGAAGAGTCATCCTCGACATAAGGTCGACAACCCTTGTCTCGACAGATAGAGACGGATCCTTGTAAGGCGGGACAGACTGCTTTTTCTTCGCATCTGCCGTCAATGCCAGAGCCAGAATAAGGCTGAGAAAAAATATCCTTTTCATAAACCGGTTTTATTAAATTATTTAAAATTACTGATTTTCCCGAAACAGCGGCACTAGTGCACGTGCACACAAATATATTGTTTTTTACAATCCCTTCCAAATCAAAAATCATCCGCGCTCCCCGATACAGCAGGCCTGATAGAAAACCATGACGGAATTATCGCGTGCCGTCCCGACAGATGGCCGCTTGTCATGGTGCCAATACTTATGTAATCAGAAAAAACCGTCAGAATCGTAAAAACTGTTTTAAGAATCGTAAAAAGTTGGCTGACACCTGTTGACTCTCCTTTCCCATTCCTGTACTTTAGCCGGAAAATTTCTGCTCATGGAAGTAAAGTATCAGAACCGGAGTATAATCCGCCGCTATGTCGACATCCTTTCCGACGCCGGATTCAAGGCCGTATTCGGCGACCAGAGAAACAAGGATGTACTAATCGATCTCATCAATGTCATCCTGCCGCCTCACAGAAAGGTCTCGGACATTACCTACTCTACTACCGAAATACCGGGGTTCGCTCTCAGCAACAAAAGCGTCAGGCTCGACCTCAGATGCACCGGGGCTGACAATACAACTTTTATCGTCGAAGTACAGTGCTACCGGCAGGACAGACTCTTCAGACGGTGTGTCGAGTATGCTGCAAAGGTATATGACGCCGGGTCCAGAAAAGGCGACGGACAACTGTACGACATCCCTCCGGTATTTTTCATCTGTCTCCTCGGAGGCTGTGCCGAAGTTGCCGACAGGTCCGATACGCTCTGGAGGGACAGATTCATATCTGAATATACTTTCAGAGAAAAAGTGTCTCTCGATGTTCCCGATGAAACTATTTTTTTATCTTCGTGGAACTGAACAGGTTTGACAGGGAACTGAAGGACTGCAGGTCCGTCATGGAACAGTGGTTGTATTCCCTCAAAAGGGTCGGCACTCTCGACAGGATTCCGGATGAACTCAAGTCGGAGATGTTCGAACGGCTGTTCAGGGCCTGCGAGATTGCAAGGTTCGACAAGGAACAGAAACTAAAGTACGAAAGCGATATGATTACCGAACGCGACGAGAAGAACATAATAAACACCGCCATCAGGCTCGGAAAGGACCAGTGGTTTGCCGAAGGACTCGCCGAGGGCATGGCTACCGGAAAAGCCGAAGGACTCGCCGAGGGTGAAGCCAAAAGTAAAATAGCAATAGCGAAAGCCTTGAAGCAGGAGGGAATACCGACAGCAACTATCGCTGCTGCTACGGGAATGACGGAAAACGAGATCGGAGTCCTTTGAAATCCCCCACCTTCAGATTCAGAATCTCCGGAATTTAATCCTGACGATATACGGTCCGGACGCCGGATCCTTGCCGGCAGACTCGAGTCCGGACAGGATACTGTCATACAGGAGACCGCCACGGGCATCGATACCGGGAACGGTCTCAGGGAATACGGCATAGAACCAGTCGGAATCCGAAGTCAGAATCCGTACAGGGAAATTCACCGAACCTGCGGCATCCGACCATCTTATCCCTCTGTGGGTTTCCCTGTCATATATGAACATGCAGTCGGATGCCTCCGGCCCTGCCGCACGAAAATAAAGATGTGAAGAAGTTTCATGCAGTTCCATGGGCAGTTTGTAATAATCCGATGTCATGTATTTCATGATATCTTCATCTGCCGCCTCGTAATAATATCTGTCGGGAATCGTCTTTTCCCCGAAATCTATCCTGTATGCAGGTTCGGGGACCGCGTCCGAAAGGCGGTAAAATACATGCCTGTTGTCCTGCGGTCTCAGATAATAGGTATTTCCGCATGACTGCGATATGTTGGATATGGAAAACGTACAGTCTTTCCTCGGGATGAAAGAAGACGTATGATTCCCGTCTTTATCGAGAAGAAAAAGAGGGCTGTCCGTCTGCCCGGCCATCCTGACATCGGCGGGAAATGCGGAAAACAGCCATACTCCGCCCTCACCTGCCGGAGCTACAGCATCGCACGGGGCTTCGACGGATATGTCGGAATACCTGCTCCGCCCGGGATCCGGAATACTGAAAAATCTCGCCTTCTGCCCGTCAAGGATTATGAGGTCATCGTCAGTCAATGCTATATCCATAATACTGGCATATTCGTTCGAAGCGCGTCCACGGTTCGCCATGCGTCTGAAAAAAGTGCCGTCCGGATTCATTGCAACGAGATTTCCGGCATAATCAAGGACAAAAATACGGCCCTCCTTGTCTGTCAGCATTTTGGCCGCATCGGAAAACAGGAGTCTGTCATCATCGTCTATTTCTATAGTTTCGAGTCTTTCCATGTAAGGGAAAAGATCCTCTGTTTCTTCCGTTTCCTGCAAAGGTGCAAGAGTGACAGCGGCGGTTTCTCCGTCGTCTCCGGCCGAACACCCGCAAAGCAGGAAGAGACTGCACATAAACGGGATTTGCATAATTTCCGAAAATCTCATAATATACTGATTTTTATATAATCTTAATATTTGTCAGGCCAATAATGCATGAACACCAATTTAATGAAATATTTGCGATTCAATGGCAATTATATTAATTTCAACCTCCGGATTCACAGGAATCATGTATAAACAAAATCCTTATATCATGCACAAAATCTTTACTTTCATCGCAGCCGCAGCGGCATTAATCACTACATTTTCATGTTCAGGCAACCAAGGCACCCTCAGCGTCACGCCGGAAAACAGTCTTGAATGGATGTCCGTATATGAAGTCGCGGCAACGGACACTGCGACGGTAATCAAGGGAAATCTTTACGGCCGTGAAGGCGATGAAATAACCATACCTTCAGATATCTGGCTGAAAGGCTCCGCATCCGGAAAAAGATACAATCTTCTGCACGAGCCTGAAGACGGAAGCACCAGAACTGCAGTCATGCCTGCAAACATGACCATGCCGTTCACCCTGGTATTCGAGACCCTCGATGACAATGAAACGTATGCGGATCTTGTATGCGGAAACGAACGGATCAGGAAAATACCAGTCAAAGAAGTCAGGACCGCATATACTACCGACATAACCGGAACCCTCGTAGACAGGCCCAATACGTCAAGGCTCATTCTCGCTCCTGCCAACAGCGACAGCAGAGTGCAGCCTTATATTTCAATCCCCGTAACGGACGGAAAATTCTCATACAAACTCAGGACGGATGTAGCGACGGCTTACGACATCTTCTGCTGGGATGACTATGTGCGTGGCGCATGGATGGATAAAACGATTTTTTCAGACGGAGGGGACATTGATCTTACCATATATTCATACGAAGCCAACAAGCCTACGGAAATCAACCGCTGCACTTCCGAAATGAACAAAGAATACCGGAAATACACGGAAAAGGAGGATTCAATGATACCTGGAGACGAAATGAACGCATGGGCGGACAGCCTGTTTGAAAACGGCAATTACTTTACCAAGGAATACGAACACCTTTCGGACAGCGCCCATGATGCAGGCTATCCTCAGGACCTTATCAACGAACTGAATGCCATGCAGGAATCGAAGGAAGCATATACGGATGACGCCAAGGCATATCTGGCAGTATGCGACAGCATTATAACGGCAAAAAAACAGCGTACCCTGGATTACATCAGGGAAAATACAGGGATAGTGAGTTACTACCTTCTTTTCAACGAGTTTTTCTGGGAAGAGGATGAGGAACTCAGAAAAGAATACAAAGATATCTTCGAGACAACCTATGCCGGACTGTATCCTGAACATCCGTTTACAGAGGAGATAACCAGTATGATAGCATCAGAAAGCATCAGGCCGGGAGGAAAATTCATCGATTTCTCTGCTCCGGACATCAACGGAACTGAACATGTCCTGTCTGAAGAGATAGACGGAAAAATCGCTGTAATCGACCTGTGGGCATCGTGGTGCGGACCTTGCCGCAGACATAGCAAAGCTATCATTCCTATTTATGACAAATACAAGGACAAAGGATTCACTGTAGTAGGAATAGCCAGGGAAAATCAGAATACGGATGCAATGGCAGCCGCCATTTCAAAAGACGGCTACAAATGGCTGAATCTCGTGGAACTCAATGACGCCGGAATGATCTGGCAAAAATACGGGGCAGGCAAGAGTGGAGGAATGATCGTTCTGGTCGACAGAACCGGAACCATTGTCTCCGTAAATCCAGGCACTGATGAAATACGGGAATACGTGGAAGCGAATATTTGACATAAGACAACCGGAAAAGATAGGGGGTGGGTCAGACCTTTGACCCACCCCCTATCTTTTCCGGCATGACAAGGAAAGTCTCCTTTACAGCCAACCTTCGGTATCCCGCCTACATCGAAATACGCATGGCGTTGATATTCCCGTCAGCAGCAGATCCTGTATCGATACCGGTAACGGAAATTGTAACGGTTCCGTCAGAAGCCGGCATGACATCGTTGAATACAGCCACATGCTTGTCAAGGTCGGTTCCTGTCCAGGACTTCATGCCCGGCTTGATTTCTACGGGTTCTGAAACAGAAGCTCCTGAAACAGTAAAACGAGTAATACGAGCGTCTGCACTTCCGTTGTATCTTACAGCCAGAATGCTGAAATCGTATGCAGTACCTGGATCAAGTCCTGACAATGTAATCGATGCCGGGTCAGTATCGCCCTGTCCCTTAGTACCCGCAACGACAATACCGTCTACCCAGGCATCCCTGAGCCAGGTAATGCCTCCCGCAACCATATCCTGACCGTCAGGCTCCGTTCCCACACCGTTGTTCATACCGGTGAAACCGCTCATGGATGAAATAGTGATCGCGGTATAGTCCCCGTTCTCGTCCTTTAGAGACAACGGCTTGTCGGAAATTTCGTAAACCATGACATTGTTCCATGAAGTAGCCTTGCTCGAACCGAAATCGATGTAAACAGGAGTTTTTCCGTCAGAAGTTATCTCAGGCGACTGGAAATCGGTCATAAGATTCACTGAATACGGCTCCAGTACGGCAAAATGAGCCGCATTCTGTGCAACGTCCGCATAGGCCTTGTCCACGGTCCCAGGATAATACGCATTCCCGACTACGCTCATGCCGGAAATCTTCTCGAACCACGCACATGCTGCCGTATAGCGGCCGTAATTCACCTCCAGATGATATCCGTCGCGGTTGAAGGCATCGCCGATAAAGGAATTCCTGCCGTTCTGGACCGCAGTTCCGGACGGGATGACAATCTCGATATCATTATCTGCGGCAGCTTTCTGTACCGCATCCATAATGGCATTGTACATGGTCATCTGATCGCTGTCATATTTAGGGAATTCACCATGGTCAGAGTTGGAGGCATAAGCCCAGGTCTGATGGAATACCACTTCCATATTAGGATTTACGGCATTTTCCTCGACATATTCGATAAGGCCCGGAAGATAAGGAGTATAAGTATCATATATTCCGGAACTGCCGCTCGCCTGCTGCAGACTGATATAGTCCCAGTCTTCATCTGTTATGCCGGTCAGCAGAGATGTATTGGCCCGCTCTGTCTTGACACCGTCGACGATTTTCCTGTAAGCGTAAGCCGCCTCCCCGCTGTTCATGTTCTTGTAATGCCTCTCGAGAGTGCAGCCGCCGATATAGAGATTGCCTATCATGGCATCGAAGCCTGCAGCATCGAAAAGCTCCCAAAGATACTGTTCCACCGCATCCTGGGAAAAACTGTTTCCGATAGCAAGAATCTTGATGATGCCGTCACCGTTGCGGTCTGGTCCGACAGGCTCTGGTTCAGGTTCGGGCTCCGGCTCTGGTTCCGGGTCAGGATCCGGATCCGTCTGTTCGGTATTGTCGGTCTCGTTTTCTTCTGCGAACGAATCCGTACATGCGGCAGCGGCAAACATCATCGTTGCCGCAATCATGATCACAGAATATATCTTTTTCATTTTACGGTTTGGATTGTTGGTTATTATTCCATTATTATTTGTGTATGTAAACACGAAGATAGGCATTATATTCTTCGCCGCAAAATCTTTTTGGTCTTTTATGTTGATAATGTTGTCGATATCAGCATCAGACAGCTCAGAATTTCCATCGGTCCGGCCGATGGGCACGGATACAGAAAATGGGGAAATACACAAATAGAGCGACAATCGAAAACAGCATTCCACCCATGGTGCCGACAGCGAAATCGAACCAGAACACCTCATCCGGACCGTCGAACAGGAAAGGAATCAGGCCGAGTACGGTAGAAATGACCGTAAGCATTATCGGCTTTATCTTGTGGTTGAACGCCTTTACGAATTTTCTGACATCATCCCTCCCGCTACAGTCGTTTTTCATCGCATTCACAAGATAAATACCTGCATTCACCACTATGCCGCTCAGCATGACGAGCGCGGCGAAACCTCCCTGATCGAATGTGAAATCGGATAATCCGAATACGAGAAATACCCCGATGAATGAGACCGGTATCAGAAGAATGACAGCCAGAGGATATTTAAGAGACTCGAAAGTCATGCTGCACATGACATAAATGACAGCCGCCACCAAAAGAAGAAGCCACGCATACTTCCACCGTTCCTTTTCACCCCAGCCTCCGTACGACGGAGAAGAAGCCTTGTACCCGACCGGAAGCAGTTCTTCATTGAAATACCTGACAGTATTGTCAATATATTTTTTAGAAAGTTCGTATGACCCTATGAAGTCGAACCCTACGGTGATTTCGTATGACTGGTTGTACCTTCTTATCGGAAATCCGGTGCGGCGTTTCTCCACAGACCCCATTTCAGAAAGCTTGACCTTCACACTGTCTACCTCCACCTGTGCATTCAGCACATGCCACAGGTCGAAACTGTCTGTCATGGATGATTTCATGACAGCACGGACCATGCCGTCGGATGCCGGCACATATCCGAGGTCGGTAGTATAAAGAATGGAACGGAGCCTCGAATAATAGTCATACGGATCCACCCCTATCGCCGTCATCATGGCGAAATCATACTCCAGATCGAACTCGTTTCTCGCCACACTCCAGGTACCTGTCATCATTTCAGGAGCGGAAACCCTCCTGTTCTGCTTCAGCATATTCATCAGAGTATCGGCGTAGCCCTGCAATTCATCATAACTGTAGCCCTTGAGAGTGATTCTGTTCGACTTGTACTCGGAAACGACGTCATTGTTGAAATAACTGTCGTTCACTCCCCATACCCGCCATGTGGCACCTCCGAAATTGCTTGCCATGCCTGTGACCTTGGATTTCAGCTCGGCCGGGAAAGAAGTATTCTCATATTCAGGTTTGAAACTGATCTCTATGGTAGCGTCATCATAGGAATATATCCGTGTGATGAATGTCTCTATCTCATCGAAAAGGCTCAGATAATTTTCCATGCTCCTGACCACATCATTAAGCTGTGCGACAGAGCACCCTTCCGGCATTCCGGCCTGGACATACAGAATATCCCTGCCCGGTTCCCTGTAATAGTCCGACCTGTCGAGCACTTTCCAGAACATCCAGAAAGTCACGCCGAAAACAGCGGCCAATGCCAGCAGGTACGCCCACCTGAAACGGAGTCCGCGCGTGATATAGGCCTCATAAAACCTGTTCCATCCGATAATCCTGCGGCGGCTGCGCACCGGACGGAGCCAGTCGTTTCTCCTGACCGGAAACCTGTCCAGGAGCGAAGGCACGAAAAACCACGCTGTAAGCAGGGAGACAGAGAGGTTTATCATGATTACTTTCGAGAAATCCTCCAGATTCGCCTTGTCTTTTTCAGGCAACAGCAGTATTATGCACAATGCACCTATCGTAGTGGCCGTAGCGCCGAGCAAACCGGAGAATACCGCACGGTTCCGGTAATACGAGTAGTGATCCGCCATCATTATGGAAGAATCTATGATGATTCCCAGCGAAACGGTGATACCGGCGAGAGTATAGATATGGACAGGAAGGGCGAATATATTGTAGAAAAGGACAGCCACGAAAATATTGACCGCAAGAGTAGTGGAAATGACAAACAGATATTTCAGCGACCGGTTCGTCAGATACACGAAAACCAGGAGGATGAGCAGGCACAGCAGAGTCCGGAAATATATCTTGTCCAGCTCCGATGATATATATTCCGTGGAATCATAACTTACGGATGCAGTTATCTCCTCAGGGAAAGACTGCCGGAGTTCCGCCATTTTCCGTTTGACGGCAGACACGGTCGTGAGGAAATTCGTTTCCGGGGCAGTCTCCACGGAAAGCATCACGGTATTCAGTCCGTTCATCCTGAAATAAGAGGACGGTACGGATTCCTTGTGCCTCCATGAGGCAATATCCCTGAGATGTACTATCCTTCCGTCCATGTTTCCCACAGGAATATCCCCGATATCATCCGATGTCCTGCAGGCCAGTTTCACGCTCATGGTTCCGGCGCCGAAGTCCGCCATGCCAAGCATATCCACTGAAAACCATGAACGGAATGCTGAAGAAACCATGTCCGCCGTGATTCCGCATGACTCTGCAGCATCGGTATCGAAGATGATTTCCAGTTCGAACGGAGTAGCACCCCAGAACGAGACCCTGTCCACACCGTCCACGGAAGAAAGCGGCACTGTCACATGCCCTGTCACATAACGTTCAATCTCAAGGGACGGCAGAGAACTCTTGAAAACATACGTAAGCGCCGTACGGCTCCCGGTACCTCTGGTTCCGAGCGATATGGAAGGATAAGAGACCCCGTCAGGCAGGCTTGCATAGACATTCCGGATCCTTGACGCCACTTCGAAACGGGCAGCAGCCATATCCGTTCCTTTCTGGAATTTCAGAGTAACACTTCCGCTGCCTCTGTCAGAAACGGAAGATACGGAAGAACAGTTCCTTATTCCGGTCAGGACTCCCTCCAGCCTGGATGTGACTTCAGCCTCCATAATGCGCTCCGAGGCATCACTCCACGAATAAGACACGGTAATGGATCTGTCAGAAGGTGCCGGAGCATACTGAACATTGAGCAAAGGCATGCCCGCCATGCCGGCAACAGCCAGTACAGCCATCAGCAAAAGGACAGTAAATGGAGGTATCTTCTTCATTTCTCCTTCTCCGTATGCCGGTAAATCTCATAATACACCATAGGGACGAAAAGGAGGCTCACCGTAGTGCCGACCACCATGCCGGCAATGATGACCAGTGACATAGGATACTGCAGGTCATCCCCCATGCTGCCTCTGGCCAGGAACGGACAGACCGACAGTATGGTGGTTAGCGAAGTCATGACTATGGCCTTGAGACGGCGCTGTCCCGCCTCCATAATGGCATGCCGGAGCATATACCCCGACTTTCTGAGACGGTTTATGGTATCTATCTTGAGAATAGAGTCGTTTATCACGATACCGCAAATGACCACCAGCCCTATCATCGACATCAGATTTATGGAAACCCCGCATATCCACAGCACCGCCAGCGCGCCGAAAATGTCTATGACTATTTCCGACAATATGACCAAAGGCTGGACCAGAGACTCGAACTGCGAAGCGAGTATCAGATAAAGCAGCACCAGGGCAATGGCAAGCACTGCCAACAGTTCGTTTATCATCTGCCTGTTCGAAAACCACGAACCGCTGAAACCTGCATCGAAACGGCCGTCGTCACCGACTATATCCCTGACACCTGCCATGGCCTTCCGCACATCCCTGCCATCCAGTTCCATATCCACAGGATAATAATTGCCTTCAGCTCCGGATATGACTGATTTCAAATCAGATTCGTATGACTGGATCATAAGGACAGAAAGCGGTATTTCCTGTCCGTTCTTACGGACAGAGGTCTCCTGTATCACTTTTCCCAGGTCCCTCACATCCGCCCCCATGACTACAGGCAGAGTCCTGTCTCCCTGGACGATATTGAACAGTGTATTGGCATTCAGCGCATTCCTGAGTGCCGACACCAGGTCGGAATACGAAACATCGTAAAGCGACATTTTCTCAGGATCAGCCACATAAAGGATATCTGTCTTCATCGGTATTTTCTGTATTCCGGCTTCCGGGAACCTTTCCCCGATACGGGCTACGACCTCGGACAGGGCATCCGGCTCCACTTCAGACGAAGCTACCGGACGCAGTCTGGCCACCAACGGAGCTTCGCGGTCGGCGAATACCATGTCGAAGATATTGCCGGAATCGGCGAAGCCGAACAGGCAGGAAGGATATCTCGCGACTATATTGTCCGACAGGACATCCCTGACCGTCTCCAAATCTCCGGCGTTGCGGCATTTGACATATATCGAAGTCTCCTGGACGGACTGTTCCCCGCTATGGCCGAGCATGAACTGCTGTTCCCCCACAAGAGAAGTCATCTGCACGGCATACCCTGACACCAGCTCTTCGAGCCAGGCAGTACGCATTTCATTTTCCGACACCGACACCTGATCGTTCCAGTCTACCTTCAGGATAGTGTCCGTGTATGTGATTTCCGGCAGCCTCTCCTTGGGCATGAAAACAAAGCATAACGCAATCCCCACGGCCGACACTCCGAAAACCGTCCATCCGGCCCACCTGTGTCTGAGAAACCAGACAAGGCCTTTTTCATAGACCGCAACAGCCCCGTCGAATGAAAACCGCTTCAGGAAAGCGTTTGGCCGGAAACTGTCGAATTTCCTGTACCAGCACCAGTAATACACCGGTATGACAGTCACTGTCACCACATAAGAAGTCAGCAGCACTACAGACACAGCCATGGCCTGGTCGTAAAACATGGCACCGGCTATACCGCTCACGAAGATGAGAGGAATGAAAACGGCACATGTCGTAAGTACTGAACTCAGCATCGCCCCGGTCACTTCGGAGGTACCTTTCAGAACAGCATCGCGCAGACTTTCGCCTCTCTGCCAGCGGGCTGTGATGTTGTCTGTCAGGATAATCGTATTGTCTACCATCATTCCCACTCCGAGGATAAGGCCGGAAAGGGATATGATGTTTATGGTCAGGCCGATGAGATAGAATACCAGCATGGAAAAAACCAGAGCCGTCGGAAGAGTGAATGCCACCAGAGCCGGAGACCGGAAATCCTTCATGAACAGGAAGATGATGACACAGGCCAGAATCACTCCGGCTATGATATTTCCGATGAGATTGTTTATGGAATATTCCAGAAGTTCGGTCTGGTCTCTGGTAATCTCGAAATCTATTTCAGGATAGTCATTTTCGAACCAGCCCATCTGTCTTTCGATACTCCGCTTCAGGTCAGCCATCCTGGCGTCGCTCTGCTTGATGACAGCCATGGTTATTGCAGCTTTCCCGTCCGATCTCACGAGGCCGGTACGTCCTGCAGGGTGCTCTATCACCCTGGCGATATCCTTCACCTGGAGAATCCGGCCGTCGGAATTCAGATATATGTTCTCTATGTCTTCTCTGCCGGATGCAAAAGACCGGAATTTCACGCTGTAACGGTATTCCCCGTCACGGATGGAAAGACTGCCGAGGCGGATGTTGGCCGATGATATCAGGTTCTCGAATTCCTTTTCGGTGATGCCGAGCCTGAGCAAGGCTTCCATGTCCGGCAGAACCAGTATTTCGTGGTCCACACAGCCGCTCAGGTCCACCATAGCCACTTCATCCAGCTGTTCTATCCTTTTGGAAACCACTTCCTCAGCAAACCTGCTCATTCTGCTGAAATCGTCGCTTACCGGATACAGTTCTCGGTCTGCGTCTCCTGGAAGTGGCGTTTCTTCCTTCAGTGTCATGTTGATATAGAAGGCCGGTATATCTCCTGCCCCTGCTTTCAGGACTCTCGGCCTGTCGATATCCTTCAGTTGCCCCATAGTCCTGTCTATCTTCTCATTGACCTCTATGAAAAGATAGTCTATGTCCGCCCCCTGGGTGAATGCCAGTCTTATGGTCCCGGTCCCGTCCCGCGACTCGCTTCTGATATCCTCCAGAGAATTGATCTGGACGAGTTGCTGGCGCAGAGGCTTGCTGACAGTCTCTTCTATTTCTCTGGCTGAAAGATTCGGAGCCGTAACCTGCACAGTTATGTACGGTATGTCGATATCAGGAATCAATGATATGGGGAGCATTCTGATGCCGGTTATCCCAAGCACCAGAACCACTATAAGAGCCATAGTCACAGTGACCGGCCTGTCCAGCATCCATTTCAGCATAGGTTCATTCCTTTATGACGACCTGCGAACCGTCGGCTATGTTCAGATTTCCGGAAATGATGACAGTATCTCCCGGCGACAGTTCGGCGCCTCTGTCGATATTGGCTGTAACGGCATGGCTTTCAGCATTGGACATGAGGACATTCACGTAAGTCCACAGCGACTTTCCGTCAGAATAGCGGAAAAGGACCTCCTTGTTGTCCCTTATCAGGATTGCACTTTTCGGCACCACGAGCATGTCGGAAACCGTACGTTCCACTATTATTTTCACATTCATACCGTCTATCAGAGTACCGTCATTGGCCACTTCAGCCGTGACAGCGACATGTCCGTTTTCCGTCACTTTCGGATTTACAGCCGTAATCTTTCCGTTAAGAATCTTACCGTCACCGAAAAACGGGATAATCTTTATTCCAAGCCCGGTTTCCATGAACGGATATTCCGATTCCATGACGGAAAAATCCACGTCGAATACACTGTCATCTATCAGGGTACAGAACGGCTCGGAACCGCTCATGTCATACCTGCGAATCTTCACGTCGGCTATCTTGCCGTCGAAAGGAGCCCTGAGTACCGTACCTTCCCAGTCATATTCCGCCTGGGCGAGGCTGACCAGCGCGGCATCATAACCGGAACGTACCCGCGCCATTGTCCTGACATTGGCAGGGACAGAGGCAGTATCCCCTGTCTGATAGCCCTGCCCTGCCAGGACATCGAGGTAGTCCAGTTCCGCCTTGTCCAAAGAAATACGGGCAGACTGGAGGGCCAGAGCCTTATCTTCGGCATCCTGGCTGGCTATCATTTCTCCGGCTTTCACCGACTGTCCGTTCCGGACGGCGATCTCCGACACCACAGCCTGCGTACCGAAATGCATGGATATCTTTTTTCTGGCGGAAAGATGTCCGTTGGCGATGAGCTGCCTGGTAAAATCCCCTCTCTCCAGCCGGATGACCTCCACCTGATTGGTCTCAGGCTCATATTCGAGCTTTCCTGTTCCAGACTGTCCGTCATCATGACCGGAGGCACACCCTGAAACCCCCAGCAGAAATGCCGCAAAGGCCCCGTATGGGATTTTCTTCATAGTCATCTTCATTAAAGTCATTTTATAAGTTCCCTGAAATCCACATCTATGTTCTTCCCTGACATGAAATCGAACAGAGTAAGCTGACGCAGTGTATAGTAATAGTTCCAGTAGTTGCTCAGGTCGGTGATGTACTTTTCAGTGGCGGAATCGCATTCGGACTGGGCGGTATTGAGGTCTGTCACGGATGCTGTCCCGTCCCTGAAACGTTTCATTATGAGACTGTATCTCTCCTGCGCTATGTCCGAAGCCTGACGAGAGGCCATACACTGCTGCCGCTGACTGTTGAACTGGGCCACGGCAGTGAACACCTGTCTGCGGAAATCGCTTTCAGCCTGTTCCACCTGAGCCCTGACCACAGCGGCCTGGGCCTCGGCTTCCTTCACCCTGCCCCGTCCCATGCCCCAGTCGAAAATCGGGATGCTGAAAGTGATGCCTACCACTTCCTGGTCCAGCAGATGCCGGTATGTCTCACGGAATGCCGCATCGGAGTTCGACAGACCGAATTTCGCGCTGACGGACACTTTAGCTCCCCTGTCAGCCCTGGCCTGGGCGATATCCGACTCTGCAGTCAGCGTCTTGATCTCGTTCTCAAGTCTGAAACTCGAATTCAGGAGAGCTTTCTCCATCACCATGTCATAGTCCATCCACACATCAGGAAGAACATCTTCCGAAACCGTCTCTATCTCCACTTTCTCATCCAGTCCGAGAAGAGAATTCAGGGCCATCTGTGCTTCGCGGACCTTGACCGCGGATTCGTTTATGGCTATGCTGTCATTCAGCATCCTCAGCTCCAGCTGGAGATATTCGTCTCTGGTCACGCTGCCGAGCTTCATTCTTTCCGCCGCCACCGAATGCATCTGGGAAGTATTCCTGTAATTCGTTTCCGCAGTCCTGTATGCATGCCGGGCGGACATCAGCGTGAAATAACAGTTCACCGCATCGATGGTTACCTGCTCCATGGATTCGATGTACACCCTCTTGGCATGTTCGTATTCTTTCGGGGATATCTTTTTTTCCCATTTGAAACGGTTGTAGGCGAGAAGAGGCTGCTCGTAATAGAATGTGACCGGCTGGGCATACCACGTCTTGCCTCCGTTCGCACCGAACTCGTCGATTCGAGACAGGTCGGAGTACAGGGAAACGGTTCCTCCGGTAAATGTGAGGTTTTGCGTGATGGAGAGGCCGAGGCTGTTCTGCATGTTGTAGTTGCTCGTATAGACCAGTTCTCCGGTCTCGTAGTTCTGAAGCTGCCTCAGCGAACGGTCGAAGGATGCGAGGTTCCCGTACAGGTTCAGGGACGGGAGCCGGCTCGCCTTATAAGAACGGTACGCCCAATAGCTCGACACGAAACCGGCCTTGGCTTCAAGAGCCGCCACGGAATTCTCGCGGGCCGATTCTATGGCCTGGGAAAGTGTCATTACATTCACGGACGGCATTTCCACCGTCGCAGTCGACGGATCTGCAACCTGGGCGTAGGCGGAAAATGCCAGTCCGCACGTCAAAAGCAATAATAAGCTGATCCGTCTCATAACCTGAACCGCATTAATCTCAATCTTCCGTTCTCTTCGTCCTCATAAACCTGAGAATAATAATACGGCTCAATGTACCCGGCAACCCTGAATTCTCCGGGGACGTCCAAATCAGCCGCCAAAACACCGTTCTCATAAATCTGAAGACCGTCTGAAGAACTATGCTGTCCCCTGGAGTAAGACCTGAACAGCAATCCGGTTTCATCTATATATTCAATCCAACCATACCGTCCTTTCGTTTCCCTGTTCTGTCTGTATACCGGCACATCATCCCAGCTCCGGACAGGTGCATAATCCATATCCATGCCCTTGCCTGAAATGCCGAAACACGACTCCGGTTCTCCGGAAAAATCGCATCTGTATATCAACGAATCCGCTTCATACCCGACATACAGATAATCTTCCCCGACATCGAAATTGACCCCGCTGAACGATGCACACGATGCCTTTTCCTGGTGATATATTTGCGGAAAACCCTTCACTATCATAGGAAGTGACTTTTCTTCCGTCAAGTCTATCCTCCCGATATGACAGCCCTGCTCCAGGAACTTTTCCCCGGTAGTAAAACAATTGAATTCCAGATGTTCGCTCAGCATACCGATATAGAAAATCCCATCCCTGATCCTTGCAACACGATTATCCAAACTGAATGAATATGTTTCGAACGATGATGCATTGCCTCTGGTATCAGGCCTGTAGACTAGCGTAAACCTTTTTTCAAGCGAATAATCGGAATCGAATATTTCAAAATCAAGTCCGGTACTCAACAGCACAAAACCACTGTCGGAAAAGACCGCATTTACACAATCCCGAAAAGTCGTCTCCTGATGACTCCGCCCGATACCGAGATGCCGTGACAGACATTTTCCATCGCTGTCAAATTCGTATATATACCCGAAATATCTGTCATAATAATAGATATGCCCAGCAGGGGTGATTCCGGAAAAACCATTGTACGAACAATATACCGAATCCAATACGATACTTTCAATGTCTATGCTGTCATACTGTATTTCAACCCGGTATGAATCTGGAACAATATCTGCAAATCCCTTTTGTTCTCCGCCACGGCAGGACAACAAGGCCAATATCATTACAAACAGTACAATCCTTTTCATAGTCATTTACTTATGTCAAGACACTACATTTGCCAACGGAATTATGGTCATTTCCGTGGTGCCACTCATATCCTGCCAAAAAAGATATACTTTATCATTATAAGTACAGATCTGCGACAGGACAGAATCGCCTTTTTGGAAAGAATGGGAAGATACCTTATCTGCCGACTTGTCATAAACGGCATAAAAACGTTCTCCTCGCATGAAGTAGACAAAACTGAAATAGGCATGCGAATCATAAATATTGCTGACAAATGTCGCATATCTGTTCGGAGACCGGTTTACGTACTCTATTATCTGCATCTCATCCTTGAAATCTTTTGTCGAAGGAATATTCCTGCGGCCGAAATCTATCCGATATATTTCAATTACGGCATTGTCATCTACGAGGTAAATGTCATTCAACATATATCTGTAATAAAACACCAAGCCATCTTCATTTCTGTAAAATGGATTACTGAAATGAGCTCCTGATCTAAGTGTCATAGTGCCGATGTCCTTCAGATGCCGGAAATTTTCATCATAAAGGGCAAGTTCAGGAATTTCTCCTGCCCCGAAAACCCGTTTCCCTACATAACTGTTTCTGTCCAGCCTTATAAATTCCTGGAATGGGGCATCCATCGATGTCTCGGGAACTTTCGTCTGATGCAACAATTCCCCTGAAACCGAAAAATACATTATTTTCTTCGAATTGATATCATATAAATAGACCCGGCCAGAATCTATGCCGGCACCCCAGACTGTCAGATATTCATTTGCCGCTCTGCCCTTATTCGAGTATTTAGCTATTTTACCTCCGGTTTCCGTATTGAAACCATAGAGACTGCCTGACGCCTTTATCAGTGCCAAAGTATCATAAATGGCAACCCGATCTATCTGGCCTATTGCATAGTCAGAAATGAATTTAACGGAAGCATACGCCTTGTCTGACAGATCAGTTATCATTACATTATCCGTATCCACATCCAATACCAGGCAGTCATCTGAATGGGTACTGCAAGACGCTGATAAAGATAGAACAAGAGTGACCGCAGATGCAGCCAAAACCACCGTTCCTGCTGCTAATAGAATAATTTTGCATTTCATAAGATTTGATTTTTTGTCCCACTCGACATACGGAACCGGTTAAAGTTGCTATATTTATTGGTATTTATCACTTATTACAAGTGAGACATTATAGGCAACGGTTTGTCAATCAGTCCCATTCTCCGACCAATGAAATCAGGTCAAAGTACATCAGGTGTGTCCGCAGTTTCATATTCTTGTCAAATCCGGTGTTTTCAGCCTCCTGACGTTCACTTGAAACGACACCCGCAAACAGGGAGAACAGAACAGTTATCTTCGATTTTTTCATAATGAAAGCCGATAAAGCACAAGTCTTGTAGAATCCCCGTCTTCGAGCGGGATGAACCGCGCTCCGTAAAAAATGCCATCCGAGTACCCGAGAAGCTTGAAATAATCCGGAACGCCGAAATCCGCAACAAGATCATTCCCCTTGTATATCTGCATGCCCGAAGCTCCAGTGGTTGTTGTCCTGATATATGTCCTGCACAGCAGCGAGTCTTCCGGAAAATACATCAGTCCGGTATTGATTCCCACGTGGCTGAAATCCTTTCTGAAATTGTCTCCCAGATCTATCTCCCGCGTCACCGTATAACCTCTGTCGATATTTTCACATTCATATCCGATCGTATAGAGCAACCTGTCCGGATACCCGTAAACATAAATCAATGAATCGACACCATGATTCACATAAACCGTGTCACCGTTCGCTGTATACTGGAAAAATTCAAGGTGGGGCATCGGCTTTTTCCCGTATATTGCAGGAAAGGAGCCCGCGACCGACTCGACTTCCATTGTCTCGGGATTCAGTCTCCCGAAAATTGCACCCTCGTCATAACGCTTTGATTCCACCCTGCCCGGAGAACCGGTCATCCTGTTGATTATATTGGCCTGAAACAGTATCATGGAATCCCGTCCCATATAGAACGTCATTCCGAAATCGCTCAAATCCGCAAGATTGTATATCCGAGGAGAGCGATAACCGTGCCCCGGCCTGTTGTCCCACTTGAAATCGATTTGAGATCTGCCGAGAATCTTTTTCTGCTTCATGTCAAAAAAAGTAATCCCGTTGCCGCTGTCAATAATGACACCTCTTCCATGCGGATCTCCGATTATCGGATATGCATATATCATCGATGGTATTTCATTGTCTCCCCTGCCTTTCCTGAAATACTCTCTTATAATATTGCCGGACAAGTCCATGTCATAAAAGCGGTATGTCATTTCATCCGCGAACGTTATGACCGTATCCGTCATATAGAAATTTCCGTATCCGCCGGATTCAGGCACATCGACATAAACAGTATCGACAGTCACATCCAGCGCTTCAGACCGGTCCTTTCCTTCATGGATTATATTCTGCCGCGTTCCGCAAGACAGACAGCACAATACCGACAGAGCCGCACAGATTCTTTTCATAAAGCCAGATTTCGGATTCTTTATTATAAAAAACAAATTTCGGATTCTTTATTATAAAAAACAAATTTCGGATTCTTTATTATAAACTATACTTTACTATGGCGCTGCTGTTTTCTGACATGACCTTATCATAAGCCGCCTGCGAACTATCATCAAGAATTTCTCTGTCGACATAATCAGGCAGTTTTGTCGCATCGACATATTTATACATTTTACCATCATGGAAAAGTTCCGGAAGGAAAAGCATACCTTCACGTGTTTTCCAGAACAAACGGCTCTCTCCCGTATCCATATCATGATACAGAGTATATGTTTTTCCATAATCATATATGACACTGGCAAAGAGCTTTCTACCGCTGCACTTCATATCTATGAACGGGCAAAGCTTCCGCCTGGAATAATCCAGAATGAATTCATCATAGCCCCTGGCTGAATCATACACAGGTATATCAGACAGACGGCCCTGATATTTTCCAAAATCCCAGCCAATGTACGGAACAAGACTGCGGCTGACGTTGTCGAAAACATATATTAACCCGTCTAAAGTACCGAAAAACGCAGCGTCGCCGTCAAACTCGAAAAAAGGAGACTGCGCCGAAACATATTTCACGAGATATTCAGGCGGACTATATCCGTATGAAAACAGAGAAGAATCACCTGTATCAAGACACCATAATTTGTCTTCATCGCTGAATGAATACAAGATGTATTTTTCTCCGTCAATGAAAAAATTATGCGTTGCAGGCAGACACCCGTCGGAAAAATCCAGCATTGACTCAAATTCCAGGGAATCCGCAGAATAACGGTATATCCGCCCTCTCGGATCAAGCACTTCTACCGCGTCGGCAGAAGGATTGTACGCCAACTGGTCCGCCATAACATATTCGCCGGGGCCGCGGCCGGTCTTATCGACCCGGCTGACGAGCGTTCCGTCCTCCTCGAACACGCAGATATCAGAAGTCTTCGTGTCGAGGATATAGAAAAAGTCTCCGTCAAACGCCAGATTCGACATCCCGGCATAAACGGTATTGGAAAGCGGACATCTGCTGTCGAGAGACACTACCTTCACGTCAGAAAAAATATCGAATATCGACACTTCCTCATTCAGAAGTCTATCTGCGTCTACACTGACATGATATTCGGCGGACAGCGGATCCGGCCTCGCCGGACATCCGGACAAGGTCATGACCAACGCTGCCGCCAGAATACATTTTTTCGTGTTCGTCACAATATATGTCCGCCGCATCGCCGGATTACTTCATCTGCCGGTAATAGTCGCGCATGATGTACCACGCCTGCTTGCGGTATCCCTGGTCGGAAACCAGGCCCTTGCGGTTCCAGTCCTCCTGGTTTGTCGGATGGAAGCGGTACGGTGAGCGGAAGTCGAACAATACCCACGGAGAGACCCCGGCAAGATTCGGGATGTGCCTGAACATTTCGAGATTATCCTCGTAAAGCCTTGCCTGGTATTCTTCGCTCCATGAACTGGTGACATTCCTGTCGCCGTGCTGTCCGTAAAGAGCCTCACCTCCGAACTCCGAGATAATAAGAGGCTTGTCAGGCACGACATCCCATACGGCTTCGGTCGGGGGCACAGGCCACGGATGATACCAGCCCATGTATTTGTTCACTGCCACCACATCCAGGTTCTCCGTAAAAGGATCGTCCATCTCGAAATGACGGGTTTCCTCGTTGAAATAAACGAGGTCGAAAGCCGCCACATACAGACGTGACGTATCGATGGAACGGCCAGTATCGAGAAGAGACAGCAGGAAAGCATTTCTCGCCTCGGACGGCTTGGTCTCGTTGGCCACTCCCCAGAAGCACACGGCACAACGGTTTCTGTCGCGATGTATCATTTCCGTCAGCATATTCTGAGCCTTGGCCTTCGTACCTGCATCCTCGAAATCGATGCCCTGCCAGATAGGGATCTCCTGCCAGAGTACGATACCCATCTTTTCTGCGAGCCTTACGATATATTCGTTCTGAGGATAGTGGGCAAGTCTTATCATATTTACTCCCAGGGCCCTGGCTTCCGAAAGCAGCATTTCGGCATCGGCCTGCGAGAAGGCGCGCCCCTTTCTCTGCGGGATTTCCTCATGGAAAGAAATGCTGCGCATGAAGACAGGTTCGCCATTTACGAGAATCTTCGTACCGTCAGTTCCCAGATATCTGAACCCTATCTCATCACTCACGGTATCATTTCCGCATGAAAGGACCACGTCATAGAGCTTGGCGTTTTCCGGCTGCCACAACTGGAGACCGCGGGTCTTGAAAGTCAGTTCAGCCCTGCCCGATGCATCCGTAACCACAGTCTCCGATATTTTCAGTTCCGGTATTTCCACCTTGACTTCGGCAGCCTGAGGCTCGGCGAGGGCGACGGATACCTGCACTGACCTGGAATCATTGTCCGCAAGGCGGACAAAATAATCTCTGACATACTGGCGCGGAGTGGTTATCAACATGACGTCGCGGGTGATGCCGCCATAGTTCCACCAGTCGAAGGCAAGTGCCGGAATAGCGTCTGTCGTACGTCTGTTGTTCACCATGACAGTCAGGAAATTGTCTCCTTTCCTGAGCTTCCCGGTAAGTTCCACTTCGAACGGAGTGAAACCTCCCTCGTGCGTTGCTATCTTCTCGCCGTTGAGATACACCTGGCAGCGATAACTCACAGCGCCGAAGTACAGGAACTGACGTTCGTCCTGCTGCGGATCGGCATCGAAATGGCGGGCATACCAGACGGTACCTTCATAGTATTTCAATTCAGGAATCTGAGAATTCCAGTCGCCGGGAACATTCAGACGCAGACCGCCTTCGAATGAATATTCATAGAATTCCTCGTTTTTCTGCGGAGTCCTGTTCTTGAATATTTCCATTTTCTCCCCCTGGTCATAAAGGTCGACTATCACATTCCATTTCCCGTTAAGGAGCTGATAATCGCGGCCATAGACATTGGTCATGAACGGAGAACCCTTATCTGTCCCCCATGAAACCAGCGTGCCGGCAAACAAAAGCATCAATGCTGATAAAAATGTCAGTTTACGGTTCATATAATATACATTTAAAATTTTCGGTTCTGTCCGGCGAACAATAAGGCCGGAAACTGTCAGCGGGACTGCAATACTTCGACAGTATAGCGATAAAGAGCGAAACTGTTCTCCTGCGGCAGCGTAAATCTTATCCTGCCGTCTTCCCCTGCCGTGGCACGGAATTTTTTCCCGTCCCCGGCAACAGGTTCGAACACTGTCTTCGCGCCTTCAGGAAGCAATGTTTCCACAAAAGCCGACCCGTGCCGGTCAGCCTCCCTGAACACCAGGATATATCCTGACCATCCATCGGTCATGGACTGGAATCCCGTCCATGATTTTCCGGACGGTTCATCGCCGACAGGAAGTATCACGCCTTCATGAATTTCGTTCATGACTTCCCTGTATTCCGCGATCAACGGAGCTATGCCGTATGCATCTTCCGGAAGATTCTCCGCCTCCATCCATGCCAAAGGCTGCCCCATCATGGCTATGGCGAACAGATAGCCGAAAGAATAGCAACCGGGGGCGAACGGGTCTCCGGAAGGATATTTGTCCGCATTGCGCCAGCAGTTAAGGAATTCTATCTGAAGTTTTTCAGCCGGAACATATCGGGACAGGAGCCAGAGATTGCGCAGCGTATGGTAAGGATAATAATTTCCCCAGTCGGTATAGCGGTTCTCCAGGAATATATTTCCGTATTCGTTGAAATAATGATATCCGCCCCGTCTTCCTGCCGTAACGTCGAGATTGAATACGGCCTGATATCCCGTGGCTTTCTGCACGGCATCGAAGAACCTGCGGAGATTGGTCTCGGCTTTCTTGTTCGGTATGTTGAGTCCGTCGATCTTGAAAATCCTGATGCCGTACTCATTGTATAGCTTTATCAGGGCATCCGCATCCTTCCGCCAGTCTTCGAAATCGTTCTGGATGCTCGGGTTGAACCACAGGCCTATCTCTATGCCGAGTTCCCGGCCTTTCTCCACTATCGGAGTCAGTCCGTGAGGATATTTTACAGGATCCGGGGTCCAGTAGTCAGGATTGTCCCAGATATTCTTGAAAGAGCCTTTAGCGACTGCCGAATTGGGGCTCTTGCCCACCTGCCAGCCGTCATCTATCTGGAAATGCGTGATTCCGAGGCGTGCCGCCTTTTCCAGTTCGGCCAGGCAGAACTGCTCGTTGACCTTTGAATCCTGGCTGCGGTCGCCCCACGTATTCATCATTATCATCTCGTCCCTGCCGGCAATATGCCTGCGCACGTTTTTCTGATATTTCCTCAACGCCGTAAGCGCCTCCAGTTCTCCCCCGTCGAAAACTCCGAGCACACAGGAGTATATGCCCGTCCATTCATCAGGTCTGATATCCGATGTGGAGATACCAGGACTCGTGACGGAGAACGATCCGAAGTCTGCAATGAAATCGGCGTTTCCGTACTCAAGCTGGACGCTCGAACATGGGGCTTCTTTCAGGAAATACAGGCCGCTGCCGTCCGTACCGTCACGCATGAAAAGGATATTCCCCCTGTAGGAATTCTTGCGGTAGGAAATTATGTCCCTCTCGGCCACGAGGTTGTTGTTCCAGTCCGTAACGTCCCAGAATTCCACGGCTTTGGCATGCCAGTGATTTCCCTTGAAATTCACTCTGTCTATCACGGCGGATACCGGACGGGATGCCATGTCTTCCGAGAACTCTATGTTTTTCCTGTCGGCGTTATTTTCCACGGCTGAGGCGAAACTGCCCTTCAGGCGGCCTTTAAGCCATGTGTCGCAGGCGATGGCCGGGCTGTCCTCATATATCCTGTATTCCCTGCGTACCTGCAGGCTTCCGGTTTCGAAACTGACACATACCTTGTAATGCTCCGGACTGACCGGGGTTTCCAGGACCCGTGACGCGGAAACCTTTCCGTTCTTTCCCGGACCGGCCACCGATGTCATCACGAAATCCGGCTCGGTCCTGCCGGAAAAGTGCGTCTTCCCGGAAACCTTGTCGGTAATGCTGTAAGTCATCAGATTGCCCCCGTTCCAGACGAACTTGCGTTCAATGAGGCCGTTGCCTATGGTCAATGTGTCTGCTTCGAGACGGCTGTAACACTCTGAAGACACCGGCGCAGGTCCGGTGTCCTTAACGGCATGGTTACAGGAAATGAGTGTCAGCAATGCCGACATGGAAATAATCAGTTTCCGGTACATATCGTAAAAAAATCAGTTATTCTTCAATAAACGCTTTGGGCTTGTCGAGAAGTCTGTTCGGCAGATTGAACATCTGCGACTCCTTCGTCCCTTCGTACTTGCCGACTCCTTCTTTCATAAGAGGCTTCAATTCATCCAGATGGTTCTGGTACACCTCGCGAGGGGTACATGAATACTTGTGGCAGATGGAAGCGGCCATACCTACCACTTCACCCATCATGCCGGTTGTACGCATGACACGCGTGGTACCGAGGGCGACATGAGTCTGGCTGATATTCCTTCCCGCCATGAAAAGATTGTCTATGTTACGCGAATAAAGACAGCGGTAAGGCACTGCGTACGGATGTATCCAGTTGTGCACCGTAGCTGACTTGAATTCGGTTTCAGGGAACTTGGCGGAATTGTCCGGATCCGGGAAATGAAGGTCGATGCTCCAGGTAGTGGTAAAGGAGGCATCTTCATGAAATACATTCTTGTCGATATCGTCCTGCTTGAGAATATAGTCTCCGAGCAGACGCCTCGACTCCCTCTTTCCGGCGATGTAAGCCACCCACTCCAGATCGCGGTCCTGCCATCTGGCGTTGTCCTTATCGTGGTTTTTCAGGTAACTCCAGTTCGAATATATCACGAGCATGCCGTAATCCCTGATTCTTTCGGCATCTTCCACCTGATCGAGATTCATTCCGGTCTCCCAGGTCCATTCGCCCATAGTCACTTTCTCGCAGTTGTGCTCATTGAACTCTACGCCGTAGCTGAATTCCGGGAACTTCGTCCTGCCGTCCTTCTCGACGGAATACCACTGGACGGAAGCGCCCATCACCAGACTGTCGGCCTTTTCAGGCGCAAGAGACTCGCCGAACCGGTCGCGGGATTCCCTCCCCACTGTCCAATGTGCTCCGGCAAGGTATCCTATCGTGCCGTCACCCGTACAGTCCGAAAAAAGCGGAGCCGCGAGCCAGTGTTCCTCCGCGGTCTCGACATGCTTGATCAACACGGCCGCTATCCTGTCGCCGTCCATTTTCACCTTCACTGCATGATAGTTGGCAAACAGGTCTACGTTCTCTTCCGAATCGATGAACGCCTGCTTCCTGCCGTCCTCGTAATTGGCCGCAGGCTGGGCATTGCCTTTAATGGTGTGGCCGAACTCCCTGATCATCCTTCCGAGGCCTTCGTTCGGACCCACTTCCGAGTAACCGCCGAGGTGGACACGTACTTCGGAACTGTTATTGCCGCCGAGGACAGGACGGTCATTGACTAAGGCGACATTGCATCCGAGCCTTGCCGCCGCCACTGCAGCACACATCCCGGCGATACCTCCGCCCACTACCACGAAATCATAGGTCATGGTGTCAGGCTCCGGAAGACCAAGCATCTGCCTGCGGAAAATTCCGAGACCGGCCACGTCCGAAGGCGGCAGGTTGTCACGGTCCGTAGTCAGATATATTGCATCGCAGCGGCCCTCGAAACCGGTAAGGTCGGAGAGAGCGACGGTAGTCCGGCCTGCTCCGAGCCTGACATTTCCGGCATACTGCCATTCCCATGCATTGCCGGTATTTCCGAGCGTATTTTTCAGAGTCTTTTTACCTATCTTCACTTTGAATTTTCCAGGACCGGGATTCTCTGTCCACGGAGAAGTCCAATTATATGTCCTGACATACACATGCCAGTCCCCTGCAGCCGGAATTTCCACGGCAGTCACCGCATCAGCCACAGGTTTTCCCATTCCGTGTGCGAGAAGGTAAGGAGAGCCCATCTGGTCCATGAACTGCTGGTCGACGACCCATCCTCCCTTATCGGCAAAACTTTCGGCTTCGAGGAAAACGGAAGAACTTTCCGGTCCTGACTTGGTTTCACCACCGACAGGCAAAGCCATAACCGCAGTTATGGCCAATGTCAATATAGTTTTCATCGCATTTATTTTACCGAAACTTTCATTACAGGCGCCCAGCCGTCATCAGTGAGCGCGGACTCAGGCAGGGAAAGTTCTATCCCGACCGGCATCCCGTCCTTCGAAGTGTCGACTATGCCTGCGGCAAGGGTGTATTTCCCGGCAGGGATGTTTTCAGGGACGAACTCGAAGTCGTAGGCTGTGACATTGCCCTTGATCCATTTTGAAGGATCGGAAGCATTGTCGACAAACTTGGCGACAACATTGCCGTCGGCATCCAGAAGGGCGAAGGCAACCTTGTATTTATAATTCCACTGTTTGATGTTGTTCGGACAATATCCCCAGCCGAGATTGGCCCAGCTGTGGCTGATGGAAACAGCCTTGCCGTTCCTGATTTTCCCGGGTGCGGATATTTCTGCCGGATAGAGACGGTAGCCGCCCTCGGATACGAATTTCTTCACATAATCGAATGCATCGTTGAACCATGAAGCGGTTTCTTTTCCTGCCCTGAAGTCCATCATGTTCACTTTTTCTTCGCTGGAAGTCACGAACTCGCCGATACGGACATCTTTCGGGGTCTTGTATCCTGCCGGATCCTGCCACCATGAATGCTGTCCGACTATCCAGCCTCCTTCCATGATTATAGGGACTTTGTATGCCCATTTCTTGACATAGGAGCGTTCCCAGTCATTGTAGCCCCAATCCTGGTTGTTCATGCCGAATGAGTCGGCCCTGAGACAATAGCCGTTGTCGATGGCTATCTGCAGAAGGTGCTCGCTGTCAGGCTCTACCTGGCGGCCTTCGCTGACAGGTGCGCCTATATGCCTGTGGTAGTTTATGACAAGTGGGATTTCAGTGAAAGTCCTGGCATAGAGGCCGGTAATCCACTCCATGGTATTTTCCTTATAGTATGCGGTACTGTCGGAAACGACATTGCCCGGCTCGTATGCCACATTGTGGCCTTCGCCCCATTTGCCGAGACCGTAAGCATCGATGAATGCTGTCTTTTCCGGGTCATTGAATTCAGCGGCAAAGGCTTCGATGAATTTCTCATAATATTTCCTGAAGACAGGATCCTGCGGGAACGGTGTTTTCTGGTCCGGTCTTTTCGGATTCTGAAGGTAGTATTCCGCTCCGGCATCGAATACGAATCCAGGGGTGTTGGCGCCCTGATCGCGGCCGTCCACTACTATGCGGAAAGCAAGTTTCATTCCCCTGTCCAGACAGCTTTTCAGGAGTCTGTTGAGTCTGTTGTCGGGATCTGTCCAGAAGTATTTTCCTTCTTCGGGTTCCATGGATGACCAGCTGGTTCTGAGGTAAGCTACTGATGCATAGTCGGATACCCTGACTGTCGTCTTGCCGCTGTCGGCAGGCATGCTGTCATAGCCGTGCTTCTCCCAGAAATTTTCGTCCCATCCGCGGTTAAGGTACATTACCCAGCCGTTCAGCGGATTGTCCAGGACACGGACGGTATCCGGGGTGAATTCTACTGTTTTCAGGGCCGGTTTGGCTGCTGAATGGTTAGCTACAGAAAGTGCTGCCATTGAAGTAGTGACAGCGGAATGGCTTGCGGCTGAGTGACTTGCAACTGATGATGCTGGCACTGAACACGACTCGACAGACGAGGCTGCGGCTGAAGGATTCGCAAAAAGTGCCGGCTGTGCGGACATGAAAGTCATGGCTGAAATCGCACATGCGAGGAGTTGGATTTTTTTCATATTTTTCGGATTTCTATTGTTTTCGGTTATTAGCAATTCGGTGTGTACGAACACATTTTCTACAAAAATACGCAACTTTTCCGGAAGTACAAATTTATTTTCAATCGCACCGTTTTTTTCATCGCTCACAGCTTTCCTCAGGCGTACTTGTATCCCGGCTGCGACCTGTCGCATTATCGCCCCAAAACGTGACAGGTCGCAGCAAGTTACCCTCGACCTGTAACGAAATCCCCGCAAAACGTTACAGGTCGCAGCGGAAGAGAAAAGCAGATAAAAGAAGCAGCTGCGAAGCAGGAAATATCCTGACAACGCAGCTGCAACCACCATTAAGAGGTTATTTCGGTCAAGCGGATTTGGAATCCGGTTGTGCATCGTTCCGGCAGACTGCTAATCTGTCGGAACATATAAAATATCAATTAGTTAAATTGAATTCTTTTATTTCTAAGATCTATCTTAATGTTAGCCAACTTGGCTACATCATCGTGCGTCCAGCCAACATTGCTTACTGCAAACTCGAAAGGCAACCATTTTCCCATTTCAAGAGGTGCATCAGCCGCATTTTCAGGAACAATAGTCAGTACTCTTGCGCCATAGTCAGCAGTTCCATCAGTGCTTGGATTACCTGGTTTACCGTTGTCAACTGTATCTGTACTTGGACCCTGAGTAACTGTAAAGTCGTTATCACTCTTTACGCCTGTTTTGATACAGAATTTCTGTGCTGCCGGTACATCTATAGTCGATCCTTGTCCACTCCATACAAGCAGCTGCGAATCCGCCAGCGATGTCTGGAAAGCATAAGGTTTTCCTGACCAGCCATCCCAGCCTGTTCCAGTCCTGATAAAGTAATTGCCTGATGTAAATGTCTTGGTCATTATCCAATGATTCAAATTCTGATACTTGAATTCTACAACAAGATTTTCATTGAACTCATTCTCCGGCGAATAAATAGTAAGAGTACCGTCAAGCTTGTTATAAACAAGCCTGTACTCACCTTCAGCCTCAGGTAATGACCAATGAGTCTCGGCAGTCTTCTTCAGGGAAACCTTCACAGCCTCGCCATCCTGGAATTCAGCATCTGCAGGGCAGAGATAATATTTGCTACCTCCAAACTGGACGGCAATATCGAATTCGCCTGAAATAGAAAGAAGATTTGCATATACATTCTCATCTTCGAGAGTCTGAGTAAGAGCACCAGATGTTGCACCTGCAACCTCGACAGCAACTTCAGGAGTACCGCAAGTCACAGCAGTCTTGTAAACAGATCCGGCATTGAAGTCATAGCTTACTCCATTCTTCTCGAATTCATCATCATTGACTACTACAGAAAGATCAGCAGTCGTAGCAAACGGAGCAACTGCGACATAGAAATCGGCGGAAGCTTCATTGGCCAAAGTCTTGGTTTCGAGAGTCACAGCGGCTTCATTGGAAACTTCGGTTGCAGTAAGTTCACCGGTAGCGAAATCTATCGAGAACGTACCGGCCATGACAGCAGACTCATCGATGGACAAGAGGCCCACTTTCGATATTGCCAGTTCGGCACCGGAATAATTGGCCACATTGATTTTCATGACAGAAGCTGCGTGGTTCAACTTGATTTTCGGAGCGGCAGTACCCTCTGCAGTGGCGGTTCCGTAAAGAGGAGTCGCAATATGATCGGCAGCATTGAGATCCGACTGCGCACCGCTGGCGGAGATCTTCACTACAGCGTTGGACTTGCCCTCTGTAACAGTGAACTCCGCATCATACGGGTAAAGGACATAGTAAGTGTATTCCACGCCCTCTTCCGGAGTGAAATCAGTGGTAGAGAATGAATTATCCTTGCCTGAATCCTTGGTGAATTTGTAGACGCCGGCTTTGTCACCACCTACAATATAGGCGCCGAGTTCATCGTCGTCAGCCCATACCACATCGTATGTAGCTCCGTCGAACACAGTCTTAGTAGCTGGTGTACTGACAGTTATGGAAAATGTTGCTCCTGTTTCAGGAGCAATGTCAGATGCTTCCTTAGTACAGCCTGCAGCAAGTCCGAGTGCCGCTACCGCAGCGAGATAAACAATTTTCTTCATAAGTCGTTCCTCCTCAATTAAAATGATCCGCCATCTTCCATTCCAGGAAGCTCGAACAATAATGTACTTGCGGCAAAACCTGCTTCTACCGTCACATTGAACTCCGTCAATGCCGGTGATTCATAAATCAATTTTTCGTTCATGATAAATAATATTTAATGGTTAATTCAATGGTCATGTTTATTCCACAGCGTCGAAACGGATTCTTCCGTTCCGAAGGTCAATAATGATTTGGCCGAAATCGAATATCCGGTCTTCAGAAAAATGCCATCTGGTATCATTATCCACCGCCCCGGTCATCGGCATCCATACACCGGCCTCGATGTCGCGCAACAACGTAGTCGGATCGGCATCCGCCGGTATAAGAGCATAACATTTGGATGAAAACGGCGTTATTTTGGCATCAACAGGGCTTTCGCCTGTCGTACCTTCCTGAAGAATCTCGAATTCCGACAGATAAAGACCTAACTTGATATTGAATTGTTTATTCGACTTGTCTATCGATATGGAAACCTTATCTGAACATATCAGGACATAAGGGTTAGCAAGCGAGGCTTCAAAAGAATACCCTTTGCCTGCCCATGAATCCCAACCGGTATTGGTCCTGATGTAATAGAGTCCCGGTGACATCGTCTTGCTCAGATACCATCCGGTCCCTTCTTTGTTTTCATACCAGAAATCGATAATCTTCGGATTGTTGAATTCATGTGCAGACGAATACATCGTCAATGATTCTGCAGTCTTGTCGTAAACTATTCTGTAACTGTCAGGTTGGGTAAAAATCCACCGCACGCCCGGTACTACGCTGAGAGTCACGGGGACAGGTTCTCCGTCCCTGAATTCTCCGCTTTCCGGACATACATAGTATTTTGTCCCGTCGACAGATACGGTTATATAATTCCGGCTGGCATCGAGTTCGGTGATGGCGGCAAAAACATTCGGATCCTCTATTGTCCGCGACAGCGGCACCTCATCATAGAGGACAGATGTCGAGTAAACATAACCTTCCTTGAAGTCGAAGCCGGTCTCGGAGGTCTTTCTGAGTTTATCGCCGTTTACCGTCACACTAAGATCAGATGCGGCAAAAGGAGCGACGGCGACGAAGAAATTTGCCGAAGAGCCGTTCGCAATAGTTTTGGGTTCAGGCAATTCCGTCACGGAGCTGTTCTGTGTACCGTACGGAATCAGCCTGCCCGTAATGAAATTAAGGGAGAAAGTCCCGGACATTATTGCGTCGGGATCTGAAGATACCAGGCCTACTTCTGAAACGGAAAGCGCTGAGCCTGAATTATTCTCTATATTGATTCTGATTACGGAAGCTGCGTGCTTGAGCAATACTGACGGAGTTTCCGCACCGGAGGATTGGGCGACACCGAAGAGAGGGGTCTTTATATGGCCTGCATCATCTGGAAGGATCTGCCGGCCGGATGAGATGTTGACTACGGCGTTTGATTTTCCGTCAGTGACTGTAAAGTCTTCGTGGTAAGGATAAAGGACGTAGTAACTGTATAATGTTCCGGCATCCGGAGTGAATTCCGGGCAGCTGAATGTATTGCCGGAGACGTTGGTGAATTTGTAAAGGCCGGCTTCGCTTCCGCCGACAATATAGACGCCGAGTTCATCGTCCTGTTCCCAGGTGACGGCGTATGTCTGAGGGTCAAATACGGTTTTAGTCGCTGGAGCACTGACAGTTATAGAAAAGCCTCCCCCCCCCGGTTCAGGAGTGATGTCAGATGCCTCTTTAGTGCAGCCCGCTGCAATTCCGAGTGCTGCTATTGCTGCAAAACAAATGTTTTTCTTCATAAGTCTTTTCTGATTGAATCCGCCGCCTTTCCCGGAAGTATTTGGGTTGGCAGCTGATTTATTGGCTATTGTCGTTTCGTCAATTAGTTCTGTTCAATTCCCGTATTTGTCAAGTGCCGGCTGCGCAGGTTGTTGGCTTGTGCTGTTTTTGTTATTCTTGTGCAAGTGCGTGGGCCTGAGCAATTTTGTGTATGGGTAGATACGTTCAGTGTGTTTTCCGTGGTGTATCTTGGTGTATTTTTAGTGTTTTTCGGGTGCGTTTTTGTGTATTCGTGCGTGTACGCACACATTATTTGCAAAGTTACATTTATTTATTCAAAATCAAATATTTTTATCGAAAATTTGTGCTTCCACACTATCGGAGCTTTTTGAGCGATGATCATTCCTACGTTCTCGCGGATTGTATTGTGTGATTTTCCGGAATAATTGACAGGCGGCTGGCTGTCTCACGCCTCTCTATCGCATCGCGTGCCTTGCGACCGATGTGTGTGCCCCTCGACCTGTAACGAAATCCCCGCTAAACGTTACAGGTCGCAGCAGGGTAGAATACCACGTCCCCGCACATCACGCCAAGCCCCCCCCCAAAAAAAGCGATGCGCAAGAACAGAACAACCTGCCCCTGCGCACCGCAGTTCCACACACACCTGGAACACCGCCGCTACCGGACCTCGACAGCAGCAGTCAACGGCAACTCAGCCGACGACGGGCCCACGGAAATCACAAATTCCCCAGGCTCCACCACGAACGACTGCGAATCCACATCATAAAATGCAAAAGCCTCGCTGTCCAAATCCACACTCACCCGGACAGTCTCACCAGCCTTTACAAATACCTTCTCATACCCCTTGAGCTCCTTCAACGGCCTCTTCACGGAAGCCTCCGCATCGCCCACATACACCTGCGCGGTCTCGTAAGCATCCTTCGAACCGGTATTCCTTACATCGAAGCTGACAGAATACACACCCTTGCCATGCTTCTTCACCTCCAGACCGGAATACTCGAAATCAGTATAAGAAAGCCCGTAACCGAAAGCATACCTCGGAGTCTTGCCTGTACGGTCATAACCGCGATACCCCATAAACACACCCTCAGAGTACGTCACACGCTTGTTCTTGTCATAATAACTGTCATGCACAGGATTATCCTCCCACTTGTTCTCGATGGAAATCGGCAGCTTTCCGCTCGGAGACACGGCGCCAGTCAGAATTTCAGCCAGCGCCTTTCCGCCCTCCTGGCCAGGATGCCATGCCATCAGCACAGACTCCACATCATCGGACCAGCCATTGAAATCCACACCGCCGCCGGCATTCACCGCCACAGTCACCCTGTCATGCAGGGAAGACACCAGATTCATCATCCGTATCTGGTCGGCAGGCAGCTGGAACGGCCTTTCCCAGCCCTCGCCCTCTGTACTGCTGTTGAAACCGGCACAGTAAAGTACATCCGAAGCCTCAGTCAGAGAAGCGTTCAGCTTATCCATATTCATCAGTCCGGCCTCGAACACCACGGTAGCCTCGCCGGCATTGTCATAAAACTCGAACCTCAGATCGTACGTCTTTCCGGCCTCCACATCGAAAAATACCGAACGCGTGGTCAGGGAATGATTTCCCCAGTCGCCACCGAGTCTTTCTCCATTCACGAAAAGCCTGTAGCCGTCATCACCGGCCATCTTCACACGGATAGTACCTGACGCAGGAGCCTTGTACACACCTGTCCACCTCACTGAAAATCCGTCATCCGGCATACCGTCGAAAGGATGCCCGTAGCTCCAGTAATGAGTCGGATTCTCCTCTGTCTCAGTCCTGAACACATCCCCCGAGAGAGTCTTGTTATTGAAATACTCTGCCACGAAACCTCTGACATCGGAACTGTCATTCACATATACGGAAGAAAGGATATCCTCATACAGAACATCATCCGAAAGCAATATCACATTCTCTTCGCCCAGGATTCCAGCCAGGCCCTGATAAGGAGAAACCGTCGAATAAGGAGTCACAAAACCGCTGCCGCCACCCGTAGTGATGACATCCGCATTAGGTCCCATGACCACCACCTTCGCATCAGCGGCGAAAGGAAGATTCCCGTTCCTGTTCTCCAGAAGGACTATGCCCTGACGGGCAATTTCGAGGGCTGTCGCCTTGCTATCTTCATTGTCCAATGCGATAGTCTCATCCACAGGCAATTTATCCAGGAATCCGAAAGCGCTGTAAGTCTGCAGAATATGTTTGACCTTCAGGTCAATGTCCTTTTCAGTTATGACACCTGAATCCAGAAGCGGCTTAATCTTCTCAGGAGTGAAATAAACGCCTTTCGGGCACTCCAGATCCAAACCTCCGAGAACGGCTCCAGGAGTAGAATACACTGATGTCCAGTCAGATATGACTATACCCTTAAAGCCCCACTGTTTTCTCAGAATCTCGTTGTTCAGCCACGGATTCTCCGTAGAATGCACACCCCAGATAAGATTATAGCTGTCCATTACGAGAGCCACGCCTGCCTCCTGTACCGCCTTTCTGAATGCAGGAAAATAGATTTCCTGCAATGTTCTCTCATCCACATCCGAGCTGGCGCTGTGACGGATATTCTCCAGCTGGTTGTTTGCGGCAAAATGCTTTACCGTAGCCATGATTCCCTGATCCTGCACGCCGAGAATATACTGCTTGGCAGTCTCGGATGCCAGATACGGGTCCTCACCCATATACTCATAGTTTCTGCCGCACATCGGAGCTCTGTAAATATTCACTCCTGGACCAAGCATGATCTGCACGCCGCGAGCTTTGGCGTCACGGCCGAGACCTTCTCCCATGTCGTAGGCAAGATCCCTGTTCCATGTGGCAGAAGTCAGTATCCCGCATGGATACAATGTGCTTTTGGTATTGTTCCTGACACCCTGAGGCCCGTCGGCAATCCGTATTGCAGGAATACCGAGCCTCTCGACACCGCGCAGATAGAACGACCGTTCACCGGCAATCATCCCTATCTTCTCGTCCAGTGTCATCTGTTCCACAAGTTCTTCCGCCCTTTTCTCATCATCAGCCGTGATGACCACCTGGGCATTCGTGAATGTACACGACATGAGCAATGCTGCCATGCCTGCAAGCATGTTTCCTTTTAAAGTCATAATGGTTATACTATAATTATTTCACTGTTTTTCAATTGGTTGTTTTCAAATCTCCCCGTTGGCAATATACAGCCATACGATATCATCGCTTTTCAGGACAGTATTTTTCAAAGGTTCAACCGCTTCTATAGCGCCACGACATGGAGCGCACCACGTGTTCCAGAAATCCACAAGGACGATTTTCCCCTTGTAAGGGGCAATGATGGCGTCAAAGACAGTATCGGCCGTATTGTCTTTATCATAGTGAATTGTTTATTTCATGGTACAAATCCGTATTTTCCTGTATGGCAGTCACTTAAACGGGACAGCCTGACAGGAAACGACATCAGTGTACTCTATTTCCGAAGAAAGAGTACGTTGAGAATCCGGGCCTATCTCCACAACGAACTTGCCGGTCTCCACCACATATTGGAGGTCAGGCGTCCAGAAGCCAAGCTCCGAGACAGGCACATCGAAGCTGACAGTCCGGCTTTCACCAGGACCAAGTTCCACCTGACGGAATCCTTTCAGCTCCTTCATCGGACGGGTCACGGAAGCCACGACATCCCTGACATACAGCTGGACGGTCTCAGTAACGGCACGGTCGGAAACATTAGTCACTTTCACGGATGCCTTCACCGTCTTGTCTCCGGCATCATACGATGCAGTCATGTCAGAATAGTCCACAGTGCTGTACGAAAGGCCGTAGCCGAACGGATAGAGAGGATCCTGAGGACAGTCGATATAGCCTGTACGGTATTTGCGGAACGGGATATGCGGACGGCCTGTGGATTTCATGCTGTAATATATCGGGACCTGTCCGACATTCCGTGGGAAGGTCATGGACAGACGGCCTGAAGGATTGTATTCTCCGAACAGCACGTCAGCCACGGCATTGCCGCCCTGAAGGCCAGGGGCCCATGCATCGACTATTGCGGCACAATGCGCGTCTTCCCATTCGAGAGTCATCGGGCGGCCGTTAAGCAGCACAAGGACCACATCTTTCCCCGTAGCCACGAGGGCTTCAAGAAGACGCCTCTGGGTAGGCTGCAGACCGATCCAAGTCATGCTGGAAGACTCGCCGGACATCTTCGCGTTCTCCCCGAGCACAGCCACCACAACATCGGACTTTTCCGCAGCACTCACAGCCTCGGCTATCAGGCTGTCCGGATCGCCTGAACGTTCGATATTCACCCCTATCATCCTGGCCAGGCCCGGATTGTCGGTAATCGGAGCTCCGGAAGTATGTATCATGGAAGACGTATATCTGGAAATTCCCGATTTGATGGAAACCCCTTCATCAGCCATGGCGGCAGCACCTGCCCAGGTGCCCATAAGTTCCCACTTCGTATCAGCCAGAGGGCCGACAAGAGCCACCTTAGTGTCCTTTTTCAGCGGAAGTACATCATGGTCGTTCTTCAGGAGCACTATGGATTTCCTGGCTGCCTCCAGAGCCAGAGAGCGGTATTTCGCCCTGTCTACAGGCTCCGCGCCAAGACGGAGATACGGGTCTTCGAAAAGACCGAGCTTGTATTTCGCCTCCAATATACGGCGGCATGCGACATCAATGTCTGCCTCGGTCAGCAGGCCGTTTTCCAGGCAATAGTCCAGATTTTTCATCACGCCTTCTGACACCATATCCATGTCAAGCCCCGCCTTCAGTGCACGGGAAGACACTTCGGCCAGATTGCCCAGGCCATGTTCCGTCAGTTCGCCGACAGATGTATAGTCGCTGACAGTGAAGCCGTCGAAGCCCCATTCGCCACGCAGGAGATCTGTCAGCAACCACTTGTTGGCAGTAGCCGGCACACCGTTGATGTCATTGAACGAAGACATGATACTTCCCGCACCGGCATCCACGGCAGCCTTGTAAGGTGGAAGATATTCCTGATACATCCTGTTAAGACTCATGTCCACCATATCATAATCCCTGCCGCCTTCACCGGCACCGTAGAGGGCAAAGTGCTTCACGCAGGCCATCATGGACTGAGGGTCATCAAGGCTTTCTCCCTGATATCCGCGCACCATTGCCTCAGCAATACGAGAGCCGAGCCAAGGGTCTTCGCCGGAACTCTCGGCCACACGGCCCCACCTCGGGTCACGGACAAGATCCACCATAGGAGAATATGTCCAGTCAATGCCTTCGGAAGTGGCTTCATCCGCAGCCGCACGTGCAGTACGTTCAATCAGGTCCATATCCCAGCTGCATGAGAGTGCCAGAGGAACAGGCCATATCGTCCTGTATCCGTGGATCACATCCAGACCGAACATGAGAGGTATTCCGAGCCGTGTCTGCTCCACGGCAAGTTTCTGGATATTGATTTTATCCTCCAATGTACGTACGTTGAACACACCGCCGATCTTGCCTTCGGCGATTTTCTTTTCCACGCCTTTGCTCTGCGTCGCTCCCGTCATAAAACTCTTGTCGTAAGTCACGAGAGTGATCTGACCGACCTTTTCCTCGATCGTCATCTTCGACATCAGGTCATCGATGAACTCGTCCATTTTCTCATCCGGGGCAGTCCCGGCTGCCACAGGCAAAGCACACAATACTGCTGCGAACAATGCCGGAAAGCGCATTAGCGACATCTTCATAATTTATAAAATTTTAAAATTTATAAAATAAAACCGGCCGTCTACCTTTCAGGAGGCCGACTCAAAAGGGTATTTTCTGCGTTACGCTCGATTCGAAAATCCTCATGTACACCAGTACACTGCGGTTTTCTTATCTTCGCAAGCCTTGAAATTCCTCCTTTTGGGTCAACCACCTATCAGACCGGCTTTCACAAGTTCAGGACGCAATACATCGATAAGATGCAGGGCATACTTGTATTTTTCCAGTTTCTGCTTAAGGGAATCTGCCTCCATATCGACAGACGAAACAGGCTCAGCCGGCTCCGACACATCACAGCATGTAACCTCTATCGTCGTCCCGGCAGGAAGTCCGTCCTCGTCCAGCCACCGCAGGGCTTTACCTGATGCAACTCCCATCCCGCCGGCATTGATATAATACTTTCCTTCATGGCATCCCACCAAAACACTGACATTACCTTCCGGAACAGCTATTTCCATAGTCTGTCCACCTTTTCTTACTTTCAACCCTTTCATAGCAATCAACGTTCAATTTCAAACATAATCAATAATCCGACATGTCGGTAACTTCGTATGGATGGAGTACGGCGTTATGGGCAGCGATGCGGGCTATCTCGGCCTCTTCGTTGGTGACTGTAGACGGTCTCCATTCGTTTTCCAGGACATTGTTCCCGGAAATGGTCTCATACCAGGTGCAGGCGGCAGCAAAACGGCCGTAATCCGTATTGAGATGATAGCCGTCTCTGTCCCATTCGTCGCCTATCGAAGATGTCCTTCCGTTCTGAATAGCTGTACCGCTCGGTATCAGCAGTTTGATTTCAGGGTGATTGGTCATCGACTTTTCGGCCGCGTCCACTATGCCGTTATACATCACCATCTGGTCTTTTCCGTAGTTAGGGAAAGCCTGATGGCCCGAATCCTTGGAATATGCCCATGTCTGGTGGAACATCAGCTGCATACGCGGATTCGATGAATTTTCGAGGACCCAGTCGATGAGATTACCCAGATACGGCTCGTATTTGTCATACATTCCGGAATAGTCGCTGGCCTGCTGCAGACTGATATAATCCCAGTTCTCGTCGGCCAGAGCCATTTCCAGAGACCAGTTCTTGGTGTTAGTCTTGCTGCCATTCACGACTTTGCGGTATTCATAACCTGCAGTATTGTTCTGGACATTTGTCCAATGCCTTTCGAGGGAACATCCGCCTATGTACATATTGCCGATTATGACTTCCACTCCAGCCTCGTTGAACAGATTCCACAGATACTGCTCCACCGCATCCTGGGAAAAGCTGTTCCCGATAGCCAGAATCCTCAAAGGCTCCGGTTCTTTTTCCATGACAGTGAATGACATGGTCCCCGTAAGGCGCTTTGTCTCACCTGGACAGGCGACCGAGACAGTAACATTGCCGGGCGTCAGGCCGGCAACGGTGATGCTGGAATTGTTGTCCTCGGTTATGGCCAGTACGGACGGGTCGGAAACGGACCACTCATAATCCAGGGCTTCCGCTTCATCGCTGCTGAAAGTAGGAGTTATGACATACTCGTCACCCACATCAAGTTGGACTGACGAAGGACTGATAATAAGCCATTTGTCACTCTTTACAGGATTAGACACAGGCTTTTCCGCACATGCGGTGAAAATACCTGCCACCACAGCGGCCAGCAAAAACACGACAGGTCTTTTCATATCTCTTTAATTAACGGTAACATTGACAAGTTTCACCCAGCCGTCTTCGGTCAGGGATTCTTTCTTCACGGCCACCTGCAGACCGACAGGATTGAGTCCTTCTTCATCCTGCAGAGTGGTATCGACCAGTCCGACAGCCCAGATATAGCCTCCGATAGCTACTCCTTTCATGGAAATGTCGAACGTGTATGAAGCAGGAGAGCTTTTCAGCCAGGTGGAAAGGTCGGTACTTTCATCCACGAACTGGTAGACTGGTTTCTCTGTCTGCATATCGAGAAGGGCGTACGCCACCTTGTATTTCTGGTTCCACTGCTGAAGGTTCGTAGGGCAGAATCCCCAGCCGAGATTCAGCCAGCGGGAAGTGACGGTCACGTCCGACCCCATCTTCACTGTCTGAGGCACGGAAACTCTGTCCGGATAGAGACGGTAGCCTCCTTCTTCGTTGAACCTTTCTATATAGGTAAAAGCTTCTTCAAACCATGTCCGAGTCTCATCTCCCACGCGGAAATCCATCATGTTCACACATGCCAGCTGTCCTTCCAGAAACTCACCTTCACGTACATCTCCGGCAGTTTTGTATCCTTCCGCAGCTATACTTGACTGATGACCGGGATTCGACCAGACATAGCCGCCTTCGAGGATGATAGGAAGCCTGTTATTCCACTGCTTCACATAGTTGCGCTCCCAGTCATTATAACCCCAGTCCTGGTTGTGCATGCCGAACGAGTCGGCACGGAGGCAGTAGCCGTTGTCGATGGCTATCTGGAGCAAATGCTCGCTGTCAGGCTGAGCGTTTTTACCGGAACTTCTCGGATGGCCTATCTGACGGTGATAGTTGATGACCAGAGGCACTTTCGTGAAGCAACGCGAATACAGCGAAGTGATCCATTCCATGGTGTTTTCCTTATATTCCACTGTATTGTCTGAGACTTTACCGGCATATTCTTTCACGGATCCGTCGCTGTTCCATGATATAGGTTCCAGACCCTCATAGCAGACATTGTGTCCTTCTCCCCATTTGCCGAGACCGTAAGCGTCGATAAAGGCGATTTTCGACGGATCGTTGAATTCCTTTGCAAAATCCTCGATGAATTTCTCATAGCATTCACGCCATACAGGGTCAAGAACATTAGGAACCTTACGGTCCGGATATCTGTCATTTTCCAGCCAATACTTCGCACCTTTATCGAAAACCCACTGCGGGGTATTCGCACCCTGGTCACGGCCGTCCACTACGACACGGAAAGCCATCGGGAGACCGAGTTCCTGGGCACGGGTATAGATTTTATACAGGCTGCTGTTCGGGTCATCCCAGAAATAGACACCTTCCTCAGGGTTGAAATTACGCCAGTTCGTACGCACATAGATGCAGGTAGAATAATCCGCCACCCTCACGTTTTTTTCGAGAGACGGGACATAATACTCGGTATCGAGATAAGACGGATCGGCCGTACCGGAAACATACATTACCCATCCTGTCATAGGGTTTTTCAGAAATGATGTCCTGTCCGGAGTGAACTTGACCTGGACATTACCCTCAGGGATAGTAGAACTACCCCCTTTCCCATCATCCGGCCCGTCTTTTTCGACACAAGAAACTGCCAGAGTCATACCCAATACCATCGTCAGGAAAAATTTGTTCATTTTCATTATCAATTAGAATATTAAAATCATTCAGAAACAGTTACAACACCTAGTTTCAACCATCCGGCTTCTGTATAGTCGCCCTGGGCGGCGATATGTATTCCTATTCTGAAATCACCGTTGTCTGGGTCACCTTGAGCGAGATCAACAATACCGGCACACAAATCGTACGCTCCGACAGAAACACCCTTCGGAGTTATTTCCAGTTCATAAGAAGACCTTCCGCTGATCCAATCATGAGGATGTGCATTTTCATCGAAGAAGATATTGTCAGAGACAATTTTACCAGTTTCTGTATCTATGATAGCAAATGCAACCTTAAAACGGTCGCGGTATGGTTTGATATTAGTCGGGCAATAAGCATGTCCAAGATTCAACCATCGATGCTGGATAGTATAAGTATGCCCGTTGCTTATACTGGTCGGAATACTTACTTTGTCTGGATAAATCCTGTAACAATCCTCCTGCACAAATTTCTGCACCAAATCGAAAGCATCATTAAACCATGACCATGTCTCTCCTTGAATATAAGTCTTGTCATAACGCAAATCCATCATGTTTACATATGCGCTGTGCATGTCCTCATACTCGCCAGCGCGAAGTTCTCTAGGACCTGCATATTGCGTCAGATAGTTGTGTTTCCCGTTTTCATCTTCATAACCTTGTGTCACTATCCACCCGCCTTCTCCCGCAACAGGGACCTTATATGTCCAATTTGCAATAAATTTCTTTTCCCATGTAGCATATCCGAAAGTCTCAGCCCTCATGCCGAATGCGTCATGCCTCATGCAGAAGCCTTTTTCTATGGCACCGGAGAGCATTCCTTCAGAATCAGGACTGCCTGAGCCTTCGCCGACTATGGTTCCGACCATCTTATGGTAATTCGTAAAGCATGGAGTAAGTTTGAAAGCATTTATATAGGTATCTGTCACCCAGTTGAATACCGGGATCTTCGGAGTCTCGTCTCCGGTAGAATATACGCATGTGTGGTATTCGCCCCACTTGCCCATTCCCAGACCGCTCACGAATGCGGTCTTTTCAGGGTCATCATATTCGGCGGCAAGGGCATTTATGAATTTTTCATACTCCTGCTGGAAAATCGGATCGTCAGGATACGGCGACCAATAGTGACGCGGAACAGAACCAAGAGTAAAATTGAAATAGCCCTTGCCAGGAGTATGCGTCTTTCCGTCAGGAGTCAGATAGCCGGCAGCATCGGCGCCGTATGCCGCATCCATTTTCTCCCTGACGAAATCAGGCGTACAGTTAGCATTGGCGTCTCGGCTGTCGCATTTCAGAGTAAAAGCCAGTTTGAGTCCCCTCTCCTTAGCTCCTTCTTCGAAAAGCCTGAGACTGCGGGCCAGAGGATACTTGACCTCATCTATCCCGTCCTGCCAGATGTAAAGGCCCTCCTCAGGGTTGAAATCAGTCCAGGAACCTCGGAGATAAATGACATTTCCGTAGTCGAAAACATTTACTGTTCCTTCAGATGAAGGGAAGTTCTCATATTTCTCCCAGAACTCTTCTACATCATCGATAAGAGGGACATAAATCACCCATCCGCTGAGAGGATTCGGATAATAACTTGTTCTGTCTGCCTTTATTAAAATCTCAATGTTGCCTTCCGGAAGATCGCCTTCTCCTGAACCGTCTTGGTTTGCGTCAAGTACGCCTTTTTCACAACAGGAAACAGCTATGGAAAGTAATAACAACGGAAATATTTTCTTAGTAACCTTCATATTAAATCAAAATGACTTTTCCTGATTTTCTGCAATAAACTGCATGAGCAATAATTATAAACAGGGACGGCTCCGAATCCGCAATCATCTCGAACCGTCCCTGCTCGTGTTATAAATTATAATTATCTATAATGATAACTTATTTGATTTCAAATCTGATTCTCATGTTTCTGAGATCGAAGACAATGAAATTGGTACTCTTGTTACACTTCCAATAATTACCTCGGATATCAGAACCAACAGACATCGGCATCCATGTTCCTACCGCAAGTTCCTGAGTATAGTCATTACCTGATTCCTGTACTCCATTTCCATCCGGATCAATACGTTCAGGAGCGAACTGAGCGGCATTGTTTACATTGTAAGATTCTACCTGTCCATCACCATTTCCATCATATTCATAAGTCGAAATGACAGAAAAACTTGTACGACCATCGCCATTGTTAATAGCATCGCCTCTGTATACAAGTATCTGAGGATCAGCCTTACTTTGGGTCAGCTGAAGGTCTTTTCCTCCACTTGCCCAACCTGCAGTAGCGCCACGCATCCAAAGATTTGTAACAACAGTTGTTATAGGCGTCAAATCAGCATTACTATTTGGCTGCCATGTTACCTCAAATGGCTTATTGAACTCATTCTCCGGCGAATAAATAGTGACAGTCTTGTTCAACATATCTATCACTACTCTATAGTCACCACTTTCAGGAATCTCCCAGCCAGCAGCTTCCGGAGCCTGGCCATCCTCAGTTTCAGCAAGCATCCTAGCAGGAATAGCTACACCATCCTGGAATGCACCGCTTTCGTCAGGAGATATATACTGGACATAACCATCATACTCGACAGGGATTGTAAGTTCACCCGGCTTGAGATTAACTATTTCAGCATAAACATACTCATTCTCAAGCGTCTTGTCTATCATCTGCCTTGATATTCCTGTTTTTGCCGAACCTGAAACATATACGATATCCGCATCAAAGACAGCAGGTTTATACGGAAGGACTTCCACCTCTACTGTTCTGGATTCCGGCATCACAAATTTTGATCCTCCTTCCCACTTCGCTATCACTTTAAAAGAAAGTGTAGCGACCTCGGAAACTGACTGTCCCCAGTCATCGACGATAAAACCTTGAAGCTCTTCCGTAGTATAAGAGCAAGAATAAACACCGTCGTCAAGGACTTTTCGTTTCACAGAAGAAGACCCGAATTCGTTGATCTTCAAGTCAAGCATGGTCACGTATGTAAGTACGTACTCATCTGACATCTCGCGGGCAGGAGTCCAGTTAAATGTGAGCACTGGCTCATCAGCAGGTGTATCCTCTACCAATGACACTTCCGTCGTTGATGCCTCAAGAGTCATGGTTTCATCATTATCGAGAAGCCATGAGTTGTCATATTCGTCATAATTGTCAGCACAGGAAGAAAGTCCTGCTACTGAAAGTGCAAAAGCACCGAGATATAAAAGTATCTTTTTCATAATGACTTTTCTGTTTAAATTCTATCATTACCAGCCAGGAAGCTGTCTGAGGTTAGGATTCCTGTCGATATCATCCTGAGGAATCGGCCACCAGTAGCTAATAAATTTACGGACCTGATACGGAGTACGGGTATAAAATTTATCCCTTTCATCTTCTGATGCATCCATGTTCATACCATAGAACGGTCCGTTAAGTTCAGTCTCGGCGAGCAACCAGCGGCGAAGATCATTCCAGCTCATACCGCCCTCACAGTTCAGTTCTATACGACGCTCCCTGCGGATAAGGTCACGGACCGTAAGACCAGCTTCTGCAGCTACCGCATCTATGTCACCCAGAGATTCTGAGCCATATTCAGGAATACCTGCACGTGCGCGAATTTTGTTGATATATTCAACTATCTGAGCTTTATTGGAACTATATTCATTTATACCTTCCGAAACACTATACTCATACAAGCATTCAGCATAAGAAAGGTATGCTTCTGCAAGACGGTAAATGACACCATAGCGTTTGTTGAACTCGCCTGAAGATGAACTTCCACAGTAATCAGGAGCGATTCTCTTCTTCATCAGGTAACCTGCCGTAGGATAGTCTGAACCATCACGTCCATCCTCTTCACCCACAAAGAAATTAACATTTTTACGTGGAGGAGTAGCTTCTGATCTGTCCTTATGAGTCTTAGCCCAGTTGAAAGACTCATTATACATTACTGAAACATAGAAACGCGGTTCACGGTTACAATACATATTGAAAGTATTGGCTTCTGTGATCACATTTTCTGTAGTAGTCGATGTTCCTGAAGGATTATTGTAATAATATTTGGTTTTTGCCTTCATGTCATTCTGAGAATAACCGTCCTCGCGATATCCTGAATTATTGTTAGGAATAATTGGAGAACCATCAGCGTTATGGCCGGAAATAGCGACTTTTCCGTTATTCATGAAGAACGCATCTACCAGATCCTGCGTAACACCTACCACACCAGCCTGAGACTGGATGCTCCTAGGAGCTGACTTCATATCCATCCAACCGGCCCCATCCTCGGTACGAGGCATGATGATTTCGTAGTTACCCTGGTTCCTGCGGAGCATGAGAGCACCGAAATAGCTCATGTACGGATCATGCTCACCGTCTACTTTTTCAGCTTCATAGAGAGCATATCCATTTTCTTCAGCCATTTGGATGAGATCCATATTAGCATCAGCGGCATCTTTCCATCTTTGAGGGTCATAAGTAGTAGAGAAAATAGGTTCGCCATCGCAATTAACTACTTCTGCCAAATCAGAATTACCGTTCACGAGAGGGCTGGCTGCGAAAGTCAGCAGACGGGCGCGTATTGCAAGAGCCCAGAGAGCTGTCGCACGACCATATTCATTCGCCATATCCGGATATGTAAGAGGAAGATCTTTAGCAACATCCTGCAGTTCATTAGCACACCAGTCTACTACTTCGTAGAATGGACGCTGTTTAATCATAAGATCCTCTGCATTAGTGGTTGGAGCCGCTTCCTCGATAATAGGAACTGATCCATACGTCATCACAAGAAGAGAATGGTAATATGCTATAAAAAATCGGCACTCAGCCTTCATAGCATCGATATCTTTCTGAGAAACGTCCGTAAGAGGATGTGCATTCTCAATAAAAATATATGCAGACCTAATTCGCTTAGGAAAGTCTCTCCAGAAACCGATAATCTGACCATTGGTAGGTGTCCAGTTTCCGACCTGATAGTTGCAGACATTGTTTCCCACTGAAATCCATGATGCCGGAGTTGTGCAGTCTTTTCCTATCATATCCCAGTTTGAATCAGCATAAAACTGCGGAATTCCGTCATAAATGTAGGCAAGCCATCTGTCAAGATTCTTACTGTTCTCAAAAGCAGTCTCTATGTCGAGCTGGTCATCCGGCCTCTTGTCCAGATAGTCGGAGCAGGATGAGAAGACCGGCAGAACCGCCGCCAGAACCAACAATAATATTTTATTTTTCATACTCATTTTTCCATTTAGAATTTGAATTCAACTCCTGCAGAGAATGACCTCATCAGAGGATATCTTCCTCCGTCAGCCGAATTAAGTTCAGGATCCCAAAGCTTGAAGCCTGAGAATGTCAGCACGTTGGTACCTCTGAGGAATACACGCGCACCGGAGAGGAATGACCTGTCCGCCCATCTCTGAGGGATAGACCATCCGAGTTCGATATTCTTCAGTCTCAGATAGCTCATGTTCTTCAGCCACCATGATGACGCTACGCCGTTATTTGTGTTAGGTCCATAAGTCAGACGAGGATAGAACACATCCTGGCTCGGATTGTCCACTGTCCAGCGATCCTCGTAGTTGCTGAATACGTTATAATATCCTCCGGTATCATATCCTGGGATGATGTTTGCAGACATAAGTCTCCACATTCTGCCAGTTCCCTGGAAAAGTACACCGAAGTCGAAGCCTTTCCATGCGAGGTTAAGGCCGAAACCGTAGACGATTTCAGGGTCGACGGTACCGCCGATAGGCGACTGGTCGTAAATGTCGATCTTGCCGTCCTTGTTTACATCCTTATGCTTGATGTCTCCAGGGCGGATATCTGAATAAAGAGTATTCTCAGGAAGATCTGATTTGAGAATATAATTACCTGTTTCATTTGTTAACAGGTTACCTTGACCATCCTGCTTGAAGTCATCGTAAGTATATAGACCTTCATCGATATAACCGAAGATCTGGCCTACAGGATAGCCTGTCTTGGCTCTGTTGGTCCCTACTACTGATGCAGGCTCGTCCATCTCGACGATTTCATTGTGGGCGTATGTGAAAGTTCCCATAAAGCCGATATAGAAGCCATTCTGGAACTGTTTTCTGAAGTTGAGGGTAACTTCGGCACCCTGGTTCTTCACCTTACCGAAGTTCTGCCAAGGAGATTTGATGAAACCTGCAGTGAGAGGAATGGATGTACGCTCCATGAAGATGTTGTTTCTCCTCTCGTCGAATACATCGACAGACATGTCGAACACTCCGTCGAAGAATCCGAGTTCGAGACCGATATTGGCCTTGTTCACTTTCTCCCAAGTCAGGTCTGGAACTCCGAAATCACCTTCTGCCATACCGGTAATGCCGTAAGCACCTTCAACGCCCCATTTATACATGTCAAGAGTATCGTAATCGTCGGTTATAGTAGAAAGATATGCGAAACGACGGCCGCTGAGGGATGCGTTACCTGTCTGTCCGTATGACGCACGGATCTTCAATGTGCTGAGAACACGTTTTACAGGTGCCATGAACGGTTCTTCCGAAATAACCCATCCTATAGCTGCTGACGGGAAGAAACCATAGCGCTGGCCAGGTGCGAAGTTCTCGGAACCATTGTAACCGAAGTTGAATTCGGCCACATACCTGTCATCGAACGTATAGGCAGCCCTACCTGCGATACCCTGGTTCCTGTAAGGAAGCTTGGAACCGTCATCATAGTTGCTTCTCTGTGCGAGGAGCATTCCGGATACGGCATGCTTGCCGGCGAATGTACGGTCATAGTTGACAGCGAGTTCCATGTACAGCCTCCTGTTTCCATAACTTCCTGAAACACTGTGTCCGAGAGTGTTGCTTCCGGTAGATGTACGATTAAGTACGAGTGTACCGTCTTCATTTCTCTGTCGTGTAGGATTGTAAAGGTCAGGAGAAGTGGATCTCGACACTGTACCTGATGAATAGCGGTCGAATGAGAACGTACCCTTGATCTTCAGGCCTTTAGTCAGGAACTTGAGGTCCTGCTCCAGAGAGAAGAGGGTCTCGATCTTGGATGCACTGGTATTCTGATAACCCATCTGAGTAGCCATAGCCCATACGTTTCCTTCAGCTCCTGCAGGAATCTCGCCAGTAGAATAACGTACCGGGTAGTCAAAAGGTACAGTTTTGAATGCTTTCTGGAATATAGTCTCCACACTCTGTGTTGTGGAATTTCTGTCCTGGAGATAACCACCGATGTTTACACGGAACTTGGTAGTCTTCGTGATGTTTATATCCACATTTGAACGCACGTTGTACCTCTGTAGCTTGATGGATGGGTCCCATTCACGGCTCGGGTCGCGGGTAAGGATACCCTGCTCGTTGTAGAATGCAGCCACGAGGGAGTATGTCAGGATGTTGTTACCTCCGGACACCTCGGCAGTCACACGCTGGTTCGAAGCATAATCCTTGGTCACTGCATCGATCCAGTCCACGTCAGGATAGAGGTCCGGGTCATATCCGGCACGAGTCTTTGCAATACGGTCCGTATACATAGGTGTCATACCCTGGTCCACACGGATGTCATCGAGGAGCTGCATGTAGTCGGCCGCTCCGATATAGTCAGGAAGCTTTACAGGCTCTGTTCCGGCGAATTCAGCCTTTATCGTCACTCTCGGCTTGCCGATCTCACCGCGCTTGGTCTGGATCAGGATGACACCATTAGCACCGCGCACACCGTAAACGGCACTTGCGGCAGCGTCTTTCAGGACTGAGAATGATTCGATTTCCTCAGGGTCTATATTGTTTATGTCACGCTCGATACCGTCGACCAGCACGAGAGGGTCGCGTCCTGCATCCTGGAATGTGGAAATACCACGGATCCAGAAAGTGGAGTTATCGTAACCAGGCTCTCCGGAACGCTGGACTGCCAGCACACCGGCTACCGTACCTGCGAGGTTGTTACTGAGAGAACGGCTCGTACCGACTTTCAGTTTTTCCGGCTCGATGGCAGCGATGGATGCCACCACTGACTCTTTCTTCTGCTGTCCGTATGCGACTACCACTGCGTCCTGAAGCTGTCCGATATCCTCAACGAGGACGACGTTGACCACCCTGCGGTTTCCGACCTGAATCTCCTGGGAAACGAAGCCGATATAGCTTATTTCCAGAACGGCCCACCTGTCAGGAACTGTAATGGAATAGTTACCGTCAATGTCAGCGATGGCATGTACACCGGGATCCCCTTTCAGAACGATAGTGGCGCCTGGAAGAGGCTCTCCGTTCTCGTCAGAGATATTACCGATAACATTGATGGCTGTTTGCGAGTCTGGCTCCTGCGAAGCGGATGCAGTGCCAGCATAAGCAGAAAAGGACAACAATGCTGTCAATGACAACAATGCTGCCGCCTTTTTGCCTAACAAGCTTAAAATAGGGTTACATCTCATAATAGTGGTTTTAATAGAATTTTTGTAGAAAATGCATTAGCGTGTTTACACACATTCACTAAGCAAATTCCGAGTGAATGTCCTGTCTGAAATACTTATTTACATCGATTTTATATTAATTATCATTATGTGTACGCACACAAAAGTAGAGACTTTTTCCTTATTAACAAAATATTTCAGAACTTTTCTATCAATAAAATTTATGAAAGCGCCGATACCTTTATTATATAGAGATGTGCCTCCCATAAAAGCACGAAACCGGCTCAAAAAGAGTCGGCCGTAACGTATGCTCTTCCGTGACAAAAAGTCCTCCTTTTTGAGTCACCCTCCTTAGTATGTTTTGATTCTTTCGCCTAACCTTTAAGTTCCGCTACCTGATATCCTGTCAGCCCCGTAGCGGAAGCTTGTCCAGCGTGCTGATGTGCTTCAGGGCAAAACACCACTTGTCCAGCAGAGTCTCGCACTCGTCCAGGTACCATCTGCTGCGTTTCAGGGGGAAATTGACGCAGATGATGCTCTCCCCGGCGCTATCTGCTGCGTTTCTGGGCAAAAGTGACGCGGATGATGCTCTTCCAGGCACTATCTGCTGCGTTTCTGGGCAAAATTGATGCAGATGATACTCGTCCAGGTACCATCTGCAGCGTTTCTGGGCAAAAGTGACGCGGATGATGCTCTTCCAGGCACTATCTGCAGCGTTTCTGGGCAAAATTGATGCAGATGATGCTCTTCCAGGCACCATCTGCTGCGTTTCTGGGCAAAAGTGACGCGGATGATGCTCTTCCAGGCACCATCTGCTGCGTTTCTGAGCGGAAGTGATGCAGATGATGCCCTTCCAGGCACCATCTGCTGCGTTTCTGAGCGGAAGTGATGCAGATGATACTCGTCCAGGCAGTAGAGGAAACGCGCCGGACTTGTCTACCGGACTAAAGCCACAGAGGCGTGAAAACGGCGTTAGTCACGCATTGCCCCCTCAAATCGCTCATAGTCCCGCACCCGCATAAAAAGTATGTCATCAACTTAAACAGTACTACATCTCTGCCGGAACAGAATTCCAGACTTGCACAAACGAAAAAAATCCTCACGTACGACAGTACGTTGAGGATTTTCGAATCAATCGTAACGAAGAAAGTCAAATCAATCGTAACGAAGAAAGCACCACACTATCCCGTCTGTTAAGGCTTGCGAAGATAAGAAAACCGCAGTGCACTGGTGTACATGAGGTCGTGAGCGCTTTATGAGAATGTCCTGTGGACATTCGAAAGCGAGCAGCAAAATCGAGCGCAACACAGGAGTCACCGCCCGACATCTCCCGACAAAAGATTCTGCCGGAGCGACAGACCTCCAGGGCGAAAGAAATTACAGGATTTCGTCGCAAAGTTCCGATGCCACCATCATCATGCGCGGGATATGGAACGGTCCCTTGAAGAGATTTCCCTTCGCTGGCTGTGCGACAGTCCCGTCGCGATGCAGATAGCCGTACCATTCGCCGTATTCAGTATCACGAAGATGCGAATATGCATATTCGTGCGACTTGCGGTGCATGTCGAGATATTTTTCATCTCCGGTAGCCTTATATGCATAAAGTGCCGCTATGATGGCTTCACACTGCGGCCACCAGAACTTCATGTCCTGCGAATAATCCTGCGGAGGGAAATTCCTGCAGTCGCGGAAGTTTATCATGCCGCCGTACTGTTCGTCCCAGCCCCAGGCCCACGCCCAGTCGATGATGGTCGTACCCATCTCCACTAACTGTTTGTCCCAGCCCCGTCTGCGGGCCACATCCAGGATAAACCATCCTGTCTCGATGCAATGACCTGGATTTATGGTCCTGCCGGCACATGTATCCATGAACTCGCCTTCCGGTCCCACGCTTTCCAGTATGGTCTTGAACTCCGGATGCATGAAGTAGCGCGCGAGTTCGCTGATGGACTGGTCCATTCTCTCTTCGATCACCGGATCCTGAGATACCTGACGGACCACCTGGCCTACGTTTATGAGCATCATGGTGATGGAATGGCCCCTGCCCGGAACAAGAGTCTTGGGAGGCAGGAAACCTGGAGTGTTGAGCATTCTGAGTATATTCTTGAACATTGCGACAGACTTGTCGGCATATACCGGATCCGAAGCGGCGAGAGCGTATTGCGCCATGGCCATGGCTGCAAAACACTCCGAGAAAACATACCGGCGTTTCTGGATCGGACGGCCGTCTTCGGTCACCGTAAAAAACATGTGCCCGTCAGCATCGATGCAATATTTCTCTATAAAGTCAATAGCGCTCTTCGCAGCCGCTATCCACTCCGGATCAGCTCCCGGAAGCTGTGAAGCCTTAGACATGATGTAGCCGAAACGGCCCTGGAACCAGACGGACTTGGTCGTGTCCATAAGAGTGCCGTCGCGGTCTACACATGTGTAGACGCCGCCATGCCGTCTGTCATATCCGAATTTCATCCAAAAAGGCAGGATATTTCCTTTCAGATCAGCCTTATACTGCTCTGTACAAGTGGATAAGAAATTTCTCTGTTCTGTATTCATGACTATATGTTTAACGTCCGCCGGACGTGTTGTTTTCAATATTCGAAAGAGCCTCGACGATGACTGGAAGGACACAGTCGACATACCTTACCATCCCAAGGTCCGTAAAATGGATTCCGTCCACCGTAGCCTCGCCGTCACTGCCTATTAGTTCTTCTGAAGCTATATAATAAAGGTGTTTCTCTCCTGAACCGGAGAGTTTTTCATAAAGGGCGCGCTGGGCTGCATTCTTCCTGGAAATCTCACGGCTGATGGCCCTGTCGAAATAAGAATGCGGGAACTGCGGGTCTTCTATGAAAATCACCGGCACGTCCGGATGCGCATCTCTCAGTATCCTGAAGAATCTTTCACCTTTTTCACCGATCTGTTCCGCAGAAGCGTTCGGAACATAGTCCAGCACGAAAACGCCGGGCTCTTCCACCGATGCCATCAGTTCCGCTATCTCGAAATCCAGCAAGGCATTCCCGCTGAAGCCGAGATTCATGACTTCCCGTCCGAGCCTGCGCCCGATAATATTGGTATATGCCATACCGGGACGGCTGGCACATCCTCCCTGCAGAATGCTGGTCCCGTACATCACTACAGGATGCCGGCGGTCCGGCAATTGCACCTCAGGATCACCGATGAAAGCATCTTCATCCACTCCTATATAAAGCGAATCCACACCGTCATACAGGGAAAGATACAGCATGTACTCTCTTTCCTGCCTGTCCATTCCGCCCACCAGGACGGCATCCGTAGTCTTCCCGACAGGACGACCGACTCCGGCGAAGCGCCACGCCCCGTTGGCAAGTATGTACAGGTCCAGTCCGCGGACCCCGGTCTCGGTCATGTGATTCATGGTGTTCCCCGACATGGAGGTCCACCGTACGCGGATAAAAGGAGAATCGGAACGGAATCGCACTGCCAGACCGGCGGAATTCCGTCCGAGATTCCATACAGGTTCCCGACCCACTTCCCGGAAAGATGCCGGGAGACGTTCATATCGAGTCAGAGTAGAGTCGGCTGCCTGACCGTACAGAGGGAAGCGTGCGGCATCATGCCATACAGGCTCTCCTGCCGCTACCGGGATATACCCTGATGACAGGAAAATCAAAATATAAGCCAACAGACAGACTACATTTCCACATTCCGCCCTGCACTTGCTCATTTCTACACCAAATTATGATTACCGTTAGCAAATATATAATATTTTTATAAAATACGAAGCGGTTTTTCTAAAATTTTAATTATAAATACCGATTTATTAAATAAAATATTTAATTTTGTCCCGAAAGATGTAGTTTTTATACCCGTAATTTTTTTCAAGATGAATCCAAACCAGACCCTTTCAGGAAGGAATGACAGGATAGCATCCATCGACATTCTCCGGGGAATAGCCATTTTCGGAATGATATTGTGTGCAAATATCGGCTGGCAGTCAGGACTGCCGGCATGGATGTTCCATGCGCAGGTCCCGCCTCCGGACTATGTATTCAGGCCGGACATACCGGGCATAACATGGGTGGATCTGGTATTCCCGTTTTTCCTTTTCTCGATGGGTGCCGCCTTCCCTTTTGCACTGGACAAAAGAATAAGATCCGGGCAGCCGATGTCCGGCATCATTCTGGGTCTGGTCAAAAGATGGGCTATTCTCGCAGCATTCAGCATAGTGCTCGGAAACGGATATGCGGCTGGATCTTCCGAAGAAAACAGATTTCTCGTCTATGGATTCAAGGTCCTCCTGTGGGGAGGCTTTTTCCTGTCGCTTACACGGTTCGGCTTCAATGACCGGAAACTCGCGGCTCTGGCGAATCTGGCAGGAGTTGCTGTCATTGCAGGGCTCGCATTCGCGATGCCCGGCATTCTGGGAATCCCCCTGTCCAAAAATCGCAGCGATATCATAATAATGGTTCTGGCTTATGTCGCGCTTTTCGGAGGCCTGATCTGGATAATTAGCCGCAGGTCATTGATTCTCAGAGGCGGCATCATCATTGCCATAGGCATAGTGAAGGGACTGACGTCATATATCCCGGAAATATTTTCATTCATGCCGTCGGTGGACAGCATCGGAATAGGATGGATATTCAGGTGGGAATTCCTGCAGTATCTTATGGTAGCTCTTGCAGGATCGGTGGCAGGAGACATGATATTGCGTAGGAGGGAGGAGCAGAAGACGGAAACGCACCTGAAATCCGACGTCTGGATGGCCTCGCTGGCACTGCTTACTGCCGTATTCCAGCTGTGGGGCCTTTACACGAGACATGTCACCGCCGATTTCATGGTATCCGCTGCATCTGCGATCATCTTCCTGATCATAGCATTCAGACACAAGGCTTTGTGGTCCGACATCACGACCCTGGGCTATCTGATGATGCTCCTGGGTATAGCATTCGACCCGATAGACGGAGGAATCACCAAGGACCATTGCAACCTTTCCTATATGATGACTACAGCCGGAATGGCTGCCATAGTCACCGGATTCCTGATTTGCATGGAAACCAGGTTCGGAATGAAGGCGAGATGGTTTTCAGAATGCGGCCAGAATCCGATGATGGCATATACCGTCACGAATTTTCTGACCGCACCTATACTTTCAGCGATAGGACTGCTCCAGCTGATAGATTCCTGGGCATTCGGCTCCCCGTTCATGGGAATCGTCCGCGGCCTGTTCATCACAGGACTCATGATGGCCGTAACCATCTTCTTCACCAGGAGAAAGATTTTCTGGAGAAGCTGAGAATCAGCCTTTTATAGCTTCTTTCAGTTCATCCCACCATCCGAAATTCACTATATGGACGAGGTCGAAGACCATCAGGCCGTCCGACTTGTCCAGATTCATGCGCACCGCCTTTCCGAACTGTTCCGGATTATTCCTGTAGTCCTCGACATACATTCCCCCGAGGAAAGGGTTGTCCGGGCCGAGCAGATGGCGTGAATACAGGCAGGCCCCTTCCACGCACAGATGTTCTCCGGTGCTGACACTGCTGTCCGTTTCGTTCCTGTATGTACCGTTGCTCTTGCGGAACTCTTCGAGAGTGACGAGCGGATAATAATTTCCGTTAGTGTACAGGTCCAGCAGTTCGGCATAACCGTAGTTACGGTAGTCCCCCGTAGCCCAGTCGAAATCCGCGGAAGGGTCATAATCCCTGCTGGCCCAGTTCACTCCCACTTCGTAATATGAAGGATACCAGGCACCTGTATAAGCTCCGAAAACAGCATCGGGATCAGCTTTCTTCACTGCCGCCCTGGCCTCTTCAAAAAACGAATAAATGACCGACGCACGCCACTCTATCCACTTCGTGAAATACTTTCCGCGACTTATTTCAAAACTGCCAGTCTGCGGATTCTCCACCCATTCGTAAATATCCTCCGGAAATCTTTCCACCTCTGCACCGATGTAGTCTTCGAAAAGTTTCCTCGAATATTCCGAAAAATCCGACTGGATATTGTCATAGCGGCCCCTGTCCAGGATGACTCCGTCAATATCGAAGTCTGTGACCAGTTCAGCCAATATATTGCAGATATGCCCACGCACCTGCGGCAATGCAGGATTCGTAAAGAGCACCGTCTTCCCCTCGATGTCAGTCTGTTTCAGAAGGCCCTTTCCCGGCACGTAATTCACTGCCTGCCACTCCGGATGTCCGTCATATATGAGACCCCTCCTGAAAATGCCGTGGCCTTCGGCAAAGGTATTGACAGAACAATAGATATCGAGTCCGTTGGCCCTTGCCGCCCTGGAAAATTCACCGATATAGTCGAAATCCGGAGCCTTGACGCCCTTCCATTCTTCGAGTTTCGGGGTGAACTTGCTGTCATACGGGACATCGCTGCCGGTACCCTTGACATCGAGTACAATGGCAGTCATGCCTGCCTCAGCTATTTTCCGGCAATAATATTTCACCGAATCCAGAGAATTGAAGCGCTGCCAGTTCGCCGAAAGGTCCACCCACATGAGTCTGTCCGGCTCAGCTTTCAGCCGTCCGTATATGTCCACGTCATAGTTCCCGAACGGATCGAGAACAGCATCTATGGCGACTGCGCATTCGAGACGTGTCGGTATGTCGGAGCTGACGTAATCCTTTCCGAAGGATTCCGTCAATGCGGATATGACTTTTTCCTGCATCTCTCCGGCACTGCTTCCGTCGGCTGCGGCCATGAGGGATGCCAGATATGATATGTCGGCTGTCCTGTCAGAAACAGGGATTCCTGCAAATGATACCGGTGTCCCGTCTCCATGTTTCAGCAGACCGTAAAACTCCCTGAAACCATCCAGCAGTTCAGATCTGGATGCCGGCTTGTCCGCATATACCCACGACTGGTTTTCCCAGTCCACCGTCAGCCCGTGGTAGCGCAGTATTCCTGTCAACGCGATTTTCTGCAACGCCTGGAAATGCGGGTCGGAGACTTCCAGATCGCGCAGAGGCAGCAGATACGCGCCGCAGTCGAGAAGCTCCTGCTGGACTTTTCTGACAGATACTTCCGAAACTCCGCAGCCGTTTTCCACAGCCTGCGCGGCTACCACTCCGGCCGCCTGTCCCAACTGAAGGACTACAGGCTGGAGCCTGGTGCTTCCGTTTACAATATTCGTCACCGATATGGATTTCTCTATCACCAGAACATCATCGTATTTCTTCGGCATCATCACTCCTGCAGGAAGTCCGTAGGACGGCACCGGATGGAAATACAGGTTAGGAAGCGATTCCCAGCCGCTGTATCTGGTATGATGGTGATCTACCGGATAGTCCCCTACGGCGATTGCCGTCCTGTAAAGCGGCTTGGACTGGTCGTAAGGAGACATGATATCATTGAGGTTGAACCTCACCAGACCGTCAGTCCTCCTGGATTCCCTGTGATAAGGATAGAAAGGCAGGCCGTCGGCGGTAGGATATTCTTCCGCTATTCCCAGGTTCTTCATGCCGAGTTCGTTCTGCATGAAATACAGGAATCTGACGCTCCTGTCCTTCGCTTCCTGGAAGGCGCTGTCCCTCTGGACAGGAGTCATTTCTATGGCATTGGTATAGAAATCGTTGCCTTCGAGAGGCCAGTTTATCATGTATTTTCCGTTCGGAAGTTTGCCGTATGTTATCATGTCCTCCGGCCCCCACATCCTGTACTCCTCCTTAGGATGACGGCAGACAGGATTCGTGCAGCAGCAGGCGAATTCAGCCACATCGTAGCCGTCCGGCTCCGGTATGGGCACAGGATGATCGTATTCCTGAAGAATCATCACATACGTCAGGTCCTGGATGATGCCGTTGGAAAACTCCGGTGCGATATCCTCCTGGGTAAGATGCCTGGATTCCATGCCTATATCATAAGGAATGCCAATGGCGGCAGCCACATCTCCCAGCTCAGTACCGTCTATCAGTATCCTCGCGGTGACGCCGGTCTTCCTGCCGTCGCTTTCCAGTATCACCTTCCAGCCTTTTTCCGTATGCTCGAAAGCGCTGGCGACAGTATTGAACCTCAGGTCGAGGTTCTTTTCCCTTTCCGCGATATTCCTGAATATGCGTGCTCCGACAGAGGGTTCGAACATTACATTGCTGACCCACCCGGTCTTGAGGGCTTCCGCTCCCCCGTAGTGGGCTTCGAGACTGTCACGGAATTCCGCCCAGATTCCTCCCCTGAGCTTGTAACATCCGTCCGTGGCGCTGACCCCGGCAGACGTAAGCATGCCTCCGAGCCATTCATGTTCTTCTGCAAGCAATACGCTCGCGCCGCTCCTGGCCGCCTGTATGGCAGCCGCCGTACCGGAAGTACCTCCGCCGATGATGACAATATCGTATTTTCCGGAATTTCCGCCACATGACACTGCGAAAGAAGACAGGGCCAGCAGACATGCGCCGACAATGGGTTTGATTCTTATTTTCATATTCGGTTATCTGTATATCAGTATTTTTTCAATATAAATCTTATGACCTGAAGAAGACGGATTCCGCTCGTCGGACACTACCAGTTCCATGGTATGTTTTCCCGGCGCAAGACCTGTCAGATGGCACAAATACGCCCTGTTTCCTTCGTATTTGCCCGCTTCTTCACGAAAATAGGTGTCGATTTCTTTCATCAGGACGTCGTCTACATAAACTTCCGCTTTCCCGCAGTCGGAATTCCAGCTTCCGAGCAGGGCAAAACCGGACCCTTCGAACACGGCGGAAACTTTCGCTCCAGGAGCCGCAGCCACTTTATATGGAGCGTTGTCTCCCGGATCATTATACGAAAAATCTTCCCAGGCCCCATCGAACTTCCAGAATTCCGCATCTGAAACAGATCTGAATCCGGCCAGTCTGAGTTCTCCGAAACCTTCCTGAAGAGGTACCGGCTCCGGTTTCCGTATCCTTATTCTGACATTCCCGTCTCCGATAACATTGCCGGACGTTCCGGCAGTCTGGCGGATAAATTCCATGGACTTGTCTACCAGTGAGTCGAATGAATAATCGGTGAAGAGGAATTTTTCACCGGAGATATTGCAGATATGGCTCTTGAATCTGTCCGGAATGGCATCGTAACCGTTCATGATACCGAGAACCGTAGCGGCATTGGATGCGTTGCAGTCCGTATCCTGGCCGCAACGCACTGCGATTTCGAGCGTTTTCCCGAAATCGCCTCCGCCGTACAGCAAGGCTATCGCGATATAGGCACCGTTGAGCTTCGCATCTATGTTGAACGGGATGTACGGAGTGCATACGTCATTGCTTCCCCACTTGTCCTCTATGGTCTCCCATGCCGCCGTCCAGTCGTCGGGGTTTTCCCTGTAGCAGCTGATGACATCACGGATGCATTCAGAATATGTGCTTTCGTAAGGAATGCATTCCAGAGCAGTACGGATGATATCCTCCACACTGTCCAGGTAATACGCCACTGCATCCATGGCAGCTACGAACACGCCGCCGTAAAGTCCGTCCGCATGCGACATTATCTGCCCTACTTTCATGGCCATGTCGCTGGAAGCCCTGGGCATGGCAGGATGGATTATCCCTATGAAATCCGCCTCTATCTGGAAATCGAGATCTTCGCAGTGGATATTGTTCTCAGGCAGGGAGAGTTCTGCGGCAGGCAAGCCGTCGAAGAAGTTTTTCCTGGCCTGGAGATTAGAATGGCACAGAGGGAAGGCCGCATGTGCGAAATTGGAAGCCAGGGAATCTGCCGGAGCATCCAGTCCGAGAGCATCGAATGTCATCATGAAATTCGCCTGTCCGTAGATATCGTCCTGGCGCAGTGCCCCTTCCACCATCTCAGGTCTCCATTCTACGGGACCGTCGTAGATTTCTCCGCAATGGGCGAATTCGAAAGGCATTCCATATTCGACTCCTATCATTTTGGCAGCCCATGCGCCTTTTACCTTGTCCAGAAGTCCTGCTTCGGAATCCGTATAATATTTTTCTTCCGAACAGGACAGGAAAAGGACCGTAAAAAAGAATATAAACAAAACCCTAATCTGTTTCATGAGCATTTTCTGTCTGTCAAACACTTTCATTTATAACAAAAGGGACCGGGTCGGACATTCCGGCCCAATCCCTTCTGCCCACATACACTATTAACTGATCAGATGCCCTCCTGGCGAGGGAGCTCTATACAGCCTGCCGTATCATAGCCGGCATCCACAATATAAATCTTCAATACATCTCCTTCCGGAACAAGTTTCAGATCCATTGCGGCAACGGAAGCGAAGACTCCCGGTATGCTGCCCTTGTAAACAAGTTCCACATCGGACATATCAGTGATATCTACCAGATAAACCGTAGGGTTCGTATAGCCGAAATGATTGTCCTCACCTATCGCACAGTACTTCCTGCCGTCGAATTCGGCTATCGAGATGCTGTTGTAGTTTTCATTTCCGGCAGTTCCGGTGTCATATACCGTATTCCATGACTTCTCCCCTGTCGGGTCAGCGCAGTAATACAGGGCATACGGTGCTCCTGCATATCCGATGAAGACGAGTCCGTCACTCAGATCAGCCGATACAGGTGAAACGCACCCGTATATTACACTGCTCGGCGGATTCGAAGGAGTGATGGTACCAAAGACCGGAGACTGTACGACACCATCCTTTATCTGCCAGGCAACATAATACGGCGAATTGCCCCACAGGGCGGCCAGTGCCGTCACTACAGCATCTTTCTTCACGTCGCCGACCACTCTGAGATTTCCGAGGGTATAACCGTAAAAAGTCGCAGCATCGTACTCCGTCAGAAGCTCGACAGACGATCCGTCATAAACATAGATAGAAAGCATGCTCATGTTCGCATTCGGAGCAAAGAGAAGATTCCCGGCATCGTCATTCACCATGGACTGAGGAGATACTGACAGCCCCGGAACAGTGACCGCACTCTTGTATGCACCGGTAGCAGGGTCCACAGAATGAATGGAACCGTCGGAATCAGCGAGATAGAGTTCTTCGCCGAACATTGCCACATGGAACGGCGTGGAGCGAGCCACATCCGGGTAATCGGCAGTAAATGTCTTGGTCCATGTTACGTTAGCATTTTCAGACTGCGAAATCGTGATATCGTACGAAATATCTTCCCCGTCCAGATCCTTGCCGGTAATGGTAATGCCTGATGCGGAACGAGGCAGCCATGAAATATTTGGCTCTACGTCGAACATGACGTATGAATTGACCATGGCCTTGGACTGAGTGGCTTCCTTGATCCATGTAATATCGGACGGTATGGTCACAGTGTATTCTATATTCGCGCTTACAGCCACTTCCACCAGACCGCCTTCCGCAGGAACAGGATAAGAAGTGGTCCCGATATCCAGAGCATTGGTCTCAGTCTGGGTGATAGTCACTTTCTGCACGGCGGCACCAGCCAGAATCTCAAACTCTGCCACACGTACGTCATCCGTATAGTTCGGCTTGACCTTTACGGTAAGAGCCACATTACCGGCATCTCCCTTAGTGGCACTCAGAGAGCAGAAGCCGAGCTTTGACCAGCCGCGTATCTGCCACTGGTAATTCGTGGAGAAGCTTATCGTCACATCAGCTCCATAGGCCGAGACCTCGGCTGGGGTGAATGTAGAACCCTCGGCCTCGTTTATATAAGCCACCGGCAGGAGGTCTTTCTTGCTGCAAGCAGCAATCACCACCGATGCCATGGCCAGAAATATAATCAATCGTTTCATCGTTTCGGATTTTCTTGGTTAAATATTCAATATTCTGTTCCGACAGGTCGATGCTATTCCTCCGAAGCCCGGAGTTCATCTATGCCGGCTTTTACATACGACCACTGGTCTGCTTTCTTCAGGTGAATCATGTCGAAAAGGAAATATCCGTCGCATGCGTCTGCACAGACCTTGACCGATGCCCTTACCGCCTGATTTTCCTGCTCCTGGGTGTACTCATTGTCAGTATCCCAGTTCCCGACATCCGGGCCTCCGGCCAATATCCGCGGACCTCCGGCAGTCTTTTCCTTGGCCAGAGTGCAGAAACCCTGCATGGTCCACTCCGTACTGCCTTCCACCCTGCCCGGCGAAGCGTATGCGCCGATAAGCATCACATCCGTATGGTCAGCATAACCGTAATCCATATAATCCTCGGTAGCCCAGGGATAATAACGGCTTGTATCATACGTAGGTGAAGCCCAGTTTACTCCCACGTCATAGTAGGTTCCGTACCATCCGCCTACATACACACCGAAATCGATATCAGGATTCACGGCTTTTATGCTTCCGCATGCCTTTTCCATGAAATCATGGATGGTTTTGGCGCGGAATTCCAGCCATTTCCTGAAATACTGCGGTTCCGGATCAGGGATGCCGTATTCATTCCAGCCTGCAGGCATGACATCCTCCGGCCAGTTCGCGAGAGTCTTGCCTACATACGACTCGAACTGCTCGCGGGTATAGTCGGAGAAATCACTCTGCAGACCGTCGAAACGTCCCCTGTCGAGAATGATTCCGTCCAGATCCTGATATGCGGCCAGGTCCTCAAGAAGAGATATCAGATATGCCTGCACGTCAGGATGCACAGGATTGAAGAACTTAGCGGAATTATCCGTGTCCATGATGCTCCTGATACCGCTTGAGGTATTGAGCATGGTAGCCAACTGTCTCATATTGTCATCCCGGTACACCACTCCGACTCCGCCGAGAGATGAGGTATTCCCTCCGACAAAGGTATTGAATGCGGCATATACCCGCAGACCCAACTTGTGGCCTTCGTCTATGAAACACTGCAGATAATCCCACGTGGCACTGCGGGTGATTTTCTCATATCCGTTATCGGTCCAGGCACCGAGCCACTCCACCTGATCACAGGCATCCGTCTTGAAGAGGACATCCCCGGTCGTCGGCCTTACGTCCACCACTATATCGGTGAAGCCGGCTTCTGCGGCCTTGGTCAGATCTCTTATGACATTAGACCTACTGTTCGCGAAATCAGGGAAATTGGCTGCGGCATCTATCCAGATAAAGCATGGCTTGGTGCTTCCCGTGGTCTCTTCAGGAAGATTTGACGGGAAACCGCCAGTATCCGGCTCCTCGCCGGTCCCGCAGGAAAGCAGGACCGGGGCCAGAGCCATAGATGAGCATATCAGTATATTTGCTATCGTTCTGTTCATATTCAGACTTTACTGTTTGATACAATCGAATTCGTAGCAAGTGATGACATCATAGTTGCCGTCAGCGAAATATACATCCATATAATACCCGTCCTCCGAGACCACGATGAGCACATCTGATGTAGCGCCAGTTCCCTTGAAGCCACTGAACTGCAGATCGTTATAAGGGACTGTATACAGAAGCGCATCCTTCATGGCGCTCGGAGTAGATGCATCGATTACGGAGAAGTAAGGAACAGCACCGTAGTTGAAGTGCGAACCGAGTCCTATTGCACAATATTTCGCTCCGTTGAACGTTGCGGTAGCTATACAGTTCGGGTTCTCGTTGTCCGTAGAAGGATCAGGGTCGAACACCATGCTGTACGTAGTCAGATCGGAAGAATGATATACATCGTATACTGCCCAATATCCAAGCGCCAGCACACCGTCCGATATGTTAGATGAAACAGGGGCGAAACATCCGTTGTATGCATTCCAAAGCGTACCTCCTCCAGGAATTCCTGAAGTAACCTGAGCCGCTCCTGCCACTCCGTCAGTGATAGCCCAAACTATTCCTGTAGGGGCAAGACCTGACGTATTTGCCGTAATCACGGCATTTTCCCTGACATTTCCGGCCACTCGTATATTACCGAGATTCGCAGATCCGGTACCATTCGTATAAGACAAAAGTTCTACAGGAGTACCGTCGATGGATTCCATATAGTAAACCTTGAAGTCCGTAGCCGCATCGGCTGCAAATACGATATTTCCGGCCTCGTCATTCATTATGGAATTTGCCGTATATCCGTCAGGCATAGAAACCGTTCCGATGTAGTCTCCGGTCTTTCTGTCGATAGAGTACAGAGTTCCGTCCATCAGCATGTACAGATAGTCTCCCGCACAAGCAAGTCTGATCGGAGTTCCGGACATTGAGAAATTGTAGTTTGAAGAGAAATACTTCGTCCACAGATTCCTGCCGCTGCCGATTCTCGCTCCGTAAGATACAGTCTCAGGCTGTGCGAACCTTACGGTATATTCGGATTTGTCCACTCCGTTATGGGCCACCACCGTAAACTTGGTACCGTCCTTGATGGCCATATTCTCGGTGTATCCCTGTACCGTGGCATGAGGACTTACGGTATATTCCACCGTACACCCGGTCAGTTCGCCTTCCGTCTCCGTAACCATGAGGGAAAGGGTTTTCAGCCCAGGATTGATGATGGCCTGATAAGTCACTCCTGCAGACGTGACGCTGAATGCAGAGAACTCGCATCCGCTGAGCTTGGTTATCTTCGCGGTCAGGCTGTATCCGATGCTCCTGCCGGAAGCATCGTAAGCAGTCAGATGATGTACTTTAGTCATATCCATGACTCCGACCCCAGGTTCGATGTATGTACCTGTAGCCAGTGTAGCGCTTACACGCATATTGGTCAGGAGCGATTCCGGAACTTCATTGTCGGAACTCTCCGGATAAAAATAAGGTACTTCTATGACAATATTCCCGTCAGCATCAGGCTGGGCCGAGAAATTGGCATCGGGATCGCTTTCATATACCTCTCCGGTAAATGCCGCCGTCACGCTCGTAATACCCATGGAACCGAGCTCGGTGCCGGCAAGAGGATCCACTTCCTTGCAGGATGCCAGCATGGCGACCGCTGCAATCAATGACATATATGTTATTTTCCTGTTCATGATATAGTGTTCTAAGGTTTACAGCCATTCCTGGAACTGCTGGACAGCTTTGTTGTTATTGAGTTCTCCTTCAGGGAGAGGGCACTGGTACATCTTCTCCGAGAAGAGTCTGGTCTGCTCGTCGCTGTCGATATATTCATACCTGCAATCCGCGCCTTCCTTGGTGATATGGAAGCCATGTACAGTCTTTCCGCTCTGCTCGTCCACGAAGACTTTCCACCTGATCATATCCCAGAAATAATGTCCTTCGAAAGCGAGTTCAAGTTTGCGCTCCTTGCGGATAGCTTTCCAGAGCTCTTCTCCTGAAAGGTTATTGTACGGGAGACCTACCCTTTCGCGAATCCTCTTGACACAGCTGTTTGCAGTAGCCGGGTCATCGAGACGGTACGCAGCCTCGGCCTTGTTCAGAAGCACTTCGGCATAACGTATCATCACCCACGGATGAGTAGAACCAGTGCTGACCAGATCGGTGTGGTTCTCGTCCACGAGTTTGCGCAGATAGTAGCCTGTCGTGGTCTGTCCGTTAGGAGTAACCGATCCTGCTGCCACCCAGCCGTCATCACCACCTTCGAAAGTCTCTATGGTACGTCCCTTCCATGTAGCTCCGTTATAGAGGATTGTAGCGCCGAAGCGAGGTTCAAGCTGCGCGTATGGCGGTTCCTCTGTAGTGCCGCCATCCACATGCCATGGAGACCAGTCCACGTCTCCGCCTCCGGCATACTCATATTCCTCCACCAGCTCCTGGGTAGGGTTGCCCAGACCTTTGGCATTGTTGTCATTGTCTCCGACAGGGGAGAAATAATAATCGAAATTATGCTCTATGAAGCCATGCTGGTACGAATAATCAAGAATGGACTCGGTATTTCCGTTCAGAGCAGTAGTAGAGAAGCACTTGGCATAATCCTCTGAAGTAGTGCCGGGCATAAGGTCGAATCCGCCTTTCTCGACTTCGGCAGCCGCACTGATGACAGTATCATAACGTCCTGCAAAAAGCATCGCACGTGTCAGAAGCGCCCATGCCGCATAGCTGGTCACCCTGCCTGCATCTTCACCTTCCCACTTAGGAGGCAGATTCCGGGCGGCGAAAGTCAGATCCTCTTCCACGATATCCCAGCTATCCTGTTCCGTATTCAGCCCGGTATCCTTTGCATATTCCAAAAGGTTTTCCCTGTAGACTATCACTCTGTGATACCTTTTGACAAGTTCGTAATATACCATTCCCCTGAAGAACCTCGCTTCGGCTTCGAAACGGGTCATGTCTTCCTCAGAAAATGTAGCATATTCTTTCATGGAATAGAGGAATTCGTTGATTCTCCTTATCTGGTCGTAAGCTCCGGACCAGTTGGACAGATAGAATGCGAATGATGAAGCCGTAGTACCGGTCAGACCATATACGAACTGATTCATCTGTCCGTGGTGGACACCTGTAGAATTATCCTTTCCAGGAGAATATTTCATCATGTCGGTCAGACCTTCGGTAAGACCGTATGAGCACTGCATCGCTTCCGATGCATTATCATAGAACTGACTGTAGTCATGGATGTATTCATAGAAACTGTTAACATACAGTTCCGCATATTCCGGCTTGGACCACATCATCCTGTCAGTTACGGCATCGGTCGGCTGCAGATCCAGAAATTTGTTACAACCGACAGTCGCTGCAGCAATACCGGTTATCAATATGATTTTTGAAATTATTTTCATTGCTGTAATTGTTAGAATGTAATACTGAGACCTCCCATTATGGTCGTCTGCTGAGGATAATAACCCAGGTTGACTCCCGGAGCCTCCGGATCTATACCTTCAGGAAGCCCTGACAGGGTGAAGAGGTTTCCTCCTTCCACGAAAATTCTCAATTTCTGGACTCCGATGACTTTCATCCACTTTTCAGGGAATGTATAGCCTAACTGGGCAGTCTTGAGTCTTATGTATTTTCCGTCCCTGTACCAGAATGTGGATGCAAGCACGTTATTGCTGTCGTTGGAACGGCTGATGGACAGACGAGGGAATTCAGCATTCGGATTCTCAGGAGTCCACGAACCTTCCGCCAGATAGACAGGAGCATTCGCATCTCCCTTGAATATCTTGGTGAACGGAGTGCTGTCCATGGCGCCGTTGTAATAGATACCGGTCAGCGCCACATCGAAGAGTGCGCCTCCTGTGAACATCAGGGACAGGTCTATGCCTTTCCATGCAGCATACAGGTTCAGACCTCCTGTAAGTTCCGGACGGTTGCTGCGTCCGCTGTATGTACGGTCTTTCCATGCATCGATGACACCGTCGCCGTCGATATCCTTGTACTTGATGTCACCGAGGTTAGGGCGCTTTCCGTCATACCACGGAGAATTGTCGATTTCTTCTTCCGTCTGGAAAAGGCCGTCAGCCACGAGTACGAGGTCCGAATTCACGAGCGAACCTGTCACCTGCTGGTATGACGGGGTTCCGTATGCATCGGTATACTTCACGTATTTGGCTCTGGCCCAGCTGAGCGTAAGTCTGGCCCCGTATGTGAAGTCCCCGACTCTGTTGTCATGCGAAAGGGTGATTTCGAATCCCCTGTTATCTACAGCATTGTTGTTTGAATATGTAGGATAGTATCCTCCCATGGAATCAGGATATCCGGTAGTAGTTGCCAGGATATCGTATGTATAAGTGTAGAACGCATCGAATTCGATACCGAGTCTGCGCTGCCAGAAGATAGCGTCGAAACCGGCATTGACCGAGCGCTGGCGCTCCCAGGTCAGGAGAGGGTTGGCTACTGCAGAAGTCGCATATCCCTGTACCGGAGAGCCTCCGAATATGGCGGAATACTGTCCGCTCACCAGACCGAGACGGCTCAGGAATGAGAATGCGCTGATGTAATCCATACCGACTTCACCGAAAGATGCCCTGATTTTCAGGTCGTTCAGGACTGATTTGGCAGGCTCGAAGAACGGCTCGTTCGATATACGCCAAGCTACGGATGCTGACGGGAAGAAGCCCCATCTCTTGCCCTTGACATTACCTGCAAACTTGTAGCTTCCGTCATATCGTCCTGAAAGTTCGACGAGATAACGCGAGTCGTATGCATAGTTGACACGGGCTACGAAACCTACTGAGCGGCTCTGGGAGCTGGATCCGTAAATAGGCACGGAATTCTTGTCTCCGCCTTCCATCTGTCCGAGTTCTGGAAGCTCCACGAATGCGAGTCCCTGGCCGCGGGCGCCGAAGTTATTGTATTTGTAATCAGTGAACTCCATAAGGGCGAGAGCCTTGACATCATGTTTGCCGAATGTGCGATCGAAGTTGACGCTGGCCTGCCCCACCATCTGCTGCGACTGAGCGAGACCTTCCGTCATCTTGATATCTTCATTCGACCTCGGATCCACGGACAGGTCGCCGTATGTGAAGGTACCGTTGCCCAATGTGGTAGGCGTAGCAGCCCTGACCATATAATACGGAGTACTGAGATTCTTGGCTACATTGAATGTCTTGTCGTAAGAGCCTGTAAATTTCACGTTCAGACCTCTTACCCACGGAAGATTCCACTGAAGCGTGGCCGTAGTCTGGATGTTGGTCCTTACAGTCTTGTATTTTCCGGACTCGTTGATGGCTGCGATAGGGTTATACAATGTGCTGCCGCCTGTCAGGGATCCAGTATATTCCCCTTCATACTTGATAGGAAGGTAAGGATGCGCATACACGGCCTGCTGGGCGATACTGTAGTATGGAAGTGCGGCTTCGGAAGTATCCGCATTCCACGAACCTCCGGCCTGGAGTCCGGGAGAACGCTGGTCGCCTATCTGTCCGGCGACGCCGAACTTGAAGATGAGGTTCTTGGCGATGTTCGCATCCAGATTCATACGGGCGTTGTATCTGGTGTAGTTGAAGTTGTCCACGTTACCTTTCTGGTGCAGATAGCCCAGAGACGCGAAATAACGTACTTTTTCCGTACCTCCGGAAACCGAAACATTATGCTGCGTATTGATACCTGTACCGAATGTTTCGTCAGTCCAGTTGGTATTGCCGAAACCGTTGGTGCCGTTTATCATGGACTGTACATCCTCCTCTGAGAATATAGGAGAACGTCCGTCCATTTCCAGAGCGCGGTTATAATAGTACGCGTATCCCGGTCCGTCCAGGAATTCCGGATAGTTCGCATTCATGGAGACACCGACAGAACCGGTATAGCTTATATTCGTGGCCCCGATTTCTCCGCTCTTGGTAGTCACGATGATGACACCGCCGGCTCCGCCGAGTCCGTACACTGCCGCTGCTGCGGCATCCTTCAGAATGGAGATGCTCTCGATTTCGTTAGGGTCGATATCGTCTATGTCACGAGGAATACCGTCCACGATATATTTGACATCATAGAGCGATCCGCGGATTCTCAAAGACGCCTGGTCGGCACCAGGCTGTCCGCTCTCCTGTACCGATGATACACCGGTGAGCTTACCTGCCAAGACGCTTGTGACATTGGTAGCCGGACCTTTCAGGATTTCGTCACCCTGAACCTGGCTTACCGAACCTGTCAGACTGGCCTTGCTCATGGCGCCGTAACCTACGACCACCACTTCGTCCAGGAACAGATTATCCTCTGTCATCGACACGTTGATGACAGCCCTTCCGTCATACTTCTGACGGACGGTAGTCATTCCGAGACATGAGAATTCCAGATCATCGCCGTCTTCCACCATCAGGGAATAGGCTCCATTGTCATTGGTCATCGTACCGTTTGTCGTACCGATGACCATCACAGTGACTCCAGCGAGAGGATTTCCGTCCGCATCGGTCACCTTTCCGGTCAAAGTCGTCTGAGCCATGGCAGTACCTATACCTGACACGACAAGCGCACAGAGTACGGCACATATCCTGGCCGAGAAAACTGAATTCTTGAAAAATGCTTTCATTAGAATCTGGGTTAGTGATACAGTTATTAGTTATGATAAAATGATTTTATCCATCAATGGAAAGAGGCGGTTACCTCGCCGTAACCACCAGTGCGGTAGGAACCTGCCGCATGGTCACATCACCGTCGCCTGAATCCGATGGCCTGTTCAGGACCTTCCCGTCCTTCCCTACCATGGCGGAAGAACCGCCTCCGTCGAGATTAACGGCCTTGACAGCGCCGAGGGAAATCAGTTTGTCGGCAAGTTCGGATATGGTATAGCCCAGGCTGCCGTTCATGCCCCTTCCGTCACATACGAGTATGATGACCTTGCCGTCGGCAGTAGCTGCCACGGCAGTACGGGGCTGTCTGGAGAGACCTGCCGTACCTCCGGCATCGAGCACCTCCCTGAAATAATATTCTTCAGCTACATTTTTCCCGTCGAGCACAAGCATGGGACCGCCCCCGACAGCTTCTTTCGGAGTCCAGAGTTTCGCGCCCTCATAAGAGACGCCGGGCATCTCGGTCATGTATGTGCCCGTACTTTCATCATTATCGAGCGGGGACGGATATGAATAAGGTTTCTGCGCCCCGTCATCCGGGCAATATACCCACGTCGTCTCGAACGAGCCGTCCTGATGCATGCCGAACGCAGCCCTGACAGGGTAAACAGTCTTCCCGTCAGGATACGCCATCTGTGCAGCTATGGATTCGACTTTCCCTTCATGAATGCACAGACTGAGAGATTCGCCGTTATAGAAATAGCCGGCATTGGTTACAATATAAGGTGTTTCACCCCTGTATTCCAGTTCCCTGAAAATACCTTCCGGAGTTTTGGGTGCAGTGAAGTGCATGGTACTGAAAACCGCAGCATCTTCACCGGAAACATCCACGACAGCGTACCAGCCGGAACATTTGTTCTCGGCATCGAACCAGTCGGTAAATGAATAAAGAGACACAGAAGACGGATAACCCTCCTGCAGGATGTCAGAGTCCTGCGCCGGACCGTCAGGCTTTCCGGTCGCATCCTCTTCCTCAAATTCCTGATTATCTTCTACCCCCCCCCATTCATCACAAGACATCGAAAACGATGTCAATAAGACGAATAACAGAGATAATTTAAAGAATTTCATGAATTTTCTGTTTCAATACCCACAAATGTATTAAAAATTTTAAAATAAGCAAAAGTATTTTTAAATATTTTTAATTTTAAATTCAAGGATAAACCAGCTCCGATGCCGGTGCGGTGTAGACATTTCCGAAGCGGTCGGTAATGCGGACCGAAATTTCCGCAGACGGATCTTGCGGCACAGCCCTGAAAAGGTGTTCGGTCTGCGTAGGTCCGATCCATTCATATTTGATTCTGGTCTTGTCCATACACATGCGCGCCGCATAAGGGTCATGCCCGGTGAATTTCTCCATTTCACCCATCACCTTACCGTTCTCGCACCATTCCACCTTCCACAGAGGGTCATAATTCCACACATTCGCTATGACTGCGTCAGGATATTCTCCGGATGCTCCCGGCAGATATGCCCTGGCCTGATAGTCATCAGGATATCCGGAACTCTTATACAGCCATTCCACTTCGTCACCGTCCACTGTATATACACCGTATCCGGCAGGAGTCCCGTCCAGACACACTTCGGTACACCACCAGGTACCGCATACTGCCGCCGTATTGTGCTCCATGAGCGTTTCATTGAAACAGATATTGAGATTATAGTGCATGTGGCCTGATATTATATGGGTATTATACGGTTTCAGAAGCTCATGCAGGGCAGAAGCATTGACCGTCTGGTCGGCAAGGTTCCCGTAATCATAGGCAAACGGCCGACGGTCGACCGTCAGTCTCGACGGCATGTGCATGGCCAGGATGACAATATTTCCTTCCGGCACATGGGACAGATCCTGTTCGAGCCAGTGGAATGTCTTTTCATCGACATAGCCCATATAGAAATAGTCCCTGCCTATGTAGAAATTATTGTTGATGACGATATAATGGACTCTACCCCTGTTGAATGAATAGCACGCTGGGCCGAAATTGTTTCCGAATGTAGTATATGAAGTCTCGAAGGTACGGCCGTAATAGTCCATGTCATGGTTCCCTATCGCGCGGTAGACAGGCATCTGAAGAACGGACGCGGCTTTTCTGTAAGGAGCGAACAGCGAAGGGGTATCCCCTACGATATCACCGCATTCCAGACCGAAGATATCCGCTCCGTCGAAGCCGTCCCTGTAGTCCATCAGGTCCTGCAGAAGCCTGCCGTACACTTCGAGATTCTCTTCCGCGATAAGCTGTACATCGGACTGCACGAAGACCACATGGCGCGTATCATCGGCAGGGTTTTCCTTCAGGGAAAAATCATACCTGTCAGAACCGCCGATTTCCTGATAGAACACGGGAACAGAACCGTCCTGTACCGGAGGAAGATATCCGGAAGGCGTGGAGACAAACACGAAACGGCTGTCCGGAAAGGCCTCGAATTCAAAACATCCGCACTCGTCGGTCAGGACACAGTTATAACCGTCCGATACCACCACACCCTGAAGGGCCCTGCCGTCAGACTCCACACGGCCTTTCAGTACAGGGCCGGAAGCCATCGCATTTCCTGCCAGGAGCAACCCTCCTGCCAATGTCATCGTTACTGCAAATCTTTTCATCGCTTTACAACATTTATGTTCCTACATCGGAGCAGAGATCCGTTTAATCTCCTTATCCGTGTAATTTTCAAAGAATTTTATAATCTGTGGATAAAATTTTTCAAGACTGCCGTATCTATCCTGCCTTTTCTCGTACTTCCGCAGCAAAACAACAAGTTCCGGCATCCATCTGAAATTGCACCCCACCTCATAAACCAGCTGCTCCAGAACTTCATCATCAAGAAAACCGTTATCCATCATATAACAGATAGTGGCCGCACGCACTACAGATTCATTAATGACAATCTGCCATTCTCCGTATGCCATACTGAACATCGAAGCAGAAGACAGACGGAGCAAAGCTGTCCCCGGTCCCTCCAATTTCCAGACATTGTCCTGATGGTCATCAAGCAAATGATTCACGAAAGAGTGATTGAATTCGTGAACAAGAGTGGAAATTCTGCGTTTGTCGAACTGCGGCTTACCCGCCATATAGCCGTTAATGGAAAAGACTTCCTTATTTTTCCCAGCCAGATGGCGGCTTGGCCCATAATTCGCGCCGCCGTTACAGAAACCTATGATTACCGAAAATTCTTCCGACGGTTCCGTCCCATAAAATTCCGAAAACCAGTTTTCATGGAAAAGCCCCATCACGCTGTCCTTATATATACGGATGGCCTCTTCATAAAAAGGACGGTGCGAGGCAAAAAAGTCTCCGAAACAGGTATCACGGTAAAAACCGTTCAGAAGCATCAGAAATTCATCCATGTCGACCCCTTGCCATCTGTCGTCAATCTTCGAGGGATCAGTCCCGGAGAAAAGAGATATTTTACCTCCGAATTCCGTCAGATGCACGGCCATACACATTACAGCATCGTACATCACACCATTGCTGCTTCTGAGACTTCTCATGAAGTTTACGGCCTCGTGATCTTCATATTTCCCAAAATATCTGTCGACATCTTCCGTATAGCCGCCCCCCAAATCCATACAATATTCAGGATAGTCCGCCAGACGGGCCAGGACCGACATCAGCTCCACATATTCATTAACTTCCGGCCCTATAGTCTTCGCCTGGACATGGCAACAGAACACTAATCCAGCCAGTAAGCCCAATACAGTTCCCGTTCTCATAAATCTACTACATTATCCTAATTAGCGCAGGCATGAAAAGTCATCATTCAACAGGCTTTCCTGCCGGCATGTCCCAGCCTGTAACAGTCGAGATATAAGGAATAAGCCCCATAGCCATCTTCCTCTGTCCGGAATAGTTCGGATGCCACACCGAGCCGAGGTCGGACGTACTGTTGTAAAGGCCTCTGGTAAGGACTATCACATAAACGGCATCGTCATCCATCCTTTCCTGAACGATTTTAAGATAACGGTCCAGAGGATCTCCTGTCGTAGGAGGGCACACGCAAAGCACGGGAACCTCTCCGTACTGCTGCCTGAGCTGCGACAGCAGCCGGCAATACCCTTCCACAAATTCCTCCTCCTGCGGGAAAGGCGGCACTCCGAAATCATTTGCTCCCAGATTTATCACGACCAGATCCGGCCGATACGACGGATTCCACGCAAGAGTATCCATATCGAAAGTCCGGAGCATCCTTTCCTGCATGCATATTTCCGATACCCGCAGACTGTCCCCGTAATTCCTTACCGCCCCCTGCCCGGAATGAGCTATCATCGTATAATCCGCATCGAAATATCTCGCTATGACGGATGCGAAAGAAAGATTGCAGTTTTCCGTAGAGACCCTGAACGGCTCATCCCTGTCCTTCCCTTCAGTACCGAAGCCGCATGTCAGCGAGTTGCCGATGAACTCGATATGTCTGGACTGGATATTTTTAGGAAACTGCAGCCGGCATCCGTCAGGGAGTATGAATCCCCCGACAGTCACACGGCCGTATTCGCCTTCCGTACATTTCTGCACCCTGATTTCATGAGGACCATCTCCGAGACCGGACACAAGGGTCACTACAGTATCCGCATCGGAAATGCCGAATTTCCTGACCAGTCCGCCGTCGGAAAAGACATTGAAGAAACTCTCTCCTTCGACCGACAGGGATGCATCCAGCCTGTCGCCGTAAAGCATGGCAGTGAAATAGGTCCCTACCCAGTCATAGCTGACATGTCCGTCATCCGAAACCGATGTCCTGCCCACATATCTGACTTCAGGGGTATCTCCCCTCTCCATGCTTCCGATCTTGATTTCATCGCAGAACAGGAAAGCCCTGCTCCCGGCCAGCCAGCTCCATGACGGTACCGTCTTTTCAGATTCAGCCTTCACTTTCACATATCTTGCAACCGTTTCCGGGAAAGAAAGGAAATGACGGCTGACCTGCATGGTTTCACGGTCTGCCTGAGGATATTCCCTGTCGGCCACCACCCGGTACCTTCTGCCGTCATCGGATACGGAAACCGTAATCCTCCTCGCATCGAAAACACCGTCTGCTGTTTTCACGCAGACTCCGAGAGAGACAGAAGCGAAAGTCTTCCTTTCACCGAGGTCGACAACGGCTACCAGATCGGAATTTTCAAAACCTATCCATCTGCCGCTGCCGAATACATTATCTCCTTCGAGCCCGTCCACCAGCATCTGCGCCCCGTCGAAAGTATATCTGTCGCATGAAGGCTGCAGCAGAGTCACCGGCCTGGCAGTGGCCAGATTGAACGATACTGTATCTGTCTTTACCGGACCAGGCCTGCCGTGGCGGAAAGCGGAGGCCGAAAGCACAGAACTTTCCCTGATTTCCAGCGGTCCCGAATATACGGGCGAAGACTCGTCAGGCACCGTCCCGTCGAGAGTATAACGGATGGGAGCATCCCCCATAGTACCGTAAGTCACTTTTATTGCACCGGATTTGAAATCCGGCGCAATGGACGAATTGACCTCGAAAACATGTCCGGCATAAACATATCCTTCCAAATCATAAACGGCTATGAGATTTTCGAGTCTGTCCAGAAACGCCTTGTAATCCTTCCTTTCAGGGCATGACCACTGGTTTTCCGCCAGCGCCGCCCACCTCGGAAGCACCATATACTGCACATGAGGGAACGAAGCTATGTATTCAGTCCAGAGATTGGCCTGGACGCCGAGTATACGGGACTTCTCTTTCCGGTCGAGGGCACGCGGCACAGGATTATAGAAATACACCGACCTTATCGGAATATACCCGCCTATGGAAAGAGGCTCTTTCGAGGTATCCTGCCCCTGGTAATAGTCGAAATACAGATATGTATTCGGAGTCATGATGACATCGTGTCCCAGACGCGCAGCCTCTATGCCGCCGCTTTCACCCCGCCACGACATGACTATCGCCCCGTCCGCAGCTTCGCCTTCGAGAATCTCATCCCAGCCTATGACCTTTTTCCCGTGAGACTGCAGGAATGCAGCCACATGCTTCATGACATAGCTCTGGAGTTTCTGCTCCTTAGTAGACGAAGCATCGTCCTCCAGTCCGAGTCCGGCAGCCCTGGCCTGGCACTTGGGGCAGGACTCCCACCTCACCTTAGGACATTCATCTCCGCCGATATGCACATATTCCGAAGGGAAAAGTTCCATAATCTCGGTAAATACCCCGTCGAGAAATGCCAGGACGTCATCATTCCCCGCGCACAGCACATCTTCGGATACTCCCCACTTCGTCCAGACCTTGTAAGGACCTCCGGTACAGCCGAGTTCAGGATATGCACACAAGGCAGCCTGCATGTGTCCCGGCAGGTCCACTTCCGGAATCACGTTTATATACCTTTCGGCAGCATAACGGACCACTTCACGTATCTGGTCCTGAGTATAATAGCCTCCATACGGCTGACCGTCGTATTTTTCCGGCCTGTCATTCAGATGCCCCACGAGAGTCTCTTCCCTTACCGAACCTTTTCCCGTCAGTTCCGGATACCGTTTTATCTCCACTCTCCAGCCCTGGTCATCGGTGATATGCCAATGCAGGGTATTCATATTGTGCAGAGCCATCATATCGATATAACTCTTCACTTCATCCACGGTAAAGAAATGCCTGCACACATCGAAATGCGCCCCGCGATATCCGAAACGCGGACTGTCCTCGATTTCGGCAGCAGGGAAAACCACTCCGCCATCCCTTCTCTCCAGAGACGGAAGAGTCTTCCTCAGGGTCTGGATACCGTAGAACACTCCTGCAGGAGAAGAGCCCGTAACCGTAATTCCGTCCTGCGAAACGGATATCCTGTACCCTTCACGCGGGATTCCGGACTCCGAGTCGCAGACCAGCAGCACATCTCCGCCGGCACTCCCTTCATACGCCTTCACGTCCGGGGAGATACCGGTATAATCCCTGACATATCCTGCCAGGAACTCTGCATTCTTCTCCATCCGTTCATTTCCGCCGGTATACAGGATGTCCGACTCTGCGGACAATACGAAAGGCGATGACTTCGCCTTTATGACTGCCTTTTCAGGCAATGGAATGACACTGTAGCACGACTGTTGCGCAGCTGCTCCGGCAGGCAGCAGGACCGCCGCCGCCAATGCCGGGAGCAATGATTTCAATGACAACATGACTCTGTTATTTTTATTTTTCAACGGATTTCACGGCACTTTCCAGCTCTTCCCACAGACCGTGGTTTATGATATGGACTATATCGAACACCATCAGTCCGTCGGTATCTTTCAGAACCTGCCTGACAGCCCTTTCGAAACCGCTCCAGTCATCCTTGTACTGTTCGACATAAAGAGAACCTATAAGAGGTGCGGCTCCGCAGGTCAGCTTCCTGGCCAGTTCCGCACCGCCCTCCACGCTGTAGCAGTATGTAAGGCTGTTATCCATCGCAGCTTCCGTACGAGGTCCGGCCACACCCGTAGCCGCATCGACATCAGCCTTGGTCACAAGCGTATAATACAGCCCGGTCATGTAAATGTCCAGAAGTTCCGCATATCCGGTATTCCTGTACTCCGGAGTAGCCCAGTCATAGTCTGCCGAAGGGTCGTACTCCGTGCTCGCCCAGTTCACGCCCAACTGATAATAAGTAGGATACCACGCACCGGTATAATCCCCTATCTCCAGGTCCGGATTTATCCCTTTCAGCAGATCATGAGCCTGCTGCACGAAACTTTTTATGACCGAGGCTCTCCATTCCACCCATTTCAGGAAATACTTTCCTTCCCGGTACTGCATCCCGCCGGTTCCGGGATCCTTTTCCCAATAAATTATATCTTCAGGGAAATTCTCCACTTCCACACCGGCATATTCTTCGAAAAGCTTGCATGACAGGTCACTGAAATCGGACGTGATACCGTCATACCTGACCCTGTCGAAAATGATTCCGTCCACATCATCGTATTTACGGGCGAATTCGGCGAGAATATCCAGCTGGTACTGGCGCACCTCCGGATTCGCAGGATTAAGCATTCCGTTATAATTCGACTTTATTTCGGAAATAGGGACAAGTTCTCCCTTGTCATACACGATGGACTGCCACTGCGGATGCTCCTTATATATAATACCTCTGTCATACCAGTTATGCCCTCCGGCAAAAATATTCAGCGACGCATACACTTTCACCCCTATTTCGTGTCCGTATTTGACAAAATATGAAAGCATGTCATAATCCTGTCTGCGGTACCATCCGTCCCACTCTCCCATATACGGAGCTATCTCGCTGTCATACAGCACCTCTCCCATAATGGACTTGACATCCACGACCACATTGTCGAAACCGGCCTCCTTGCATTTCCGCAGATAGAACATGATGGAATCCGGAGACGAGAGCCTTTCATAGTTGGCTTCACAGTCGAACCACATGAAATTAGAATTAGTGTCAGCCTGCTTCACTTCGCCTGAGCAGGAAATCGCCAGGGACAAAACCGAGAATACGATTCCGCCCAGGACAATCCGTGTAATGCGTAACATAATTTTTAATATTTTGATTTAATGTCGCAATATTAATAAAAAATTTAATAATATAGGTATTAAAAAGTAAAAATATTTTTATATTTGCAGATGTATACCTGACAAACACTTATTATACTATAACCATGACAGACAGAAGATCTTTCCTGAAGAAGGCAGCTATGGCCACCGCTTCAGCCATTGTCGCTCCGGGTATCCTGAAAGCGGCGGAAAAGAACGGAGGAATTGCCGGTGAAGCCGGCACGGAAGCTCACGGAAACGGAGGGCTGATCGTTCCGGCGGGGCAGGGCCTGAAAATCACGGGGACTTTCCTGGACGAAATTTCGCACGACATCCCGCACCAGAACTGGGGAGAAAAGGAATGGGACGCGGATTTCAGGAACATGAAGGCGATAGGCATCGACACCGTGATCGTCATCCGCTCAGGGTACAGGAAGTTCATAACCTACCCGTCTCCGTACCTTTTGAAAAAAGGGTGCTACATGCCATCCGTAGACCTGATAGACATGTTCCTGAGGCTGGCGCAGAAATACGGCATGAAGTTCTGGTTCGGACTGTACGACTCCGGAAAATACTGGGATACGGGAGACCTGTCCCATGAAATCGAGGACAACAAGTTCGTGATAGACGAGGTCTGGAAAATGTACGGTGAAAAATACGACAGTTTCGGAGGTTGGTACATCAGCGGTGAAATCAGCCGCAAGACCAAAGGCGCCATCGATGCATTCCACGCAATGGGAAAACAGTGCAAGGATGTATCCGGAGGACTGCCGACTTTCATCTCCCCGTGGATAGACGGGAAAAAGGCCATTATGGGCACCGGCAAGCTGACCAATGACCAGGCAGTCTCCGTAGCCGAGCACGAGCGCGAGTGGAACGAGATTTTCGACGGGATACATGACGTGGTGGACGCCTGCGCATTCCAGGACGGACATATAGACTACGATGAACTGGATGCGTTCTTCACGGTCAACAAGAAGCTTGCGGACAAATACGGGATGCAGTGCTGGACAAATGCGGAGACTTTCGACAGGGACATGCCGATCAAATTCCTGCCGATCAAGTTCGACAAGCTCAGGATGAAACTCGAAGCCGCCAAGAGATGCGGTTATGACAAGGCCATAACTTTCGAATTCTCGCATTTCATGAGCCCTCAGTCAGCCTATCTGCAGGCCGGACATCTGTATGACAGGTACAGGGAATATTTCAACATCTGAAAAACCTGACAGAATGAAAAAAAAGATAAATACTGGCTACATACTGTTTCTGGCCATAGTTTCAGCGATAGGCGGGATACTTTTCGGATATGACACCGCAGTGATTTCAGGGACGATAGGCATAGTGACCCAGCAGTTTTCCCTCGACACCCTGCAGCAGGGCTGGTACGTAGGATGCGCCCTGATAGGCTCGATAGCCGGAGCCGCTTTCGCCGGTGTGCTCAGCGACACCATAGGAAGGAAAAAGACAATGCTCATAGCGGCTTTCCTGTTCTGCGTATGTGCGGCCGGATGCGCCGAAAGCCACGGATTCGCACATCTGGTGGCATTCAGGATTATCGGCGGACTGGGTGTCGGCATCGTATCCATAGTCTCCCCTATCTACATTTCGGAAGTCTCCACCGCAGAGAAGCGCGGCACGCTGGTTTCACTCTACCAGCTGGCAGTCACCATAGGATTCCTTATCGCATATCTGGTGAATTATGCGATTCTCGACATTGCCGAGACGCACAGGTTCGGCTCAGGATTCCTCAATACGCATTTAGTGGACGAATACTGGAGAGGAATGCTCGGTTCAGGAGTCTTCCCGGCCCTGCTTTTCCTTATAATCATATTTTTCATTCCGGAAAGCCCGAAATGGCTTATAACCAAGGGCAGAGGTGCGCTTGCCACTAAGGTGCTCAGCCGGATATACCTCACGGAAGAGGGTGTGGAACATGAATATGAACAGACCCGCGCATCCATAGGAAGCGAAAATAAGGCAGAATGGAAGGAACTGCTGTCTCCAGGCATTCTGAAAGCAGTGATCATCGGCTCCGCGATAGCCATCCTGGGACAGTTCATGGGTGTCAATGCAGTGCTTTACTACGGGCCGGAGATATTCGGAAAGGCAGGCATTGCCGGAGGCGACGCACTGTTCTCCCAGGTACTCGTGGGAATAGTCAACATGGCGACTACCGTGATAGCCATGTTCATAATAGACAAGGTGGGGCGCAAGCAGCTGGTCTACTGGGGAGTGTCCGGAATGATAATATCGCTCGTGATGATAGGCATCTATTTCGCATGCGGAGACTCTCTCGGACTCGGAAACGGGTTCATGCTGACTTTCTTCCTGTTCTACGTATTCTGCTGTGCGATATCCATCAGTGCCGTGGTATTCGTCCTGCTCTCCGAAATGTATCCGAACAGTGTCAGGGGCACGGCCATGTCCATAGCCGGATTCGCGCTGTGGATAGGTACATATCTGATAGGCCAGCTGACGCCGTGGCTGCTCGAAAATCTCACGCCGGCCGGAACGTTCTTCCTCTTCGCGGGAATGTGCATACCATATATTCTTATCATGTGGAAAGCCGTGCCTGAAACTACGGGGAAAACGCTCGAAGAAATAGAGGAATACTGGAAAGGAAAAAGGCCGTAAAAAGCTGATGTCCCGAATGTTTTTTCATTATCTTTGTCGCTTTAAGGCATTAATACCCAGATGAGAGATTCATTCCTGAATAAATCGACAGGCAAATCTGCCGCCATCAAGCGGCAGATTCTCGGCCTGTGTATAAACGGCGGTGACTTCAGTATCGCCGAAATGAGCAAGGAAACCGGGACAAGCATCCCTACAGTCACGAAGATGGTAAGCGAGCTTATCGAAGAAGGCTTCATAGAAGAGCTCGGCAAATCAGGGACATCCGGAGGGCGGAGGCCAAGCATCTACGGACTGAATTCGTCTGCCGGATATTTCATCGGCGCTGACGTAACCAGACACCATGTCAGCATCGCCGCCAGCAATTTCAAAGGCAATATACTGGAATACGTGGATGATATTCCGTTCGTTCTGGAAAGCAGCGAGGATTCCATCGCACGTCTGTGCGACCTGCTGAAGAAACAGACCTGCAAATTCGGAATAGACGAAGAAAAGGTTCTGGCCTACGGAGTAAATCTCACCGGCAGGGTAAACCGCAACACCGGCTACAGCTTCTCGTATTTCCTCGGAGAGGACAAGCCTCTGGCTTCCATCCTTGAAGAGAAACTGAAAACTCCGGTATTCATCGAAAACGACTCCAGGGCCATGGCTTACGGAGAATATATATGCGGTGAAGCGAACAAGGAAAACCATTTCCTGTTCATAAACCTGAGCTGGGGTCTGGGCATGGGCATGATAATCGACGGCAGGCTGTCATACGGCAAGTCGGGATTTTCAGGAGAAATAGGCCATGTCCCTCTACTGGAGAACGGTGTGATATGCCAGTGCGGGAAAGTGGGATGCCTGGAGACAGGGGCTTCCGGCTCCGCAGTGCACCGTATTTTCCTGGAAAAGCTGCAGGAAGGCAAGGCATCCGTACTCTCCGCCAAGTATTCCCGCGGGGAGGAAATCACGCTGGATGACATTCTCGATGCTCTCGTGGAAGAAGATGTGCTGGCGATAGAGTCCATAGAGGAAATAGGCAGTACGCTCGGACGCGCGATCGCCGGGCTTATCAATATTTTCAACCCGGAACTGGTAATCATAGGGGGAAGGCTTTCAGTGGCGGAAGAATACCTGATGCTTCCTATCAAGAGCGCGATAAACAAGCATTCCCTGAATATCGTGAGCCGGGACACCGTCGTGAAGTTCTCGCGTCTGGGCAAGAAGGCCGGAGCCCACGGGGCGTGCATGCTGTCCCGCAGCCACATGCTGAACCTGCTCTGACAAATCCCGTTATTGTTTAATCGAGTTTTTTTTCTATTTTTGCGGCGTATTTTGCCTGTATAGGGCGCATATTGGCCTTTGGCCGGAAAATTTATTGTTTTACAGAGTTATTTCGGTGACATTTTATTGAATTATGCTGTTCAGTATTTTACAGATTGCCGGAGATGCGGGAGCCTCTCTCGAAGCAGTACCTCAACAGGAAGTGATAAGTTATTCATTGCTGGAGATGGCAGCAAAGGGAGGCTGGCTCATGCTTGTCCTTCTGGCTCTCTCGATCATCGCCATCTATGTTTTCGGAAAGAAATGGTGGATGATACGCAAGGCCAGTACAGTCGACAGGAATTTCATGCGGAACATAAACGAGCTTATCCATGACGGCAAGATAAAGTCCGCGACAGACCTCTGCCAGAGATACGATACGCCTATCGCACGTCTCGTGGAAAAAGGCATCGAGAGGATAGGGCGTCCGCTGCAGGATATCCAGACGGCTGTGGAAAATACCGGAAACGTAGAGGTGGCACGTCTTGAAAAAGGACTTCCGATGCTCGCGACCATTGCCGGAGGCGCACCTATGATAGGATTCCTCGGTACGGTGATGGGTATGATACAGGCATTTTTCAATATGGCCAATGCAGGGAACAACATAGACATCACGCTGCTTTCCGGAGGTATCTATACGGCGATGGTGACCACTGTCGGCGGACTTATAGTCGGCATTCTGGCATATTTCGGATATAATTATCTGACTTCCAGGATTTCCGATCTTGTATTCATGATGGAAAGCACGACGATAGACTTCATGGATATCCTCAACGAGGAACCGGTTTCGGGAGACAAAGGTACTGCAGGAGAATAATGCAATGGCTATAAAACGAAACACCAAAGTCCTGTCGGAATTTTCGATGTCTTCCATGACAGACATCGTATTCCTGCTTCTGATCTTTTTCCTGGTGACTTCGACGCTGGTGAATCCGAATGCGCTGAAACTTCTCCTGCCCAAAAGCACAGGACAGATTTCGGCTAAAGCTACGGTCAGCGTCTCGATCAAGCATTATCAGGATACAGGAAATTTCACATATCATATAAACGGAGAGCAGACTCCGGTAAGATTCGACCAGATAGAGGGTGAATTGAACGAACTGCTCATGACCGAAGAAGACCCGACTTTCTCCATATATTCGGACGAGACTGTCCCTATCGGGGAGGTGGTGAAAATCATGAATATCGCCAAACGGAATCATTATAAGGTAATCCTGGCTACATCGCCGGAATAGTACAAGCAGATGGCCAAGTTTTACGAACAGGAGCATAACCGTCAGGAACGGAAATCCACGGCAGCGGGAATATTACTCGCTGCTTTGGCGCATATACTGCTGTTCTCGGTCTGCATGACAAACGGCTTGAAATATCTCTACCCCCCTCCTCCGGAGCAAAGCATGGTCATAGAATTCGCTGAAGTGGAGCAGGAGCCTGAAATTCCGGAGCAGGTCACTTACGGGACACAGCCGAGGGCCGTGGATGCCGATCCGGAAGAAGACCTCAACCTGGTACAAAGGTCTGAAGCACAGATGGAAGGGACAGGAAGCAATGAAGCTCCTGAAGCTACTGTCGGGGATGACGGAGATGTCGCGATACCCGAACCGCCGCGGAAAAAGGAAATAAACAGGCGTGCCCTGTTCCATGCGGCAAACAATGATACGGATAAAGATACTCTGGCTCCCCAGTCGGCCGGCAAAGTATCTGATGAGCTCAAGGCAGGTCATGCCATGGGGAACACGATGCTGGGAAGGACGTCAGGGGAACCGAACGCGAAAGTAAAGGGAAGGACCGTAGTCGGTACGCTGCCTAAACCCGCATACTCTGTACAGAAAAGCGGGATTGTGGTAGTGGACATACTTGTGGACCGGTACGGAAATGTCACAAGCGCTGTTCCGGGCGGGGCAGGAACGACTGTTTCGGACAAGACTCTGTGGGAAGCGGCCAGAAAAGCTGCAGTGAACACGCAGTTCAATGTCAAGGCAGACGCACCTCTCCAGCAGTCCGGAACCATTACATACATATTTAAATTACAATAAAATTGCCGGGAGGCACAAAAGGAAATGGAAAACATGAACAAAGGCGGCTTCGGCCGCAGGAATGAAGACCGTAGGGATTACGGCGACAAGACTTTCAACAACGATGGAGCCCGTCCGCGCAGGCCGAGAATCAGCAAACCGAGACCGAGCGGAGAAAGGATGTTTTCATCGAATGACGAAAAAAGATTCATACCGGCCGGAGAGCACAGGGATTTCGGAAGCCGGAGGGAATTCGGCGAACGCAGGGAAGGAAGCCGCAGAAGTTTCGGCGAAAACCGCAGGAACTTCGGCGATACCGGAGACAGACGCAGGAGTTTCGGTGAATATCATGACAGACGCAGGAACTTCGGCGAAGGCAACGATAACCGCAGAAACTTCGGAGAGCACGGAGACAGATTCAGGAGTTTCGGAGAGCATAACGATATCCGCAGGAATTCCGGAGAACATGAAGACAGGAAAAGAAGCGGGCAGTACGGAAAACCGTACGGTACTAGAAAAGCTGCCGGTCCGGCACGCAAGCCTGCAGGCCGCAGACCTGGAACAAAGCCATACACTGGCGCAGGAACGGTGACAGCGTCCCAGAAAGGCATCAACAGGATGATAGACAGGAAACTGAAACAGAGTGAAGAAGCCTTTTCAGACTTCGATTATGCTCCGGTTCCAGTAAAGGACGAGGTAAGGCTGAACAAGTTCATCGCCAATTCAGGCGTATGCTCAAGACGCGAGGCCGACAACTTCATTCTCGCCGGAGTGGTTACCGTGAACGGAGAGGTGGTGACAGAGCTCGGCACCAAGGTGAACATCAACGATGACATCAGGTTCAACGGAGAGCGTCTCAAAGGCGAACAGAAGGTATACATCGTGATGAACAAGCCGAAAGGATATGTCACTACGACAAGCGATCCTCACGCTGAAAAGACTGTCATGGACCTGCTGAAAGGGTGCAAGTCGAGAGTGTTTTCCGTCGGACGGCTGGACAAGAGCACCACAGGTGTGCTGATGTTCACAAACGACGGGGAAATGGCCGAAAAGCTGACTCATCCTTCATATAACAAGAAGAAGATATACCAGGTGACACTCAACGAAGACCTCGCCAAGGCAGACTACGAGAAAATCCTGAGCGGAGTGACTCTGACAGACGGAGAAATCGCCGCAGACGAACTCGAATACATCGATGACTCGGATCACAGGAAAATAGGCATAGAAATACATTCCGGAAAGAACAGGATCGTCAGAAGGATATTCGAATCCCTGGGTTATGACGTGAAAGGTCTGGACAGGGTGTACTTCGCAGGTCTCACAAAGAAAGGCCTCAAGAAAGGACAGTGGAGGTACCTGACCGACGGAGAAATAAATGTCCTGAAAATAGGATCTTATCAGTAAAAGATGATGACCGGCCAGAAAAAACACCGTTCAGGGTTCGTAAACATAATCGGCAACCCTAACGTGGGCAAGTCCACGCTTATGAATGCTCTCGTCGGAGAGAAACTTTCCATCGTAACGGCCAAAGCCCAGACGACCCGGCACAGGATAATGGGGATAGTGAACGGAGAAGACTACCAGATAGTCTACTCCGACACTCCCGGAATCCTCAAGCCGAATTACAGGCTTCAGAAAAACATGATGGACTTCGTGGATACGGCCATAGGCGACGCGGACATCATACTGTACGTGACGGATGTCATAGAAAAGAGCGACAAGAATGCGGAGTATATCGCGAAACTTCAGAAAATAGATTGCCCCGTCATTCTGGTAATCAACAAGATAGACATAAGTACACAGGAGCAGGTGATGAACCTGATGCAATGGTGGAAAGAGCAGCTGCCGAAGGCTGCGATATTCCCTGCATCGGCTCAGGAGAAATTCAACCTCGACAACATATTCGACGCCATTGTCGGAAACCTGCCGGAAGCTCCGGCATGGTACGACAAGGATGTCTTTACCGACAAGAATCTGAGGTTTTTCGCTTCGGAAATCATCAGGGAAAAGATTTTCCTGTATTGCAGCCAGGAGATTCCGTACAGCTGCGAAGTGGTGGTCGAAAGTTTCAAGGAGGGTGAAGAGAGGTATGATATAAGTGCCGTCATATATGTAATGAGGGATTCCCAGAAAGGCATAATTATCGGCAAGGGCGGACAGATGCTGAAGAAAATAGGCACCAACGCACGTATCGACATGGAAGATTTCTTCCAGAAGAAAGTATTCCTGAGCCTCTACGTAAAAGTGGAACCTGACTGGAGAGAAAATAAGAAGGAATTGAAAAAATTCGGATACGAATAGTCTGAAATAAAAGCAAACGGATATGGATGAACTGGACAACAGGCCCGAAGATTTCGGCGATGACGACCTCGGCCAGGAAATACTGGAGGACGGCGAATCATCGGGAAAGTATGACAAGCTTTTGAACGACAGCAGCCGGAAATACAGGCTTTCCGGCATGTTCAAGGAGTGGTTTCTCGACTACTCGTCGTATGTCATACTCCAGAGGGCCGTCCCTCACATAGATGATGGTCTGAAACCTGTCCAGCGGCGTGTGCTCCATACCATGTACAAGGTCGACGACGGCACTTATACAAAAGTGGCGACCATCGTGGGAGAAGCCATGAAACTGCATCCGCACGGAGATGCATCCATACTCGGAGCACTGGTACAGATAGGACAGAAAAACCTGCTGGTGGACTGCCAGGGAAACTGGGGAAACATCATTACAGGTGACTCCAATGCCGCTGCCAGATACATCGAGGGACGCCTGACCAAGTTCGCAAAGGAAGTCCTGTTCAATCCGAAAACGACCGAATGGATGAATTCGTACGACGGAAAGAACCAGGAACCGATCGATCTTCCCGTCAAGTTCCCGCTGCTTCTGGCCCAGGGAGCCGAAGGCATAGCTGTAGGTCTGGCGTCCAAGATTCTGCCGCACAATTTCAACGAACTGCTCGATGCGTCCATAGCGATACTCCGCGGAGAGGATTTTGAGCTGTATCCTGACTTTCCGACAGGAGGTTACGCCGACTGCTCGAAATATAACAAGGGACGCAGGGGCGGAACTGTAAAAGTCCGCGCGAAAATCGAGAAAATCGACAAGAATACCATCGCCATCACCGAGATACCGTACGGAAAGACTACCCATAACATCATAGAATCCATCCTGAAAGCCAAGGACAACGGAAAAATCAAGATAAGGAAAATAGATGACCTGACCACGACTCAGGCCAATATTGTCATCCATCTTCCGAACGATGTGTCTCCGGACAAGACTATAGACGCCCTTTATGCATTCACGGACTGCGAAGTGTCGATTTCTCCGAACACATGCGTGATCGTGGACAGCAAACCGCAGTTCATGGATGTGGATGAAGTGCTCAGATACAACACGGAACATACCAGGATGCTTCTGGGTAAAGAACTTGAGATAAGGCTTGGAGAACTGAACGAAGAATGGCACTACGGCTCTCTGGAAAGGATTTATTTCGAAAACGAGATATACAGGATTCTGGAAAAGAAAGATTCGTCCAGCTGGGAGGAACAGCTCGACGAGACTTTTTCCGCGATGAAGGAATACCAGTCCCAGGTGCTCAGAGAGATAACCATGGATGACATTCTGAAACTCGTGGAAAAACCTATCAGGAAAATATCCAAGTTCGACATAAAGGCCCTGGACGAGAAGCTGAAAGGCATAGAAGCGGAAATAGATGAGACGAAAAACCACCTGGAACATCTTACTGAATTCACCATCAATTATTTCCGCAACCTGAAGAAAAAATACGGAAAGGATCGTCCGAGACTGACCGAAATAACCAGTTTCGAAACCATAACCGTAACACGTGTGGTGAACAACAACGCGAAACTGTATGTTAACAAGGCGGAAGGCTTTGCAGGAATAGGTCTGAAAAAGGAAGACAACGCTGAATTCGTATGCGACTGCTCCGACCTGTCGGAAATCATTGTCATCCGCAAGGATGGCAAATATTCTGTCACGAAGGTCAGCGACAAGGCGTTTTTCGGAAAGGACATACTGTATATCGGACTGTTCGACAGAAATGACCAGAGGACGATATACAATGTCATTTACAGGGACGGGAAAGACAGCATAGCATACGCAAAACGGTTCGCGGTGACAAGCATTACCAGAGACAAGGAGTACGACATCACGATGGGCACTCCGGGGTCAAAGATTCTGTGGTTCAGCGCAAACGGCAACGGCGAAGCGGAAACTGTCAAGATATACCTCCGTCCGAGGCCGAAACTGAAAAAACTCATCGACGAATACGATTTCGCTAAACTGGCCATCAAGGGAAGGGCATCGCGCGGAAATCTGGTATCGAAAAATCCCATACAGCGCATACTCCTGAAATCCAAGGGGATATCCACTATCGGAGGTAAGGACGTCTGGTTCGATGAAGATATAAACCGTCTGAATGAAGATTCACGGGGAAAATACCTGGGACAATTCACCGGAGGAGACCATATTCTCGCCGTATTCAAGGACGGTACATACTATACGACATCATTCGACCTGAGCAACAGATATCAGGGAGAACTTTCCATAATAGAAAAGCTGAAACCGGGAAAGACCTTTACCGCCATATATTATGACGGACAGCAGAAATGGTTCTATGTCAAGCGTTTTTCATTCGACATCAGTGATAATACGCCTGTATCTTTCATATCTTCTGGAAAGGGGTCGTACCTGGTGGACATCAGCGATGACAAGCATCCGCAGATCGAAGTGGTCTTCGGGGGAAAATACGAGCATCGTTTTCCTGAGGTAATAGACGCCGAAGAGTTCATCGGGAAAAAAGGCCTGCAGGCGAAGGGGAAAAAAGCCAGTCAGTACGATATCAAGAGTATCAGGTTCATCGAGCCTCTGCACAAGCCGGAAGATGACATGGTACCTGAAGAAAACGCCGGCGCCGATGCCAGGGAAGATGTGCAGGAAATGCCTGACGGCAATGAACCTACGCTTTTCTGATTCTGCAGACATTCCAAAACGGCGGATATATGCTTATAGCCATCAACGGATTCATGGGATGCGGGAAAAGCTGCATCGGGAAAATGCTCTCGGAGCGTCTTTCCTGCAGGCTGATAGATCTGGACAGGGCCATTGAAGAAAAGTACGGCAGAACCATACCGGAAATATTCGCATCGGAAGGGGAAGCGGCATTCCGCGGCATGGAAAAGGATACTCTCACGGAAATACTCCGCAGTTACGACGGCTGCGACACTGTCCTGTCGCTCGGAGGAGGGACAGTAACGACTCCTGAATGCGCGGAAATGATCAGAGAAAAGTCGTTCTGCATTTACCTGAGGGCTACTGTAGAGACGCTGGTGAAAAATCTCCATGCCGACTTCGAATCCAGGCCCATGCTCAGCAATGATGGCGGCAAGCCGTCTGACATGGCAGCCCTGCGTTCACGCATAGAAGAACTGATGGCTGCCCGAAGCGCCATCTATGAAAACTGCGCCGGACACATAGTCGACATCGACGGGAAATCATTCGGAACCGTCACGGAAGAAATTATGGAGATGCTCTTTAAATGAAGTCTTCCCTGTCGTGGATATCCTTTATCCTCAACTGGATATTGGCGATGCCACGATAATAGTTCTCCACTATGGAATAACATATATCGACCGGATTCCCGTTCTTTATATGTTCGAAATGCGAGGCCTTGTTAAAGGCGATGGCCGATATGTGGCGGTACGGCTGCGACTCCTGGATAAGTTCGAGTTTCAGATGTCCGGCGTCAGCACCTACACGGCGTCCGTTTCCGTTGTCGTAGACATTTTCTGTCAGAAAAACAGGTGCGGTATTCCCCGGACCGAAAGGCTGAAACTGTTTAAGAATTCTGACGAATTTAGGCGTTATCCGGTCGAAATCCAGAATGGAATCCACATAAATCACCGGTGTAAGCATCTCAGGCGTAATGCGGTTTCCGATAAATTCTTCTATGCGGCGGCAGAATTCAGGAAGATTCTCCTCCTTCAGAGTCAGTCCGGCGGCATAAATGTGTCCTCCGAAATTCTCCAGAAGATCCGCACAGCTTTCTATGGCATCATAAAGGTCGAAACCGTGGACGCTTCTGGCGGAGCCGGTCACGAGTCCGTTCGACTGTGTTCTGGAAAACACAATGGTAGGCTTGTAGAAAGCTTCGACCAGACGTGAGGCCACTATGCCGACCACACCCTTGTGCCATGACGGATTATAAACGATGGTGGCATTGCCTGAGGACAGGCAGGAACCGGACTGGACCATTTCCAGAGCTTCCTGGGTGATTTCACGATCAATGCTCTTGCGCTCGTTGTTATACTGGTTGATTTCAGTAGCTATTTTTTCGGCTTCTGTTTCGTCCGTAGCGGTCAGCAGTTCCACAGCCACTCTTCCGGACTCCATCCTTCCTGCCGCATTGATCCTGGGGCCTATTTTGAAGACTATATCGTCTATGGTCACATGTTCATGGTCCAGGCCGGACAGCCTGATCATGGCATTCAGTCCGGTACGTGGATTTTCGTTCAGCTGCCTCAGGCCGAAATGCGCCAGAATCCTGTTTTCACCCGTAACGGAAACCAGATCGGATGCAATGCTGACTACCAGCAGATCGAGAAGCGACACGAGGTTTTCGAACGGAATCCCGAATCTGGATGCGTATGCCTGCACCAGCTTGAATCCCACACCGCATCCCGACAGGTCGTCGAACGGATAGCCGCAGTCTCCCCTCTTGGGATCCAGTACGGCCACGGCATCCGGGATTTCATTCTCAGGAAGATGATGGTCGCATATTATCACATCCACGCCTTTCGAATTCCCGTAGGCGACCTTGTCGTTCGCCTTTATGCCGCAGTCCAGGGCTACAATCAGGCTGAAACCATGTTCCACAGCCCAGTCTATCCCCTTGAACGACAGTCCGTATCCCTCATCATATCTGTCAGGGATGTAAAAATCCACGTTCGAGGTCAGTTTTTTAAGGAATGAATATACCAGTGCGACGGCGGTAGTACCGTCGACGTCATAGTCCCCGTACACGAGTATCCTGGTATTTTCTTCTACGGCTTTTCTGATGCGGGCGACTGCCTTGTCCATGTCTTTCATCAGGAACGGATCGTGAAGATCCTTAAGATCGGGACGGAAAAAGGCTCTGGCCTCGGAAAATGTATTTATACCCCGCTGCACGAGAAGTCCGGCGAGTACCGGGTCTATGCCGAGTTCGGACGACAGCCGGCTTGTCTTCTCAGGCTCTGCAGGCTCTTTGATTATCCATTTCCTATCTTTGACCATAAATGCAAATATAAACAATTTTTCTCTGTATCCGGAAATTTTTATGTAGGTTTGGGGCCGCTTTCAAAAGACAAGGATTATGGCAGCAGATGTGAATGCATACGAAAACAGGCTGGGTACGGACAGGATGCTTCCTCTGGTCTTCAGAATGGCGCTCCCGTCTGTCGCAGCACAGGTCGTCAACCTGCTTTACAACATCGTAGACCGTATTTTCATCGGCCGGATTCCGGATATAGGGACCGATGCGCTGGCCGGAGTAGGAGTAACGGGCTCAGTCATCATCCTGATATCGGCGTTTTCGATGATCGTAGGCGGAGGAGGAGCTCCGCTGGCATCCATTGCCCTGGGACAGGGCAACCGGGAACGTGCAGGGAGAATACTCGGCAACGGCTTTATCATCCTTCTGGCATTCGCGGCCGCCACCGCCGGTCTCACGTACCTGTTCATGGAGCCGCTGCTTCTGCTTACAGGAGCGTCCGCAAATACCATAGGCTATGCCACCGACTATCTGCGCATATATCTGACAGGTACGGTTTTCGTCCAGATTTCCACAGGTCTGAATTCATTCATCAGCGCTCAGGGCAGGCCTGGGATAGCGATGCTTTCCACCTTTATCGGAGCGATTACGAACCTTATCCTGGACCCTGTATTCATTTTCGGATTCGGCATGGGAGTGAAGGGTGCCGCGCTGGCGACTGTCATTTCGCAGGCATTGAGCGCCTTCTGGGTGCTGCACTTCCTTTTTTCCGGCAAGGCCAGCCTGCGTCTGGACAGCAGCCACATGAAACTGGAAAAAAGGATTATCTTCCAGATATTTTCTCTCGGAATAGCCCCGTTCGTGATGGCCTGTACGGAAAGCATAGTAGGTTTCGTGCTGAACGGAAGCCTGAAACATTACGGAGACATATACGTAAGCACACTTACGGTACTGCAGAGCGCCATGATGTTCGGAAGCGTGCCGATTACGGGATTCGCCCAGGGATTCATACCGGTGATCAGCTACAATTTCGGCAAAGGGCTGAAGGACAGGGTCCGGCAGTGTTTCAGGATTGCAGTAGCGACCATGTTTTCATTCAATTTCGTCCTTATGTTCCTGATGGTTCTTTTTCCGGGAACGGTAGCGTCGTTCTTCACTGAAGATCCCGTACTGGTAGCGCATGTAAAGGAAATGGCCCCGTGGTTTCTGACAGGTTCCATGATATTCGGGCTGCAGAGGGCCTGCCAGAACACGTTCATAGCCCTAGGACAGGCCAGGATATCACTGTTCATAGCCCTGCTCAGGAAAATATTCCTGCTGGTCCCTCTGGCATTCGCACTCCCCCGCATCTTCGGGGTAAAGGGCATATATCTGGCTGAGTCAGTAGCAGATGCGACTGCCGCCATTTGCTGCATAATCATTTTCACCATAGTGTTTCCCCAAATTCTGGCCAAGGGAAGCATGAAAAAATAAAATTGCTATTTTTGTAAGGATGAACCCGACAATATATGCTTAGAAAAATCAGAATTGCGGCAGCGGCCATAGTATTCACACTGGTCACCCTGCTTTTCCTCGACTTTACCGGTACACTGCACAAATGGTTCGGCTGGCTGGCTGAAATACAGTTCCTTCCAGCTGTCCTTGCACTGAATTTCGGAGTAGTGGCGGTTCTCGCCGTCATCACACTGATATTCGGAAGAGTCTACTGCTCCGTGATCTGCCCGTTAGGTGTAATGCAGGATATCATATCATGGGCGCACGGCAGGACCGCGAAGAAAAACAAATACAGATTCTCCTGGTCGCCCGCACGGAACTGGCTGAGATACGGCATACTTGTCTTGTTTATCGGAGCGATTGCGGCAGGATTCGTGTCTTTTGCCGCCCTGATTGCCCCGTACAGCGCATACGGAAGGATAGTCAGCAGTTTCCTCGCCCCTCTATGGCAATGGGGCAACAATCTTCTGGCATGGTTCGCCGCACGGATAGACAGCTACGCCTTTTACAGTACGGAAGTCTGGCTGAAAAGCCTGCCTGTCTTCATCGTCGCCGCGGTCACTTTCGCAGTCGTTTTCATCCTGGCATGGAAGAACGGGAGAACATACTGCAATACGATCTGCCCCGTGGGCTCCGTTCTGGGCCTGCTTTCACGGTTTTCCCTGTTCAGGCCTGTCATCGATACGGAAAAATGCAGGAACTGCGGACTGTGCGGCAGGCATTGCAAGGCATCTTGCATAAACATAAAAGAGCACGAAATCGACTACAGCAGGTGCGTGGCATGTTTCGACTGTCTGGAAACCTGCAGCGAAGGAGCGATAAAATACAGGCCGGTATGGAAAAAGAGTGCCCTTCCGGGCAATGACGGAAAGGAGTCTGACGGGCAGGCCCGGCGCGCATTCCTGGTTTCAGCCGTCGCTGCCGTGTCCGCTGCCACGGTCCGTGCACAGGAAATGAAGGTGGACGGAGGCCTGGCGGCTATCCAGGACAAGAAGATACCTGTACGCAAGGTTCCGCTCAAGCCTGCAGGAGCATTAAGTCTGAAACATTTCTCGCAGCACTGCACTGCATGCCAGCTCTGTGTTTCCGTCTGCCCGAACCAGGTCCTGAGGCCGTCGGGGGACATAATGACCCTCATGCAGCCGGAAATGTCTTTTGAAAGGGGATGGTGCCGACCGGAGTGTACAGACTGTTCGGATGTCTGCCCTACCGGCGCCATCGGTCCGATAAGCATAGAGGAAAAATCATCTGTCCAGACGGGCCATGCCATAATAGTCTATGAAAACTGCGTGGTAAATACAGACGGCGTTTCGTGCGGGAATTGCGCAAGGCATTGCCCGGCAGGGGCGATAAAGATGGTTCATTCGGTACCGGGAGACAAGAGTTCGCTCATGATACCTACCGTAATCGAGGAGCGGTGCATCGGCTGCGGCGCATGCGAGTATCTGTGTCCGGCCAGGCCGCTCAGCGCGATTTATGTGGAGGGGCATGAGGTTCATAAAGGGGTATGACTGCCGCCGCTCGCACAGACTACAATTCCCTCCGGGAATCAACAGTGCTCGCGTGCGGCAGCGGTCACTACAATAAACGATAATAGGTTCACGGTATTTTATGAAAGAGGACAGTAAAATAAGCAGAAGGGAATTTCTGAAAAGATCCGGCGTAGGAGCTGCGGCATTCGGACTGGCGGCAAGCGGCTGCACATCCGGGCAAAACGGGAACAGCACGGAACCGGCCGGGGAAATGACATACAGGACGAATCCGCGGACTGGAGACAAGGTTTCCATTCTGGGCTACGGGTGCATGAGATGGCCAATGATACAGGACAGCGAAGACAATGAAACGGTAGATCAGGAAGCCGTGAACAGGCTGGTGGATCATGCCATCGGATGCGGAGTGAATTATTTCGACACCTCTCCCGTGTATTGCCAGGGGCAGTCGGAAAAAGCCACGGCCGCAGCGCTGTCCAGACATCCGAGAGAATCATATTTCATAGCGACAAAACTGTCCAATTTCAGCAACTGGTCCAGGGAAAATTCGATTCTGATGTACCGTAAGTCTTTCGAGAACCTGCAGACAGACTATATCGACTACTATCTCCTGCATTCCGTAGGTAACGGAGGATTAGAGCACTTCAAGGCCAGGTATGAAGATAACGGGATGATAGACTTTCTGATGGAGGAACGGAAAGCCGGACGCATAAGGAACCTCGGCTATTCTTTCCACGGGGACAAGGAGTGTTTCGATTATGTCCTCGGCCTTCATGACAAGGTCCATTGGGATTTCGTCCAGATTCAGATGAACTATATGGACTGGAATCCGTTCCGTTCGAACGGATTCAATGCCGAGTACCAGTACAACGAACTGGCGTCAAGAGGGATTCCGGCAATAATCATGGAGCCGCTTCTGGGAGGACGGCTCAGCCAGGTGCCGGACCATATCGCTTACCGGCTCAAAAGCAGGAATCCGCAGGGAAGCACGGCGTCGTGGGCATTCAGGTTCGCCGGCACGTACCCTGACGTCCTCACTGTCCTCAGCGGGATGACCTACATGGAGCATCTGGAAGACAACATCAAGACTTATTCACCGCTTAAAGCGCTGACGGACGAGGAAATAAACTTCCTTCAGGAAACTGCAGACCTGATGATGCAGTACCCTACCATTCCTTGCAACGACTGCAAATACTGCATGCCTTGCCCGTACGGCATCGACATTCCGGCCGTTCTGCTGCATTACAACAAGTGCGTGAACGAAGGCGAAATAGCGCAAGATTCGCAGTCGGATGGATACAGAAAAGCCCGCAGGGCATATCTTGTCGGCTATGACAGGGCGGTTCCGAAAGTACGTCAGGCTGACCACTGTATAGGCTGCAAGCAGTGCATACCGCATTGCCCGCAGGGCATAGACATACCGCATGAACTGCACAAGATAGCCAAGTACGTAGAGACTCTCAAGCGTAATCTATAGCCTGGCCACAAGCAGGCTTTTTCCCACCCTGTATTTCGTAGCCCGGACATAGAGCACCCATTGGGCTGCGTAGTACGGTATCATAATCAGATACTTGTCATATTCTATCGGCTCCACGAACAGATCCCATCCGAGCAGGAAGTCGGAAATGACGAAAAGGGCCGCTCCTGTCGCATAGAATATGCTCCTCTGGAGCAATGCCGAATAAAACATCAGCGAAATCACTATGGAATAGAATGCCACTCCTGCCCTGAGCACGCCCGACGGTGTTTCCGGAACTATGCTTATCATGGCCATGAGCAGCACCGCTCCGGTACAGATGCCAGTAACGGTCAGATACGCAATGCGTTTCTGAGTCAGTATCGCGCTGAAATTTTTAGAGGATGCCCTGCCTGTCCGGAAAAGCCTGCGGACAAAAAACAGGCAAAGGAAAAGATGCGCCACGGCAAAGCATTCCATCTGCGCCGTGAAGTTTCCGGCAGCTCCCATAAGGTCCCCGAAAGCCGAGGCTATCAGCGCAGCACTCATAGGAAAAGGGACAAGCCAGAGAGAGAAAACAGCGGCGGAGGCTACCGGGAAAGAGATGCCGTACGGTATTTCCAGAGGCAGGAAGTAGATGACTGCCAGAGCGAAATAAATAACCGAGGAAGACCATACGAGAGCCTTCAGCCTGCTGCCTGAGATATTGTCACCGAACATAACAGAATATATTTTTCCACAATATAGTGAATTTTCCTGTCGTTTCATGTTTTATTTTTTTCTAAAATTTGCTAACTTCGCCCCGATTTGATAATTTTTCAGGCTATGAAACGTATCGTATTGGGTTTAGCTCTTGCTTCAGCGATGCTGGCTACTGCATCATGCTGCAGCGTACCGGAGCTTTCAGGAAAATGGAACATACTGACAGTAAATGGCGAAGAGGCGACTGTAATCGGAGAGGAAAAGCCATTCATGGAATTCAATACGGAAGATTCGCGCATCCACGGTTTTACCGGATGCAATATAATGAACGGGGCATATACCCAGGACGGGAAGAACCTGACTTTCGGAAACATGGCTACTACCATGATGGCCGGGCCTGAAGAAAATATGAAAACTGAAAGCGCTGTTCTCGATGCCATCGGTAAAGTGGCTTCCGTAAAGGCTGACGGTGAGAATATCCTGCTTCTGGATGAAGATAAGAACGTTATTCTGGAACTGGGAAAATAACTGAACAGGAGAGATGCTCGAGTGGCTTAAGAGGCACGCCTGGAAAGCGTGTTGACCCCTAAAGGGTCACAGGGGTTCGAATCCCCTTCTCTCCGCA